>NZ_JAFLWA010000018.1 GCF_017316125.1 Enterococcus sp. DIV0660C | reverse complement strand
GTCTTTATGCGTTTTATACGTGAATAAATTTTATCTCTTCAATTAATTATTTGTTCCTAATACACCGCGCATTCGTTTTTAATTTGTCTCCTGACTAGGCTCCTTCGTCACAAGTGTAGTTGTTTATGCAATAAATCTTTCACTCTTTGGACTTCTTCTACCGGTATTCTTTGGTAAGATATTCCATCTTGTCCAGTAATTCCATCTCCCGTAAAACCTTCACCTTGGACTTGTTCACTGTCAATGGTTGTTAAACAAGAATAATAACCTGTTAAGATTTTTTGCATTTGGTCGAAGGTCAGATCCGTCTTCCCATTCTCTCCAATGCCATCCATAATTTTCTGATAACTAAAAACACTTTTCGTTGATAGCATTTTATCTATCAGCAATTCCATTACTTCTCGTTGTCTACCTTGACGACCATAATCACCTTTAGGATCTTCATAACGCATTCGCGAATATTGTAATGCTTCCCAACCATCCAAATGTTGCTTCCCTTTTGGAAAATCAATTCCTTCAGCTGAAAAAGCAAAATCATTATCTACAGTGACTCCACCTACTGCGTCTACCAGTGTCTGCAACCCGTCCATATTGACCGACACATAATGATGAATTGGGATATCTAAAAATGTTTCAACAGTATTCATAATCATTTCTGGCCCACCAATCGAATGTGCGTGATTGATTTTATCTTCGTAATCTGCCCCAACGATTTCTACAAACGAATCTCGTGGAATACTTACTAAAGTTGTTTTCTTCGTCTGATTATTCAAAGTTGCCACCATAATCGTATTTGCTCTGTAGTCCGTTTTTCTTTTTGAATCATTTGCAATGCCCAATAGTAAAATGCTCATTGGTTCTGAAGCTTCCGGCGCTTTCGTATTTCCTTTTCGTTCAACGGGTGAATACATTGAGTCTGCCATTTTTTGACTACTGTGGTAAAAGCGCAAAGCAAAAACACTCAAACCAGAAACAATGATAACAAGCACAGTAACTAGACTTAGTAAAACTTTTTGTCCTGTTGAAAAACGACTTTTTCTAGTTTGCAGAATAGTGAATGTTTCTTGTCGTAAGTGTGGATAAAAAAGACCAGCTGTTCCAAAAGTCGTCCCATACCCAAGCAACAATCCAGTAAAAACATCACTGAAATAATGGACACCTAAGTAAATGCGACCACCAGCAATCACAGCTAATAAGAAACAGAAAACCAGTTTGATTGGTAAAGAAATCTTTTGATTGCTGAAAGCATAAATCACAACCATGGAACAAACAAATGTCATGATCAATACGGAGTGCCCACTTGGAAAACTGTAGGACGAACGTGCAAGATATTGCAATTGATCTGGGCGTGTTCGTTGGATCAAATGCTTTAAGACATAGCCAATACCACTAACAAATAGGAGATTCCCCAAACACCAAATTGCTAAAGATTTTCGATTCTTTCTTAGTAAAAAAATTGCTATTACGCCAAAAATAAGTAACATTGTACCAATCGTCGCTACCTTCGCTACCAAACCTATCAAAACAGTTATATTGGCATTATCGGGTACCCGATGTTGGATGAAAATTTGATCCACATGATGAAGCCATGGCGCATCCGTCATAACACCACTTGTAACTACGAGTAGTAAGAACAAAGCAGCAGCACTGTTCAAAAACAATTTCTTTCGCATAAAGTATCCTCACTTTTTATTCTTTTATTTTGTTCATAACAAGCTATTTTTTCTTGAATCCCATCGTGACACCTAACCCAATTCCTAACACAATCAGTGAAGTACCTCCTTGACTTAAAAAGGGTAATGGAATACCGGTTAGTGGCAATATGCCAATTGCTGCACCAATATTTTCAAAAATTTGAAACATCAGCCCAAAAACAAACGCTACTGCAAGATACAGATTCGCTTTGTTATTTGTCTTCAGCGCTGCAGAAAGTATTTGATAAAACAAATAAAAATATAGAAAAATAACAAATGCCGCGCCCATAAAGCCAAAGCCCTCACCAACTACGGTAAAGATCATATCTGATTCTCGAACTGGCACGTACACAGAGATCCCGCTAATCCCACGTCCAAATAATCCCCCGCTACCAATTGCATAAAGACTTTGAACTTGCTGATACGCAATCGTGTCACGATATTGAAATGGATCGATCCACGCGCGAACACGATCTAATTGATAGGTCTTAAAATGTAAGGAGTAGAGCAACTTGTTTCCCCATTCGCTGAACACCAGAACTAACAATGTACTACCTAACATTGCACCGATGCTTGTGATGATCGTCAAGATTTTCCAATGTACCCCAGCAATAATAAACAGCGCACCTAGAATCGCAATAAAAACTAAACTTGTCCCAAAGTCTCGCTGCAGAAACATCAACAAAAAGGTAGGTAAACTGTACATGCCAATTTTTCCTAAATAACCTAAGTCACTTTTCAAATCTCTTGCTAATTTTTTTTGAGGCCATTCCATTTCAAAACGAACTGTCAGACGTACCATAAAAAGAATAAAACTTAGTTTCATCAACTCAGAAGGCTGGAAAGAAAATGAGCCGATTCGCAACCACCGTTTTGTGTTTGTTAAAACATACATTGATGGATCATAAAACCAATATAAGAGAGCCATCAATCCCAGTGACAGCATATACAAAATTGGTGCATATCTTAGTAAAGTTGCTGCAGGAATTCTACTAGTCGCAACTAGCAAGATAAATGAAACTAGACAAAAAATCGTTTGTTTGAAGACAATACGCCTAACATCGACCCCATCCAAATCAGCAGCTATTGCTTGCACGCCGATACTCATCAAATAAAAAAGGAAAATTGGCAAAAACAGAGAATAATTTAACTCATTGCTCAAACGTTTGACCATTTACGCTTACCTCCGAAGAGAATTTTAGACAGATTCCTAAAGCAATCGATAAGAACAAATAACTTGTTCCTCCATAACTGATGAATGGTAATGGAATTCCCGTCATTGGAATCATTCCTAAGATACTTGCAATATTAATACTTGTTTGTAAGAGCAACAAAGTCCCGACACCAAAATAAATCAGGCTAATTTGTTGACTAGTTTCTTTTGCAGCTAACATAAATAATCGAAGAATGATTAAAAAAAGAAGTGCTAACACGATTAGTCCGACGATCATTCCCAATTCTTCTACTAAAATCGAATAAATAAAATCTGTTTCTGCTACTGGTAAATATCCTTTTTTTGTAATACTATTTCCTAACCCGCGGCCAAAAAAACCACCATTATATAACGCATAATAGGAATGACTCATCTGAAATCCTTTTCCATAAGGATCTAAAAAAGGATCTCTCACTAACTGAATACGGTCATAGGTATGCATGAATAAATTTGGCAAAAGATCATGATTACCTAGAAAAAGGATTGTTCCTCCTACCACAGCAACTCCTGCAATTGTTGCGAAAAAAATGGCAATTGAAAACTGATAAGGCAACTGTGCTGTCGTAATGATGACTAGTGCGATTCCCCAAAGAATGATTGCACCTGTCACTTTCGGTTGAAATAAAATCAGCAACCCACTAAATAAAACGAGAGCATAAGGTACCCACATTTCCTCCTTCCTTCGTTCCACCCGAAAAAAATACGCTAGATAAAGAATCAATGCAACGTTTGTTATTTCAGAAGGCTGAAATTGAATACCAACTAACGAAACCCATCGTTGTGCACCGTTGATATTTACACCAATGACATAAACCAAAATCAAACTAACGATTCCCAAACCCAGCAGACTTTTGGCAAGGAGTCCTTTTAATAAAATTTTCTTTTTTAGCCGATAAATGCCAGCAATCACCAACCAACTCATTCCTATAAAAATGGCTTGCTTATAAAACAGCGATAATGCATTCTGACCCTCAACTGTCAGTCTGTACGAACTTGCGCTGAACACAAGTAAGAGACCGACTACGCTTACGCCTAAATATGGTAATAATAATAGCCAGTCGATCGATTTTCTTTTTCTCACAATGTTCTCTCCCCTTTTTAAGCACCTGTTTAAGACGGGAGAGAAACAGTAAATAGCCTCAAAAAAAGGACACCAAACGTTAGCAAAAAAACTAACAAATCTGGTGTCCCACACAATTAATCTCATCGTCTGAGTTTTAGCACTAAACAACGTAAAGAATTACTCTTAGCTATTTTATGAAAAGCCTTAATCCGACAATTCCTATTTTACACATTGGCGTCTTTCGACGTTTCTGCGCAATAGCCTGTGTTTGTTTAGGAGCCTCACCTAACAAGTTTACTTATATTTAATTTCATAAAAATATTACTTTTTTTCTCGAAGAATATCAAAATAAATCGTAAAAAACCGAATCTTCTTTAGAGTTGCTTATGAAATCATTTAGAAAAAATTTATATTTGGCCAAAAATAAGCCAAATTCAGAAGTGAGAGTAAATAATGATAGAGCAGTTTGTTGAAAAATCTGTTTATGTAAAAAGACACAGGTCTATTCTTACCTCGCCATCAGACTAGCTAATCTTGTACTCTTTTTAAGAACTAGGTCAGTACATTCAACTCTAACGTAAAAAAGTTTTGTCAGGCACTTAACAGTGACAGACAAAACTTTTTTGTTTTACTCATTCGATTTCAAAGCACTAATCATATCAATTTCTTTTAACTTTTTGTGCGTGATGAACATCACGATAGCAGAAAAGATAATCGTCAAAGCGCCTGAAACTAAATAGCCCATTTTCGGAATCAAAAGTGGAAAAGCCATATTGTCGGCGCTAGCCATCGTAATAATGAACCATGTCAAGACCTTACCAATACCACAGCCCAATAAGATCCCTACCAAAGTAAAGATGACGTTTTCCCGAATGATATACATCGTGACCTCTCCGTCAAAGAATCCTAAAACTTTGATTGTCGCTAATTCTCGTTCCCGCTCTGATACATTGATATTCGTCAGATTAAACAAAACGACAAAGGCTAACGTGCCTGATAAAACAATAAAAATCAAAACGACTGGACGTAAATTATCACTAGCAAAAGCTTGTTTACTTGCTTGAGTACTCATAAAAGTCGTTGTTGTCACTTGATTGGTAGCTTGTAATTGATTCGCTAATTTCGTTTCATCTTGAGAAGACATTTCATGACTTTTGAAGAAGATCGTATTTTCAGTGAAATCTTTATCCATGACTTGTTGATAGTAGTTTTGATCCATATAAATTGTATTACCTAAGTAATTTTCAACGATTCCACTAATCTTTATTTTTACTTTTTTACCCTCATTATCTTGAATCGTCAGATTACTTCCGACCTTCGCGTTGTAAGCTTTCGCTACACCTTCCGTGACAACTGCTCCACCATTGGGGATCTCTACGGTTGTTTTTTTGTCTGTTTTTTTCAAAGTGAAATAATCTTTAGCACGATCCGTATCCTTAAAAGCATACAACGATGCACTTAAATCACTGACCCCATCTTTTTTGAATTTCACTTGATCAGCAAAAACATTCATACTACCTTTGACTTGGTCATGAGCCCTCAGCACTTCATTCACTTTTTGGACATCTCCCTCATCTTTCATCGTAACGATTCCTTGAAAGTGATTCAATTGCTTGAACTGAACATCCACCACCCCACCAATGGAATCTTGTAACCCGAACCCAGCTACCATTAAGCCCATACAGCCTGCTATCCCAAGAATCGTCAAAATTGCTCGAGCTTTATAGCGAAAAAGATTTCTGTACGTCACTTTTTGATTAAAACTCAATCGGCTCCATAAAGGTGTAATGTATTCTAACAAAATTCTTTTTCCAGGTTTTGGTGCTTTAGGCATCAAAAGCGCCATGGGTTTTTCCCGTAAATCTTTAACCAAGATATAAATAGTAGATACAACAGTTGCAAAAAGTGCCGCAAGTATTGCCACTAAAATCGGCCAAAACCAAAAATCCGTCGGGTAATTTTCAAAAACATAATTTTTTTTCAGCATGGTAAAAACTACAGGTGGCAGTCCTTTGGTTCCGATGATAACGCCCAAAACAGTTCCAACAGTTCCTGTCAATAGAGCATACAATAGATATTTTTGAGCGATTTCACTGTTTCGATAACCCAATGCTTTCAACGTACCAATCTCTTTTCGATCTTCTTCAACCATACGTGTAATGGTAGTAAATGTAATCAAGATGCCAATCAAAAAGAAAAAAACTGGAAAGACATTCCCAATTGCATCGATCCGGTCTGATAAACTAGTAAACTCTGTAAAACCAGGATTTGAACTTCGTTGAGTCAGAAGGTAATTTGGCGTTTTGATAGACTCCACATCTTTTTTTGATTGGTCAATCTTCTCTTGCGCTTTTGATAACGTTTGTTGGTTTTCCATGAGCTCTGTCTGTTTTTCAGCAAGCCCTGTGGTAGCTTTTTCTAACTCACCTTGTGCTGACGCCAATTGTTCTTTCGCGATAGTTGGACCGTAAATCGTTTCAAGTTGCGCTTTTTGTTGTTCCAACTGTTGTTGTTGACTCTTCAATTGTTCTTTCGCTGTATTCAGTTCATTCTGCCCATCAGTCAGCTTTTGTTGGTTTTCTTGTAATTCTTGTTCTCCTTTGATGATTTCTTGATTAGCTATCGCTTGCAACTCCGTTTTTCGTTGCTCTTTACGCTCATCAAAAAGTTTTTGTAATTTTTCCTCGTGAACGATCATTTGATCTTTATACACATCAGACATAATATCTTTCTCTTGTAAATCAGAGAAACGCAAATACAAAATAGAATAGGTTTCACTGGCAAAGGCAGTTTCAGGCAAGTAAACATATCCATCTATTGTCCCATCCCCTACGGTCGTCACACCACGTTCTTTTTTATCAACATATATAGGTGAAGACACATAACCCGTGACTGTAAAGTTCTCATCTTTTAATTGGCTATCTTTGATGGTGATTTTACTGTTGATGGGGTATTGTTCTTTTAAGCTCTCATCTATCAACAACTGTTGATTATTTTCTGGATAATTTCCTTGTAATAGTGTCAATTTATTTTGCTTTTTATCCTCAGCATAAGAATAAACTTGTAAATTACGATCTTGTTGCTCTTCCACATAAGGAAAACTATAACCTAATTCTCCCTTGGCACCAGCTATTTTTTCAGCAATAGCCAAATCTTCATTTGTCAGACCAGCAGTTCCTTGAATTTGTATATCTGAAACGTTATGGTTAGTAACAAATTCTTGGACAGTTTTTTCAAGATTTGGCCCGATGGATTTGATTCCTACAAACAATAAAACACCCATGAAGATAATTAAAATGATTGCGATAAATCGTCCTAAACTTTGTCGAATATCGCGAAATACACTACGAATATAGAGATTTTTCATTTTTGTTCCCTCACCACTCAATCTCTGCCACAGGCAACGGGGTCTTGTTGATTTCTACCGAACGTACTTTGGCATCATTGATGTGAATGATCCGATCTGCCATTGGTGCGATTGCCGAATTGTGAGTAATTAAAAGTACTGTCCGTCCTTGTTTTTTAGCTACATTTTGTAATAACGTCAAGACTTGCTTTCCTGTTTCGTAATCAAGCGCTCCTGTCGGTTCATCACAGAGTAAAATTTTAGGATTTTTTGCTAACGCACGGGCAATTGCCACTCGTTGTTGTTCCCCACCAGAAAGTTGAGCTGGAAAGTTCTTCATCCGTTCGCCAAGACCAACTTGACGTAAGGTTTCCTCTACGCCTAAGGCATCTGGGGATACAGCAGTGGCTAACTCCACATTTTCTTTTGCAGTCAAGTTAGGAACTAAATTATAAAATTGAAAAACAAAACCTACATCCGTTCGTCGAAACTCCGTTAATTGTCGGTTATTGAAATTTGCAATATCCACCCCATCAATGATAATCTGCCCCTCATCAGGTGTATCCATCCCACCCAAGATATTCAATACTGTTGATTTACCGGCACCACTAGGACCTAAAATCACAGCTAACTCCCCTTCTTCAACTGAGAAATTGATGTCGTTATTCGCTGTAATGGTTGTGTCCCCCATTTGATATCGTTTAAACTCATTCTTCACTTCAATATAGCTCATGTTTATTCACCTCGTCATGTTTTCAACACCCTGTTGATTATATACTCTGTTGTTAGTATAATCATTTCAATCACTCATGGCAATAAGCAAAGAACTTGAAGTTGTCATTGAGTAGACAAAATTTATTAATCTGTTCATTAAATGAAAGGAAGCTTACTCATGGCTGGAATCAAAAATAATCGTCGAACTATTTATACAAAAAAAATAATCAATGAAGCTTTTTTAAATTTGTTGTCTGAAAAGGAGCTCCAAAAAATAACTGTTACAGATATATGTAAATTAGCCGATGTCAATCGTGGTACTTTCTACAATTACTATACAGATACCATGGATCTGTTTCACCAAATCGAAGCACAACTTATCGAAAGAATTCTTCCCTTAATCAGAATCGACAGTGACGAAGAGTTGGCCTCATGGCTAAGTCGCCTAATTTCTATTTTAAAAGAAGCACAACCTCTTTCTTCTATTTTGACCCGCAATTACCAAGATAGTCACCTAATCAAAACTATTTTTCAAGAAGTACACGAGGTAGCCATTGAAAGCTTTGCTGCTCGATATCAAGAAGACGATCCCCGATTGCTCGAATATTATTTCACTTATTTTGTCCGAGGTGTTCTAGGAACAGTGGATGAATGGTTGACCAATGATGATGGAACCAGTGCCGATGAGTTGAGCCGAGTGTTAGCTCAAGTCTTACCATCAGAAGACTAAAAATTTTTTTTAGTCTGTTCAATGCTTAACTGCCAATTGTTTAGTATCTTTTTAGTCGCTAAAATCGTTTTATCGATCACGCTATTCATTTGTGTATGAAAATAGCTATCTTTTTTGACTATTCAATTAACGCACATAGGTGAAGAAACATGATACTAATTTAAAAAATAAAGAATCACCATAAAAAGGGCACGAGTAACACTCGGGTCCTTTTTTCTTTTAAAAATTTTATTTAAAGGTTTATTTATGACTAACTAATTCTCCTAAATATCTGATGGAATAAAGTGATCTTTTGTTTTTTACTTTGATCATAACTTGCAATCGATGTACGACCATTCTTGCGCTTTCCCAAAAGTTTAAACAACTAATCCAATTCAATTCTTAGCAAAAATATTTATATTGATTTTTTGTTGTTTATCTATATACTTACTTTATTCTTAATAATTTAAAAAGGTGTGATGCTTATGAAAAAAAAATCTTCTACTTTTCTTTTCTTTACCACGATAATTATTGGTCTGTCTTATTCATTTCTACCCTATTCAGGACTTAACAACACTGTTTTATCTGTACTGGGAACCTTTTGGAATTTATTGTTTGCTGGATTAGCGGGCTATTACTTGTTAAAAAATGATTTTTTATCACAGTTTAAACATTTTAGCTTTAAAGCTCTGCTTTGGGGGATCCCTCTGATATTTGTTTCAGGGACTTTATTTTCATTGGTTTATTCTTACTTTTTTGGTAAAGCAACAACAAACTCTATTGGAGAAACGATTTCATTCGTGATGATTTTTTTTCAAGTACCTTTCATGCTTATGGGAGAAGAATTATTAAGTACAAATATCCTAATTTCTCTTCAAAAAAAAGGCATCTCATTCTTATGGTCAACAATTATTTGTAGTTTTCTTTTTGCTATGTGGCATATCCCGGCCTATGGATTCCATCCTTTACAGCTATTGATAACTTTGATGCCCGCTCGAATCGCTTTAAACTATATATGGAAAAAATCAAACAGTATTTGGGTTAGTTGGATTTGCCATTTTATATACGATTGTATAGGATTTCTGCCCTTCTTTTTTTAATAAACAATCTAAGGTCTTAGCTTTATTCTTGCTAATCAAATGATTCTAACATATTTGTCACTTCTATTTATTCTTAATATTTATCACCTATAATTCAAAAATAAGGAGGAGATATTTATGAAAAAGTATAGCATTTCGATTTTATTTCTTATTGTATCTGTTCTATTGTTTATGACATCTGCAATTGTTGGCTCACATCTTGATGCAAATGGTTGGTTGATTGAGCCTGCATTCTTCTGTATTCCACTTGGCTATTTGTCATTTGCTGTTTCATTTATCACAGCACTCTATGTTTTCTTTAAAAGAAAAATAGTTCGTAGCTAATAGTTTTAGGTAAAAGAACGATCATGTGGTCGTTCTTTTTTTGAACAGTAAAGTTGATTCAACAAACTCTATTGTTCAATCTGGAAGTGAGTACTTTCCAATAAAGAACAAAAAATTTTACAAATAAAAGGTATATAGACCAGACATCTATATACCTAAAAAAATGACTATACTAACTTTTTTTTATTATAAACTGGAAACTTACAAGTTTTGAGCAATTATCACCATCTTTATATCCACTTTCTGAATAGAGTCGACTAGAAGGAGATTCTCTCTTGACAAATTCATGTCCATACTAGACTTACTTATATATCGATTAATTATTCCACCTCTTCATAAAAATTGTACTAAGGTTTGATATATCTACAGTCACTCCTTTATTGTTACGTCCTAAACGAGCTAACTCTGTTAAAACGATGATATCTCCTTGTATAAAAAATACTGAGCGTGAAAAAAAATCCCGACTTACACATTTTATTTAACAATCCCTTTAATCATTCTTTTCTTGTAATCCAATTAAAATATCTGTATATGTTTTATCTTCTATTTGTGTTACAAAATAAAATGGCGGGGTTGACAATTCTGCATCTATTGCGACTATTTCTTCAATAAGTGCCCCGACTCCTTCTGCAAAATCTAATTCATTTTCTCCTGCTACTCTTACACCAATCATATTTTTTACTTCATAAAAAAAATTATGAATCCCTTCTCTTTAATTGTTAAAAAGAGATTGAAATGATCTATTGTACATAATCCTTTGTATTTTTTTGTTAAGTCATTTCAAGTTTCCCAGTCATACATATTTTCAAAATAAAAATACTTTTCTTTCTCATAAAGTTCTCTTTCAAAACAATCAGAAATTATAATATCTGATTGTTCACGATTATCTATGAATGTAATGGAACTTCCAAAGAAATTGGTGAGTGTCTTTCGTATTAACCTATTAGATATATAATTTTTAGTATAATCAATATTTACTTTAATAGGACTAATTGGAAGTTTCCTATATAAAAGTAAAACTAAAACATAGACTAAATTCTTATGATTAGTTTTCTTAACTATCGGAAAAGAATAACCGGATAGTTCTTTCCTAAGAAGTTCTTCTAGTTACTATTCAAGTTTATCAATTCTTCTGTCTTATCTTTAGCATTTATCATCAAAAGATTTTCAAAAAAAATTGGTGTTGAAATACCCATAGACTCTTCTGAAAATACCTACTAATGAGAATTCAGGTTATATGTAATTTACTAAGCAATACTTACCTTATTACTAATAATACAACTGATTTGAATAGAACAGGTCATTCCATTCTTTTATCCTATGCAATTTCATTTTCTTCTGGGATCTCAAAAAATAAATGCATTAAAAAAATAGTTTCAATAAATACTTAATGATGATCTTACATCATATAATATTTTTTATTGAAACTATTTCTTTATATTTTTTAGTTCACAATTTTATCTATTGGTATGTTTAGTACTTCCGCAACTCGGGTACCATACTCTGGGTCTGCTTGATAGAAATGCTTTGTTTGCATAATTTTTATGCTTTCTTTAGAAACTTGTCCCAAATTCAAACCAATTGTCTCAATCAATCTATCTTTTTCTTCATCAGGTAACAAGCGATATAATTTACCTGCTGCACTATAGTAGTCGGGTTTAGGATAAGAGTAGTTTCCACTAATCCCTGTTACCTTATCTCCTTGAATCTTCGCTGATGGCACTTCTTTAGGTCCGTTCTCGCCATTTGGTTCATAGTTCACTTGATCATCCTGACCTTGAACCATTGCACCATCTCTTTCATAACTGTGAACTGGGACAATTGGTCTGTTAACTGGTAGTTGCTCATAGTTTGCACCTATTCTATACCGTGCTGCATCCTTATATGCAAATAGACGTCCTTGTAGTAATTTATCTAAAGATGCTTCTACGCCGGGAACTAAATTAGCAGGTGAAAACGCTAGTTGCTCCATATCTTCAAAATAGTTTTCAGGATTTTTATTTAATGTAAATTTACCTATTTCAATCAATGGAAAATCTTTTTGTGAAACAACTTGAGTAACATCAAAAATATCATGTTTATATGCTAGCCCTTCTTCATACGGCAAAATTTGAACAAACACTGACCAAGATGGAAATTCTCCTTGCTCAATCGCATTAAACAAATCATTCTGCGCATAATCAAAATCTTTTCCAGACAACTCAGTTGCTAACTTATTAGTTAAATTTTTGATACCTTGATCAGTTCTAAAATGATACTTAACCCAAAATTGTTCATTTTTATTGTTAACCCATTTGTAAGTATGACTCCCATAACCATGCATATACCGGTAACTTAATGGAATCCCTCTATCCGCCATCAAAATAGTAACTTGATGTGTGGCTTCAGGTGAATGAGCCCAAAAATCCCATTGCATATCTTGACTACGTGCGTGTGTTTTCGGATTTCTTTTTTGTGAATGAATAAAATCTGGAAATTTTAAGGGGTCATTAATGAAAAACACCGGTGTATTATTTCCCACTATGTCATAGTTTCCTTCTTGAGTATAAAATTTCAAAGCAAATCCGCGTACATCCCTATAAGTATCGGGATGACCTGACTCTCCTGCTACAACTGAAAATCGAGCAATCATTGGTGTTTTTTTTCCAACACCATTGAATATGTCAGCTTTTGTATATTCGCTCATGTCCTTAGTTAATTCAAAAACACCCTTTGCTCCAGCGCCCTTTGCATGTACTACTCTTTCAGGTATACGTTCTCGATTAAAATGTGCGAGTTTTTCTAAAAGCGCGTAGTCTTGTATTAATAGCGGACCTCTTTCTCCTGCAGACAATGAATGCTGATTATCAGCCCAAGGTTGACCTTCTTTTGTTGTCAAATTTTTATCATAATTCATAAACTTACACTCCTTTCATTGCGGGTCATACATTTTAACTTACTAAAAAGTATATTAGGCAGTAAAAAATGATAATATTATCATTTCGCTAATATCACTTGACAAAAAATCTTGTACTATTCTTTGAATGTGTCAGATTACCGATGATTGATTATAAATTATTTCTACGGTTAATCCATTCCGTAGACAACGTCATAGCGGCTCTTGCGGCTTTTGTTTGATCCAATACATTGATCATTACGAAATCGTGAATCATTCCTTGGAATTGGACTTGTGTGACGTCAACTCCAGCTTCACGTAATTTCCGTGCATAAGCTTCACCTTCATCACGTAAAACATCTGCTTCACCATTTAAGATCATTGCTGCTGGTAGTCCCTTCAATTCATCAAGAGTTGCTCGTAAAGGAGACGCAGTGATTTCTGCACGTTGTTTTTCATCAGTCGTATATTGATCCCAGAACCATTTCATGCCTTCTTTTGTTAAATAATAATCTTCTGCAAATTCGTTATAAGATTCCGTGTTAAAATTCGCGTCTGTTACAGGATAATACAATAATTGCTGGTTGATTGTCAGGCCATTACGTTGTTTTGTCATAATCGTCATTACTGTGGCCATATTTCCACCAACAGAATCACCTGCTACAGTTAAACGGGAAATGTCCATTTTTTTTGCTTCTGAAATTGTTGGTAATTGTTGTAAAATTGCGTAGTTTTGTTCAATGGCTGTTGGGTATTTTGCTTCTGGAGATAATGTATACTCTGGAAATACCACAACTGAATTCGTTCGAACAGCTAATTCTCGCACTAATTTATCATGTGTTTTGGCACTACCAAATACCCAACCGGCACCATGGATATAAAAAATTACAGGTAGAGTAGTATAATTGCCAGCTGGTCGAATAAACCGGACATTGATTGAGCCATATTTTCCAGTATCCATCAGTTGATCTTCGATATCTACATTATATTTATTAACAGGAGATTCTTGTACCTCTTCGAGTAATGCACGTCCATCTTTTGGCTCTAATTCATAGATACGTGGATGAGGGGCATTTGCCTCACTGAAATCAACTGCTGCTTTTTCTAATGAAATTCGTTTTGTCATTTTGAGTCACTCCTAAATGTTCTAGTTTTTCATTCAAGGAGTAAAGTATATCAAGTAAAAATTTAGCTAGAAATAAAAAAATGGACAAAATATATACAATTAAATATTTTATTCTTGCGTTATATTAAAAATAATTATTTTAGATATGCATTTTCTAATCATTTAATATTAATTTAACTAAATATTTTGTTTTTTAGTAGCACGGTTTGAAAAATACTTCAAAATAAAGGACGTATCAATTTTTTCTTAATTGATGACATCTGTAGCTGTAGAAGTCACAATGCCAAGCCATTGTCTGGATTTCCATTCTCTTCGGTCATCAAATTTTCTACCTCTTATGCCACTGATTATGCAGAGCCTTCGATTCCCATTTCGTTGCATGATACATCGAATTTCCAGTAAGGTAACCTGTCAACCATAACTAGAAATTTGAATAATTCGTCCTTGTTCTTGTCCTCACATAATGGGAATGACAGAACGAATTAATTAAATCGAGCCAGTCAAATTTGTTACCAAAATATGATTGACTTTTGCATCTGTTAATTCTTTTGCAACTTTCAAAAATTACGCTTTTGGATCAGCTTGATCTAATCCTTTGTCTTTTGCCTACGATTCTACTTTATTGATTCGTTCATTCATTTTAAAAATTTTTTTTAAGTTCAGTTCATTTCTCTAGACTGTTTTTAATAATTTCAACCACAATACGATATGTTTTTGCGTACTTGTTTTCCTCATGTGTTTCTTTCACTGCTAATTCAAATTCCTCTAAAGAGCCTTCGAAACAACCGCGTGTCACTGAAATGCTTCCTTCTTTATCTTTGAATGCTGTTAAAATGCCATTTTCACTACCGATCGGGTAAATAACTATAAAATCAGCATTACCGTAGGCCTTTGCATCACCGTAAACCTTTGAATCGTTGTAGACCCATGCATTACCATAAACGCTTAAATTACCTTCTTTTTCGATATATCCGCCTTTATCACCTTTTCGAACAGTCGAAAAATCCTTCAGTTACACATCATCTACAAAAGGATTAATATCCATGAATATCCATTTTCGGTTATCAATTACTATGGACACTTACACTGATGTTACAAAAAATGAAAAAAGATACAGTAGATCTATTTGAAAGGATGTAAAAAAACAGCATGCTTTAATTTTCCCCATATAGTTGTGGGAAAGTCGTGAGAAAACACAACAAAAAAGACTAGCCAAATGGCTAGTCCTTTGCTACTTCTTAAGCACATCCTCATCCATTTTCAGGACAGCCATGAAGACCTCTTTTCGCTAAATAAACTTTCAGTTCTTCTTAGCTTATTTCAAAATTCCCTTCAATATCCGTCAGTATCTCAAATGGTTGTTTATGCCCTTAAATCGACTTATCTCTCCTGATCATCTGAAAAATCCTTCGCCACTGATGGCAAATCGGCGACTAAATAAAAGTATCTTTATATTCAAAAGTACCTATTTCTCTTTTTGCTAAGTCTTGTATTTTGGGAACCTTAACATACTTTTTTAATTTTAATAGCTATGTTCTTTTTAGCTTGATTAGATATATTCTATTTCTTGTAAAAATCCTATAATACCAGCTTTTTACTATGTATTTTAGAGACAATTTACTACTACTATTTTACAATTCTTTAAAACATTTGCCTCTTTTTCTCCCCTTTATATGACCTCCACGCTCATCAACTCTGGTGGGTTTTTGTTTTATTATATTTTATACATATGATATAGTTTTTTTTAGAACCAAAAAGTAAATCATTTATTGGAGGAATTTATAATGCATACAGAACGTGACGGAGCAAAAGAAAATAGACGCTCTTTTGAAGAAGCCAGAAACAAACGAGATTTTGAATCTAACATTGACAAGGCCGAAGAAAAAGTGAATGAAGAAAAAGAGAAAAAGAAAGAAAAACGCTTTTTACGTGAACACAAATAATAAGATAAAAAAACTAGCTCATCACGAGCTAGTTTTTTTAATGTACCCTGTAGGACTCGAACCTACGACCGGACGGTTATGAGCCATCTGCTCTGACCAACTGAGCTAAGGGTACGTGTGCTGCCGTGGATGAGTCATTCATAAGCTAATGGACAATAAAGATAGAGCCCACGACAACATACCTATTTTACTTGAGTTAAAGTAATATGTCTATAGAAGCAAAAAAGCCTCCGCCAAGGATGATTTGCTGGGATTTTTGAAAATATTTTAACTCTAAAAATAACTAGTTATCATATGGTCATAATATATAGATATAACTATACAGAAATAGTGGACAGGCTATCCAGTTACAGTTTAAACATTGCTGCGAAAAAATCACTTAAAAAAATAAGCCAACTACGAATATCAACAAAATTGCAACTATCCCAACTAAAACGACATATATAAAGTTAGCTTTCAAAAGTTGATTCTACTTTTCTTTTCCCTTACTATCCCAGCTTCTTTATTTAATATCAGTTTATAAATATTCTCAATTTCTTGATTCATTTCTTTCCTAAAAAACATCATACTGTTCCTCATCCATTTATCTTACTTAGTTAGTTTGTCTTCTAAAACTTGTAGCTTTTTCTTAAATTATCATAAAAACTTTTATCTCTAGTTCTAAAGAAGAGAGACTCCTGTTTAACAATATTGAGTATATTAGTCAACTCATCAATTTCTTCAATTTTTCCGCTCTGCGTCCTTTGAATACAAAAACTGCCAAACGCGTGTCGAATGTGGGTTTCCTATGAGTCGCCCAAAAATTCTCCTACTAAAAAATTCATTCAACTCTTTTTGCTTCTATCCCTTTCCATTATTACTGCAATCTAGGAGTGAGCATTTTTCGAAAAAAATAAAAAAGGCATACAGACAAAAATGTCTATACGCCTCACAAACGGTTAAGGCCAATATATTTATCTTACTTTTCATAGATATGTTATATATATCTATGAATGACGATTAACAAACACATGCATAATGATTTTGATTGAACAACTGCCTATAGATTTAACAGCTCGAGCTGATAATTATGATGAAATTCATCATGATTATTCGTAAATAGCAAATAAGTAAATTATTTGCTATAAACGGGAAACGAACTAGAGTCTCCATAATTATCGATTCTTTCCATCTTTATCAACAGCTGTAAATCATCATTTGATACATTAAAATCAAGTTCTCCATTAGCTTTAATATGCTTTTTATTTGCTGATTTTGGTAAAGGTAACAATCCAAGTTCCAAGCAATAGCGAATCGCAAGCTGAGGAACGGAAACGCCGTATTTTTCAGCAATCTCTTTTATTTCTTCATTTTTCATTAACTCCCCATGTCCAACGGGTGAATAAGCTTCTACTAAAATGCCGTTTTCCTTACAAAAATCAATTAGTTCAAATGGCGTGTTGGAAATGTGTGCTAGAATTTGATTGACTGCTGGTTTGATAGTGGCATGTTCCAAGATATTTTCGACATCATGCTGATTAAAATTGGATAATCCAATCGCACGAACTTTGCCTTCTTTCACTGCCTCCTCTAATGCCTGCCAAGCTGCCACATTTCCTTCATCATAATTGGCTTCTCTAAATTCATCCCAAGGTTGGGGAGCATGGATAATCATCAAATCAATTGTCTCTAACCCAAGTTTTTCCAATGATTCATCAATCGATTTTGCTGCTGTCTCATAAGTTTTATGTTCCGCAGCTACTTTACTTGTCAAAAAGATTTCTGAACGGTCAATTCCAGAATTCCGAATAGCCTCACCAACCCCACGCTCGTTTCCGTAAGCTTGAGCTGTATCGATATGACGGTAGCCAATTTCTAAAGCATCCTTAACTGCTTGAACGACTGTGTCATCATCAATCATCCATGTTCCAAAGCCTACTTTTGGAATCAACATTCCATTATTCAATGAATAATTTTCTTGTAAAATCATATTTATTTCTCCTTTGAATTCTTTGTTTAATTTCTAGCTAAAAAATGTTACAAAATCTTGTGAATCGAATGAATTCATCCTATAACCATACAGTGTTCCTTTGATAAATTCTATTCTTTTATTTTAATCCTATTCAAAGTAATAAGATAACCAGCTTCTATCTCCAAAAGCTACTCTGCAAATATTTCTTTCGCCATTGAGAATCCACTCCAAGCTTTAGGCCAACCAGCATAGAAAGCCAAATGCGTAATCAAAGCAGTGATTTCTTCTTTGGTAACACCATTTTCTTTCGCAATTTTCAGATGTGCCTCAAGCTGAGGAGCACCCATCGCTAAAAGTGCGGAACAAGTAATCATACTCCGATCATGTGCAGACAATTCATTTTCTTTCGCCCACACTTCTCCAAAAAGCACATCATCATTTAATGCCGCAAATTGTGGTGCAAACTCACCTAACTGTTCTCTTCCTGCTGTTTGTTTTTTCATCAATATTCTCCTCCTTTATTTTTTTAAATTTTCATACCATTGCTCATCTACAGGTTCCAACCATTCCGGAGTGCCGGCAGTAATCGCAATATGTTCAAACCAACTGTCTTTGGTAGCACCATGCCAATGTTTCACCCCGTCATGTGTGGTAATCACATCACCTGCTTTTAAGAATTCGGCAGATTTTCCTTCTTCTTGATACCAACCTTCGCCCCCTGTTACAAGTAATAATTGAAAACCATCATGATGAATATGCCAGTTATTGCGACAGCCTGGTTCAAAAGTCACATTAGCTACACCCACATTAATTTTTGGATCAGAAATCAAACCTTGTAAGTAACTTTGTCCAATAAAATATTGCGCATAGGCATCATTTCTTTCTCCGATTGGAAAGATCACACCATTTTTTACTTCTTCATTTTTTGCCATTTTACATTCCTCCATGGATTTGATATTTTTTCTATTTATAGGCAAGCAACCAATTTTCAATTGCTACATCAGCTCGTTCAACTCGTGAACCGCGAACAGGAAGTCCACTACGAATATCTGCATTCGGACACTGAGTTTTAAGCTCATTCATGCTACTGCCAAACGCACTACCTTCATGGGTACAAAAGGGATAAATGGCTAGCCCATCTGTATCAAAATCTTCTAAAAATGTTGCGACAATCCTTGGATAACTTCCCCACCAATTGGGATAACCAAGAAAGAGTGTATCTATTTTTGAACGATCCAGTTCGATTTTCTGATAGGCAACTCGCCTATTTTCTTTTTTCTCATATTCGGCACACTTCACGGTTTCGTCGTAACTCTCTGGATAGCATGCCATTTCCTTTAACTGAATCAAAGGGCAATTAAGCCGGTTGACAATTTTATGGGCCAGCACTTCTGTATTACCCATGCTAACTTTTTTTGAAATCCCATTGATGAAATTTTCACCGGCATGGGAGAAGTAGACCACAACTGGATTCAATTTGATTCCTCCTTGACAAATAAAAATGGGTCGTACGATTGATGTCCTCATCGTACAACCCATTTTTATTTACGTCTAATGCTTATTCCATATACCACTATGCTCCAAAAGCATGTTTGAAACGAGTAATAAATTCTTGAACGACTGGTGTTTGAATCCGTTCTTTCCATACTAACATACAGTTCGTTTTGACCTCTGGTTCCATCGGAATAAATGTTGAATTTTTTAATTGCCGTTTGGACACTGCACCTTCAATCGTGAGGGCAGCACCTACTTTGTTTTCCACTAATGAAAAAATATTAAAGATTAAGTTGAAATTGCCGATAATATTTAGTTGATCCAAGGGTTTGCCACTCCAAGAAGTTAATAATTTCTGTACTTCTATCCGATTCGAACATAATAACGGGAAGCCGATAATATCTTTCGGTGTAAGTTTATCCTTTTTTGCTATAAACAATTCATTTGAAACTAAAAATCCCCATCTTTCTTCTCTAGGTAATTTCAAAACATTCACATCATTAAGTGTAATGGGGTCTAATAAAACGACTAAATCAAGGAGCCCCTTCTCCAAGCGATCACTGATATCATCGCTAGTTCCAGTCACAATATTAAAGCGCACATCGGGATAATCACTCACCATCTCTTCTAACATCATCGCCATGGTATCTGAGTTATCGGCCTCCACACACCCTATGACAATCGTTCCTTGCAACTGTTTTTTTCTCTTGTTAGAAAAATCTTGTTCTAACTTATCATTTAACTGAAGAATCTCGGCAGCTCGTTCCTTTAAAAAAATTCCCTCTGGCAAAAGAAAAAGCTGATTTTTTTCTCTATGAAATAATGGCATTCCCACTTGTTCTTCTAATTCACGAATCTGCCGACTTAAAGTTGGTTGAGTGATATTCAATAGTTTAGCTGCTCTTGAAATATTCCCTTCTTGAGCAACTGTCCAGAAATATCTTAATAACCTAATTTCCATATAAAATTGATTCACACCCTTTCGTTTTCATTCTATCTGATTAAAAGTATAACCTAACATCTATTCTTAAAACAAAAACATTTCTTCAGATATACTAATGCTACTTACTTGGGGAAGTTATCTATGCAAAACTACTCATTAACATCAGAATATCCTTAGCAGTGAAATCCAACACCATCATACCAATAAAAAAGCCGTTCGTAAGTAGCTATTGTCTTTCACTTTTGAGTTATATAGTATTCATTTCTATAGCTTTTTCATCAAAATATACAGTCCAAGTAATAGAATCAATCCAGCACAAGCAATCACCATCCACTGGATTTTGAGCACATCAGCCAATGGTCCAAACAACGCCGTTCCTAAGGGCATGAAGCCGCTGTACATAACTCCCAGTAATCCAAAAACCCTTCCCTGCCTTTCTTCTGGTACATTTTCCTGTAGCATTGTTGTGATTGCCGATTGCACCATTGGGATGAAAAAGCTCATCAGAAATATGAATGTCGCAAACAGCCAAAAGGTATACGTGAAGCCGATAGCCAACGAAAATAGCCCAAAACCCAACAGACCTAATGAGAGTACCTTCCTTTTATCCTGAATGCCACCCCAAATACCCAATGAAATACCTCCCAACGCCATCCCCACAAAGCCCACCATTTCGTTCACTGTCAGATACATATAGCTTTCACCAAAAGTTCTCTCAATCATGAGTACCGTCAAAAAACTAGAGGGTACACTGAGGAAGATAAAGGTGCCAAAGGTAAGCAGTCCCTCTCTTACTAGTCGGTCGCTTCCCGCATAGGAAATGCCTGCTTTCATATCGTCAAAAAAGCTATCCTTTTGTTCCTGCCTCAAGTTCTTCTGTACTGGGATAGATACAAACCACAGGATGAAAATACCAATGATAGCCGTTGCCACATCAAACAGCAGTATCCAGTGAAAGGAACCAAGAGATAGTAAAGCTCCAGCTACTGCCGGGGCGGCAAACTGCACAATGGACATCATGCTACTGTTGATGCCGTTGTAGCGCATCAAATGTTCTTCCGGCACGATTTGTGGGATGACCGCGCTAACCACCGGCGTTTGAATACCTGCACCGAGGGAGCGTAGCACCGATACCAAAATAAGCGGCATCAGAACGTTTGAGGTCCCTCCAAGCAAAAATATCAACGCCAGCAAAAGGGTTACCATTGCGATCCCAGCATCGGCTATAATAATCAGTCGTTTGCGGGGATAACGGTCTGCCCATACACCCGCGAAAAATGATATCATCGTTTGTGGGATAGTGGATGCTAGAGTAAGCAAGGTTACCCATAATCCAGAAGATGTTTCCAATGCCACTTGCCAAATAATGGCCATCTGTACAATAGATGATCCAAACAAAGTGATTCCTTGGCTGATAATAAACAGGACAGTATTACACCACCATGTCTGTGACTGTTTTTCGATTTTATTTTGTTTCATTTGTAACCTCCTCATATTTTAATTTCAAAGAGTTCTCTGCTAAAATACCAATTGCTGAAGCATATTTGTGATGTATAAACTTCATACTCATCGAATCATTCATCAACACTGTATAATTTCCAAATGTTTATATTTAGCTCTAAATTTCTTGAATCATAGTCTGTAAACATGCTCATTCCTTCCACATTTCATCCCCTACCTTGATTCTAGCAATCTTGAAAAAGCTGGTGGTATAGTGTAGGGTTGTTTTTAGCAAAAATGTTTAAAGGAGCTACCTTTTATGAATACCTACCGCACATCAGAGGTTGCAAAAATCATTGGCCTTCATCCCAACACCATTCGTAAATATGAAGAATGGGCACTAATTCCGCAGCCTCAGAGATTGCCAAATGGTTATCGCGTATATACAGATTTTCATGTAGACTTAATCAAACTATCCAGAAAAGCTTTTCAAATTGAGTTGCTTCATTCAAACTTACGCAAAACCATGATTGAAATGATCAAAGCTGCCGCTAAGAAAGAATTTTTCGAAGCACACCATCAGCTACTTTGCTACCAGCAAATTATTGATGAAGAACTAAAAAAAGCACAAAAAGCCGCTGAAATCAGCGGTGAACTACTGTTACATATGAATTATCACCTTTCAATAAAATCATTCTCTCGCAAAGAAATCTCTGAACTTTTAGGTGTTTCGGTGGACTCACTACGAAATTGGGAACTAAATGGCTTGCTACGATCACAACGACTAAGCAATGGTCATCGCTACTACACAAATCTAGATGTAAACATTATTCGAATCATCAAAACTCTACGAGATGCGAAATATTCATTAGAAGCCATTCTACGTATGTTAAACGAGGTAAATAAAAATTCAGAAATATCGATTGTAGATACCCTTGATCAACCAGATGAACAAACCGAAATCATCTCTGTTTGTGATCAGTTAATTACTTCTCTTGGGACAGGAAAGAAGAATGCGAGAGAGATCAAAACAATGCTAAATGACTTGGAAAATAGATATTCTTGTGATTAAGTATTAAACGGTTGTCCTTGCTGTTGCACTATCTTAAGCTCCTTTACTCTTCATTCAAAGAGCAAAAAAAGTTGCTAAATGAAGAATTAAATAAGTGTTTTTCAAAGCAGGCACTTTCTGTTATATAATATAAAAGGTATATTGAATTAAGGTTTCCAAATCCTCTCTTCTGCTATATCTCAAAGTGATTCGTTTTACCTACCTGTGACAATAAGTTTTCAAACGGATTTTCGGCGTGTTGAAATCTGTGGTTTGATGTGACAGATATAGACTTCGATAAAAAAATCGAACTGTTGAGTTATGGTTCAAGATGGAAAAGACTTTGGATTAAGAACGCCGAAAACAAAGGTTTCCTATAAGTTGTCGTTATTCACAAAGTTCTATGGTTATCCAATAATATCTATAAATACTATTATATTGAGAACCATTTTCCCTATAAATACTTATAGATACTAGAAAAGTTGTTCTCATCTTTTTTTATTTAGGCGAAAAAATGGTGAAATAAAGATGACTAAAAATAAACAAACTGAAGCTAACAAACGTTGGTAATAAAAAAATAAAGAGTGCAATAAATATCTTAGTCATCGTTCGCACATGCGCTCATTTATTAGAAAACAAGCTATTATAGAAGATATTCAAGAACTAGAACAGTTAATTGCAGAACAAAAAAAGCCCTCAGCCAGGGTTGATTGGTTGAGGTCTTTTAGTAGATTCAAATATCAGTTAATAATGTAACTTTTTACCGTGAAGGTGAATAAAATGCAATAGATAATATATATGTACTGCCCCTCAAAAAATGATGTGCACCCCAAAAGATTAGACTAAAAATCTAATTTAAAGAGGTGCTTTTTTAGTGAAATAAACGCCTTATTTTCTTATAAATGCGGAGTCTTTTGTAGAAATATCGTTTATATCTGTCACATATCTTTCGACTCTCATATGCAAATCATATTTTTCTCTAAGTTTAGTAATATGAGTCATCATTGGAGAATCATGATGTTTGTCTAATGCTTTCTGATCTGTCCAACTATCAATTAGAAGAATTGTTTCCTCATCATCCATTGGAAAAAAGTATTCGTATTTAATATTACCATCTTCTCCACGTATATCATCTACAATTCCAGTTAAAATCATTTCTTTTGCAAATCTTTTTGCATTTCCATTTGTGCCACTATAATAAATATTTACAGTAATAGCCATTCCTCTACCTCCTTAAATATATTTCCATTTATGTCCCCTGTAGGACTCGAACCTACGACCGGACGGTTATGAGCCGTCTGCTCTGACCAACTGAGCTAAGAGTACTTGGGAGTCGCTGCGAGAGACTAGAATTTTTTTGGAATTAGATGATGTGAAAAAGGTTCCCACGGCAACGTCTTTATTTTACTGAACTTCAACTAGAATGTCTACGCCAAGTAAAAAATAGTCAAAACACGGTTAACAGGCTGTTGGCTAGTGGTTATACGACACAAGAAGTTGCTGAAAAACTCTCTGTTTCTGTCGGGACAGTCAATAATTTAACTGTTTATCTAAAAGGTGATTACAATAGAAATAAATAATAGATATACAATCCCTCAGTGAGGGGTTATTTTTTATCGTTTTGGGAATATTTAAATACCAATTGCTTACCTAAGAATTTTTTGAACTTATTTTGTGTTACTTATCAGCTAATTCACTGACACTCTCATCACTTAAAAATTCTTTTAAGGGCTTTATTTTTTGTGATTTTATAGCCTCTCTTTTTTATTTTTCCATGTATCGTCGTATTGATTCTATCGGAAATACCATCCGCTTGCTAAATTCTTTTCCTTCCACATTTAGATATATAATTTCTAAGGTCATTTTTCTTAAATATTTAATCCTTTTAGTACGCTTATATAAATATGAAAGGTGATCATATAGTAATTCACTTTAACTTTCTCTATTTTGGTTCTTTCTTTTGGTCCTAGTGTTTGATACTCAGGAGGTCGTTCTTCGAATGGATTACTTAAAATCAGTTGAGTCTCCGGTATTTTGAAAAATAGTTTATCCAAAATATTTTTCTTAGGTCTGATAGTATAAAAATATACTGAATCTGGATTTTTCGAGAAACTCACTGCGTAAAATTCATAAAATAAAGGTTGTGTAGAGCCAAAGGTTATTCCTTTTTTCTCGTTATTATATAGTGGATATATTACTATTCTAAATTCTCTTCTATTATCATTTAAATAGTATTTAACTGTAAAAAAAATGGTAAGAGCAGTTACAAATATACCTACCCAATCCGCAACAGTACCCATATATTCGGGGTTATACCAATTCATTTCATCACCTCGTTACAATTATACCAAAATATAATGACCAGGAGTTCCCCTCTACTCTTATGTACTGCCCCTCAATGAGTTTTTTATAACGTCAAATAAATATCATCAATACGAACATCATTTAAGGTAACTATTATTACCATCTGAATTCGCCACATGCCATGCACGATTGAACGTGTCTTCTGTGCGAACGATTGTGTTTTCATCTGCATAGTAATGTGCAAATCCAGCTTCTAATTGTTTACCTGACATACAAGCTAAACGATTCATTTCTTGTTCAGCGGTTGTGTTTGTTCAAGTGTTGTGAATAACAACACCTGAACATTTCCCACACGTTTACCTGCTACACCACGACAAACAGAATTATTGATAATTTTAACCATTATTTTTCCCCTCCATTTTCTTCGCCTTGTTTTTCAGATGTGTCTTTTAATTTACTAAAACGGCTTTTCAAAAACTCTGGTACTGGGATTCCCAATTGTCCTAGATTTTCAATGACAGAAATGCCGTACACCGCAATATAAGAAAATACGAATGCTGTTGCTACTCCTTCAAATCCCATAATTTTCAGAGATGGATAAGCAAGCACAACCCAAACAAAAATCTGAATGTATAAATTACTCAATAAACCTCTAAATTCTCTCAAAAATTTCGAAATAACTCTTAAAAATTGCCACCAAAAAAGCCACCGGTAGCAATCCGGTGGCAAACTGATGTAAACTTGCTCTATTTTTTGCAGTATTTTCAAACAACCCTTGCTATTTCTTAGGTTCATCCTCATCCATTTTCAGGACAGCCATGAAGGCTTCCTGAGGGACTTCGACACTACCGATTTGTTTCATTCGTTTCTTACCTTCTTTTTGTTTTTCAAGAAGCTTACGCTTACGTGAAACATCTCCACCATAACATTTAGCCAAAACATTTTTACGCAAGGCTTTGATGTCTGAGCGAGCCACGATTTTTTGGCCAATTGCAGCTTGGATTGGAACTTCGAATTGTTGTCTTGGAATCAGTTTCTTCAGTTTTTCAACAATCGCTTTTCCACGTTCATAAGCAAAATCTCGGTGAACTATGAATCCAAGTGCGTCAACCTTCTCACCATTCAACAAGATATCCATTTTCACTAGCTTGCTCTTTTGATAGCCTGACATTTCGTAATCAAGTGACGCGTAACCTTTTGTACTTGATTTTAATTTATCAAAGAAATCAAAAACAATTTCAGACAATGGGATGTTATAGACAACATTCACACGATAATCATCAAGATAATCCATTGTAATAAACTCACCACGTTTACGCTGAGACAATTCCATAACTGCACCAACAAATTCGTTTGGAACCATGATTTGTGCTTTTACAAAAGGTTCTTCAACATCTTGGATTGTGACAGGTTCCGGGAAATCAGCTGGATTGTCTACTACGATTGTTGACCCATCGGTTTTATTTACATGATAGATTACTGAAGGAGCTGTTGTAATCAATTCTAAATTAAATTCACGTTCCAAACGTTCTTGCACCACATCCATGTGTAACAATCCTAAGAACCCACAACGGAAACCAAATCCAAGTGCTTGTGACGTTTCTGGTTCGAATTGTAACGCAGCATCATTTAATTGTAATTTTTCCAAAGCCTCACGTAAATCATTATAACGAGAAGTTTCAATCGGATACAAACCGCAATAAACCATTGGATTCATTTTACGATAACCAGGGAGAGCTTCTTCAGCCGGATTGTCGGCAAGCGTAACGGTATCCCCAACTCGTGTATCTTGTACAGTTTTGATGCTGGCAGTAATATAGCCTACATCCCCTACCATCAAATAATCTCTGGCAACTGCTTTTGGTGAAAACACGCCGACTTCTGTGACATCAAAAGTTTTGCCGTTACTCATCATTTGAATTTTGTCACCAGGTTTTACTACCCCGTCAGTGATTCGGACATTTAGAACGACACCACGATAACTGTCGTAAACAGAGTCAAAAATCAATGCTTTCAGTGGCGCATCTAAGTCACCAGTTGGTGCAGGAACATATTCTACGATTTGTTCAAGAATATCTTCAATCCCAATTCCAGCCTTCGCACTAGCAAGTACAGCTTCGCTAGCATCAATACCGATCACGTCTTCGATTTCTTTACGCACACGTTCTGGATCTGCCGCAGGTAAATCAATTTTATTAATGACTGGTAAAATTTCTAAATCGTTATCTAAAGCTAAATAAACATTGGCTAATGTTTGTGCTTCGATTCCTTGCGCTGCATCTACAACCAAAACTGCCCCTTCACATGCAGCTAAGCTACGTGAAACTTCATAAGTAAAATCGACGTGTCCAGGTGTATCAATTAAGTGGAAAATATACGTCTCGCCATTTTTTGCTGTATAGTTTAATTCAACAGCATTTAGTTTTATCGTGATACCACGTTCACGTTCGAGATCCATTGAGTCTAACAGCTGATCTTGCATTTCACGAGACGTCACAGTGTGCGTCATTTCTAAAATACGATCGGCCAACGTTGATTTTCCATGGTCGATGTGAGCAATAATCGAGAAATTACGAATTTGCTCTTGGCGTTGCTTCATTTTATTTATATCCATAGCGTCTCCTCTTTTCATTTAATCAGCACTTTCCATTATACCAACGAAATACAGGAATTTAAAGCCTTTTTCATTAGTGAGCGTTTAGAAGTTTTTTTCCCTAACTTTTGTTATACTTATAACAATCAAATAATTGGAGATGAAAGAATGGATCAAAAAGATTTCAGAGAAAATCTTGAATTAAAACCAGTTACAGAAGAAAACGTAGATCAATTTAACGAACTATTGTCTTACGTTTTTCAAGTGACAGAATCTGATATCGAGGAAAGTGGTTTTGAAAGTAAACGAGAATTTATCAAATCAAAACGCCCTATCTTAGAACTATCAGAAGTATTTGGTTGGTTTTATGACAACCAATTAATTTCACAAATCGCTATCTATCCATGTGAAGTCAACATTCATGGTACACCTTATTTGATGGGTGGTGTCACAGGAGTCGGTACGTATCCAGAGTATGCGAACCATGGGTTAATGCAAGACTTGATTGTCGTTGCTTTAGATAATATGAGAAAAAAGAAACAATGGATTTCTTATCTTTACCCTTATAATATTCCGTACTATCGTCGTAAAGGTTGGGAAATCATGTCCGATAAACTTTCCTTTAAAATACGTGATACCCAATTGCCTAAACAAGTACCCGTTAACGGAATGATTGAACGTTTACCAGTTGATCATGAAGATGTTTATGCCGTCTATGAAAAATTTGCACGTCAAAATCACGGTGCCCTTTTTCGCAGTGGTTTTCATTGGGAAGAATATTGGCGCTTTGAAAATGAAGAAGAACGAACTGCTGCTGTTTACTATGGTGCCAATCAAGAACCTCTTGGTGTCTTGTTTTACTGGGTAGCAGAAGAAGTATTCCATGTAAAAGAAATGTTTTACTTGAATCAAGAAGCACGCAACGGCTTATGGAATTTTATTTCTGCACATTTTTCCATGATTTATTGGGTTAAAGGTGATATTTATAAAAACGAGCCACTGGCCTTTTTACTTGAAGATAGTCAAATTACGGAACAAATCGAACCCTATTTTATGGCAAGAATCGTTGATGTCAAAGAATTCTTGCAAGCATTTCCTTTTGCTAGCACGGCCAAACCTTTCCATTTTGTTTTGACAGATCCGATTGCACCTTGGAACAATGGTATCTTTGGCTTGATTTGGGATGAAGAAGATCAAGTACAGGTTCTTGATGAACCTATTGGTGAAGCTGTTTACTTAGATATCCAAACGTTAACTTGTTTGATGATGAATTACCGCCGAGCTGCGTACCTTTCTCGAATCGAACGAATCACAACTGACAAAGAAACTTTACGATCACTTGAGCGGATCATTCCAGATACCGAAGCTTACTTTAGTGATTATTTCTAAAATCTAAAATTAAGGATGATAAACAATGAACATTTATTTTGCTGGACCTATGTTCGCTAAAAGCGACCTTTTATACAACGCTAATCTTGTTGCTCAAATTCGCGAGATTTCACCAAAAATTGCTGTTTATTTACCACAAGAAAATGAAGCAATCAACGATAAAACAGCTTATGCCAATAGTCAAATGATTGCATTGGCAGATACTGAAAAAGTTTTGGAAAGTCAGTTGATGGTTGCATTACTTGATGGATTAACGATTGATGCTGGAGTGGCATCTGAAATTGGTGTTGCTTATGCAAAAGGAATTCCCGTGATTGGTCTATATACAGATACCCGTCAACAAGGTGGAACACATCCTAAAAAAATTGCTGCTTTACAAGAAGTTGCAGAAAACCAATTTCATTATCTGAACCTTTATACCGTCGGCTTAATCAAATTGAATGGTGAAGTGGTCGCTTCAGAAACCGAATTATTGGAAAAAATTAAAGAGTACTTAACTGAGGAGGTCTCACAATGATTATTAATGAGTTAAAAAAAGTGCAAATTGCTCTACTAGCTTTTGGAGTTTTTGTTGTTAGTTACAATATTTTTGAATTTGTTACGCAAAAATATTCTACTACCCAAGGAATCACCTTCATTGTCGAATCTTTAGCTGGTATCGTCTTGATTTTCCTACCACAAATTATTTTCAAACTATTTAAAATAAAAATCCCTGCTGCGATTGTTTTGTTTTATTGGTTCTTTCTTTTCATTTCTGTCTTTTTAGGCACAGGGTTGCATTTGATCAGCATCATTCCCTTTTGGGACAAAATCCTTCATGCTGTTAGCCCAATGGTTCTAACAGCATTAGGTTATGGTTTGATTGGTTATTTAATGAAAGACGCGACGATTGAAAAAACTAGTCCTTGGTTATTTCTATTATTTGGTTTTGCTTTTGCTGGAACCTGTGGTGTTTTTTGGGAATTCTGGGAGTTTCTTTGTGATCAATTCTTAGGAATGAATTTACAACGATTTGCCGCTTCTAACGGAACGTTATTTATCGGGCGAGCTGCTTTGATGGACACAATGGGCGATTTATTTACGAATACAATGGGCGCCCTATTCATGGGAATCTTTGCTTGGGCAAACAGCCGAAAGAATTTAGCTTACTTCAAAAGTTATCGTTTAGAAAAAGTAAAGAAATAACCCTTGTTTACTTGCGCTGATACCATAATAAAAACACTTCAATCATTTCGATTGAAGTGTTTTTATTTCATCCATTTATTCTTCTTCTGGCAATTCTTCTGTTGAAAAGTGAAGTTTTCCAGCAAGAAAGTCAATCGTTACTTTTGATTTTGGTAAAACATGACCAGCAACGATTTCTTTTGCTAAAGGTGTTTCCACTTCTTTTGTGATAAAACGTTTCAATGGACGTGCACCATAAGCTGGTTCATATGCCGTTTCGGCAATCCATGTTCTTGCGGCTTCGCTAATCTCTAACTGAATTTCTTGATGTTCTAAACGACGAGCTAATTGAGCAACCATTTTATTGACGATTCCTTTAACATTTTCCAAACTTAATGGTGTGAATAGAATCGTATCGTCAATTCTGTTCAAGAACTCTGGTTTAAAGTTTCCACGCAAAATCGTGCGTACTTGTTCTTCCACTGCTTCTGGAATCGTGCCTTCCGCTGTCACACCTTCTAACAATAGTTGTGAACCAATGTTACTTGTCATAATCAACACGGTATTTTTAAAATCAACCACTCGCCCTTTGGAATCTGTTAAGCGCCCATCATCTAGCACTTGTAATAAAATATTAAAGACATCTGGATGTGCTTTTTCGATTTCATCAAGTAAAACAATCGTATATGGATTGCGACGAACGGCTTCAGTTAATTGACCGCCTTCTTCATAGCCAACATAACCTGGAGGCGCTCCAACTAATCGTGACACAGAATGTTTTTCCATATATTCACTCATATCGATTCGAACCATATGGTCTTCGGAATCAAACAAGTTTTCTGCCAGTGCTTTAGCTAATTCGGTCTTACCTACCCCAGTTGGTCCTAAGAATAAGAACGAGCCAAGTGGACGGTTTGGATCTTGCAATCCAGCACGTGAACGAATAACTGCATCACTTACAGCATCCACTGCTTCATCTTGACCAATCACACGTTTATGCAATGTTTCATTTAGTTTGATTAGTTTTTCACGTTCACCTTCAACCAATTTGGTTACTGGAATACCTGTCAACCGACCAACCACTTGTGCGATTTCATTTTCAGTCACGGATTCTTGAACCATTTTGATATCATCATTTTTAGCTTTAGCTTCTAGTTCTTTTAATTCTTTTTCTAGTTGAGGAATTGTTCCATGACGTAAGACAGCCGCACGTTCTAAATCATAATTATTTTCTGCGTCTTCTAATTCGTGTTTGGCTTTGTCGATTTCCGCACGCTTTGTTGAAACAGTATTTACTTCTTCTTTTTCTGTTTCCCATTGCATCTTCATCGCATTTGCTTCTTCACGTAAGTCCGCTAGTTCTTCTTGAAGATTTTTCAAACGTTTTTTACTTGCATCATCTGATTCTTTTTTCAAAGCTGCCTCTTCGATTTCTAATTGCATTAATCGACGAGTGACTTGGTCAAGTTCCGTAGGCATTGAGTTCATTTCAACACGAATCGTAGCACTTGCTTCATCAATTAAATCGATTGCTTTATCTGGTAAAAAACGATCTGTTATATAACGATCCGATAAAGTAGCAGCTGCAACCAGAGCATTGTCATGGATATTGACCCCATGGTGTATTTCAAATCGTTCTTTTAAACCACGTAAAATACTAATGGTGTCTTCAACAGTTGGTTCTTTCACCAACACTTTTTGGAAACGACGTTCCAAAGCTTTATCTTTTTCCATATATTGACGATATTCATCTAAAGTTGTTGCGCCGATCAAATGTAGTTCACCACGAGCAAGCATTGGTTTTAGTAAATTTCCAGCGTCCATACTGCCTTCTGTTTTACCAGCCCCTACAATGTTATGAATTTCATCAATAAATAGGATGATTCTGCCTTCACTTTTTGTTACTTCTTTCAAAACAGCTTTCAATCGTTCTTCAAATTCACCGCGGAATTTTGCTCCTGCAATCAATGCGCCCATATCTAATGAAAAAATGGTTTTATCTTTCAAGTTTTCTGGAACATCTTTACGAACGATTCGTTGTGCTAAGCCTTCGACGATCGCAGTTTTACCAACCCCAGGCTCCCCAATCAAAACGGGGTTATTCTTTGTTTTTCGCGAAAGAATTCGGACCACATCTCGAATTTCTTCATCACGTCCGATGATTGGATCCATTTTGCCACTACGGACTTGTTGTACTAAGTCCACACCGTACTTTTCTAATGCTTTGTATTGTTCTTCTTGATTTTTTGAGGTCACTTTTTCCCCTCCTCGCATGTCTTCAATGTTTTTCCGAAGTTCTTTTTCTGTGATTCCTTGTTTAACTAAATAAGTTGTTAAAGGATAATGTTTTAATTTCATCAATGCTAGGATAACGATTTCTGTTGATAGAAATTCATCTCCAAAGCTTTCTTTTAATTGGTCTGCTTCATTTAACAAGCTAAATAAATTTTGACTTAAATTTTGACCATACTGAATATTCCCACCTGAAACACTTGGATATTCATCTAATAAGCGGTCAACTTCGCGGTCAAATTGATCAACGTCAACTCCCGCATCCGTATAGAAATTCCGTCCAAAATGACTTGGTTGTAAAAAGATCTTCCAAAGATGCGCAATATCAATTTCTTGATGTTTTCGCGTCACAGCAACTTGCTGTGCTTCTGCAATCGCTTCTTGAAGCGTAGTTGTCATTTTTTCAATATTCATATAAACTACCTCCTATATTGAAAGTTCAAGGATAATTGTTTCTTACTTATCAATCCTACAACAAACATTATACTCTTTTGGTCAACATTGGTCAAAGAATAAACTCTGACTTTTCAAAAAAAAATCTAAAAGTAAAAGAACAACTGAAACAGGTTCTCTACCTTTAGATTTTTTATATTTCTTCTCGGCTAGACTCACTGACTTTTTTTCGTCTAACCTCATTAATTTCTTGTTTGATGACTGCTCGTCGTTCAACTAGAACGTAGAACATGCCATAGATAAATGGTAATACAAATGAACTAAAGCGATACAACAATAACGAAGATACCGCATCAACGGTTCCAACAAGTGGACGGAATAATAACAAATACACAAATTCAAATGAACCAATCCCACCTGGAGTTGGCAAGACTCCTGCTAAGACTACAGAAAAACTAACAAAAGAAAATGTGAGTAAAAAGTCCACTGATGGGTGATTCTCAACTAGAGTCAAATAAGGAATAATGTACCAAAAGAGTAACTTAACTAAATTCCAAAAATAAATCCAGCCCAATGCTGTCCGATCTTTTACGATTGTTTGAACTGTTTCGCGTAACGAATAAATCTGGATATTCCAATTATCAACTAATGCTCGTGTCTTGTTTCGTTTACACAGTCGATTAGCTAGTTTTACAAACAATACTTGGACATTGAGACTTATTGATAAAACTAACAAAGCACTCACAATAACAATTGTTAAAATGATTCCTGCTAAAATAAAAGGGATCATTTTTGGTGCTTTCGTATAAAACAATGAAAATTGGATCAATAAGCCGATTACTGCGTAGGTGATGACTGCCATCTTGTACATAATCATGTGTAAAGCTGTTACCCCTACCCCTTGCGAAAACCGCATCCCTTTTTTGTTATAAAAATAGACTTCAGAAATCAAGGTTCCTGTACCAAAAGAAACAATTCGATAAAATGCCACGTAGCAGGAAGTCCAAAAACCATCCTTCGTTGAAAACTCTGGAGCAAAAGGCCTCGCAATTTCTTTAATGGAACGACCTTCCGCTATCTGGTAAATTGTTCCCAACAAAAGAACACCAAGTAATACAACAAAACTTGTTGATAATAATTCTGCTAAAATGTCTGCTAATGAATGTTGAATCAAATAGTAGATGATACCAAGAATCAATAATAATAATAGTAAGTTTAAAAATAATTTCGTTTTTGTTCGTTTATTCGACATCCGTTACTCCTTAATGGAAAAAATAAATCAAAATTACATCAACAATCACACCTGCAGTAAAACCAATCGTGAATTTTTTCTTTAATGTCTTATGGTGAAAAACTTTACGAGCAATCAATCCACCCAATCCACCACCAAGCAGGCTAACAAAAATCAAATTGCTTTCAGGAACGCGCCATGCGCCAACTCTTGCTTGGTGTTTATCATAGCCCATCAAACAAAACAAATACAAATTAACAATAATCAAATAGAACCATAAAGGGTTGTGTATCAAAACTTCCATCTTTTCTCCTTTTCAAATCGTACTTTTTAAGATTACCCTAAACTACTATTGAATGTAAAGGCTATTTATTGATTGGTACATAAACAGTCAACCCTTTTGGTACCACTGTCATCTTAATTGGTAAATCATCTGTCGTGTCTCCATCTGTTCGCGTGCCTACTTTCTTTTCACTGTCAAGCTGTAATTCACTCGTTGTGTAATAATCAATTCCCGGAACAGTGTAGAATTTTCCTCGAATAATCCGTGGTAAGTAAAAGATGTAAGAAAAGAAATTCAATTTAGGAATGATCGTCACGTGAAATTTCCCATCATCAGGGCTTGCTAAATCATCAAAATTTGTATATCCACCTACTGAGTTCGTCATGGTAACCGTTAGTAGTTGCGCTTTTTGTTCCCATTTTTTGTCATCTGTTTGGATTTTTAAACGGTAGCGACGTTTTTGCACGACCAGTTTAATGAATCGTTTAGCAAATGCCCACGGCCCAAATTTTTGCTTTTCTTCTTGGCTCACACGCATTGCTGTATCAGCTAATAAGCCAACTGTTAACGTTGAGATAATGACTGAATCATTGACCGTTCCGTAATCTATAGCTCTCGTCTGTGCTGCTAAAATGACAGCAGCAGCTGCTTCTTTTTCTAAAGGAATTTCTAATACGCGAGCGAGATTGTTCACCGTTCCTCCTGGTAACAAACCAATATGATAATTTCCGATCGTTTTTTTAAAAGCTTTAACAATATGATGAATCGTTCCGTCACCACCAATGATAACCAATGTATCTGCATCAAAAGATTCAGCTTTTTCAATCAATGTTTCATCACGAATTTCAGGTCCAGTTTGAGTTAACCGAACGTCTAAATCGGGCTGTTTGTTCTTCGCATATTGTTGAAACCATTTAGCCAACTCCTCTCCTTCATCTTTTCCTGAACTTTTGTTATAAAAAACTAGTAAATTTTTCATAGTTATCCCCACCTTCTACTCTATTTTACTTTTTTTTGCCAAAAATGAAAAAAATTGCGATTGTTGATGTGATTTTTATTAACAAACTTGAATAAGGTAGCTTCAACAGCACACAAAAAAGGTTGGGACAAATGATTCACTCACTTGTCTCAACCTTTTAAAAAAATTTTTGATGTCTTCAATTGATATCAAAAATTGTTTGTTACTTTTTTGTATTCAACTCAGCAATTTTTACAATTACATCAGTTGCTTTTTCCATCACTTGTAACGAAACAAATTCGAAACGTCCGTGCATATTTTCGCCACCGGCAAAAATATTTGGTGTTGGGATACCCATATAAGAAATTTTTGAGCCATCTGTTCCACCACGAACGGGTTCAATCACAGGCTTGATGTCTAAATCCAACATTGCTTGTTTAGCTAGTTCAACAATACTCATATCTTTTTCGATGATTTCTTTCATATTGTAGTATTGATCAAACATGTCCACCTTGATTCGTTCTTGATCAAATGCTTGATTCATTTTTTCTTGAATGCTTGAAATCAAAGCTTTACGTGCTTCAAATTTTTCACGATTGTGGTCGCGGATAATATAACTCATTGTAGCTTCTTCTGGGTTACCAGTTAGTGCCATTAAGTGGAAGAAACCTTCATAACCATCTGTTTTTTCAGGAACTTCATCTGCAGGAAGCTGGTTGTGAAAATCAATAGCTAATTGTAAAGCATTGATCATTGTATCTTTCGCTGTTCCAGGGTGAACATTTTTCCCAAGAATCGTTAAGTTCGCTTGAGCTGCACTAAATGTTTCATATTGCAATTCCCCCAATGGACCTCCGTCAATCGTATAAGCAAAATCTACATTAAACTGATCAACATCAAACTTATCTGCGCCGACACCAATTTCTTCGTCAGGACCAAATGCTACTTTGATTTCGCCATGTGGAATCGTCGGATTTTTAAGCAAGATTTCCATAGCTGTCATGATTTCAGCAATCCCTGCTTTATCATCCGCACCAAGCAATGTACTGCCGTCTGTTGTAATCAATGTCTGTCCTTCATAATTTTTCAAGTTGGGAAAATCTTTGGTATTCAACGTGTATTGTCCTGCTTCGTCCAAAACGATCGTTGACTCACCATCATAATTTTCAATGATTTGTGGATTAACACCAACTGCATTGAAATCTGCCGTATCCATGTGGGAAATAAAGCCTATTGAACGAACAGGATAATCTACATTACTGGGTAAGGTTCCCATTACAAATCCATTTTCCTCATTGTAAAAAACATCAGATAGGCCTAGTTCTTCTAATTCTTTTTTGAGTTCTTGTGCAAAAGCAATTTGCGTAGCTGTTGAAGGTGTTGCTGTACTTGTTGCATCTGAGCGTGTTTCAGTTTTCACATATTTTAAAAAACGTGGTAAAAGATTTTCGTACATATTATCTGCCCCTTTTTAATGAAATTGGAATGGATTTGTATTCGTTTCAGAAACAAAAAAATCAAGATCCCATTGTTCTTCTTGTTTCCAAGATTCAAATTTTTCAACAAATTTTTCTTTACATAATGACTCAATATAATGTCCAGGATCAATCGCGATCAGACCAGCACTTTGCATGTCTTGTGCTGTATGATAGTAGAGATCCCCCGTAATGTAAACATCTGCGCCTTGCTTCAATGCAGACGGATAAAATTTTTCACCGCTTCCCCCACAAATCGCAATCCGCTGAACTTTTGGCTCAGTTAGTTGAGGTGGTAAAACGACACGTAAGTCATCAACTTGAAGTCCCGTTTTGACTTTTTCAATGAACGTTGTTAGGTCTAATGGTTGTGGCAATGTTCCGATACGTCCTAATCCAAAACTTTCTTTTGGTGCATCAATTGAAAACAAGTCATAAGCGATTTCTTCGTATGGATGATGCGCTCTCATGGCTTGAAGAACTGTTTGCTCAATTGTTTCTGGAAAAATCACTTCCACTTTTGCTTCTTGAACTTTTTCTGCTTTACCAGGTGTTCCAATCGTTGGATGTGCTTGTTGTGAAGGCGTAAAACGACCTTGCCCGACTGAGGTAAAGCTTGCGTTTGAATAGTTGCCTAATTGACCTGCACCAGCAAGTCCAAGAGCTTCACTCATAGTTGTTGCATTCTCGACAGGTAAATAAACTGCTAATTTTTTATATCCTACTTCATGTGTTTTTACTAAATAGTTTTCAACCTGAATACCTAGTTGCTCACAAAACCAGTCATTTAATCCGTCCCAAATAATATCCATATTTGTGTGCGCGGCGTAAACGGTAATCTCATGTTTCAGTAAATCTGCATACATTTTTTCTTGCGGATCATCAGTAGTCAACTGCTTGATTGGACGAAAAATCGGTGGATGCTTGGCAATTAGTAAGTCGATTTTTTTAACAATTGCTTCTTCGACTACTTCTGGACGAACATCTAACGTCATCATGACTCTTTGAATTGGTTTATTCAATGTGCCAATTTGTAGACCGACTGGATCGCCTTCTTCTGCAAGCCATTGAGGACAATACTGTTCAAAACGATTAATGAATGTTTGTGCATTAATCATTTCAGCACCTCCTGGATCTGTTTGATTTCAGCTTCAAATGTTTGTTGGCGTTCGCTGATTTCGGCACCTTTATTTGCTTGAATCATTTGCCGAACGATAGCTTCACGTTGCGTAAGTTCTCTTTGCCATTTTGCTTTGAAAATAGCATTCTTTGTTTTTCGTAAAATAGGTCCAAACATCAGATCTTCTGGAGAATAAGTTACTGGACTAGTCGCTTTTTCCGCCACGATAATCTCGTAGATTTTTTTATTTTCTTCCAAAATAACTTCTTCAATAATCTGATATTGGTTTTCTTGCAACCAAACTCGAAGCGTACGCTCACCAATATTTGGTTGAAGGATCAAGCGCTCCTTTTGAGTTAGACGTGTTTTTCCTGCTTCTAAAATATCACGAATCAATGCGCCACCCATACCAGCAATCGTGATGGCGGTAATTCCATCTGATGGTTCAATTGCTGCCAGACCATTCGCCAAACGAACAATAATACGCCCTTCTAAGCCATCTTTTCTAACTTGTTTTTGCGCGGACTCAAATGGACCTTTCACCACTTCACCAGCAACTGCAAACTCAATTTTTCCTTTTAGCATCAATGCAACCGGCAAATAGGCGTGATCTGAGCCAATATCTGCTAAACGCGCTTTTGCAGGAACAAATTCTCCAACAGCAGCTAAGCGTCGCGATAAATCTAAATGGTTCATAACCTCACTCCTTTTCCAATCATTATAGCATTTCCTCCATAAAATAAGGAGAGGGATAGGACAGAAAATCCTTTTTCTCGATATCCCTCTTTCAAAATTTTTATTCTTTTCACTTGAACATCGTACTATGATATCGTTCATAAGTAAGTGCACTATTTCGTTCCTTCACCCTATTGTATCTGACAAAGTACAAGTGAAGAATTCAAGTTATCTTACTACGCTAACATAAAAACCGATTTCCCAACTTCGCCACTCCTGCGAAATTAAAAAATCGGTTGCTTAGCTCATTCAGTTATTGGATAGCCAAAACTTGAATAATTGAATTCCCTGGAATTTGTGGTGGCAACGACATTGTCATTACAGGTGTCTTAGCCAAGGTCAACTCGATCTCTGTACCTTCTGACAAAGCATCCACGCTGGGTTTGATTTTCTCTGCTGGTGCATTCAGAATGACACCGTCATGCTCAAATGATGTTCCAATATTCTCAGGATCAATCTTTGCCTTGACGTCAACTAATTTTACGCGAATGATTTGATCCTCTTCGTCGCTTTCAGTTACTTCTTCGACCGTCCCAGTAAAAACACTTTGATCATGTGTCGATGAATTAGAAGTCGTTTCAGTTGTTTGTCCATCATTCGTAGGCTGATTGCCACAAGCAGTCAATAATAAAAATGTTGTCGCTAAGGTCAAGCAAGATACTATTCGCTTCATAAACCACATCTCCCGTTCTTTTATTCACTTTTAGCTGTTTCTACGGTTCTTTCCAGTCATCTCGATTTCTTTTGTTAAATAACGAATTCGTTCCATAATACGTTTAGCTTTTAATGGTTCTTCATCACCACGTTGTGTAACAGACAAATGTTTTTCTAACTCATCCATTGTAAAATTTGATGAGAAAAATGTCGGTAATTGTTCTTGCATTCGATATTGCAAAATAACACCAAATACTTCATCACGAATCCAACTACTCATTGCATCGGCTCCAATGTCATCCATCATTAAGACGGGCGAGCGCTTCACCGCATCTAGTTTGTCCGAAACTTGGTCTTTTCCAATTGCTTGCTTCATTTCAACTGCAAATGTCGGAAAATGAACAAGCGTAGTTGTATACCCTGCAACTGCTAGGTCATGTGCAATTGCACCTAATAAATACGTTTTACCAATTCCAAAGCTTCCGACTAAATATAGCCCTTTGTGGTAACCTTTAGGATCATTTGTGTATTGCTCCACAAAATTGAATGCTTCAAAAAAGGCATCACTACGGCCACTTGTTTGCTCAAATCCTTCAAATGTAGCCGTTTGTATATCTTTCGGCATATCCATTGCTTTCACACGACTACGGATTTCTTCTTGTTTTTGTCGAGCAATCAATGCTTCAGTCGGCACATAGGTGACATCCACATAATGAAAGTTCAACACCAGTTTTGGCTCGTAGCCTGGTGCAATCATTGTTGGATCATTTTTCTGATATTTTCGCTTTTCTTGAACAAACTCATAAAGTTTTGCATAGCTTTTTTCAATATCTGCTTGTGTTAAACGCTCTTGGTGTTCTGCCAAAAAAGCTTGAACATCTGAATCATTCAATACTTCTTGAATCATTTCGGCATACTTTTCTTGATAATTACGTTTGCTAATGATCTTTTTTAGCTCTCTTCCAACATCTTCCATTAGTTGTCACCCTCCTTTTTAGCAAGATATTCTTTAAAGCGACGATCAATTTCTGCTTGTTTTTCTTGACTGATTTTCTTCTCATCTTTTGGTTGATTTACCCAATCAGGTAATTTTTCTCGGCGCACATTTCGACGAGTATTTGAGTAGTTTCTCGTTTGCTTTTTCTCTGCGCTTTCTTGGCTTTTCTTTTTAATATGAGCAATAGCATCTTCCGCTGTCATGATTTTCTGTTGTGCCCATTCGTTAGCAATTGTGTTGACATAGTTTGTCCCCAAACTTGCTTGATTTTTGATGACCAATACGTAATTCAATAGCACATTGATGACACTACTTGGAAGCCCTGAGCGAGAAACAAGCTCTTGCATCAACCACGTTTCTGATTTAGATACATACCCATTTTTTTCTTTTTTGATTGACTCTAAATATTTCATTGGCGGAACACTTTGGGCCTCTTTGATTAACTGCACAGAGGCTGCAGACAGTTGTCCATGATTAGGCGCTGATTCCACCTTTTTGATTTCGGTGCTGTCTAGATTTTCTGCAGGTACCTTTAGCGTAGATGATTGACTCACAGGGTTTGCCAAAAAGATTTTTTGAAGTTCTTTCAAAGAAATTTTTTGCTCTGTGAAGTCGTACGCTTCAACGATTTTCTCACCTAAAGCTAAATCATCCAATCCATACAATTGTTGGTACATTTCGAGTTGTTTGATGGTTGGTTCATCTGGTTTGTCAATATGTTTTTTTTGCAACCAGTTTGTCAAAAAAGACCAGTCAATCGTGCTTTTTTCAGGTAACCGTTTCGTTATTGCTTGCTCAGTAAATGTTTCTTCCAGCTTCTCGATTTGCTGTTTGTCAGCGGCAAAGGATGCCTCGTTAAATTGGTACACTTCTAAAAATTTTTTAGTTTTTTTCTGATAGCCTTCTGTTGAAAGTTTTTTTGGTTCGAAATGTTTAACTAACTGATCAAAGCGACGTTGACCAACCTTTTCTAATAGTAAAAAACTTAAAACAGAATCCATAAAGAATTGTTTCACCGACATCGGTTCCAGTAATTCATACAGGAAACATGCACCTAGGCTAGGGTCTTCTTTATAATAAACATCTAATAAGCCAATTCCCTCAAGTTTTTTTCGTGCTTCGTAAAATTGAGGAATACCACAACCAAGACTACTCAATAAATCTGCGTGAAGTCCTTCTGGTCCTTGGCCAGTCTCTAAAGAAATTTCTGTCAAAAGAGTAAGATAAATACTAAGTGCTTCTCCACCAATCAAAGGTTGGTAAAGATAGAGCAACGCATTTCGATTTTCTTCTTTTAAAGGACTCCGCTTTCTTCCTTGGTAGATATTTTTTGGTTGAAGCTCTTTCCAAGCATTTTCCAAGGAAATGCCCCCTTTATTCTGTACTTTCGTCTTCGGTATCTTTAGAATTGTTATTTTCTTTTGCCTTCTCTACGATATCTTGCAACTCTTTTAAGAATACAGACATATCTTTAAATTGGCGATATACACTTGCAAAACGAATATAGGCAATTTCATCCAAATTTACAAGATCTTCCATGACATATTCCCCAATTAAATTGGTTGATACTTCGTTTTCGCCCAAACTTCGGACACGATTTTCTACATGGTTCACAATTTGCTCCATTTGCTCCATAGCAACTGGACGTTTTTCGGCTGAACGAATCAATCCTCTTAAAATCTTATCTCGATTAAACTCTTCACGCTCACCGTTTTTCTTGATAACTAGCAGTGGTGCAGCTTCGATTCTTTCAAATGTTGTAAAACGAAATGAGCAATTTTCACACTCACGTCGACGACGAATCGCCCGACCATCATCTGCTTGACGACTATCAATAACACGGGAATTATTATGTTGACATCTTGGACATCTCATTTAGTTCACCTCATGTATCATTTAAGTTTTATAAAAAGAACATTCTGCTCTTTCATAGTTAGTTGCATTATAACATGAAACTTTTATGTTAAGCGACTTTCTCAACTAAAAAGATGCAGTTTTCATCGGCCATAAAGCGTTTTTATCCATTCATCGCAAAAAAATGAGTTGTGACAAAAGTTTATCACAACTCATTTGACGATCAAAACGAAACTGTGAAAGATTTTCAACTGTTTCCTTTTGAAAACATGACTCATGTTTTCAAAAACTACAATTTTTCTTCAATACCAGTGTAATGTTTTAACCGTTGTTCTTCAATTTTTTGTTCATCAGGGATGTGTTCAGCGTCTGGGAGTGGCTTTTTTGTTCGATCAGTCATTTCTTTTTTTCGTTCTTGTGTCAGATCTTGTTGACGTGCTTCTTTTTCTGCTTGTTGATCATCTAGTTCAGCAATTCGTTCTTTATATTGGTCTGCTTTCTTTTTCCCAATCTCGGCTTGTACACGACCTTCATTTTTTAATTCTTCTTTATCAAGTAACTCACCAATTTTTTCTTTGGCAGATCCGACGACTTTATCTTTTTGATTCTTGATATTTCCCATACAAATCCCTCCCCTTTTCTTATCTTTAGCATAACAAAAATGAACAAGATACTCAAAATATACGACTAATTGATCATTCTCATAGATGTAAAAATACTTGTTTCACGTCTTTGATGACTTGTAAGCAAAAAAAGCATTAAACTAAAAAGCAAAGCACTCCGTTTAGCTAACGAAGCACTTTGCTTTTGTATTTTTAATCTGTTATAAAGATTGTTGCTTTAGCCATGACTCGACTTGTTGGACTAATTCTTCTTTTGTTCGAGTATTATCAAACAAAATATCCGCTCGTTCTTTTTTCACTTCGATTGACCACTGCGTCTTTATTCGTTTTAATGCTTCAGTTTCTGTTAATTGATTTCGTTTCATCAATCGTTCAAGCTGAATCGCTTCTGTGGTATAAACAACTGCTACAGCATCCATGTAACGTTCATAGTGCCTTTCAAACAGCAAAGGAACATCAACAACAACTAAGGGATTCTGTCGTTTTTTCTCAGCAATTTGTTGTTTGATACGTCCACGGATAAACGGATTCAATACACGATTTAAGGTTTGCCGCGCTTCATCGTTTGCAAATACGACAGTACCTAATTTTTTACGATTTAGTGTACCATCTTCATTCAAGATTTCTTTGCCAAATACTTCAACGATTGCCATCAAACCATCAGTTCCAGGTTCGACAACTTCTCTTGCCACTACGTCACCATCAATTACTGGAATCCCATGTTTTTTAAAAACTTCAGCTGCTGTACTTTTACCTGTTGCAATACTTCCAGTTAAACCTAAAACGAAACCTACTTTGGCAATTTTAGTTGCTGACATTTTGGACAATAGTGAGTCCCCCTTTGTGCAACTTTTATTTTGACAATTGGTGTTTGACAACGGACACATGGTTGGCCTGTTTGACCATAAACATGAAGGGCCATTTGAAAACTACCCGCTTCTCCAAGCGCATTGAGATAGCTACGAATCGTTGTTCCACCAGCTTCCACTGCTCGCCCCAATACATCAATAATTGCTAATCGAAGTGTCTCGATCTCTTTTCTTTTTAATGTATTGGCAGGCTGTTCTGGGTGGATTTTCGCTTCCCATAATGCTTCATCCACATAAATATTTCCTAAGCCCGTTACTAAACGCTGATCTAACAGTAACGGTTTGATTGCTTTGTGTGATTTTTTAAGACCTGATTCAAATGCTGACAAAGTAAATAAATCTGGTAGTGGTTCTGGACCTAATTTCATGATTCCACGATAAGTATCACTTTGTCCTTTTGACACTAACGTCATCCGCCCAAATTTCCGAACATCATTATAGCGAAGCTGACTGCCATCATCAAAAAAGAAAATGACATGAGTATGTTTATCTAATGGTTGATTTTCTTCTACAAAAGAATATTTTCCTTCCATTCGCAGGTGAGAGATCAACTCATAATTGGTTAAATGAAAAATCAGAAACTTCCCTCGGCGTCCAATTGATTCAATGGTTTCGCCAATCAATGTTGCCTCAAAAATCGGTGCTTCTGGTTGTTCAATAATTTTGGGCCACAAGACTTGCACTTTTTGGATCTTTTTTCCTGTGACCAAACGTTCTAGCCCTTTACGGACCGTTTCAACTTCTGGTAATTCAGGCATGTTTCTTCTTCACCTTTTTCTTTTTTATTTTGCTTCGTACCATGTTTTTCCCCAACTACTATCAGTAATCAATGGCACATGAAGCGAAACAGCATTTTCCATCACTTCTTTGACTAATCGATCTAATGTTTCTAATTCGTGTTCTGGAACTTCAAAAACTAATTCATCGTGTACTTGTAATAACATTGTTGCTTCTAGTTTTTCATCTTTCAATCGTTGCGCCAAATCAATCATCGCGATTTTTAAAATATCAGCTGCACTACCTTGGATTGGTGTATTGATAGCCGTCCGTTCTGCAAATGACCGCAAGTTAAAGTTTCTTGAATTGATTTCTGGTAAATAGCGCCGACGATGATACAGTGTTTCCACGAAGCCTTGATCTTTTGCTTCACGAACAATACGCTCCATGTATGACTTCACACCAGGATATTTTTCAAAATACGTGTCGATATATTGTTGTGCCGCTTTTCGAGAAATACCAAGATTTTGTGACAAACCATAATCTGAGATGCCATACACAATTCCAAAGTTAACGGCTTTTGCTTGGCGACGCATATTTGGTGTTACATCTTCTGCTTTTTCAATCCCAAAGACACGCATTGCCGTACTTGCATGGATATCTTGCCCTTCCAAAAAGGCTTCTTTCAGATGTTCATCATCAGAAATATGTGCTAATACACGTAGTTCGATTTGAGAATAGTCAGAAGAATAAATCAACCAATCTTTTTTTCTTGGAACAAATGCTTCACGAATTTTCCGACCTTCTTCTAAACGAATCGGAATGTTTTGCAAGTTTGGATCAACCGAACTCAAGCGGCCAGTTTGGGTTAGTGTTTGAACATAACGAGTATGCACTTTCCCATCTGATTGAATCACTTTTAATAGTCCTTCTACATAAGTAGATTGAATTTTTGCAATTTGACGATAGACCAAGATGTCATCAACGATTGGTGCTTGTTCTCTTAATTGTTCTAACACATCAACCGCTGTTGAATAACCCGTCTTAGTTTTCTTAATAACGGGAAGACCCATTTTTTCAAACAAGATAACACCTAATTGTTTAGGTGAATTTAGGTTGAATTCTTCGCCAGCTTCCGCATAAATTTTTTCTTCAATTTCTTTTAGACGTTCTGAGAACTCGATCTTCATTTCCTGTAGACGAGAAGCATCGACTTTGATTCCACTGATTTCCATTTCTGCTAAAATCTGTGACAATGGCAGCTCCATTTTATAAAACAAATCTGCTTGATTTTTTTCTTCTAATTCTTTGTTCAAGATTGGTGTCAGTGCGTTGATTGCCGCCACTTTACGTGCAAGATGCGCAAAGAAAACTTCTTCCTCTTCTGGCAACCCCTTTTTCGCACCTTTTCCATAAACTGCATCATCTGATTGGATCTCTTGATAACCATAATGTGCAGCTACACCTTCGATATCGCTACTTTTATCATTAGTATCTAACAAATAAGAGCCCAAAAGAACATCGAAATCAATCCCTTGTGTCTTACCCGTGTAACGATTTAAAGCCACATACGTCCTCTTTGCATCGTAAACTTTTTTCAGACGTGTTCCGTCACTCAACCAATCTTCAAATGCTTCACTTTCGAAAATACCGAGGTCATTGGTCACATAAATTTTTTCTTTTGTTCCCCAAGAAACACCAACAATGTCTTCTGTATGATAATTTTCCCCTAACATTTCGACATAAAGTGCCATATCTGTGGTAAACATTTCTGGTTGATAATCTGTCACTACTTCAAATAGAACATCTGATAGCTCTGGTTCTTCCTCATGAATATCAAGCTTAGCCAAAAATTGCTTAAATTCCATCTCTTGATAGAATGGTACTAATTTTTCTAAGTTTTTTCCTTCATATTTCAATGAGTCAATTGCAACATCAACAGGTGCATCCGTATTGATTGTCGCTAATTTTTTGGACAGAAAAGCTTGTTCTTGATCATTGATCAGATTTTCTTTCATCTTGCTTTTTTTCATTTCAGTAATATGTTCATAGATTCCTTCAACCGAGCCATATTCTTTGAGTAATTTGATCGCTGTTTTTTCACCAATTTTGGTTACACCGGGGATATTATCAGAAGCATCACCAGCTAACCCCTTCATGTCAATGATTTGTTTAGGTGTCAATCCGTCATACTTTTCAGCAATATGTTCGGGTGTATAACTTTCAATGTCGCTAACACCCTTCACAGTAATATCTACCTTGACATCATCCGTAGCTAATTGTGTCAAGTCTCGATCCCCTGAAAGAATAACAACATCAAATACTTCTTTATCTACTTTTTCTGCCAACGTACCAATAATATCATCGGCTTCATAATTTGGTAGTTCATAATATTTTACACCGAGCCCTGTTAACAATTCACGAATGTAAGGCATCTGTTCTTTGAATTCACCAGGTGTTTTTGAACGTCCACCTTTATATTCAGCGTACATTTCTGTACGGAAAGTTGTTTTTCCTGCATCGAAGGCAACTAATACGTGTGTCGGTTGTTCTTTTTGCATCACATTCTCAAACATTGTATTAAAAGCGTAAATTGCATTGGTATGCAATCCATTTCGATTTTTAAAACGTTCTAGTGAATTATGCAACGCAAAAAATGCGCGAAAGGCGACACTGTTCCCGTCGACCAATAATAATTTATTTTTTGTCATGTCAATTAGCTCCTCATCCGTAAAGTTCTTATTTATTCTAACAAAGAATGTCTTGGAAAGCGAAAAGAAAAAACGGATAGGAGAAAATGTTTATCTCCTACCCGCCTCAATGTTAAAAATTAATTGTTTCTTCCGAAAATTCGTAAAAATGCAAGGAACAAGTTGATAAAATCTAAATACAATTGAAGAGCCATAAACACTGCCACGCCACTGTTTGCAGTTCCATTACTTTGAATATAGACTTTACGAATATTTTGATTATCATAAGCAGTGATTCCAGCAAAGATCAAAACTAACAAGATTGAGATGAAGAAATCTACTGCACTACTATGAAGCAAGAAAATATTGACAAACATGGCAATAATCACACCGATCAATGCAGCTAATCCTGCACGACCAACCCCACTCAAATCTTTTTTAGTAACCATGCCTACAACTGACATACCGATAAACATACCTGTTGCCGTCAAAAATGCTTGCGTAATTGTTCCTATATCATAAAAAGCAAGTGTCACAGCTAATACCAATCCATTTAGTAATGAGTAGGCGATGAAACCTCCAATCGCTAAACTTGGATTTTTTTGTGCCTTCGCACTTAGCACCAACACTAAAATGATTTGAACAATCCAAAGTCCTATAAAACCTAATGGAAAACCATTAATAAATGCTGCCACTTGTTGTGGAAAAACGGATAGTGCTAAATATGAAGTCAATGCACTTAACGCCAATCCTACTCCTAAGTAGCCATACACTTTAGAATAGAAACGATTGATTCCTTCATTTGCTACGCTTTGATTATTCATTTAATTCACCTTCACTTTCAAATTCAATTTCTAGTTCTGGATCAGCAGGTGGCTGAACCATCACCACAGCGTCGAGTACGCGATTGCCTTCGCTATTTTCTGCTTCAACAGAAATCGTAACGACGTCTTTCATTTTGTCTACTTTTATGACCTCAAATTGGAAAGTCAATGTTTCGTAGTGGAAAACTGGTTCAATAAAATTAACAGAAAAATTCACAACGTGCGAGCCTGGACCAGGTAAATGCTTAGAAACAGCACTTGTAATGATACCCATTAACATCACAGATGGCACAATTGGTTGTTGATACTCTGTTTTTTGCGCAAAATCATGTTGAATATATAATGGATTCGCATCATTTGTTAATCCTAAATAAAGCAACAGCTGATTGTCTTCAATTGATTCTGTTAAAGACAACGAGTCGCCTTCCTCTAACTCATTTATTGTTTTTCCTAATTTTCTCGGTTTACCTATATTCAAAATAGAAACCCTCCAGTTTTATTTTACTCAAGAACAATTGTACCAAAACCAAGCAAAAAGGCAAGTTATGAAAACTACGCTTTTTGTATACAAGAAAGCAGCCAAAAAGACAAAACTTTTTTGGCCGCTTTTGATTGATTTCGTCATTTGTTAATGATTACAAGACGTTTCTTGTCGTGTTGCTCAATAGTTTTTCATAGGCTTGTTCAAATTTTTGAACATCACCAGCTCCCATAAAGATAACAACTGCATCATGGTAATCTAACAATGGTGAAACGTTATTTTCTTTCAGAACTTGGCCACCCTTTTGAACTTTTTCACCAAGGTCTTCGATCTTAACATCCCCTTGTTTCTCACGAGCTGAGCCAAAAATATCACACAAGTATACGCGGTCAGCTAAGTCTAATGCTTCAGCAAACTCATCCATCAACGCAATAGTTCGCGTAAATGTATGTGGTTGGAAGACAGCAATAATTTCTTTATCTGGATATTTTTGACGTGCACCATCAATCGTTGCACGAATTTCTGCTGGATGGTGTGCATAGTCATCAACAATTGTCATATCTGAAACGATTTTTTCACTAAAGCGGCGTTTTACACCAGGGAAAGTCAACATTTCTTCTGATACTTCTTTAAGATCTAAGTCTTCAAAGTAAGCAACTGCAATGACACTTAAAGCATTTAAAATATTATGTTTTCCAAAAGCTGGAACCACAAAATGGCCAATAAATTCATCTTCATGGTACACATCAAATGCTGAACCAGTTGTTGTACGCTCAATATTTCGTGCTTGGATATCATCGTTATCACTAATACCATAGTAATAAATCGGCACATCTGCCTCTAATTTTCTTAGATATTCATCATCGCCATACGCAAAAATGGCTTTTTTCACTTGGTGCGCCATTGTTTGGAATGCACTGTATACATCTTCAATGCTTGTATAGTAATCAGGATGATCAAAATCAATATTTGTCATAATCACATAATCAGGTGAGTAAGCTAAAAAGTGACGACGATATTCGCAAGCTTCAAATGCAAAAAATTCTGCACGTGGATCGCCATGTCCAGTACCATCACCAATCAGATAACTAGTTGGGCGAACACCTGTCAATACATGCGAAAGTAACCCAGTTGTACTTGTTTTACCATGTGAACCAGTTACTGCAATACTTGTATAGTTTTGAATAAAATCACCAATGAAATCATGGTAACGAATTACTTCAAGTCCAAGTTCTTTGGCACGTTGGATTTCTTCATGTGTGTCAGGAAACGCATTCCCTGCGATGACTGTCATACCTGATTTAACGTTATCTGCACTAAATGGCAAAATTGTTATATTTGCTTTTTCTAAATCTCTTTGTGTAAAGAAATATTTTTCAATATCTGATCCTTGGACATTTAGTCCTTGCTCATGTAATACAAGCGCTAATGAGCTCATACCTGAACCTTTGATACCAACAAAATGATATAATTTTTCTTGTTTTGTCATTTGAATCCTCTTCTCTTATCTATCATCCATCATTCATTCACATATTCAACACGATTTTCATTATCTTATAAACAAATAAAAATTTCAACCAAATTTGTTCGCAAATGCTTTTTCTTGCAAAATAATGAGTTAAGAACGAGAAAATTGCCATTTTGTCTGGCCCAGAATGGCTTGATAAGTTGTCCAAATCTCTGTCGGAATTTCGACATGGTTGAGATAGCCTTTTCCCTTGGGACCATAACCGTATTCATCATCATGTAAGCGAGCGATTTCTCCTAAGACTAATGATTTAAAGTAATCCGATGGCCATTGATGGTTTAATTCTGATTGCGTAAACGCCATGCTAGTATTTGTTTCTTCATCAGACCAACGTGCTAATTGTGGAACGATCGGTACATAGTTTTCAAATTCAACAGTTGTGTTCTCCCATACTTTTTCAAAAGTTGCTCTTGTTCGTCGCTGTAATATAGGATCATTCATCAATAAAATCTTTTGTGGGAATAACTGTATCTCTTGCAATTTATCTAACGCAAATCGAGCATTTTCACCAGAATTTGTGGAGTACGATTCAATGACTAACTGCGCATCTGAAAAATGATATTTTTCTTGTAGATAACAACGATACATCTCACTTTCACTAAGTGTTTCTGAAAATAAAAATCCTTGCTCTTCAAAGTTTCTTCGAAGTATTGGTGTCGCATGACCTATTCCACCTACTAAAAAAATTTGTTCAATCTGTTTTTTTTGCAAAAGATCAGCTGCATGATCAACCAAAACTGGCAATCCGTTCCCTGCAAGGATTAGGAGCGGAGCCGTTTGTCTATGTGTAGCTACATCCATAGCTGGTTGATCCGCTAAAAATGTTAGTAGCTGATTCCAATTATCAATCATCCGAACAATACTCCTTTCCTTATCTATTTAGTCGTTATCGTTATTTAGCCGTTTTGTTTCCTGCCAAACTAAATTCCCACGACAGCGCCCACAACGAAACCGTTTTGTATCAATTTTCCGTTTTCGATAAATCATTGTCTGACAACCTACGCATTGATAACATTCAATTTTACTGCTTTTTTTTGCTACAGTTGGCGCATAACGCAATCCACCAGTTTGTTGTAACAACTGTTTGAAGTCATTATCTCGGTGATGATAGCCTTTACCAGCTAAATGCAAATGGTAATGACATAGTTCATGTTTAATGATTCCGACAACTGTTTGTTCATCAGATTGAGCAAACATCGACGGATTGAAGTCTAAATGATGATCATTCAAATGATAACGTCCGCCTGTTGTTTTCAGGCGTGCGTTAAATATAGCTTCATGTGTAAACGGCTGTTGAAACCACTCAATCGAAATGGCTTCAACTAGCATCTGTAATTCCTCTTGTGTCACTTTTTACTCCTTATAAGGTGAAAGCATGGTTAAACTAATACGACCTTTCTTCACATCGACTTGTTCTACCCATACGGTTACGACATCCCCAACAGAAACTACATCTGTTGGATGCTTAACAAATTTTTTACTTAATTTTGAGATGTGAACGAGGCCATCTTGCTTTACACCAATATCCACAAAAGCACCAAAGTCGATAACATTTCGGACAGTTCCTTTTAATTCCATACCTGCCTTCAAGTCTTCCATACTTAAAACATCTTGGCGCAATAACGGTGCTGGCATTTCTTCCCGCATATCACGTCCTGGCTGTGTCAAACCTTCTAAAATATCGGTCAATGTTTCTTCACCAATCTCCATAGTTTTCGCTAGAGTTTCTGGATTTAATTGTTTTAAGACTTCTGTTGCTTCAGAAGTGCCCAGATTTTTTTCAGTTAATTGGTTCATAGCTAAAATTTCTTTTGCTACCGCATAACTTTCTGGATGGATACCCGTATTGTCTAATACATTTTTTCCATCTGGTATCCGCAAAAATCCAATGGCTTGTTCGTATGCCTTTGGCCCTAATCTTGGAACCTTTTTCAATTGCGTACGTGCGTTGAATGCACCATTTTCATCACGGTAAGTAACAATATTTTGTGCAATTGTTTTATTCAACCCAGAGATATGCTGTAACAGTTGGGGGCTAGCCGTATTTACATCCACACCCACTTGGTTAACAACTGTTTCAACAACAAAGTCTAATTGCTCTGCCAATCTTTTTTGGGAAACATCATGTTGGTACTGCCCAACACCAACTGCTTTCGGATCAATTTTGACTAATTCTGCCAATGGATCTTGCAAACGGCGTGCAATTGATACAGCACTTCTTTCTTCAACCTGCAAATCAGGAAATTCCGTTCGAGCGACTTCACTTGCAGAGTAAACAGAGGCACCAGCTTCATTGACAATGGCATAATATGCTGTGTGATCCACAGTTTTTAATTGTTCCGCTACAAATAATTCTGATTCTCGGCTAGCAGTTCCGTTTCCGATTGCGACCATATCCACTTGATATTGATTGATTAATTTTATAAATTGTCCTTTTGCTGCTTCACGTTTTGTTTGAGAAGCTGGTTTGTGTGGATAGATGACTTCAATTGCTAGGACTTTCCCTGTAGCATCAACTACCGCTAATTTACAGCCCGTACGATAAGCTGGATCGAAGCCTAACACAACTTTTCCTTTTAAAGGTGGTTGCAATAGTAAGTTTCGCAAATTTTCACCAAAAATCGCAATGGCTTGTTCATCCGCTTTTTCAGTTAACTCATTGCGAACTTCACGTTCAATCGCTGGAGAAATAAATCGCTTATAACTATCTTGATAAGCTTCACGCACATAACTTGCTGCAGGTGAAGCTGGATTGCCAACTAATTGACGTTCCAAATAATCCATTACTGCTGTTTCGTCTACTTGCAGGTTGACTTTCAGAATATCTTCTTTTTCACCACGATTTGTTGCTAAAATACGATGAGAAACCATTTTATGAACAGGCTCTGAGAAGTCGTAATACATCTCATAGACACCTTTTTCGTCTAAGTCCGCATCTTTTACTAAACTTACATAACTCCCCTTATTATAAGTATAAGAACGAATCCAAGTTCTGAATTTAGCGGTATCGCTGACTTGTTCCGCAATGATTTCATGCGCTCCTTGTAGTGCATCTTCTACGGACAAAACTTCTTTTTCTTCATTAATAAATGTTTGCGCATAGGTTTCCACTTTTTGGTCATTCAATTGCAATAACCATTCTGCAAGTGGCTCTAATCCTTTTTCTTTGGCAATCGTTGCTTTTGTACGGCGTTTTTGTTTATATGGACGATACAAGTCTTCTACTTGTTGCATTTTAACTGCTTGAAGGATCCCTGCTTCTAATTCAGGCGTCAATTTTCCTTGTTCGTCAATTAAGCGTAAAACTTCGACTTTTCTTTTTTCTAAATTTTCTAAGTATGCGTAACGTTCTTCGATTTCCCGAATTTGGACTTCATCCAAGCTCCCTGTCATTTCTTTTCGGTAGCGTGCAATGAAAGGAACTGTATTTCCTTCACTCAATAAATGAAGAACCGTTGTTAATTGTTTTGTGTTATAGCTTGCTAATTCTTTTTGTACAAGCTGGATAATTGTTTGGTTGAGTTTTTCTGTCATCGAGATGTTCTCCTTTAGTTTGTTAGTCGCTTGTCTATTTTAGCATACTTTTTTTATGGAATAAAAAAAGGCGGAATGACAAAATAAAAAGCATAGAACAAGATGTCTACACTTTTTAGAAAATTTAGTTTCGCTCTTCGTTTACAAATCTCAAATCAAAAATCTGGTTGCCATGGTCCCTGATTATTTTGATACTCAATGTCTTGGACGATCCCTTGCTCGTCAAAAATCACGCCATGGATGGATCCGCCAAACACTGCACCGCCATCAATCCCAATCTTATTGTCGTTTAGCCATAAATCTGTTGTTTGCATATCGCCATGCAACATTGGCGTAATTGTGTGGCCAAAAACAATGGTCTTCCCCGTTTGATTTTTTCCGTTATGAAAAGGTTCACGAATCCAAATAAAATCTCTTGGGCTGGTTTCTCGCCAATCTTTTTTCGTTAAATCTACTCCTGCGTGAACAAATAAATAGTGTTTCCATTCGAAATATAAAGGTCTCTCCACTAAAAATTGAATCAGTTCATCATATCTTGAACGAATCATCATTGCGATTTCTGTTGGAGAATACTCTTCTGTCGCACCTGGATGTAATAAACTTTCAAAGGTCTCTTTACCACCGTTACGCAAATACGCATTATACCAATCTTCAGGCGATTGTAAAAATTGTAAGAAATACTCCTCGTGATTGCCACGTAGATAAATGGCGCCAGTTTCTTTCGCTAATTTCATTCCAAGTAAAAAACATTCTTTTGTTTTCGGTCCGCGATCATTTAGATCACCAATCAAAACTAATTGATGAATTGTTGGATCATAGTCACGTACTAATTCTTGAAACAATTCATATTCTCCATGGACATCACTAATTGCATAGAGCAAAGATTTCATAACTACCACACCCCTTCTTAAAAAGTATAGCGTAAATTTACAAGTGATTCCAACAAAAAAAAGCTAAAAGAAAAACAGGTTTTTGCTTTTCTTTTAGCGACTATTTAGTGGCAACGGTTAAGGGTAACCATTGTTTTCTTAACGATTTGAACCTTTGATTTATTTGAAATTTGCCACCAAGATTTCTGCAATTTCTGTATCTGTTAACGAATGTTCTTTAAGGTAACGATTATGTGGATGTTGCGCACATTCTTTTGAACATGCTCCAAGATGTCGCGCTTCATTTTCTACCGAAGTCAAAAATTGACGATTGCATTCAGGATTTGCACAATTCACATAGCGCTCACAAGGTGTTCCGTCAAACCAGTCTCTACCAACTACTCGTTTATCGACATGATTGATTTCAACCGCAATTCGTTCATCAAAGACATACATTTGTCCATCCCATAATTCACCTTGAACTTCGGGATCTTTTCCATATGTCGCAATCCCACCATGAAGCTGCCCAACGTCTTTGAAGCCTTCTCGAACTAACCAGCCAGAAAATTTTTCACAACGAATCCCACCTGTACAATAAGTAACGACACGTTTGTCCATAAATTCTTCTTTGTGGTCGCGAATCCATTGAGGTAGTTCTCTAAAACTACGGATCTCTGGTCGAACAGCCCCACGAAAATGACCTAAATCATATTCATAATCATTTCTTGCATCAATCACAACAGTTTCTTCATCAAGAATCGCTTCTTTAAATTCTTGCGGTGATAAATAAGCTCCTGTAGTATCTTTCGGATCGATGTCCTCCTCAAGTTTGAGAGAAACCAGTTCCGAACGTGGACGAACAAACATTTTTTTAAATGCGTGTTCAGGACTTGGGTCGATTTTGAAGAAAGTATCAGCAAAACGTACATCTGCTTTCATTGCATCCATATAAGCAGTCGTATCTGCAATTGTTCCTGACAACGTGCCATTAATTCCTTCCGTTGCGACAAGAATCCTCCCCTTCAAGTTCAATGACTTACAAAAGGCTAAATGTTCCTTCGCAAACATTTCTGGATCTTCAATCGTTGTGTAATTATAATAAAGTAAAACTTGGTAATTCATACTGTGACATCCCTTCATTCTAATGATTCCCAAATAGTATAAGAAAGGATCAGTTATTTGACGACTTATTTGCTTGTGTATTTTTACGCAAGATTGAATAGTAAACGCACATAAGTTTACATAATAATTTTATAATCAAAAAAAGTAAACTTTTGCAGATTCTATGATAGCCCTCTACAAAAGTTTCAATTTATTTGCCAGTCACTGCAAAATAATTACCATCTGGATCAGCAAAATTAAAAACGTATTCTTCACCGATTTGGACTAAATCACCCAGTGTGACATTATTTGTTTGCATTTTTTTATATAAACCAAAAACATCTTCACTTGCAAACATTAAAGAAGGTGAATTTGAGGCAACCTCTGGTGAATGTGCCTCGATAAATTTGCGATCATACAAAACTAATTTCGCTTGTGCGTCAACTGCTGGACCAATCTCAACAATCAATGTGCCATCCATTTCTTGTCGATCTAATTCTGCAAAACCGTTATTTGTCCAAAATGCTGCATTTTTTTTAACATCATCGACATAAAGCATGATTTTTATTTCATTTGTAAACATTTTGTTCCTCCTAAAGCCATTTTAAATGGTGAATAATCGTTGCTAGTTTACCATATCCTCCTCATAATCTCTAGACTTGTCTATTTAAATGAATGTTTTTCGTTTGTATTTTCTCGTTTTCACTTTTCGGAATATTTACTTTTATAAATAAAAAGCTAACTATCGAAACGATAGCTAGCTCTAATTTTTTCTTAAGCTTTATGCATTTACATCAATGACTTTAGTTTCATCATTGATGACATCACGATCCAAATCATGGATACGAGCACTTGTAACAATCCCAGCTACCATACTACCACTAACGTTTGTTGCAGTACGAGCCATGTCGATCAATGGTTCTACAGAGATAACTAAACCGACGATTGCTACCGGTAAATTCATTGCGCCTAGCACGATTAATGAAGCAAATGTTGCGCCCCCACCAACGCCAGCGACACCAAATGAACTGATCGTTACGATCGCTACTAGCATTAAAATAAATTCTAAGCTAAATACATTAATACCTGCAGCTGGTGCAACAATTGTTGCTAACATTGCTGGATAAACTCCCGCACAGCCATTTTGCCCAATTGACAAACCAAAGCTTGCAGAGAAGTTCGCTGTTGCATCGTCAACCCCAAGAGCTTTCGTTTGTGTTTCAATATTTAACGGCAATGCACCTGCACTAGAACGTGAAGTAAAAGCAAAACTCAATACTGGAAAAGCTTTTTTGAAGTAATTAATTGGATTCACTTTGACTGACATCAAAATGAGCGAATGAACAATTAATACAGCAAGCAAAGCAATATATGAAGCTAGTACAAATTTACCTAAGTTCACGATTGCTACAAAGTCACTTGTAGCCATGACGTTTGTCATCAACGCAAGTACGCCATATGGTGTTAAGCGTAGAACTAGTGTCACGATTCGCATAACTATTTTATATAAACTATCAATCAAATCTGAGAAAAACGCTGCTTCTTTTGGTGCTTTACGTTTAATCCCAAGATAGGCAACACCAACAAATGCAGCGAAAATCACGACACCAATTGTACTTGTTGGTCGACTCCCCGCTAAATCAGCAAAAACATTTTTAGGAATAAATGATAAAATTTGTTGAGGAATAGATAAGTTCTCAACCGTTTCTTGTCTAGTAGCTAATTCAGCAATACGTGCTGTTTCAGCTGCTCCTTCAGTAAATTTTGCCCCTTGTAAATTAAAGAGCATCGTTGTCCCAATCCCAATTAGTGCAGAGATTGCTGTCGTCGCTAACAAAGTTGTTAAAACTGTGGCGCTGATTTTACCTAATTTTTCCGAAACTTTCATTTTGGTAAATGCACCGACAATCGAAATGAAAACCAATGGCATAATTAACATTTGCAAGAAAGCAACGTAGCCATTCCCAACAATTCCAATCCAATCCATTGATTGAGTAACAATTTGATTATCGACCCCAAAGATAAGTTGCAGTAGACCGCCAAATACGATCCCGATACCTAACGCTGTGAAGACGCGCGTTGAAAATTTAGTATGGCGCTTTTGCATACGATAAAACACATATAATAATGCCGCAAAAACTAGAACCACTAAAACTGTGATGAGTGTTGTCATTTTTTTCCTCCTTAAAATTTTTTAATGACAAGTCCATCAAAGGAAGTAAAGGTTCCCGGGAATGATTCTTCAACCATTCCCCTGAAAAAAACTTGTATTTTTTCAGTGACTCGTTCATTTTAGCTCATTTTTTGCCAAATGGCATGCCTTTTGCTTACATTTAGTAATAGAAAAAGAGCAGTAGCGATAGTTTTAAGCTATCACTATTGCTCTTTCTTATGCTTCTTTTTCTGATTGAAAATTCAATTTGACACCTGGTTCATCTAAAGCAATCTCTGTAATTTCGTATGCCATACGACTAACAATGTCAAATAAAGGTGCGACTAACTCATCCACTTCTTCTTGTGTAACATCTGCCTGTCCTTGAACTTTACGATTCAAGATGTGATTGATTTGACTAACACTTCCAGATAGTACATATTGGTCAAATACTAAGCGGAACTCTAAACGAGCACCTACAATACTATGTTCTTCTGGGTAATTTTCAATCGTTTCATTCAACGGCGAAAAACCAACTTTTAAGTCAGTTTGGATTTCTTGATCTTTAGGTTTTTGATCGTAGTGAAAAGCCTCAACCACTTCTTTTTGTCTTCTAATTTCCATATCATCACTCCTCTATAAAAATTATAGCATATGAAATTTGAAAGCGGACAATATTTTAAATAATCTCTGGTAATCCAATGATTTGCTTCAATTCATTCACCACATAGGTTGCAGGAATATCACCTAAAAAATGATCGATATCATATAAGCAAGTGGCAATTCCCGCGTTATTCCCTGCTTCAATGTCTAAGCGACGATCACCAATCATCATTGCTTCTGTTTTTTGTAAATGAAATTTTTTAATAATCGCATGCAATGAAGAAGGATCCGGTTTTCTAGGAAATTCTTGATCTATTCCAACAACTTCTTCAACCAATTCGTCTAGCCCAAAGTCTTTTAAAAGTTTCCAAGTTGAATGAGTTAAACGATGTGTCAGGATAAAGTGTCGTCCGCCGTGTGCTTTCAACTTTTCTAAGACCAATTTCGTATCTTGAAAAGGTGCTGATACTTCTTGACTCTCTGTTTCATAGCGATGAAATAGTGGAGTAAATTTTTCCTCAGATAACTGATAGCTTTGCCGTAATTGACTCGTTGAATACTTTTTCATCACAAAATAGATTTCTTTTTTATCCGCTGTAATCCCAAAATCTTGTAAGGCACGCCAAGCACCATCAACCATTGCAGGATATGTATCAAATAATGTACCATCAAAGTCCCAAATAAAATTCTTTATCATTGCTCCTACTCCTCTTTTTTTCGCACAAAGTATATCAAGTCTTTATAAAATCTTTTTATCAATGATCGTTAACTGTTCGTCAAATGTGTATTGGATTGGTTGCGCATTGGGAATATCAATCGTATCCATTAGATTTTCTGGTACATTCTCCAAGTATTTTGTTAACGCACGTACACTGTTTCCGTGCCCGACCACTAAAAGGTTTTGTTGCTCACGAAGTTTTGGTGCAAGTGAATCTTCCCACAACGGTATCAGACGTTTGACCGTCATTTCTAAGCTTTCTCCATGAGAAATCAAACGAGGATCCAAGAAATCGTATCTTCGATCCAAGTGGTTTTCTTTAGCAAGTGGTGGTACTTCACGATAGTCACGACGCCAAATTTTGACTTGTTCTTCTCCATAGATAGCTTTCATTTCGTCCTTGTTTTTACCAACTAGTTCACCATAATGACGTTCATTTAAACGCCATGTTTTAGTAATTGGAATCCACAATTGCCCCATTTCTTCTAAAGCGAATTGAGCTGTTTTGATTGCTCGCTTTAAAACTGAAGTGTAGACAGCATCAAACGCTAAACCAGCTTCCTTCATTTTGTTCCCTGCTTCACTCGCTTGCTGCGCACCTTTCGCAGTCAATGCTACATCCAACCACCCCGTCCAATAATTCTCGAAATTCGCTTCACTCTCACCATGACGCAACAAAACCATTTTCATTTTTTTCACTCCCTATACATTTGTTTCAAATCGTGTACCGCATTTTTTACAAGTTACTCGAATTTTTCCACGACCTTGTGGAGCACGTTGCTTTTGTTGGCAATTTGGGCAAGAAAAATACGTGTACGTTTGGTAAGCCGTTTCCTTGTTTGTCTTTAGTTTTCTTTTGGTGACCGTTTGAAAAAAGTTCCGTACTGTTCGCCAGTTTTTTAAAAAACGTTGATTTTCATTCAATCTTGGATAAATTTTAGTTGATAAGAAACGATAAAACAAAATTCCTAAAAACAGTAAAGAGAATACTCTGCCAGACCCATAAGGCAGCCAGCGACTTAATAGACTAAACAGAAGCGACAAGATCAGTAAAAAGCGATTCAATTCGTCAAATTTTGCATATCTTCCTTTCATGAGTTGTTGATATTTTTGATACATTTTAATCATTCGTTGTAACCAAACTTGAGCCATTTTCTCCTCCATTGACTATTTAATAGAATAAAAAGTGCAAAAGGAAAAGCCCTAATTGGCTTTTCCCATAGTTACTTGATGCAACATATTTCGATTTTTTGTAAAGTCGATTACGATTACTTTTTTCTCTTCAGCTCGTTTAACTACCCGAAACGTGTCTGCTAAAGGCAATGAAAGTTTTCGCGATGGTAATTGTTGAACTTGTAAATAACGATGAACCAGTGACAAAATCTGGGGAAATTGAATAGATGTATGCATCAGATTAGGATACTTTTTCAAAAGTTGTGTAGTTTTCAAAAGATTTCTTTTTTTGCTCAGTCGTCTCAAAAAACTTTTCAAAATCTTTTGTTGCCGTTTGAAAATCGAAAAAGAATTCTCCTCATCCACTCGATAACGCATCTGATGTTGCAACTCAGCTGTACTTAAATGCACAGTGCCCTCCTCATTTTCCACATCAAGACCTGTTGGAAATAAATCTGTGGTTACTCGATCCCACTCTGTCAATGAGATTTCGATAAATTCTTTGACTGGTAAGTCAAGCTCCTTTTCAAAAAAATCTAGGATAGCTGACATACCTTTTGTTTGATAAACTTCCCCTAAGGTTAATCCCTCTAAATGGAATTCTGGTGAAAAATGCAGTAACGTTTTTTCTTCATTTAATTGAACATAAATAAAAGTGGAACGTTCAACTGATTCATCTTTTAAAACAACTAAAAAATTCATTTTTCTCCTCCTTTACTTCCTTTTTAAAATAGCATACTTCTGCTAAAATGTCAGACAGATTCTAGGATTTTTCCAAAATTTTATTTTTTCGTAATGAGTTGCTAAAGATCAATAAAATTCTCTTTTACTTATGAAAAATTCACTCATTTATTCTTTCCAACACTGATGATATTATTAGATTCACCTACACAATCTCACGATAATGCCGCCCACAGTTCAACTAGATAAGTCCAAAAAATAAGACTGGAAAAAGGGTAAATCCAAATTGTGGTTTCAAGATCATCATTATCGGCACGATTCCAACCAGCACAACATTCAATAGACTGATGTACCATTTTTTCAATGCCACATATATAGCTACCTTGAGAATCGACCTAACAGATGCTTTGGGATTCTTGACCTGAAAATAATAACTATTTAACTGAACGGCTACAAGCATAATGAATAAAAGAAGCAAGAAGGGAATGAGTACGTTCAAGAAGTAAGAAAACTTTTGGCCGAGTGCTCCGCCAATTTTGAGTATATTCTACTTAATTTTAAAGGAGTAGTTTCAACCTGTTTATACAAAAAGGAGTGATGACAATTCAATTGTCATCACTCCTTTTAATTTATCGATTATTTATTAAAGATTTTAGGTCCTTTACGCATGTTTCGGCGATCATTTTTAGGTGTATCTTTTTGTTCTGATCTGCCTCCGCCTTGTTTCTTTTTAATTAGTTCTAACATTTTTTCTTTTGAATTCATTTTTATTCCACCTTTATTTATCTTGCAATAGTAGCAACTTTCTCCTTGTTTAATATACAACAAAAAACAAGTAAAATCATTCTTTTTTTCGGTGTGGCTAAAAAAGAAGTGCAAATCAATCAACTACCTTTGCTATTGACGAACCATAACTCTTGTTAACGTAACATAAGTAGTTCTGATCACATACTTACAAAAAAAGCTTTGTTTGATGAAAACTATTGTACATTTTCTCGCATGTACCCAAGCAACTCGGTGAAATAATTTTTCACAAAAATTATTTCACGTTCGTGACGTCAGCAGGAACCCTTGTGACAGTCCCACTAGTTAAGTCGTGAACTTCTAAAAAGAAACCTGAGCCATAACTAATCTCATAGTTACCTGCTCCGATCTTATGATGGGCAGAATTGCTACTGGCTCTTTCCCAATTTGAACGATCCTCAGTTATGTATTTTTTCCAATAACTATTGTAAAAAATATTGGTATTACCTACGACATCTCCTAAGCCATATCCTAGACGATTGCCAGTAGAAGTTTTCTTATAAGGAATCATCGCACTAACCTTTTCCTGTAATTTTACCGTTCCTGTCGCTTTGCCAGTATAAAAAATCCAATTTACAACCACCTTATGTCCAGCTTTGACTTTGATTGGTTGGCCAGGCACTGTCCAAGATTTAAGAACGGTCTGAGTTTCTGAATTACTATTCGTAAATGTATATTCAGCCGATACCTCTACGGATGTTTCGCCAATCATCGGTAACTCAATTTTGGTTGAAGCCTTAGTTCCTACTTTCGATGAATGTGTTGTTGTTGTAGTAACCGAATTTGTATGAGACTCCGTATATGACGGTGTATAGAATGTCTGATCTTCCGAAGTATTATTATTAAAAGTACTGCTATTCACTGTCCTAGGCGTATGTTTCACGACAAGGTCATTATTATTTCCGACAAGATAAGTATCACTCGAAACATTCCAAGGATTTGTCTCATCACCTGATAACTTCTCACTGTAGGAAATATCTCCCCACTGGTACATTTGAAAAGAAAGCGCGTATGACATGACCGAAAATTTATCGTGATCTGCTTCACTGAGTCTCTCATTCAGCTTAATGCTCTCTCCACTAACAGAGATAGCGCTTACATCATTATTTATAGTAATAGTAGATAACAAACCAACAGATATAATCCCAATTTTAGTTATTTTACTCAACATGTTTTATTTCCTCCATTTTTTGATTACTTTAAACGAGTCATTCAAGTATTATTTGATATTTCTTACACCACTCCTCTACTAAATTCCCTCAATTTTTTAAGAATAACTATGTATAAAAAATAATTGAACGCTGTTCATAATCATGTGAATGAACGTTTCTTTCGTCCATGATCAACATCTCTTAAACATTATTTTATCACACGTTTCTCTTTTTTATTAAAGCAATACTTCTTCCAACGCTCGTTATTTAATTAGGTGGATATTTCTTACTTGATCATTCTTATTTTATTTCTTCACTCTTCTCACAAAATAAAAAATGTAGTTATGGAAATTGATATTATCTAAACGTTTTGCTAACTTCACTGCAAAATTTTTTGAATGATGTTATGATATAAATATTTTTTCTTAAGCTCTGGATTAGTTCAATGGGTTTCCCTGGACCATTAGTTCATCATAAGAAACTTTATTTGATATTGAAAACATAGGATCTTTAGATCGACGATGAACTTAAAACGGAATTCCAATCCAATTATTCTCATCTCTCCAAAATCTATTTGACGTATTGCGTCAACTAAAGTTTGAGTAGATGATTTTGAAGAAATAAACTGTTTTTTGTTTGTAGTGTAAGAAAAAAGCTTTGATTGTAAATTACGATACTCTTTAGTAAACCGAAGATTATTTTTTAAAGATATGCATATTCTTGATTAAAATCCAAAGTATCACATAGAGATAGTTTTCTTTTTCATTCATACGAATTTTGTTTTCTAAATCCTCTAATTGTTCCATACTTTTTTCTAGCCAACACAAAAAAGCACAGAATTGATAACCTAGGAAAGTTTCCCTTAATTATCCTTCTGCACTTTAATTAGTGAATATTTTTAAATTTTACTTGTGAGTAAGTAACGCCACCAGCTCCACATGATGCGTTTGTGGGAATAAGTCAACAGGTTGTACTTTTGTTGTTTCATAACCTGCTTCTGCAAATAATTTTGCATCACGCGCAAAAGTTGCTGGATTACATGAAATATAAACAATTCGAGAAGGGTTCATTTCAATTGCTGATTCAATGAAACTTCCATCTAATCCTTTACGTGGTGGATCAACCATAATAACAGAAGGCTTAATTCCTTTATCTTGCCACTTTTTCATTGCTTTTTCAGCTTTACCCACTTCGTAATGAGCATTTTCGATTTTATTAGTTAATGCGTTAAACTGTGCATCTTCAATCGCTTCAGGGATGATTTCCATTCCATAAACTTCCGCAACACGATCAGCTAAGGATAAGCCAATGGTCCCGATTCCTGAATAAGCATCGATTACAACATCTTCTTTGGTTAAGTTCGCAAAATCAATTGCTGTTTGGTAAAGATATTCTGCTTGTTGTGTATTCACTTGATAGAATGATTTCGCAGAAATTCTGAATGTCTTTCCTAATAGTTGATCTTCAATGTAATCTTTTCCAAATAAAACAACTTCTTTTTTACCAAAGATGACATTTGTTTTCTCTTCATTGATATTTTGAATGACTGAAACAACTTCTGGTAATTCTTCATGAATCACTTTAGCAATCTCTTTTGCTTTGAAGAATTTTTCTTTACGTGTCACTAAAACAACCATCATTTCATGTGAGTAATGTCCACGACGAATAACGATATGACGAATTTGTCCTTCATTTTTAGCTTCATTATACGCACGAACTTGGAAACGTTCTAAGATGTCACGCACAACAACGATTGCTTTATCGATTTCTGGATCTTGAATATAAAAATCTGTAATCGAAACTAAATCATGGCTGTTTTTCTTATAAAAACCGGTAGCCAAATGACCATCAATTTTCCGAACAGGGATTTGTGCTTTGTTTCGGTAAGCAACTGGTGAAGCCATACCTACTACTGGCAGAACAGGTACTTCTGGTAACTTCGCAATTTTTTCCATCACATTTTCAACTTGGTGTTGTTTGAACACTAATTGTTTTTCATAACTCAAGTGTGCAAGCGGAGCAATACCTGTACGAATCAACGTTTTATCTTCAACAGGTTGACGATCCGGTGAAGTCGTTAACCAGTTTTCTACTTTTGCATAGCCAAATTTATTTCCTGCCTTTAATACAAGAACTTCTACTTCTTCTCCAGGTAGCGCATTTTCGATAAATAATGGGTAGCCGTCAATTTTCGCAACACCCATTCCTTCATAACTCAAATCAATAATTTTTACGGTATAACGTTCATTTTTTTTCACTGTTTGTTCGCTCATTGTTTACTCCTTTAACTTCTTACTTTTCTAATTCTGACTCTACTATAAATTATTGTTTTTCACAATAACTAAAACCGGTACTGACCTCTAGGTTCCTAGTATCAGTACCGGTTGTCTGGCTATTTTTCCTCGTCAGCAATCTTACCATCGCCGTCAATATCTTCGTCTGTTAATCGTTCGACTTCTTTCACGAATTCTTTGCCAACCTCTTCGAATTCTTCTTCTTCTACACCCGTGATAGCGGCATCGGGAATCTTATCCGTATTCGCAAAAAATTCAATATGTTGATGTAAATTTGAGAAATGCATTGGTGCATCGCCACCGTATTCACCATCTAAGTTGATCATTACCGGACGATTTGTATCATCTTCCGTTTCAACATATAACTCACTTGTCTTTGTATAAATCACTCGATGATCTTCGACATGACGGCCACCATTCAACATCAGTGCTGCAATGTGTAAAATTTCAAAAATATTGGCTGTTTTGACGATAATCAATGAAAATTTCCCATCGTCAAGCTTTGCATCCGGAGCAATTTGCTCAAAGCCACCGACTGAATTCGTTAATCCTAAGAAAAACATGGACGCATTTCCAATATATTCTCCTTCATCGTACTTCAAACGCATTTTGATTGGCTTCACTCGAGGTAACATCTCTGCTCCTTTTGCGAGATAAGCCAAGTAACCAAAAATACTTTTTAGTTCAGATGGTACTTCATAAGTTAACTCCGTTAAGTAGCCACCTGCTGCAATATTGATGAAGTAACTGTTTTCGGCATGACCAATATCCATTTTCACAGTCTGGTTTTTTTTGATGACTTCGGCAGCTGCCTTAATATTGTCACGAGGAATTTTTAGTGCTCGTGCATAATCATTCGTTGTTCCAGCGGGGATAATCGCCATTTTAGGTCGTTTCTTCAATGGTGCGATTCCATTCACAACCTCATTGATTGTTCCATCTCCACCTGCTGCTACAACCAAGTCAAAACCTAATTTTCCGACTCTGGTTGCTTCATTTTTTGCAGAGTTTTCTTCGGGAGTTGTTGCATAAGCACTTGCTTCATAACCTGCCTCTTCCAGTGCTTGAAGAATATCAGCGAGGTTTTTTTTCAGCAATTCTTTACCTGAAGTTGGATTATAAATGACACGCGCTTTTTTCATGATTTTCCTCTTAACGTTTCGTCAATTCATCTTTTAGTAGTTTGTTCACAACGCCTGGATTTGCTTGTCCTTTTGTTGCTTTCATGATTTGTCCTACTAAGAAGCCGACTGCACGATCCTTTCCGTTTTTAAAGTCTTCAACAGATTGTTCGTTATTATCTAAAATTTCATTGATAATTGGCAGTAATTGACTTGGATCAGATAGTTGGATCCAACCATTGGCTTCAACGACTCCTTGCGCGTCGCCACCTTTTGCAATCAATTCACGGAAAACTTTTTTTGCGATTTTTGAACTGATTGTTCCATCAGCAATCAAACGGATCATGCCTGCTAAGTTCTCTGGTGTCAATTGTGTTTCTGCTAATTCTAGTTTTTCACTATTTAAGTAGGCAGAGACTTCACCCATCAACCAGTTAGAAGCTTGTTTTGCATCTGCGCCATTCTCTAAAGTTGCTTCAAAGAAGTCAGACATTTCTTTCGTTAACGTCAAGACCATTGCATCATACTCAGGTAACCCAAAGTCACTGATATAACGTTGGCGACGTGACGCTGGTAATTCTGGCAATGTCGCTTTAACACGTTGAATCCATTCATCATCAATCACAAATTTTGGAATATCTGGTTCTGGGAAGTAACGGTAGTCACTTGAGCCTTCTTTGACCCGCATCAAAATAGTTTTATTCGTTGTTTCATCAAAACGACGAGTTTCTTGTTGGATTTCGCCACCAGAAAGTAAAACTTTTGCTTGACGTTTTTCCTCAAAAGCTAGTCCTTTTTTCACAAAGGAAAGTGAGTTCAAGTTTTTTAATTCTGCTTTTGTTCCAAATTCTTCTTGACCATAAGGACGCAAAGAAATATTGGCATCACAACGCATAGATCCTTCTTCCATTTTCACATCACTAACTTCAGTGAACTGGATGATTGAACGCAATGCTTCAAGATAAGCATATGCTTCTTCTGGTGAACGCATATCTGCTTCTGAAACGATTTCGATTAGTGGTGTTCCTTGACGGTTTAAGTCAACGTATGAATAACCACCGATACCGTGCATGTTTTTCCCAGCATCTTCTTCTAAATGAACACGTTCGATTCTAATTTTTTTCTTTTGTCCCTCAACTTCAATCTCGATCCAACCATCGTGACCGATTGGTTGGTCAAATTGTGAAATTTGGTAAGCTTTTGGATTATCAGGATAGAAATAGTTTTTGCGGTCAAAATGTGTATCTTTTGAGATTTCACAATTCAATGCTAAAGCAGCTTTCATTCCAAACTCTAAAGCTGCCTTGTTCATTACTGGTAGCACACCAGGATAACCCCAGTCAATCACGTTCGTATTGCTGTTAGGTTCTGCTCCAAAATGCGCAGGCGCTGGTGAGAAAATTTTAGAATTTGTTTTTAATTCAACGTGGACCTCAAGTCCAATGACTGTTTCGAAGTTCATTCGCCTTGCCCCCCTAGAATAGCAGGTTGTTGCTTATGAAATTCAGTTGCTTGTTCAAAAGCATACGCTGCTTGATACATTGTTTTTTCTTCAAAATAATTACCGATTAATTGTAAGCCAACAGGAAGACCTTCTGAAAGCCCAGCCGGAATGGACATACCAGGAAGTCCTGCTAAGTTCACAGGAATCGTTAAAATATCGCTCATATACATCGTAATTGGGTCATTGATATTTTCACCGATACCAAATGCCACAGTTGGTGAAGATGGTCCAATGATTAGATCATAATCAGCAAAAACTTTTTCAAAGTCTTGCTTGATTAATGTCCTTACTTGGCCAGCTTTCTTGAAATAAGCATCATAATATCCTGCACTCAATGAGAATGTTCCTAGCATGATTCGACGTTTTACTTCGTCACCAAAACCTTCTGAACGTGAGTTAACATACACATCTTCCAAGTTTTTCACATTTTCAGAACGATAGCCGAATCGAATACCGTCGAAGCGTTGCAAGTTTGAACTTGCTTCAGATGAAGCGATGATATAGTAAACTGCTACACCATATTTTGAATGTGGCAAGCTTACTTCTTCCACCGTTGCACCTAATGAACGGAATGTTTCTGCTGCTTTCAACACAGCTTCTTTGACGCCAGGCGCTACACCTTCACCAAGGTATTCCGTTGGCAAAGCAATTTTCATTCCTTTGATATCACCAGTCAAACCTTCAGCAAAGTTAGGTACAGAAACACCTGATGAGGTTCCATCTTTTTCGTCATAACCGCTGATGGCTGTTAATGCTAATGCATTGTCTTTAACAGTTCTTGTCATTGGTCCAATTTGGTCTAATGAAGAAGCAAATGCAATCAACCCGAAACGTGAAACACGTCCATAAGTCGGTTTCATCCCAACGATCCCGTTAAATGCAGCCGGTTGGCGAATACTTCCACCTGTGTCGCTTCCCAGAGAAACAGGAATTTGACCAGAAGCAACTGCTGCAGCAGAGCCACCTGATGAACCACCGGGCACTTTAGAATGATCCCAAGCATTTTTCGTTTTCTTAAAGTAAGAAGTTTCTGTACTTCCGCCCATGGCAAATTCGTCCATGTTTAGTTTACCCACAGGGATCATATCTGCTTGATATACTTTATCCATGACCGTTGCATCATAGATTGGATCAAAATTATAAAGGATTTTTGATGCAGCTGTTGTTAACAAATCTTTTGTTACAATGTTGTCTTTGATCCCAATTGGAATACCTGCTAACACATTGTTTTCATCGATTCCTTTTTCATCTAATGCTTTTGCTAATTCAAGTGCTTTTGCTTCATTCAACGTAATAAATGCTTCGATTTCTGGTTCTGTTTCTTTGATACGTTCAAATGTTGCTCTCACTAAATCTTGAGCAGTAATTTCTTTAGAAACAAGCATATCATGCAATTCTTCTAATGAACGGTTGTATAATTCTGTCATTACGCGCCAGCCTCCCCATTATCAATAATTGCGGGTACCTTAATGAAACCATCTTCAGATTCTGGCACATTTTTTAATAATTCATCGCGACTCCAACCTGCTTGTGCACGGTCTTGACGCATTACATTCACTGTTTCTACTACGTTTGATGTGAATGGAACACCTTCTGTATCTACTTCTTCAAGCATTTCCACCATATCAATGATCTTACCTAATTGGTCTGTAAAACTTGCAAGCTCTTTTTCATCAAATGCAAGTTTTGCTAATTTGGCAACGTGTTTGACTTGTTCTTCACTAATCGCCATACTACCCCTTCTTTCTTAAACGAGTTAAAAACTTTGCTCTCTATTCTACCACAAGTGTGCAACCTCTGAAATTATTTATTGAAATTTATCTGAAAAAGCTTAGTTTTCGACTTCTACAGAATGACTTTGAGCTAACGCTTCTGCCATCTTCTCTTCCGTCCAAATGTCAATCCCTAGTGATTCTGCTTTTGTCAGCTTACTTCCAGCTTCTTCACCTGCTACAACGATATCTGTTTTTTTAGAGACACTTCCAGTTACTTTTCCACCAAGATTTTCGATTGTCGCTTTCGCTTCTTCTCGCGTAAATTGAGTTAACTTTCCAGTTAGAACAACTGTTTTATCTTTAAAAGGTGAGTCGACTTCAGCTAGCTGTTCCAATCGAATACCTTTGTATTCAAAATTGACCCCAGCAGCTTTTAATTCATCCATCAATTCGTGTACTTCTTCATTACTAAAGTAGGTCACGATGCTATCTGCAATAATAGATCCCATGCTATCAAGCGCCACAATTGATTCAAAATCGCTTTGACTGATTGCCTCTAGATTACCAAAGTGTTCGGCCAAAATTTTCGCCGCTTTTGCTCCGACGTGTCGAATCCCCAGACCAAAAATCAAACGTTCGACTGAATTTCCTTTACTATTGGCAATCGCCGTTAAAATATTATTCGCCGCTTTTTCTTTGATCTTATCTAATGTCAACAATTCTTCTTCTGTTAATTTATATAGATCTGCAACATCTGCGACTAACTTTTTATCATACATTTGTTCAAGCACTCTTGGACCTAAGCCTTCGATATTCATCGCATTTCTGGAGACAAAGTGGTTGAGCCCTTCTTTCATTTGTGCTGGGCATTTTGGATTGATACAGCGAAGAGCCACTTCTCCATCTAGATGGACTAATTCACTTTCACATTCAGGACAATACGTTGGTAATGGATAAGGTTCACTGTCTTGTGGTCGTTTGTCCTCAATCACTCGAGCCACTTCTGGAATGATATCTCCTGCTTTGTAAATCAATACTGTATCATGCAGCCGAATATCTTTCATTTTGATGTAGTCTCCGTTATGCAGGCTAGCCCGACTCACTGTTGTTCCAGCCACACGAACGGGGGTCATGACTGCTGTTGGTGTAACGACACCTGTTCTTCCTACCGTCCATTCAATTGTTTCAATGATTGTTTCAACTTCCTCAGGTGGAAATTTATATGCAGTTGCCCAACGTGGTGCTTTAACGGTAAAGCCAAGCTGATCTTGAAGTGAAAATTCATTGACTTTCACTACGATTCCATCAATTTCATAAGGTAGCCTAATTCGTTGGTCATGAAATTTTTCAATATACGCCCAAACTTCTTCGATTGAGTGACACAACTGTGCTTCATGATTTGTATGAAAACCAAGTTTTGCTAGTTCTTGCAAAGCTTCGTACTGTGTCTTTGCTTTCATTGGTCCAAAATCTGCTACTGTGTATAAAAAAGTATCCAGATTACGTTTAGCTGCAATCTTTGAATCAAGTTGTCTTAATGAACCAGCGGCAGCATTCCGCGGATTAGCAAAAACATCATGCCCTGCGGCTTCTCGCTTTTCATTCAATTCGACAAATGACTTTTTCGGCATGAAACATTCGCCACGAACTTCGATTGAAACCGGCTCATTCAAACGTAATGGCACAGAACGAACTGTTTTCACATTTTCAGTAATATTTTCGCCTACAGTTCCATCACCACGAGTGGCGCCCCGAACAAACAGTCCATTTTCATAGCGTAAAGAAACTGAGAGTCCATCAATCTTCAGCTCACAACAATAATCCACTGGATGACCAATCGCTTTTTGCACACGTTGATCAAAAGCAAACAGTTCTTCTTTATCAAAGACATCATTTAAACTATAGAGTGGAATATCATGTGTGACTTTCTCAAACCCTGCAAGAACACCGCCACCTACTCTTTGAGTTGGTGAGTCTACAGTGATTAGTTCCGGATAATTTGCTTCGATTGCTACTAATTCTGCATAATTTTTATCGTAAACAGAATCTTCTACCGTTGGCTGATCTTCTACATAATATTCTCGGGACCAACGATTTAATTGTGCACGCAGCTCTTCTGCTCTTTTTGTTGCGTAATCAATCGTCATCTCTTGTGTCATCGTTTTCCCCCCACTATTATTAAACTTTTTCGATTGGTGCAAATGCCGCTAATAAACGTTTGACTCCTTGTCCTTGAAAAGCAACATCCAATTCAAGATCTGCAGCTGTTCCATTTACTCGAACAACCGTCCCTGTCCCCCATTTCTTATGTTTGACTTTGTCGCCAGCTTTCCAGCTATTATTTTCGCCGCCAGTCGCTGTTTTTGATGAAACAGTCGTCACTTTTGGTTGTTGATAGCCAGGTGTAGTAGTTCTTGTCGTAAATGGTGAAGTTTGTTTTGATGTTGGTCGCATTCCTTGAGTTTCTAATAACTCTTGATCAATTTCGTCGATAAATCGTGAAGGACGATTGTATTGGGTTCGGCCATATAATGTTCTTGAAAAGGCATTGGTCAAGTACAACACTTCTTCAGCTCTAGTAATTCCTACATAAGCTAAACGACGTTCTTCTTCAAGTTCACTTTCTTCCATCAAAGCACGAGAAAGTGGAAAGACACCTTCTTCTAGTCCAATCAAAAAGACCACTGGAAATTCCAATCCTTTGGCTGCATGTAACGTCATTAAAGTCACTTGCGTTGTCTCTTCTTCTAAGCTATCGATATCTGAAACCAAAGCTAAGTCATTTAAGAAAACCGTTAATTTTTCTTCAGGTGCATCTGCCATTTCTTCATTTTGTTTTTCAAATTGTTTATCGAATTCTTGCGTAACACTTAAGAATTCTTCCAAGTTTTCTAGTCTAGCCTGTGCCTCAAGTGTATTTTGGATCTTCAATTCTTCTTGATAGCCACTGCGTTCCAAGACTTCTTTTGTTAAGTCCGTAACAGATAAGTAAGGAACCATTTGTGTGACTTCATCAATCATTGCTCCAAATTCTGCTAATTGACGACCAGCTTTCCCACCAATGTTCGCTAAATCCACGTTTTGAGCTGCTTCTAACAAAGCCCATTCATGAATTGAGGCAAATTGACGCAACTTGTCAATGGAACCAGGGCCTATTCCTCGCTTAGGTGAATTGACCACTCGTTCAAAACTAATTGAGTCTTGTGGATTGGCAATCACATTAAGATACGCCAAAATGTCTTTGATTTCTTTTCGATCATAGAATTTGTGTCCGCCAACCATTTTATAAGGTATATTAGCTTTTAACAGCGTTTCTTCCATTACACGTGATTGCGCATTTGTTCGGTATAATACCGCGAAGTCACCGTAATCTCGACCATTTTCACGCATTTCCTGTTGCATTTTTTCAATAACAAAACGTGTTTCATCACGTTCATTATCGCCACGATAATAAGTGATTTTAGCGCCTTCTTGATTTTCAGTCCATAGATTTTTTGGTTTGCGGTTGGTATTGTTTTCAATCACTTGATTGGCCGCATCCAAAATTGTTTTGGTTGACCGATAATTTTGTTCAAGTAAAATAACACTCGCATCCGGATAATCTTTTTCGAAGTCCAAAATATTTTGCATATCTGCACCACGCCAGCCATAGATACTTTGATCGGCATCTCCGACAACACACAAATTACGGAAGCGCCCTGCTAATAAATTGACTAATGTATATTGAGCATGATTGGTATCTTGATATTCATCTACATGGATATATTGGAATTTATTTTGATAATAAGTTAGTGAGTCTGGATGTTCCTTGAACAAGCGAATCGTATTCATAATCAAATCATCAAAATCCATACATTGATTGTATTGCAATTCTTTCTGATAAGCTTTATAGCACTTAGCGGCAATCTCTTCATAATAGCTACCTTGCATTTTTTCAAAGTCTTCAGGCATTTGCAACTTGTTTTTGGCTTGAGAAACTGTTCCTAAAATCCCACGAGGATCGTATTTTTTTGGATCAATATTAAGCTCTTTTAGAATACGTTTCATCAAAGTAAGTTGTTCGGAAGAATCAATAATCGTAAAATTTCGATTGTAACCAATAAAATCAACATCTCTTCTCAAAATACGAACACACATTGAGTGAAATGTTGAAACCCAGACATCTTCGCCACCAAATTTCAAAATTGCGTTCACACGTTCTTTCATTTCTTTTGCGGCTTTATTGGTAAAAGTAATCGCTAGGATATTCCAAGGATTCACTTCTTTTTCTTCAATCAAATAGGCAATTCGATGCGTAAGTACGCGGGTCTTCCCACTTCCTGCACCAGCCATCAATAACAGTGGTCCTTCCGTATGAAGAACAGCCTCTTTTTGGCGAGGATTCATCCCCTGTAATAATTCTTGCTTGGATGACATTCACAACATCCTTTCTTTTATCAATCTCATCAATTATAGCATTTTACCACTCTTCATTAAACTAGCTAGCTGAAAATCATCAGAATTTCTGAAACAATTTTTTTGTAGCTCGTCAGCACGTCAAATTCATGCTAAAGTAAAGGAAAGTGAGGGATAATTTTACTATGGAAAAAAGCTTTAAACGAATAACATTCGATGATACACGTATTCTTTTCATTTTAAAAGGGATACTTATCGGTTTATTTGCTGGCCTCGTGGTTAGTTTGTTCCGATTAGGAATTGAAACATTAAGCAAAAAAATCCAATTGTTTTATCAACAAAGTCAGCAAACACCCGCCATTCTCTTAGGATTATTACTTTTTTCAGTGGTTGCTGCTTTTTTAGTTGGACAATTGATCAAACATGAGCCTGCGATCAAAGGAAGTGGGATTCCACAAGTCGAGGGCCAATTGCAAGGTGAATTGACCTATCATTGGTTTTCTGTTTTGTGGAAAAAAATGGTTGGCGGAATCCTTTCTGTGGGCTCAGGTCTTTTCTTAGGTCGCGAGGGTCCTTCAATCCAATTAGGAGCGACAGTTGGGCAAGGTATGAGCCGACTTTTCCGTTCATCTAGTTCCGAAGAGAAAATTTTGATTTCAAGTGGTGCTAGTGCTGGTTTAGCCGCAGCATTCAATGCACCTATTGCTGGATTACTATTTGTCATTGAAGAAGTCCATCATTCATTTTCACCTTTAGTTTGGCTGACGTCTTTTACTTCAGCAATCGTCGCAAACTCTGTTTCACTTTATTTTTTTGGGCTGAAACCTGTACTTTATTTAGGGGCGTTGCCTTCTTTACCTTTTCATTATTATGGTGCTTTGATTGTTTTGGGCATTATTCTAGGACTCTTTGGTTTTATTTATCAAAAAACATTACTCGCTTTGCCACGATTTTATCAAAGAGTCCTCTTACCTGAATATTATCATGGATTCGTGCCCTTCATTTTGGTCTTACCGATTGGTTACTTTTGGCCAACGATTTTAGGTGGAGGTAATCAAATTGTCGTCCATTTAGGACAAATTACACCCCCACTTCAAGGAATTATTTTATTATTAATCATTCGCTTTGTTTTCTCCATGATTTCATATGGTAGTAGTTTACCAGGAGGGATTTTCTTGCCTATTTTGACACTAGGCGCTCTGATTGGTAGTCTGTATGGAAAATTGCTTGTTCTTTATTTTGGAATGAATCCTGTTTTTGTGAAAGATTTCGTTGTGATTGCTATGGCAGGTTACTTTACAGCAATCGGTAAAGCACCTTTGACTGCAATTATCCTTGTGACTGAAATGGTTGGTTCCCTCAATCATTTGATGCCACTTGGCATTGCTTCTTTGGTTGCCTATATCACTAATGATTTATTGGGTGGGCATCCGATTTATGAATCTTTGCTTGAACGACTAGTTGGTAATCAACCCAAGCATTTATCTGGGAAGAAAACAACTTTTGATTTTCCTGTTACAGCTGAAAGCCAACTGGATGGGATGATGGTTCGTGATTTTAATTGGCCTAAAAATATGTTGCTTATTTCAATTTATCGAGGAAAGAAAGAATTGATTACACACGGTGATACTGTAATGAAAGTTGGAGATATTCTAGTCATTTTGACAGATGAAGCAAATATGGTATCAATCAAAAAAGAAATCAAAATGAAATCAACTTAGCTTTTCATCATGAAACGAGTGACTATGAATTTTCTATTCATAATCATTCGTTTTTTATATGCATAGTTGATATCGATTACTATAAAAACCAAAATCATGCCAAGTACACTGAAAAAAACGCCTAATCTATTCTTTATTTTTTGGATAGCTTCCATCATTCTCGTCTCTGATCAAAAAGCAGTTGTCGCTTTTTCATTTTTTTGTTTGATAGACAAGCTTTCAGTTTCAATTCAATTGAATTGTTGTTTTTGCTGTATCCATAGTTTTCAAAGATGCAATCGAAGAAACAACTATTAATAATCCTGACAAAAAAACTTCTTATCGCTCTCTCTAAGAAAGAGTGATAAGAAGTTTTCATTATTCGTCTATTTTAAAAATTAAGCTTCAATAGCTTCTGGCGTTTTTCTTAATAATCCATAAATCACACCTGAGACAACTGCACCAATCGCAATAAAGACTAAGTACAATACAGGATGACTAAGTAGGAAGACTACGAAAATCCCACCATGTGGTGCTAATAATTTGATACCAAAAGCGCCAACTAAACCACCAGTTAAAGCAGAACCCACGATGAAACTTGGAATTGCACGAACTGGGTCAGCAGCAGCAAATGGAATTGAACCTTCTGTTACAAAGGATAGCCCCATGACAATGTTTGTTAAACCAGCATCTTGATCTGCTTTACTAAATTTATTTCTGAATAATACAGTAGCAACGAAAATGGCTAAAGGTGGAACCATCCCACCAGCCATAACAGATGCCATAACAACACTACCACCAGTTGCAACAGTTGTTGCAAGTGTTGCGGTACCAAATACGTAAGCTGCTTTATTGATTGGTCCACCAAGATCGGCAGCCATCATTCCAGCTAACAATGCACCAAGTAATGCGGCATTTGAACCACTCATGCTTGTCAAGAAACCGTTCAATCCATCATTGATTGCTTTCATTGGTACATTGACCATTAACATCAAGAACCCAGTGATCAATAGTCCAAAGACTGGGTAAAATAAAATCGTTTTGATTCCATCTAATGATTTTGGTAAGTTCTTGAAGATTTTGCGTAAGAAAACAATGACATAACCAGCCAAGAAACCACCAATCAATGCACCTAAGAAACCAGCTCCACCAGCATTAGCTAATGCTCCTGCAGCAAACCCAACAACCAATCCAGGACGGTCACCGATACTTGATGCAATAAATCCAGCTAAAACAGGTAACATAAACCCAAACGCTGCTTGTCCAATTTGATTGAACCAGCTTGCTATTTGATTATAATTCCCTAAGTTTGCCAATTGATCTTGCGGTACACCCATAAATTGGTCAATCATGAAGGAAAGTGCAATCGCAATCCCACCACCGATTACAAATGGTAACATATGCGAAACGCCATTCATCAAATCTTTATAGACTCGTTGACCGATCGTTCCATCAGCATTTCCTTCATCTGATGAATCATTTTTGCTATCACCATGGAAAACTGGTGCATTTCCCTCAACCGCAAGATTAATCAATTCTTCTGATTTACGGATACCATCACTTACTGGACGATTCACTAGTTTTTTCCCATCAAAGCGATTCATTTCAACCTTTTTATCTGCTGCAACGATTACGCCGTCTGCGCGTGCGATATCTTCTGCAGTCAAACGATTTTTAATTCCTTCAGAACCATTTGTTTCAACTTTGATATCTACGCCCATCTCTTTTGCTTTTTTCTTCAAAGCATCCTCTGCCATGTACGTATGCGCAATTCCAGTTGGGCAAGCTGTTACCGCTACGACAAATTTTCGGTCTGAATCAGTTAACGTTTCAATTTGTTGAGCAGCTTGTTCTGCCTTTTCTTCTGCTTCTTTTTCGTCTTCAGCTGTTTGGAAAAGTTCTTGCACTTCATCAGGTGTTTGAACTTCTTTTAATTTTGCCACAAAATCCGGATTGATCAACAAACGTGATAATGCTGCTAAAGCTTGCAAGTGAGTATCATTTGCGCCTTCTGGAGCAGCAATCATGAAAAAGAGATAAGTTGGTTGACCATCGAGTGCTTCATAGTCAACACCTGATTTACTTTTTGCAAATAAAACAGTTGCTTCTTTCACAGCAGCATTTTTTGCATGTGGCATGGCGATTCCATCACCTAAACCTGTAGATGTTTGCGCTTCACGTGCTAAAATTCCTTGTTTATATGTGTCGATATCTGATATGCGTCCAGCATCGTACATTTTTTGGACCATTTCATCTATAGCCCCTGCTTTATCAGTTGCTTGCAAATCCATGATCATTGCTTCTTTGACCATCAAATCTTTAATATTCATGGTTATCCTCCTTAATATTTAGTCGATTTTTGTAATTTCAACTTCAGGTAATAGTGAATCAATCATTTCACGAGATGCTAAGTCATCAGAGAATGCTGTTGCACTTCCGCAAGCAACACCCCATTTGAAGGCTTCAACTGCATCATGATGTTTACTAAATGAACCAATAAATCCAGCAATCATCGAGTCTCCGGCGCCTACTGAGTTTTTCAAAGGTCGCACTAAAACATTCGACTGATAAGCTCCTTCTTTCGTAAACAACAATGCGCCATCCCCAGCCATTGAGATCAATACATTTTGTGCACCTTCTGCCAATAATTTGCGACCATAAGGGATAATGTCTTCAACTGATTCAAAAGTTGTTTGGTAAAGCTCCGCTAATTCATGGTTATTGGGTTTGATTAATAACGGTTCTTTTGACAGAGCATTTTTTAAGTCTTCTCCCGTAGTATCAATCACGAAATCAGCACCTTTGTCACGAATAATTTCAATCAACTCTTGATAAAAACCTTTTCTAAGACTTGCAGGTGTACTTCCAGATAACACGACAATGTCACCTGCTTCAACCGTACTTAACGCTTGTTTCAATTCATTGATTTCTTCATTAGAGATAACTGGACCTAAGCCATTGATTTCTGTTTCAGCATCTGATTTCAATTTGATATTGATACGTGTATCTTCATATACTTTAGTAAACAAAGTATGAATGTGTTCTTTTTTCAACCAATCAGAAATAAATTCTCCGGTAAATCCCCCTAAAAAACCAAGAGCAGTTGAATTTGAATCAATACGTTTTAATATGCGAGAAACATTTATTCCTTTACCACCTGGTAATTTAAAATCTTCTGTCATGCGATTCAAATCGCCTAATTTTAATCCATCCACACGAACAATAAAGTCAATTGATGGATTAAGTGTTACTGTATAAATCATTGAATAGCCTCCTTAATTGTTGTCAGGTCACGATAATCTGCGACAAATTCTAATGGACAACGCTCGGTTACGATTGTGGCTGCCGCTAAAGGAGCAACAGAAGTGAAAGATAACTTATTAAATTTCGTTTGATCAATCAAAACAAATGCTTCTTCGGATTGTCTCATCGCAATTCGTTTAAGTGCTGCTTCTTCGGGATCTGGTGTCGTAAAGCCTTGGACCAAATGTGCGCCGTTCATTCCCATAAATGCTTTGTTAAAATGAAATGCACTCAACTGTTCCACACTACTTGAACCCAAAACTGCATTCGTTGATAGCTTGACTTGACCACCTAAAATGATTGTTGGTATTTGTAAGTCAACTAGATTAGCAGCATGCTTGACTGAATTGGTAACAACCGTTACGTTTTTCCCTTGTAAAAACGGAATCATCTCTAGCGTTGTTGAGCCTGCATCAAGATAGATAACATCATCCGGTTCAATCAAATCAGCAGCTAAACGAGCAATTTGTTGTTTTTCTTGAACGTTTTTGAGCGTTTTTTCACTCATTGCTTGTTCAAAACCCAAAAGTTGGTCTTTTTTTGCACCACCATGGATTCTTTCCAAAAAGCCTTCATTCTCCAACTCTTGTAAATCCCGACGAATAGTTGATTCGGAAGCATCTAGCAAGGTTACAAGATCTTGCGACTTAACAATTTTATGCTGATCTAATAAGTCTAAAATTTTCTGTCTGCGTTCTTCTGTAAGCATTTCCACAACCTCCTCACGACAAATAGTAACATATTAATTATTAGCTTGCAATATAAAACATTCAAAAACATTCAACAAAATTCTAAAACGTTCAACGGGAGAAATATTCTTGAAAAAACTAAAAAAAGAGGCATCTCAATGATGTCTCTCTTAGAATTGCTATTTTTTATTTCTCTTTCTTGATATAAATCGGTTGAACTTTTACTTTTCGTGACAATCGATAGTAAGTCCCTAAACCAGAAAATATAATCAAAAAGCCAACCAACGAACGAATCGAAAAATTTGGGATAAATAAAACGAATGCGGCTAAAACAACTGTTGGTCCCATCACACGATAATATAATTTTTTATCCATTTTCTCCACCTCATGCTCTCTGTATAGTTGTTAATGCTTCTAATTTACGATAGTCCAAGAAAACGACTCTTAAATGATTGTCTCCTTTTTTCAAGTCAAAGAAGATTGTTCCTTTTTTCTTTTTTTGTCGACTTATTTTGACATCGGCTAATTGCATCTTCATCTCAGCAATTGGTAACTTTGCTAAAGCTTCTGGGGGAATGTACAATCTCAAAACAACTTGAAAATCTTGATACTTTTCATCTTGGACTTCTACTTCTAAATATTCACGAATGTAATAACAGTAGGCTTGAATTCCTTCGTCCACTGCGACAGTTGGATCAATTACTTTATAGCACATCATTTGTGCGCGATTTTCATCTACCCAAGGAAAATAAGCTTGAGCGTTTAAAGCTCCTTTTACGCGACGTTCACGATACTGATTTTGTTCGATATCATAACTTCTTGTTACAAAAAATGTTGCTGCTTTTTTAGGTACAGGTTGCATATTTTGATTTTGATATTGAACAGACTGGATTAGTCGATCAGTGTACGCGTATTCAATAAAGGGTTCTTTCAGTAAGCCTACACCATTATCCCAAGCCAAGTGATCAAACCCCAGTTGATCACGATAGTAAGATTGAAAACGAAGATTTTCTTTTTTCCGCCAGTTAAATGGATTTTTATAAAGCTGGATCCTCAGCACCTGATTTTCTAACTCAGCAATACTTTCCACTTGCTGGATGTCAAGAAAAATTGGTTTCGGAATAACTTTGAAGTAAGCCGCACTGTAATACATCTCCCAACAAGAAGTGAAGCACAAACCACGATAAAATAAATCATAACCAACAAAATGATTACAATCCACGATTACTTCTCCGTGTTGTCCTTTCATCTTAGGAAGGTCAGCAATTTCTTCTTTTGTTTCAAATATTGTTCGTCGATCAAGTTCTTTTGTATTATGTGCCAAAAATTCACTGTAAGCACGCAGATAGGCAAACACACCATGCTTTGCCATTTTCATCCGAAGATAGTCACGAATCAACGTTTCTTTACCATTGAAAACCTGCCGATCGATCACATTTTTAATCAATAATTGTTGATTTTCATAATGAAAGCTGCATTCATTTTCTTCATCCCCCACGACAAAAAATATTTTTTCATTCTCTACTGCTAACTCTAACGCGGATTGAAATTTTTTTAAATGAAAGGGTTCGGTTGCTCCGTGAAAAGGTCGAAAAAATGTCGGCTGGATCAATAAACGAACCAATATACTCCAGTCTGTTATTTCCTGTAATTTATCGTGTTCCTTTAAGTTATTCATCTGCATAGTCATTAATAGTTTTTCTTCGCCAAGCATTTTTCTCACCTCTTTCAAATCTTTTTATAATCTAATTATAACCAATAAATGTCAAAATCCCAAATTTTTCGACTTCATAAATTATAGTAGATTTTTAAGAATTACATGGTACACTATCAATGAGGTGATAGAAATGGGACTAAAATTCGAACGTACGGATAATCTCGATAAACTTTTCGAGTCATTTGCAGTTGATCCAGAGAAAAAAGTAGCTTCTAATGAAGATATCAACCGTTTTTTAAAACCAGAAACTCTTGACACAAACAAAGCGAAGAAAGCTACTAAAACGAAGAAATAGAACGAAAAGAACCCCCGCAACTTAACAGTTGCGGGGGTTCTTTTTATGCTTGGTAGCCAATTGCATCTTCAATTGCTTTCCAAGCTTCATCTTTTCCTTTTTTGGTTACGGAAGAAAATAAAATAAATTGGTCATTATGGTCAAAATCAAGCGCCTTCTTGATTTCACTCTCATGTTTATTCCATTTTCCTCTTGGAATTTTGTCAGCTTTAGTTGCCACTACAATGACAGGAATATCATAATACTTTAAAAATTGATACATTTGGATATCTTCTTGTGAGGGCTTGTGGCGCACGTCGACTAAGGAAACAACAGCTCGCAATTGTTCTCGCGTCGTTAAATAAGTCTCAATCATTTTTCCCCACTTTGCTCGTTCCGTTTTCGAAACTTTCGCATAACCATATCCAGGTACATCCACGAAGTGTAACGCATCTTCAATCAAATAAAAATTCAGCGTTTGTGTCTTTCCTGGTTTACCTGAAGTCCTAGCTAAGTTTTTTCGATCAATCAGCGTATTGATAAAGGAAGATTTCCCAACATTTGATCGTCCTGCTAGCGCAATTTCTGGTAATTGCGTTTCAGGATATTGTTTCGGAGCAACCGCACTGATGACGATATCGGCTTGATGAACTTTCATAATTTCTCTCCTTTAAAAAAAGGCTAAGACATAGCTCGAAAGTTATGTCCCAACCTCTTTCACATTATCCAGCTTTTTTCTCTGTATCTTTATAAATGATTGTCGGCTTACCCGTCAATTCAGCTGCTTCTTTGGTGATAATCACTTTCTCGATAGTTTCGTCTGAAGGAATATCGAACATCACGTCCATCATGATTTCTTCAATGATTGAACGCAAACCACGTGCACCTGTATTACGTTCGATTGCTTTGTTAGCAATTGCTTGTAATGCATCTGGTTCAAATTCTAATTCAGTATCATCTAAAGAAAGAAGTTTTTGGTATTGTTTAACTAACGCATTTTTAGGTTCTGTCAAAATACGGACTAAATCAGCTGTTGTTAATTTTTCTAACGCTGCCATCACAGGTAAACGTCCAATAAATTCTGGAATCAATCCAAATTTCAATAAATCTTCTGGGATAATATGTTGCATGACACTTTCCTCATCAGAGATTTTTTGATTATTGGTACCAAAACCAATTGTTTTTTCACCCATTCGGTTTTTTACAATCGTTTCAATTCCATCGAACGCACCACCAACGATAAACAATACATTTGTTGTGTCGATTTGGATAAATTCTTGATGCGGATGTTTACGCCCTCCTTGAGGTGGTACGCTCGCAACTGTTCCTTCTAGAATTTTCAATAATGCTTGTTGAACACCTTCACCAGATACATCTCGAGTAATTGACACGTTCTCGCTTTTGCGTGCAATCTTATCAATTTCATCGATGTAAATAATTCCTTTTTCAGCGCGCTCAACATTGTAATCAGCTGATTGTAATAGTTTGAGTAAGATGTTTTCAACATCTTCTCCAACATAACCTGCTTCTGTTAAACTTGTGGCATCTGCGATAGCAAATGGCACATTCAATGTTTTGGCTAATGTCTGTGCAAGAAATGTCTTACCAGAACCTGTTGGACCAATTAAACAAATATTACTTTTTTGTAATTCTACATCTTCTGAAGTCTCGCTTGCTTGTTGATTGACACGTTTATAGTGATTATAAACTGCAACCGCTAATGATCGTTTTGCACGATCTTGTCCAATCACATAATCATTCAAGACATCAAGAATTTCTTGAGGTTTAGGTACTTCTGTGAACTCACGTACTGCTTCTTCATAAAATTCTTCGTCAATTATTTCTTTACATAGGTCGATACATTCATTACAGATGTAGACCCCAGGACCTGCTACGATTTTTTTTACTTCTTCTTGGGTCTTGCCACAAAAAGAACAACGTACGGTCTCATTACCACTTGGATTATCATACATGGTCTTCACCCCTTAGCTTGCAAAAAATGCAAGAAACTATCAGCGACTTTGCAGTCTTCAATTATCATAACATAAAATAAAAAAAAGCAAAAGCACCGAAAATCAGCCTTTTTTTGCGTCTTTTATTAAAAAGGAAAGCTGGGACATAATTTAAAAAAACTAAATCAAGTCCCAGCCTTTTCAGCAAATTTTTACATTTTTGACCGATGGATCAAATCTGTTACATCTTTAATTATTACTTAGCTTCTGTTGCAGTTCCAGTAATCAAATCAATTGCTTTTTTCATTGTTACGTCATGTCTTAACATGTCTTCAGTCAACACGCGTTTGATTTGTTCGATTGGCATATTGTAAGATTCAGCCAATTCGTTGATTTCTGCAGTGATTTCTTCTTCAGTTGCTTCTAAGTTCTCAGCAGCTGCGATTGCTTCGATTACAAGATTTGTTCTTGTACGCAAGTCAGCTTCACCTTCGAATTGTTTATGCAAATCGTCTTCTGTAGAACCAGTTAATTGGTAGTACATTTCAGGAGAGATTCCTTGACGTTGCATGTTGTTTAAGAATTCATCCATTGAACGGTGAACTTCGTCATGAACCATTACGTGTGGTAATTCAACGATTTCAGCATTTTCAACAGCTAAACGAATAGCAGCTTCATCTTTTGCATCTTCAGCAGCTTTTTCTTTAGCTTCTGTTAATTCTTTACGGATTTTTTCTTTTAATTCTGCTAATGTTGAAACTTCATCATCAACATCTTTTGCAAATTCATCGTCTAGTTCAGGAACTTCTTTTGATTTTACTTCGTGAACAGTTACTTTGAATGTTGCATCTTTGCCAGCTAAGTCTTCTGCTTGGTATTCAGCAGGGAAAGTTACGTTTACATCTAAGCTGTCTCCTGATTTGTGACCTACTAATTGTTCTTCAAATCCTGGAATGAATGAACCAGAACCTAATTCAAGTGAGTAGTTTTCGCCTTTTCCGCCTTCAAATGCTTCGTCACCAACGAATCCTTCGAAATCGATTACGACAGTGTCACCGTCTTTTGCAGCTTCATCTTCTTTGATAACTAATTCTGCTTGTGCATCTTGTTCTTGTTTAAGACGTGCATCAACATCAGCATCCGTTACTTCACGGTCTTGTTTTTCAACAACTAAATCTTTGTATTGACCTAATTTAACTTCTGGTTTCACTGTTACTTCAGCAGTGATTGTCCAGTCTTGGCCTTTTTCCATGCTTTCAACGTCGATTTTTGGTTGAGATACTGGATCGATTCCAGCTTCTTTTACAGCAGCTTCATAAGCTTCTGGTAATACAGCGTTCAATGCATCTTCATACAAAGCTTCTTCTCCGTACATACGGTTGAAGACTTGACGAGAAACTTTTCCTTTACGGAAACCAGGAACGTTTAAGTTTCCTTTAACTTTATTAAACGCAACAGTTAGTCCTTTTTGGATTTCTGGTTGCGCAATCGTAAATGTTAAAACACCATCATTTGTGCCTTTTTTTTCAAATGTTGCAGTCATTTATTTCCCTCCGAGTTTTGAAATTCATTTTATACATCAAAAGCGTTTCATGCATACCACTAAATAGTACACTAACGCTTTAAAATTGTAAACATATTGAATAGCCTGAATCCCTGATTTTCACTAGTTTTTTCTTTCTTTTGATGTTTGTTCATTCCTGTCTAAAGAAATTGTTGCATCAAATTTAAGATTTTTTCTCGTTTTGCTAAAAATTTTTCTTTTTCTGCTTCAGTGAAACAGTTTTCTGTTGTTTCTTGATACACATTGATCGTTTCCTCAAACCACTTTGTAGCTTCTCCAACATAAGTATCAAAAACTGGATACGTGATTGCCGCTTGCATCATGAATTCTTCTTTTAACCCTGCACTCAACAATGCATCTTGATTTTCATAAGCTTGGGCTAACTTCTTTAAGCAGCGATAGCTTTTTTGTTCGGCTGGTTTTGGTAAGCTTTGTGGTACGACTTCAATCAATTGCTCATCAATTGTTAAAAACGCTACTGGCTTGCTTTCTCCAACTTGTACTAGAAGCTCTAAAAGTTTTGCGCGAACAAATAAATGGATATCCGTACGGATCAATATTTTTTTCGTTGCTTGGATAAATTCGTGATAAGGTAATTGCTCAAGCTCACTAATCAATGTTAATTGTTCCGTTGGCGACATTTCTGCGATGTTCGCCAATTTCTGATGCGTTTGGCGTATTTTTTGCCTCGCTAATTGTCCAGAAAAGTTTTCTGCTTGCTGGATTTTTTCAATCATTGCATGTTCAAATTGATCCGAAAAATTAGTCGCTGCAATTAATTTGCGTGCATATAACCAATCTTTTGCACCAATCAATAAATCAAAATAAAAAGTGGCAAATTCTTCTTGCTTCAAATATTCCGCTTCATGGATCACTGCTTGGCTCAAAGCCTCTTGCTTCTCATCTAATTCATATAAGCAATAAACAAGCAAACTGTTTGCTTCAAACGTTGGCTCCAATTCATACGCGCGGGTGAACAATTCTTTTGCTTTTTCCAAATTTTGTTGTGCGAGTGCTTGTTGAGCAACACGCATTAAATTCTCATATTTTTCTGGAAAATCAACTGGTCCAACCATGTCACTCCTCCTAACCTTTTCCATTTTAACAAAACAAAAAAAGCGTGACAATCAAAATTATAATCATCACGAAAGAAAGAATTTTTCAAATTAATTTTTTGATTTTCCTGTATCTTTTAATTTTGTCTTCAAAAACAATACTTTTATTTCGCCATTTCATCGCAGCTACTACTCAAAGAAAGACTAGGACATTTTTTGCCCTAGTCTTTCTTCCTTTTAACTATTCTCAAACAAAAATAACAAATTTTAGAAATCAAGCATTTATTTCTTGATTAAATGCTTTGATTAAATTAACTGTTACAACACTCGTATTTGAGAAGTAGTCACCTAAATGTTGTTTTTTCTGACTAAAAATCGTCGGAATGTATCCAATAAAGAGTAATGGAAATTTCAAAATAAATCGACAAGCCGCCTCACGCACCAAAACAGTTGACCAGCTCAATTGCATTTCATCGAAACTGATGACTCGAATGCCGAAAATCATTTTTCCTAATGTCTGCCCATGATTTAATTTTGTCAATAAAACAAAATAACTTAGATAAATCACTAATCCTAAAAAACCATACACACTTAGATAAGAATCATTGATTGTTATCCAGCCTAAATGGCTCATCACGCCAAGCGTTAAGCGTGTAATTGCACCAATAGATAGCAAATCAATCAAAAAAGCAAAGAAACGAATCCAAAATCCAGCGTAAAAATATGTTGGAAAATCATTCATTTTTTTCTTTTCTGTAGGGCTTTCTGTATATTGTTGCCATTCCGCTTGCTTTTCTTTGATTTGTTCTTCTGTCAGTTCTTCTTTACGAAAAGAATTCAGTACCTTTTGAGAAAATCCTTTATCTGGTCCAACAGCTGGTTGCGGATTCACTTTTGGATCATTTGCTGTTTCAGACTGTTCGTTTATCGTTTGTTTTTCCGGAGTTTCTGTCATTTTATTCACCTCCGTAGTAATACATCGCTTTAGGAGATTCTGCCGTACCAAGATTTTCCAAAACGGACAAAATTTGGTTCGTTTCAGAAGCCTTGATTCCTTGGAACTCTGCTAATTTTGACCCAAACCAAGTACTGGCAAATCCAGTGCCAGAAGCACTATATTCGATTAGCTGTGCATCTTCCAGTTTCTGGTCTTTTCTCATTGCTGCTAGTGCTTCATCTGGAAATGCTAATTCGTCAACCAATCCATTTTCCTTCGCTTGAACACCATCATAAATGCGGCCATCAGCGATTTTTTTCACTTCTGCCTCTGGCATGTCGCGTCCTTCGCTGACTACCGAAACAAAGCGACCATACGCACTATCAATATAAGCTTGTAATACCGCTTGGTCCTCTGCTGTTTCCGGACGAGTACTTGATCCCATATCTTTCAGTGCACCACTTTTGACTGTTGTGTCTTCTACACCAAGTTTTTCTAATAAACCAGAATAGTTTAACCCAGACATGATCACACCAATTGACCCAGTGATCGTTTCTTCAGTCGCATAAATTTTATCTGCGCTAGCTGAAATGTAATATCCACCACTTGCAGCCATGCTTCTCATGCTCACGTACAAAGGAATCTTGCGTTCGCTTTGGATCTTCTTTAGTTCTTTCGCGATTTCAGCACTTTCATAAACGCCTCCTCCAGGAGAATTCACTTCTAAGAAAACGCCTTTGATCGTATCATCTTCTTCGATTTCTTTTAATTGTTTCATAAAATTGTCATGGTCATACCCTTCGGATGCAAAAATACCAGAAGACCCGCCACCTTGAATCGTTCCATCAACAGTTAACTTAACGATCTGTTTGGATTCATCACCAGGTTCAAGAACATTTGCTGTTAAATCATCCTCCCCATACAACAAACGATTAAAACTATCCAACTGGATTTCGTCACTTACAGGTCGCGTCATACTTGAAGCTACCATCGAAACCACTAACAAGCCCGCAGCAATTGCTACAGCGATCCATCGTTTTTTATTCATTTTTTTCTCCTTACTTCACAAGTTTAATATAGATTTTTAATTACGATTACTGCTTCTGTTGCTTCTTCTGCATTCATTTTTTCCGCTTTTTCTTCTAGTGCGTAGCCCGCAAATGCTTCATTAGTCAATTCATCATGAACAACAAATTTTTGTGCTGTTGCCACAGCTACCGCATCCGGCGCTAACTCTTGGATACTGTCCCAACCAGTATCTAAGAAAATTTTTGTTTCATCCGTTACTTCTGGCATCTCTTCTAGTACCTTCAATTGTTTTTTTAACTCACCCAACGTAAGAATTTCTATTTTGGCTTCCATCTTTTCCTCCTATAAATTAGACATCTATGATTGTTTCCATTGTACCGAACTACTAGAAAAGATGATAGTCAATTTCAAATAAAATTCTGACAACTCTTTCTCAAAACTTGGCAATTAGATATATACCAATTATACAAAAAAAGATTTTCATTGACAAACACACCCGATAAAAGTTATTATTTTAAATGTTTCCAAAACTTTTTAAGAAAAGAGGATAGTAGACCATTAAGGATAGCGCCAGATCTGAATAACCAGATGACGAGGAAAGGGTTTATCGAAAGTTTCGGCGGATGACCCTAGGGAGCTGCACTCTACAGAGTATGAAAAAAACGATTTGTGAGAATCGAACAAAAACATACTCATGCAGTTGGAAACATCAGACAAATTTATTGAAGAAAGTAGGATGTTTTTTTATGTGTGGAATTGTTGGAATGATTGGATTAGAAAATGTTACTCCTGGATTAGTGAATGGATTGGAAAAATTAGAGTATCGCGGGTATGACTCTGCCGGTATTTTTGTTGCAAATGACTCTGCTGATTATTTGATTAAGTCACAAGGACGAATCCAAAATTTAAAAAGTCGATTAACACCAGATGTTACTGGAAGCATTGGGATTGGTCATACACGTTGGGCAACTCATGGCATTCCTTCAGAAAAAAATGCCCATCCCCATACTTCTCAAAGCGGTCGTTTTGTTTTGGTTCACAACGGTGTGATTGAAAATTTTGAAGAACTAAAAGAAACGTATTTAGCTGACCATACATTTATCGGCGAAACTGATACAGAAATCATTGCGCACTTAATTGAAGTATTTGCTAATAATGGATTGTCAACAAAAGACGCCTTCTTAAAAACACTTCAACTAACAAAAGGTTCTTATGCGTTTGGTTTAGTAGATCGCACAACGCCTGATGTCATCTATGTTGCCAAAAATAAAAGCCCTCTATTGATTGGTTTAGGCGACGGATTCAACGTCATCGCCAGTGATGCAATGGCCATGTTAGCTCAAACAAAAACATTTGTTGAAATCGAAGATCAAGAAATGGTTCTTATCACAGCAGATGACGTAATCATTCAAAATTATCAAGGAGATGTAATCACTCGTGATTCTTTTGAAGCACAAGTTGATGCTTCTGACATCGAAAAAGGAACTTATCCTTATTACATGCTCAAAGAAATTGATGAACAACCAATTATCATGCGTAAAATCGCGCAAACGTATGTAACGACTGAAAATCAGATTGCACTTGACCAAGAACTAGTAACAACACTTGCTGACAGCGACCGTATTTATATCGTTGCTTGTGGTACTAGCTACCATGCCGGTCTTGCTGGAAAGCAAGCTTTAGAGACATTGACAGAAATACCAGTTGAAGTCCATTTAGCAAGTGAATTTGGTTATCACATGCCTTTGCTTTCAAGAAAACCCTTTTTCATTTTTCTAAGTCAAAGTGGCGAAACTGCTGACAGTCGACAAGTATTAGTGAAAATCAATCAGCTTGAGCTTCCTTCGTTAACAATTACAAATGTAGCTGGATCTACGTTATCAAGAGAAGCTTCCTTCACTGTTTTATTACATGCTGGACCAGAAATTGCTGTTGCTTCAACGAAAGCTTATACTGCTCAAATCGCTGTTTTAACATTGTTAGCAAAAGCTGTTGGTGATCAAAATAAAAACATGCTTTCTTTGGATTTCGATGTAGCTCATGAACTAAGTTTAGCAGCAAGTGCGATGGAAACAATCATCACTCAAAAAGAATACTTGGAGCAACTGGCTACTATATACTTGAATGATGCACGAAATGCTTTTTATATTGGACGTGGCTCTGATTATTACGTTTCTCTTGAGGCAGCATTGAAATTAAAAGAAATCAGCTATATTCAAGCAGAAGGTTTTGCTGCCGGAGAATTAAAACACGGAACGATTGCCCTAATTGAAGAAGGAACTCCAGTAATTGGAATCATTAGTGATCCTATCACTGGTGCTCATACTCGTGGAAATTTAAAAGAAGTTGAAAGCCGTGGTGCAAACACGCTAGTCATTTCAACCGAAGCGTTAGCAAAAGAAAACGATCAGTTAATTTTACCAACCGTTCATCCATTCTTCACGCCGTTAACAACAGTTGTCCCTACTCAATTACTTGCTTACTATGCGACCTTGTTACGCGGATTCGATGTTGACAAACCACGTAACTTAGCAAAATCTGTAACCGTTGAATAAGATATTCTACTTTTAGTCTCCCCAATCAACGCAAAAAAGAAGTAGCCGTGAATTTCTCACGGCTACTTCTTTTTTTGATAGTCATCCACAAAAGTGGAAAAATACTTTGCATTTTGTGGATGGAACTTTCTTTTAGGAAAGAGCAAAAAAAGGGTCAAAACGAAAATCCGCTTTGACTCTTTTTTTCAATTAATCGATCCCAATTTCTGCTTTAACGACTGCAGCAATTTTATCAACATAGTAATTCACTTTTTCATCCGTTGGCGCTTCTGCCATGACACGCAACAACGGTTCTGTTCCTGAAGGGCGAACTAAGATACGGCCTTCCCCATTCATTTCAGCCTCTGCTTCATCAATCACTGCCTTGATTGCAGGAACTTCCATTGCACCATTTTTATCGCTGACACGAATATTCACTAATTTTTGCGGATAAATCGTTACTTCACTAGCAAGCTCTGATAATTTTTTGCCTGTTTGTTTCATAATATTCAACAGTTGAATACCAGATAACATGCCATCACCAGTTGTATTAAAATCTAGGAAAATCATGTGACCAGATTGTTCGCCACCAAAGTTATAGTCATTTTTACGCATTTCTTCCACTACGTAGCGATCACCAACTTGAGTGATTACATCTTTCAAACCGATTCCTTCAACTGCTTTATGGAAACCTAGGTTACTCATAACAGTTGTTACAATAGTATCTTTTTTCAATCGATTTTTTTCTGCTAAATATTTCGCACAGATAAACATGATTTTATCGCCATCAACAATATTTCCTAATTCATCAACCGCAATGATTCGGTCGCCATCACCATCAAACGCTAAACCAACATCTGCACCTTTTTCAACAACCATCTCAGCTAATTTTTCTGGATGTGTTGAGCCGACGCCGTCGTTGATATTCAAGCCGTCTGGTTTTGTTCCCATCGTGTAGAAATCCGTTTCCAAGTCTGCAAATAAACGATTGACAGAAGTTGCTGTTGCTCCATTTGCTGCGTCAACACAAACCGTTAGTCCTGATAAATCACCATTGATTGTTTGGACTAAAAATTGCGAATACTTCAATAATCCTTCTGGAAATTCTTCGACAGTCCCTAATCCTTCAGCAGAAGGTCTTGGTAGCTCATCCGTTGGCGCATCAAGCAAAGCTTCGATTTCTAATTCTTGGTCATCGACCAATTTGAATCCGTCTGCTCCAAAGAACTTGATTCCATTATCCTGTGCAGGATTATGTGATGCAGAAATCATCACCCCCGCACTTGCTTTTTGTAAACGAGTCAAGTAAGCTACACCCGGTGTTGAGATTACACCTAATTGGAAGACTTCAATCCCTACTGATAACAAACCTGCAACTAAAGCCGATTCAAGCATTTGTCCAGAAATACGAGTATCACGACCAACTAAAACTCGAGGACGTTTTCCTTCAACTTCGTGTTGGCTTAAAACATATCCTCCATAACGTCCTAATTTGAACGCTAATTCCGGCGTTAACTCCTTATTTGCTTCTCCACGGACACCGTCCGTTCCAAAATATTTACCCATAACGATTAACTTGCTCCTTTAACTTCATTTTCTAAGAAATTTTCCCATTCAATTGTTCGCTTCCATCCATCAGTTTTGGGTTGAATCAACCGTTTCATTCGTCGATTCTTCAGTACTCGAAGTCTGTGTATCTGAACTTGTCGAGGTATCTGACGTCGACGATGTGGTCGTTTTCGTTGTGTTTGTTCCAGATTGTGTGGTTGATGAACGATCTGTAGTACCTTCTGAACGTGAAGACGAACTTCTACTTGTCGTTTCTTCTAACACTGGTGTGATTTCAACACTCACTTTTTTTGGCGAAACACTTAACCCATCACTGACCGGGATCTTGTATTCTCTCGTCAAGCGATGTGTAATTCCTGACACGTCGATTGGAACGGTAATGCTATCTCCCAGTTGTTCCAATAACTCACTCGTTCCTGTTACTTCTGCTTCTAGTTTCGCAAAATTAAAGTCATAGCTTTTCACACCATCCGCTCGAACTCCTTGTTGCGTCCCGTAAAGTCGAACCGTTTTTGTCGGTTTGATTGCATCTGCTTGGACTTTCACATTCACTGGATCAGCAATGATACTTAACGCTTCTCCCGCACTGTTTAAAGCTTGCACAGCTACATTACTATTGATACCATCATCTGTCACGTCAGATGCATTGACTTTAGCAACTACTTGATTGATTTCTGCCAACGTTTTATCACCTGTGGTAATCGTCACTTTTTCTGGTGTTTCTGAAACTGTGTCCAATCGATAACCTGCAGGTGTTGTTTCAGATGGTAAGATTGTTGTTACTTCAAAATCTTTTTTCACCCTTTTTTCGATCGTCACCGTGATTGTAGTTGGCTCAACTTTTGCATTCACTGCGCTACTAAGATTTCTGACTCTTAGTGAAACTTCATGGGTTCCTTCGTTTAGCTTAGTTAAATCCGCGCTCAAACGGAATGTTCGCGTATCAATATTTGATTCCGCATTTAACTGAACGCGATTGGCGCTAGTAAGTTTCACTTTTGCCGTAGTGACAAAACCGTGAATATAATATTTTTCAGAATCGTAAGATAACTGAATAGGCACATCACTCACAGTTTGCGTGTAGGATTCAGAACCAGAAAGGACACTTTGAGTTGATTGATTGTTTGCATTGAAATACAAAACGATACTAAACATTAAAGCAATAAATCCATAAAAAATACTGGTTCTTTTTTCTTTTGAGATCATTTACGACCCCCTCCCTTAGTCATGCCATCTAGGAAGGATTGAAGAACATTTTTTCTGTTCTTTGTTTTTTCATCTGCAATCAATTCACGACGCAAGATTGCTAAATATTCTTCTTGAGATAAACCAGTAATCAATTCGTTATCTAAAGTGATACTGACATCTCCTGTTTCTTCAGAGACAACGATCGTAATCGCATCACTGACTTCACTGATACCGACAGCTGCGCGGTGACGAGTCCCAAACTCTTTTGGGATCAACATACTCTCAGATAAAGGTAAATATGCGCTAGCCACTGCAATTTTACCGTCTTTTACAATAACGGCCCCATCATGAAGTGGCGTGTTTGGAATGAAGATATTAATCAGTAATTCCCCCGTAATATCTGCATCTAACGCAATTCCAGTTTCAATGTACTCATCTAATCCTGTATGACGTTCGATTGTGACCAATGCACCAATTTTTCGCTTGGACATATATTGGATCGCTTTATCGAATGACAAAATCATTTTTTCATCTTCTTGTTGTTCACTCTTCGTTTGCTTAAATAGCGAACTTCTTCCAAGATGCTCCAATCCGCGACGAATTTCAGGTTGGAAAATGACAACTGCTGCGATAACACCATAGGTAATGACTTGATTCATCAACCAGGATAGTGTATGAAGTCCAATTATTTCTGCTAAAATCCGAATCACGATAAAAATCGCAACTCCCTTTAGCAACTGAATGGCCTTCGTTCCTCTTAACAGCTGGATCAGCTTGTACACTAAGTACCAGACAACCAGAATATCAAGTATGTTCACAAAAAAGTTTAGTGATAAAAAATCACCAGAAAGCATTTGCTGCCAATAATTCAAATTAAAAAGTTCCCCGATTTGAAATGACATAAAAAGCCTCTCTTCTCTTTTGAGATTTCTTTCCTATTATATCATATGTTTGTTCTTTAAAGAGTTTTCTGCCTCGTTTTTCCAGATAAAAACACATTTTTTTCAAGAAAGTTACAATTTATTTTCTTGTCAAAAAAAAAGACTTGCTAATTTTTACCGTTGAGGTGTCATTAGCAAATCTTTTATTTTATTATTCTTGTTCTTTCCGACGTTTTGCACGTTCTTCGCGTCGTTTCGCTCGTCTTTCTTGCGCTTCAAGATCAACAGGGCGTTCTTTTCGTACACGTCTTTCTTTTTGTTCTTTCTCGGATCTATCCGAAACCGATTCAGGTTCTAACTTCGCTTTGATTTTTTCTAACTCACCAGACATCAATGCATAACTATAAAAGCGATTTTTTGCATCGTGAACAGTTTTTTCAAATAGTTCCTTAGCCATTAGCGGATTTGTATTTTCTAACGAAGAAAAACGAACTTGTTTACGCATAAACTCTGCCATCGTTGAAAAATCTGGTTTTTTATAGTCCAATGTCATTGGATTTTTTCCTTTTTCAAGCAAAGTTGGATTATAACGATACAGTGACCAGTAACCTGAAGAAACAGCTTCTTTTGCTTCCTTGATAGATTCTTTCATCCCACCAAACAAGCCATGCGTGATGCATGGTGTATAGGCAATGATCAGAGATGGTCCAGGAAATTTTTCAGCTTCTTCGAACGCCTTGATTGTTTGCATTTGGTTTGCGCCCGATGCGATTTGCGCAACATAAACATTATTATAAGTCATCGCCATTTTGCCTAAATCTTTTTTCGCTGCATATTTCCCACTAGCAGCAAATTTAGCAATTGCTGAAGCTGGTGTTGCTTTCGATGTTTGTCCACCAGTATTGGAGTAAACTTCATTGTCCAAAACCAAAATATTGACATCTGCCCCGCTAGCAATCACATGGTCGATGCCGCCAAAACCAATATCATATGCCCAACCATCGCCACCAATCATCCATTGGCTATTTTTTACAAACAAATCTTTTTCGCGATAAATCATTGCTAGCTCTGGTACAGTTTGAAGTTCCGCTTCTATTGCAGCTTGAAGTTTTACCGCCCGTTGTTGTGTGCCTTCGCTATCAAACAAATGATTCAACCAGTCTTCCATCAATAGACGTAATTCTGACGAAACTTTTGGTAAAACTTCACTCATCGACTTAGCTAAGGCTTCACGTCGCGTTTGCGCAGCCAATAACATACCATAACCAAACTCAGCATTATCTTCTAATAAGGAATTTGACCAAGCTGGTCCTTGACCGCATTCATTCGTCGTATAAGGCGACGCAGGCGATGCTCCACCCCAAATTGAAGAACAACCTGTTGCATTAGCAATCATCATTCGATCTCCAAACATCTGAGTCAATAATTTCACATAAGGTGTTTCACCACAACCAGAACAAGCACCTGAAAATTCCAATAGCGGTTGATTGAATTGAGTTGATAATACAGTATTTTTTCCTTTAACCGGATTTTCTTTTTGACGTAATGTCATGGCAAACGCCCAATTGACCGCTTGTTCTTTTTGTTCTTCGTAAGGTTTCATCACTAATGCTTTTCCTTTAGCAGGGCAAGCTTCGACACATAGTCCACAACCTGTACAATCTTCCACAGAAACTTGGATCCGATATTTCTGTCCATCTGCCCCTCGCATTTCGCGAACGATGAACCCTTCTGGTGCTTCTTCCATCTCTTCTTCATCTGCTAAAAACGGACGAATTGCTGCGTGTGGACAAACAAATGCACATTCATTACACATAGTACAACGGTCACTGATCCATTCAGGAACTTCAAGCGCTACACCACGTTTCTCAACAGCACCTGTTCCTACTGGCATTTCACCTGCTGTCATTCCATTTCTCACTAACGTTCCTACTGATAATTCATTACCTTCTTGCGCATTCACAGGTACGAGAATTTCTTCTACATAGCTTGACTGTTTACGAACGACTTTTTTAGGTAATTCAAGGGTTTTCCAGCTTTCTGGAACAGTCACTTTATGAAGAAGTTCCACTGTTCGATCAATCGCTTGCGTATTTTTTTCCACGATCGTCATTGATTTATGACCATAACTTTTTAGCGCTTCTTCTTTTAAAATTGGCAAGACCTCTTCAAAATCAATAATATTGGCTAATTTAAAAAAGGCTGTTTCCATTGCTGTATTGATTCGGCGACCAAGGCCTACTTCTTGTGCAAGTTTCATTGCATTGATTGTATAAAACTGAATGTCATTTTGTGCTAAATATTTTTTTAGTTTTGTTGGTAAATGGGTTTCAAGTTGTGCATCGTTCCAAATCGTATTCAATAGGAAAGTTCCGCCAGGTTTCAATCCCTTAACCAAATCATAACTATGCAAATATGCTGGTGTGTGACAGGCGATAAAATCAGCATGCTCAACTAAATAGGTCGAACGGATTGGCGTGTCACCAAAACGAAGATGTGAAACCGTCAAGCCCCCCGATTTTTTAGAATCATAATGAAAATAACCTTGTACATACTTATTCGTATGATTGCCAATGATTTTTATCGCAGATTTATTTGCACCGACTGTTCCATCTGAGCCAAATCCCCAGAATTTCGCTTGATAAGTTGTTGGGTTTGTTAAATCAAGTGTGTCTCGTTTTTCAAGTGAGGTGTAAGTAACATCATCAACAATCCCTATCGTAAAGCGTGTCTTCATTTGCGATTTTTCTTTTTGTAATTCGTCAAAGACAGCAACGATTTGATCAGGAGTAACATCTTTTGAACCCAGACCATAACGTCCACCAATAATTGTTGGGCGAATTTCTGCGTCATACATCACACTTTGAACATCTAGTAGTAATGGTTCTCCGCCAGCCCCTGGTTCTTTGCTTCGATCAAGAACCGCAATTGATTTGACCGTATTTGGTAATTTTTCCAGCAAGTTTTTAACGGGGAAAGGACGATACAAATGAATATTCAAAAAACCAACTTTACGTCCGTTTTTGTTTAGATATTCAACTGTCTGTTCAATAGTCTGCGCAACAGATCCCATGGAAATGATGATTTCTTCTGCATCTTCCGCACCATGATACGTAACCAAATCATAATTGGTATTTCTCAATTGATTGATTTCTTGCATATATTTTTGAACGATTTCCGGAAGTTTTTCATAATATTGGTTAATCGTTTCTCGTTGTTGAAAATGGATATCTGGATTTTGATTAGTTCCACTAACTGTCGGATGATTCGGATTCATTGCCCGTTGACGGAATTTCGCTAACTTTTCTTGATTAATCAACGGAGCTAACTCACCATATTCCAATACTTCGATTTTTTGAATTTCATGACTCGTTCGAAAGCCATCAAAAAAATTCATGAAAGGAATTTCTGCTTCGATTGAGGCTAAGTGAGCTACAGGTGCTAAGTCCATTACTTCTTGGACGCTACTTTCTGATAGCATGGCAAATCCCGTTTGTCTAGCAGCCATCACATCGCCATGGTCCCCAAAAATATTTAACGCATTGGTCGTTACTGCTCGACTTGCCACATGGAAAACGCTTGGCAATAATTCCCCAGCTATTTTGTACATGTTTGGAATCATCAATAATAAACCTTGTGATGCTGTATAAGTAGTCGTCAAAGCCCCCGTTTTTAAGGAGCCATGAACCACGCCAGCAGCGCCGGCTTCTGATTGCATTTCAACAACTTTAACTGGTTGCCCAAATAGATTTTTCTTTCCTGCTGCCGACCATTGATCGACTAATTCTGCCATTGTTGAACTTGGTGTAATTGGATAGATAGCAGCTAACTCGGTAAACGCATAGGAAATATATGCTGCGGCTGTGTTCCCATCCATGGTTTTCATTTTTCGCATTTATCATCATCCTTGTTCAGTTTCTCTCGAGTAATCTGCTTCATTATACCGTAAATTCGATGGGAATAAAAATAAATTTCGAGCATTTATTCACATACTTCAACAAAACGTTATTTTAATAAGAAATATTTTGTGAAATTTTTCTAAAGCAAAACGCTATCTTTTTTTATTTCGAATCGGTAAAATGTATTTGGAGGTGTTTCTATGGATATTTCAGTAATCGATGCAACGAAAACAAACAAAACAACAGGAATTTACTATGGAGATGCAACAGCGCCAAAAACAACGATTGAGTTCCTCAACCTTGCTTGTCCTTATTGTAAAAAATGGTTTGAAGAATCTTTTTCAACTCTCGAATCATCGGTCCAAGAAGGAAAAGTGAATCGCCTAATTAAGCTCTTTGATAAAGAAAAAGAAAGTTTACAACGTGGAAATGTCATGCACCATCACATTACTACTAATGATGGCAAAAAAGCTTTAGTAGAAATCAAACACATTTTTGAAACACAAGAGCAATGGAAGAATCTTTCTTTAGAAGAAGTTGCGCAATACGCAACAGAAGAATTAGGATTGACTTATCAACCTGATATGGAAATGGCAAAAGCAATTATTGATGAAGCAAATACTGCGCACATTCAATTTGTCCCAACGATTTTACTCGATCAAACTATTTTTGACGAAGCAATCACGTTAGATGAATTAACATCTTTACTCAACTAATAAAAAGGTGAACCAAGACGAAATTTCGTCTTGGTTCACCTTTTTTGGCCGTGCAATCCATCCAATTTTTTCTGGAACAATCACACAGCTTCTTCCCTCAACTTGTCAGCAAAATCATTAATCTTTCGTATTCGGTGATTGATTCCTGATTTTGAGATTGCTCCTGAAGGTATCATCTCACCTAATTCTTTCAAACTAACTTCTGGATGCTGTAACCTTAATTCAGCAATTTCTTGCAACTTTTCTGGTAAAGCATGCAAACCAACTCTCGCTTCAATGAATTCAATATTCTCAATTTGTTTAGAAGCCGCATCGATCGTCTTGTTTAAATTCGCCGTTTCACAATTTACCAAACGATTCACCGAATTTCTCATGTCACGAACGATACGAACATCTTCAAAACGCAACATTGAATTAGTCGCACCAATCAACGTTAAAAAGTCGGCAATTTTTTCTGCTCCTTTTAAGTAGGAAATATAGCCATTACGTCTTTCAAGCGTTCGTGCATGCAAGCCATAGTAATTCAACATGTCACAAATATCTTGATTGTGTTGTTCATAAATGGAAAAAATTTCTAAATGATAACGGCTCGTCTCTGGATTATTTACTGAACCCGAAGCCATAAATGCACCACGTAAGTAAGAACGCATTTTTTGTGCATTTCCCATGATTTCATCGGACACATGGCCATTAAACATCAAGCCATCCATGATATCCAAGTCCATTAATACATTTTTCGTTCCCTGCTTCAAGCGAACGATGTAGACATTATTCTTTTTTAATTTCATTTTTTTTCGAACAAGTAACTCGCTTCGAACATTATAATGATCTTTTAAAAGAGAATAGATACGTCGGGCAATCGCAGCATTTTCTGTTTGAACATTTAAAATGAACTGCTGATTGACGATGCCTAAAGAGCCGTTCATTCGCAACAAAGCAGCAAGTTCTGCTTTTGCATGTTCACGATGAACTTCTAAACCAGTCAACTCTTTTTTTACATCCGATGCAAATGACATTCTATTCTCCTCCTTTCTTTCACAATCCTAATCTAATATTTCGACCCAAAAACTAATCGAAAAAGTTCTTCAACTACTTTTTCACCGTCATGGAACACACCGCCATTCTTCAACTCCAAAAAATCAGTTGAAATGACACGACAGCCTTCATTTCTAAGTCCATTGAAATCATGCTGAACCTGAACAAGATACTCATCATAGACTTCCGGATCCATGTAATCTTCTGGTACTTTTTCTGTATTCACCAACACCGTATCAATAAATTTTTCATGTAAGTGTTCGTGCAACACACGTATGTGATCCGCATCAGTGAAATGCTCTGTCTCACCTTTTTGTGTCATGATATTACAAATGTAAACAACTTCTGCCTTTGTTTTAACGATTGCTTCACCAATCTCGGGAATAACTAAGTTTGGTAAAATACTCGTAAATAGGCTTCCCGGGCCAAGTACAACCATATCTGCTTCAGCAATAGCATTCACAACTTTACGTGCTGCTTTCGCTACTTGATCATCCGTCGTATTTCGCACAAAGACATGGTCAATCGTTTTACGATCTAACGCAATTTTTGATTCACCAACCGCGGTTGTTCCATCTTTAAATACCGCATGAAGTGTCAAAGGTGTTTCAGAGGATGGGTAAATATGTCCATCTACATGCATCATTCTTGACAACAACTGAATCGCATCATAAGTGCTGCCTCTCATTTCTGAAACAGCTGCAATGATCAGATTCCCAATACTATGGTTGGCTAAGAACTGATCCTCTTTCTTAAAACGATATTGAAAAATATCTTCATAAAATTGGGGCATATCAGAAAGTGCAACTAATACATTTCGCAAATCACCCGGCGGTGCCATTGAAATAGATTCACGAATGGCGCCACTACTTCCTCCATCATCTGCCACTGTCACAATTGCGGTTAAGTCAGCTCCTTGATTACGTAAGCTTTTCAAAATCACTGGAAGACCAGTTCCTCCGCCAACGACTACAATTTTTGGTTTTCTAATTCGATAGGTCTTCATATTCAAGAACGATTCACCGTCTCTTTCCGTTTATCTTTGTCACGGTGTGTAACGTTCACTTTATAATTCTCACTTAACGCTTTTGATAAACGCTCTGTTAAAGCAACTGATCGGTGTTGTCCACCAGTACAACCAATTGCAACAGTTAAACTGCTTTTCCCTTCTTTGACATAGCCAGGCAAAATAGTCTCTAATAAATGAAGAAATTGACTATAAAAATCCTCTGTTTCAGTAAATGACATCACATAATCATAAACAGGTTGATCCAATCCGGTTAACGGACGCAACTCTGAGATATAATGAGGATTTGGTAAAAAGCGCACATCCATCACAATATCTGAATCAATTGGTAACCCATATTTGAAGCCAAAAGAAACGAATTCAATTCGGAATCCTTGATCTTCTTGTGTCTTGAACGTATCAATGATTTTTTCCCTTAATTGACGTGGTGTCATCGTTGTTGTATCAATCACAACAGACGCTTGCACCTTTAGTTCATTTAAAATTGCACGTTCTTTACGGATTCCTTCAGTCACTAAACCGTCCATTGCCATCGGATGGGTACGACGAGTCTCTTTGTAACGAGCTACTAATTCTTCATCAGACGCATCTAAGAACAGAATCGATGTGTCAATGAAATCTGTATTAACAATTTCAATCAACATTTTTTGAATTTCTTCAAAGAATGAACGGGAACGTAAATCAACGCCCAATGCCATTTTTGTTACTTTTCCAGATTCTTTGATTAGTTCCCAAAATTTAGGAATCAATCGTGGAGGCATGTTATCGATACAAAAATATCCCATGTCCTCAAAACTTTGTATCGCCACAGTTTTTCCTGCGCCGCTCATTCCTGTAATAATTACGAGTTGTAAATTTTCAGCCATCTTCACAAGCTCCTCTCTCATTGTCTTTTAAATTATATCATTCCGGGCGTATCATCGCTAGCCATATCTTCCCTAATTATGGAATTTTCATGGAAAAATAAGTTTTTCTTACAAAAAACTTGGACCAAATACCACAAATGATGATACTTGCTCCAAGTTTTGCTATCGTTAGCGATTCAATTAATTGTTACTACTGTTTAGAAGACTGTTTCCGAAATTTCTCTGCTAACTCGATTGTTCGATCAGCCAAAATCGATTGTGCGTCTATGACTGGGTACGTATTATCCGAAGCAAATTCTTGCATCAATGATAATTCGGTACATCCCAAAATGATTTTTTCACAGTTTAACCGTCCAACCACTTCTTCTAAAATCTCATAGTATAAAGCTTCATTCAAGTAGTCTGATTCTTTGATATCATGATAAATCAAATGACTGATTTTCGCTTGTAACTTTTCATCAGGAATCACTACATCAAATCCTAATTGTTTTACTTCACGCTCGTAAATCCCTGCCTTCATGCTGCCTTCTGTACCTAGCAAGGCTACTGAACCAGTTGTTTGTTGACGAACTAATTCATTGGCCGCTTCTCTTGGCATATGCAAAAGGGGGATAGCCGTTGCTGCTTGTAGCTCATCAAAAAAATAATGCGCTGTATTACATGTCAATACGATAAAATTGGGCTGTAGTAGGTTTTGCTTTTCAATATCATCGAGCAAATAAGGAATTGGATTTTCCTTTTCACGATCCAAAATATAAGCAGTTCGATCAGGCACCGTTGCATGATTGAACAATACATAGTTTAGATATTCTTGGTCCTTAGTTGCATTTGTGCGGTGATTGATCAAGCGGACAAAACTTTCCGTCGCCATTGTTCCCATACCGCCCAAAATACTGAAAAAATTTTCCATGACTAGCCTTCTTTCACATGAAAGTATTTTTTGAATCGAGGAATATAGTTATGGAACATATATTTCATTAACACCCAACGTTTCAATGAACGATCGCCATCATAAAATACGGTTGTGCCAAAACGTTTTTCCTGGATCATTTTTTCTGCAATTTTTTTATCTTCATTCTCTCTTGCATACGTTAAGAAGATTTTTTTTGGTACGCCCATCCACAGTTTTGCATCTGAAGAATCTTTTGTACCATAAATAGTTTCTGTAAATGGTTTGTGGAATACTCTGTCTTCGGTAACAAAACGTGCTAAATTAAGCCCATTCAATGTAACAAAGAAGCTACTACGTCCTTGGCGTAAATTAATTTCAAATAATTTATATTCACCATCACGTGGATCATACTTCATGTCAAAATTCGCAAAGCCAGTATACTCGATTGTTTCTAAAAATTTCTTGATTGTCTGATAAATTTTTTCATTGTAATCTGGCATAATTACCACATAATTACCAATTGACGCAGGTGTTGGATCTTCCAAGAGCGGATGTCCCAAGCACATCATACGAACCTGATGATTTTCATCAACATAAGCGTTTAACACACGCATGTTGCTATCATCTCCAGGAATGAAGTCTTGAACAATCATCTCACTCGTATATCCAGCTTCGTAAATTCGTCCTAAAATCAAATCAAACTCTTCACGATTATCGATAATAAATGCTTTTTTTCGTCCTTCAAATTGGACAGAAAGATACTCGACACTATTCGCTGGTTTTAATGCAACTGGAAATTCAAATGGCAGTTCTTGTTCCAAACGACCATCCACTAACATTGGTTCTCTAACAATCAATGTTTTTGGATAAGGAAGTTGATATTTTTCGCAAACTTCATAGAAACTTACCTTATTGATTAACCGTTTGAATAATGAATAATCAATATACGGACAAATAAAGTATGCCGAGAGTTCTTCTTTATGCTGAGATATCAACTCTGCATATCCATCGCCACAAGCAATCAATAAATATTTTTTGCTTTGGTCGGAATATTTTTCTTTTGCCAAACGTAACATTGTTTCGATAAAAACTGGATCCTTATCAAAACCGGGAATCACTTCGACACTCACGATGTTACTATAACGGGTTGGTGCAAGTTGGTTTGAAGCATAGGCTTGGCACACTTTTCCATAGGCTTCATTAAATGAACGAGCCATACCATAGACGTTCATATCACTTCCCAATAATATAGGAATAAATTCTTCATTTACATTACTATTCATCACAATCTCTCACTTACTCATTAATCTACTGATTCTTTATTTAACTACACAAGGAATATCATACCATAAAGAAAAAAGCAATCAAAGGAAACTCCTCCGATTGCTCAATTCTTTTTTGAACGGATTGAACTTATAGGAAGTTTTATCTATACCAATTCAGTGTAGAAAGAACTACCTTGTAATGTATTTTAGAAGATGCTATCTAAAAAAACAAGTGTTTTATCATCTTTTAAAGTTTTTTTAACCATATCACCATTTTTTAATTTTTAGACCTTTTCTTCCATTACTTTTTCTAAATATCGTCCAGTGTAACTCTCTTTTACCTTAACAATATCCTCTGGTGTCCCAGTGGCTAAAATCGTTCCGCCACCATCGCCTCCTTCAGGCCCTAAATCAATGATATAATCCGCAGTTTTGATGACATCTAGATTATGCTCGATTACTAATACCGTATTTCCTGCATCCACTAGACGTTGTAAAACATCTAGTAAACGTGCAATATCATCTGCATGTAGCCCCGTTGTCGGTTCATCAAGAATATAAAAGTTCTTACCATTGGATATTTTATGCAATTCACTGGCCAATTTCATCCGCTGTGCTTCTCCACCGGATAATGTCGTCGCTGGTTGCCCCATCGTAATGTAACCTAATCCGACATCCACGATTGTCTTTAATTTACGATGAATTTTAGGAATGTGTTGGAAGAATTCTACAGCGTCTTCAACAGTCATTTCTAAAATATCAGCAATATTTTTTCCTTTATACCGTACTTCCAACGTTTCAGAATTGTATCGTTTGCCATGACACACTTCACAAGGAACATAAACATCAGGTAAAAAATGCATTTCGATTTTGATGATTCCGTCACCACGACAAGCTTCACATCGGCCACCTTTTACGTTAAAGCTAAAGCGTCCTTTTTTGTAGCCACGCATTTTAGCTTCATTTGTTTGTGCAAAAAGATCACGAACATCATCAAAGACACTTGTATAAGTTGCTGGGTTACTTCTTGGTGTACGGCCAATGGGGCTTTGATCGATATCAATGATTTTTTCGATATTATCATAACCAGAAATTGTTTTGAATTTACCCGGTTTAGCTGAATTTCGATTCAATTTTTGGGCAAGAGCTTTTTTCAAAATACCATTAACCAAAGTACTTTTTCCAGAACCAGAGACACCAGTGACTGCCACGAATTCTCCTAGAGGAAACTTCACTGTCACGTTTTTCAAGTTATTTTCTGCTGCTCCAGTAATTTTAATTGCTTCACCATTTCCTTGGCGACGTGTTGTTGGTACAGCAATCTTCTTTTTCCCTGATAGGTATTGTCCTGTTAATGAACGTGGGTCTTTCGCAACTTCTGCAGGCGTTCCAGCTGCAACGATTTGTCCACCTTGCTCACCAGCACCTGGTCCTACATCAATCAAATAATCCGCTGCTCGCATGGTATCCTCATCATGTTCCACAACAATCAAAGTATTGCCTAAGTCTCTCATTTTCTTCAGTGAACCAATCAAACGATCATTATCCCGTTGATGTAACCCAATTGATGGTTCATCCAAAATATACAGAACACCTGAAAGATTTGATCCAATTTGGGTGGCTAAACGAATTCGTTGTGCTTCCCCACCAGATAGTGTTCCAGAAGCCCGACTCAAGGTTAAGTATTCCAACCCAACATTTTCTAAAAATGACAATCGATCGTTTACTTCTTTTAAAATCGGTTTAGCAATCATCGTTTCTTGTTCAGATAATGTTAAACCTGAGAAAAAATCAACTGCTTTTTTGATCGATAATTCATTTGTTTCACCAATATTTGTTCCATTAATTTTGACAGATAAGGCTTGCGGATTCAAACGTAATCCTTTACATGTTTGACAAGTTAATTCCGTCATATATTGACGCATTTGCTCTCTCGTAAAATCACTGCTTGTTTCTTGATAACGACGAGCAATATTCTTTAGCACGCCCTCAAAAGATGCTTCCACGTCACGCACACCGCCAAAATCATTTTCGTAATGGAAATGGAATAATTCATCTGTCCCATTCAAAACAATTTCTTGATGTTCTGCTGGTAATTCATCAAACGGTGTGTTCATATCAATTCCATAACTTTCACACGCTTGTGCCAACATTTGAGGATAGTATTGCGAACTGATTGGATTCCATGGAACAATTGCTCCTTCAGCCAAGGTCTTGGTACGATCAGGAATAACTAAATCTTGGTCTACTTCTAGTTTCAAACCTAGTCCATCACAATCGGGACAAGCTCCAAATGGCGCATTGAATGAAAACAATCGTGGCTCCAGTTCGCCAACTGTAAAGCCACAATAAGGACAAGAGTAATGTTCACTGAACAGCATTTCTTTTTCACCAATCACATCAACCAAAGCATAGCCATCTGCCAAGCGTAATGCTGCTTCAAAGGAATCGAACAAACGTGAACGAATGCCCTCTTTTACCACTATTCGGTCAATAACGATAGCAATATCATGCTTTTTGTTTTTTTCCAGTTCAGGAACCTCAGTAATGTCGAAGGTATCACCATCCACTCTTACACGAACATACCCTTCTTTTTGAATTCGTTCAAACACTTTTTTGTGCTGACCTTTTTTCTTTGCAACAATTGGTGCTAAAATTTGGATCTTTGTCCGTTCTGGTAACTCTAATACTTGGTCAACCATTTGTTCAACCGATTGACTGGTGATCTCAATGTGATCATTAGGACAGATTGGATGGCCCACACGTGCAAAAAGCAAACGTAGATAATCATTGATTTCTGTTACTGTTCCTACCGTCGAACGAGGATTTTTACTTGTCGTTTTTTGGTCAATCGAAATCGCCGGACTTAAGCCGTCGATACTGTCAACATCTGGTTTATCCATTTGCCCCAAAAATTGGCGAGCATAAGCAGAGAGACTTTCGACATATCGTCGTTGTCCCTCTGCATAAAGTGTGTCGAAAGCTAATGAGCTTTTCCCAGAACCAGATAACCCTGTAATCACTACAAATTTATCTCTTGGAATTGTTACATCTACATTTTTTAAATTGTGCGCTCTGGCACCATGAATAATAATTTTATCGTTAGCCATCTCGTCCTCCTGCTCTTTACTCCGCTGCCTTCAATTCTAAAATTGTATCGCGTAAATTAGCGGCAGTTTCAAAATCTAAAGCTTTCGCAGCATCTTTCATTTCTTTTTCTAATTTCATCAATAAATCAGCTTTTTCTTTTCGACTCATTTCATTATAAGAAACTTGGACTGTTCCTTTGGCATCATCTTTTGCCTCTTTTGTAATAGAAATCAAATCACGAATTTCTTTGATAATCGTTTTTGGCACGATTCCATGTTCTTCATTATATGCTTCTTGTATCGAACGTCTCCGTGCCGTTTCATCCATTGCTGAACGCATCGAGTCCGTTACTTTATCAGCATACATGATTACTTTTCCTTCTGAATTTCGTGCTGCACGCCCAATTGTTTGGACAAGCGAACGTTCACTTCTCAAGAACCCTTCTTTATCAGCGTCTAAGATAGCAACCAAAGAAACTTCTGGAACATCTAATCCTTCACGCAATAAATTGATCCCAACTAAAACATCAAACTCACCTAAACGTAAGTCACGAATAATTTCCGTCCGTTCAAGGGTTTTGATATCACTGTGCAGGTATTTTACTTTGATTCCCAGTTCTTTAAAGTAATCAGTCAGATCTTCAGACATTTTTTTCGTCAACGTCGTTACAAAGACACGTTCATTTTTCTCCACTCGGTCATTGATTTCACCAACCAAATCGTCAATTTGACCCATGATCGGACGAACTTCAATCACTGGATCTAATAAACCAGTTGGACGAATAATTTGTTGGATAACTCTATCCGTTTGTTCATTTTCATAAGGCCCCGGTGTAGCTGAGACGTAGATAATTTGATGGACATGTTGCTCGAATTCTTCTAATCTTAATGGCCGATTGTCAAGCGCTGAAGGCAAGCGGAACCCATAATCAACTAACATTTGTTTACGCGCCCGGTCACCATTATACATTCCGCGAATTTGTGGCATCGTTACATGTGATTCGTCAATGACAATCAAAAAATCTTCTGGAAAGAAATCAAGCAATGTATAAGGTGGCTCTCCTTCTTTTCGACCATCCATATGTCGCGAATAGTTTTCAATGCCTGAAGTGTAACCCATCTCTAGCATCATTTCGATATCATAGTTTGTTCTTTGTTCTAAGCGTTGCGCTTCTAGTAACTGATTATTATCTCGTAACACTTTTAAGCGCATCTCTAGTTCGGCTTTGATGTTCGCAACAGCCTGTTCCATATGTTCATCATTTGTCACGAAGTGAGTAGCAGGGAAAATAGCAACGTGTCCTGTTTCACCAAGCACCTCTCCAGTTAGCGCATCTACTTCCCGAATTCGTTCGACTTCATCCCCAAAAAATTCGACTCTCAAAGCACGTTCGTCGCGTGAAGCCGGAAAAATCTCCACCACGTCACCGCGCACTCGAAACCGACCACGCTGAAAATCAATATCATTTCGTTCAAAATTGATTCCCACTAGATTCCGAATCAATTGATTACGATCAAGTTCTGCTCCTTGTCGAATTGAAACAACTTGTTTCTGATATTCAAATGGTGAACCTAATCCGAAAATACAAGAAACAGAGGCAATCACAATTGTATCGTTCCGCTCTAGAAGGGAACTTGTAGCCGAATGGCGCAGCTTATCAATCTCGTCATTGACACTTGAATCTTTTTCAATATAAGTATCACTAGATGGAACATACGCTTCTGGTTGATAATAATCATAATAAGAAACAAAATATTCAACCGCGTTTTTGGGAAAGAATTCTTTAAATTCTCCATATAATTGTCCAGCTAAAGTTTTATTATGTGCAATAATCAATGTTGGCTTATTTACTTCCTTAATCACATTTGAAATCGTATAGGTCTTCCCCGTACCGGTTGCACCTAATAAGATTTGTGCTTTCTCCCCACCAACCACACCATCCACTAATTGGCGTATCGCTTCAGGTTGATCCCCTGCTGGTTGGTACTTCGAGACAAGCTCAAATTGTTGAGAGGTATCTCTTTCAATCATTTTTCGTCCCCCTTTTCATTCATTCCTTTTCATTTTATGACTTGCAAAAAGAAAAGGAAAGCAAAGGCATTCCTTACTAAAAAATTATAACACACCGAACATACTTTCGCCACTCCTTCACCTCGGCATTTCATGTTAGAACTTCTTACATAGAATGTTAGATTTTATTGTTTTTTTCATTTTTTTAAGTTTCAGAACTTGTCTGATTCATTACTTTTCACCTATAATAAATAGATATTGAGAATTTAGGAGGTAATTATGAAAAGAAAGCATTTATTCTACTCGTTCATTTTCATAATGGCAGGATTTATCACACTTGCAACTAGTAATCCTGCCCATGCAGAAACAAACAATACGGAATCAAGTACCGCCGAGTCGATGCAGATGGCTCAGCCAAAAAAAGACAAATACGTCGTTGCTAGCGACTCTGCCTTTGCACCCTTCGAGTTTCAAAACACGGATGGTAAGTATGAAGGAATCGATGTTGAGTTAATGAAACAGATTTCCGAGCTTCAAGGCTTCAATATCCAAATGGACTATCGCGGATTTTCCGCTGCGTTACAAGCATTAGAGTCTGGACAAGCTGATGGCATGATTGCCGGAATGACCGTCACAGATGAACGTAAGCAAAGTTACGATTTTTCTGATACTTATTTTGATAGCGGAATTCAGTTGGGCGTAAAACAAGGTGATACATCAATCAAATCCTACAAAGATTTAAAAGGGAAAACAGTTGGTGCCAAAGTCGGAACCGAAAGCGCTGAATTCCTGAGCAATCATGAAGAAGAATATGGCTACAAAATCAAGTACTTCGACGCTGCTGACCAATTATATGACGGTTTGAAAGTTGGTGCGATTGACGCAATCATGGATGACTACCCTGTTCTTGGTTATGCTATCAAACAAGGTCAAAAAATTGATACCCCAATGCCAAAAGAATCTGGTGGTAAATATGCCTTCGCAGTTAAAAAAGGTGAAAACCCAGAACTTTTAACGATGTTCAATGAAGGACTTAAAGAGTTAAAGCGCACAGGCGCCTATGACAAAATCATTGATAAATATGTAGCTACTTCAAATGAGTCAGCAGACTCAACCAAAGACGAATCAACAATCATCGGTTTAATCAAAAACAATTACAAACCATTATTACGTGGTTTTTGGATGACAATCGTTCTTGCTCTAGTCTCTTTCGCTTTGGCACTAGTAGTGGGTGTTATTTTCGGATTATTCAGTGCTTCACCTATTCGCGCACTACGCACAATAGCAAGCATTTACGTTGATATCATCCGTGGAATTCCAATGATGGTACTTGCCTTCTTCATTTTCTTTGGCTTACCTGGAATTGTTGGATTTACAATTCCAGATTTCATTGCTGGCGTTATTACATTGACCTTAAACGCGAGTGCGTATATTGCAGAGATCGTTCGTGGCGGTATCAACGCCGTTCCCGTTGGACAAATGGAAGCTTCGAGAAGTTTAGGGTTGTCTTATAACCGAACAATGCAAAAAATCATCTTGCCACAAGCTATTCGAATCATGCTTCCTTCATTCGTTAACCAATTCGTTATCTCATTGAAGGATACAACAATCATCTCTGCAATCGGAGTAGTCGAATTACTACAAGCTGGTAAAATTATTGTTGCCCGTACCACACAAAGTACGTATGTTTACTTAATTATCGCAGTCATGTATTTAATCTTGATTACCGCTTTAACAAAATTAGCGAAAGTTTTAGAAAAGAAGGTGAAGTAAGATGTCAGAAAAAATCTTAGTAGAACATCTTGTAAAAAAATATGGTGAAAATACTGTATTAAATGATATCAACGTCTCAATCAACGAAGGCGATGTCGTTTGTATCATCGGCCCTTCTGGTTCAGGAAAAAGTACTTTCCTACGCTGCTTAAATCGTCTAGAAGAGCCAACGGATGGTGACATCATCATCGACGGCGCTCATTTAATGGATAAAAACACAAATATCAATCTTGTTCGTCAGCATATCGGAATGGTGTTCCAACACTTTAATTTATTCCCTCACCTTTCTGTTTTAGAAAATATTATTCTTGCGCCAATGGATTTGAAAAAGGAATCTCGCGAAGAAGCAGAAAAAAAAGCCATCAAGCTATTAGATACAGTTGGCTTAGCTGATAAAAAAGATATGTCACCAGAAATGCTCTCAGGCGGACAAAAACAACGTGTTGCGATTGCCCGTGCATTAGCAATGAACCCAGACATCATGCTTTTTGATGAACCAACCTCTGCACTTGATCCAGAGATGGTCGGTGATGTTCTGAACGTCATGAAAAAACTTGCAAAACAAGGAATGACCATGGTTATCGTTACTCACGAAATGGGCTTTGCCAAAGAAGTCGCTAATCGTGTCATGTTCATTGACGGCGGAAACTTCCTTGAAGACGGAACACCTGAACAAATTTTTGAAAATCCACAAAACGAACGCACAAAAGATTTCCTAGATAAAGTTTTAGATATTTAACCAGAGAACCTGAAACAGTTTCAAAACATGAAAAGCATCGTCAAAATCTT
>NZ_JAFLWA010000017.1 GCF_017316125.1 Enterococcus sp. DIV0660C | reverse complement strand
TTTGTTTTGGTTCACTTTTTCATTATCCATCAAAGAGCTACCGAACTTTTTGATATGATCATACCTCTATATTTCTTTGCAACACGCTAAGTAAGTTGTGCGTACACTCTTTTGTTTCTTGAAGTTTCCAACGCTAATCGTTCATTAAACACTCAGTTGGAAAAATTGATTTTGATGAACTTATTTGTGAGAATTTTTTTTGTTTTTTCGGGCTGTTCGTGACTGTTGACGACGTTCGATTTTACGTTCTTGTTTGTTCTTTTCAGCAATCGCCCAATCGATTTTCTTCTTGTATCCAGGTTTGATTTTTTTCTTTTTCTTTTTCACTAAACCAATCAAAGTTGGATCTAACGTGTCTTTTGATTTTTCACGTTTTGTTCGACGATTTCGGTCATAGGTTTTCACGATTTCGCCATCTTTGATTTCTTTTGGCTCAAATTTTACGCCTAAAGTTTCCAACGTATCGATTGCTTGTTCATCACTTGGCGAGTAAAGTGTGATTGCTGTTCCTTTAAGTCCATTTCTTCCTGTTCGACCGACGCGGTGAATAAAGAAATCTGTATCTTCAGGAATCTCTGCATTGATCACATGTGAGACCCCTTCAATGTCGATTCCACGTGCAGCAAGATCGGTTGCTACTACATATTGAAATTCTAGATCTTGCACTTGGCGCATGACACGTTTACGTTCGCGAGGCGTAATGCCACCATGAATTTTCGCAACTTTTAACCCTTTTTTCTTCAAGTAATCTGCAATTTCATCAACATGTTGTTTCGTATTTGCAAATACAATTGCTAAATAGGGATGACCAATTGTCAATAATTGGTAGATCATTTTGTTTTTGTCTTTGCCTTTTGTCGACATCACCCAGTTTTCGATGTCTTCTGAAATAATTGCTTTTGGCTTGATTTCTTCGATAACAGGGTTTTGCATATATTTACGTAAAAACGGACGTAGTTTTTCTGGAATTGTTGCTGAGAATACTAAAAATTGAACTTTTTCAGGTAAACGACCTGCGATTTGATCGACTTCGTTTAAGAATCCCATATCCAATGTCATATCAGCTTCATCCACAACAAACGCAAATGCTGTATGGATTTTTAACGCTTGTTCGTTCATCATGTCTAGAATACGCCCCGGTGTTCCAACCACAACATGCGGTTGTTGGTGACGTAAACGATCCAGTTGGCGTTGCTTATCCGTTCCACCAACAAAATTGCTGACACGAATTTCCGGCACTGAAAATTGTGCAAGCTGATTAGCTGCTTTATAAATTTGTGCAGCTAGCTCACGACTTGGAGCAGTAATGACTACTTGGACTTCTTCCTTTGTAGCATCAATTTTATTAAATAGGGGTAATAAAAATGTATGTGTTTTTCCAGAACCTGTTTGTGATTGACCGACAATATTTTTTCCTTTGGCAATCAGTGGAATCAATTTTTCTTGTACTTCCGTTGGTTGTTCAAAGCCTTTTGCTGTCAATGCTTCGTTAATAAATGGTTGAAAGTTGAATTTATCAAAATTACTCATCTGTGCACCTCTTCTCTTTAATTTTTCACGACTTTGGCATTATAACACAGCCACATCTTTTTTGCTCTCTTATTCTAAAACAAGGGACCGTGCTTTTTCTACCATCTCTTGTCAGACATTTTCAGTTCATTTATTTTTGATCGTACTGATTGTATAGGTGTGACTAGCTTTCTCATAAAACAAGACACTTTTTTTCCTGATAAATGAAAGCACAAGATTCAAGACAAAGATTCCTTGTGCAAACAACAAGCCCATAAAAACAAAAATCGCACTCATCTGTAATACACCCGTTGATTGATCCATGATTTGTTGCGCAAACTGGACTCCCCAACCCAAACCATAAAACAGGAAGTAAAGATAGCTGTAACGTATCAGCAATGCCTTAAAAGAAACTCGTTCTTTTTGTTCTTCCACAACTTGGATACGTACAACTTTTTTTCCAAGTGTCTTACCATTTGTTAGATAAGTCAAAACGATAAAATACAAGAACACTTCTAAGAAAATCCATTCACTGTTCGTTGTAACGACATCTTTTTTGAACATTAATTGTAATAAAGTGGAAATGACACTATCTACTATGCCCAAAAATGCCCAATCAATCAAATAAGCAACCAGCCTTCTCGTTAAGGACACTTTCCGACCTTTTTCATAAGATATCTCATCCATTCTCGCTCTTGTCGGCAACATGAAGGTAAAAATCGGTGCCACAAGATAGCCCAATGCTCCGCCCAACGTATTGTGAAGCAAATCATTCACATCAAACAAGCGATACGGTCTAGGATAAATAAAATATAGTCCACTTAATTGCGTAAGCTCAAAAAATAAGGATAAACAAAAGCTAGCAATTATTGTTTTCACAAAAGATAATCTAAAATAATATCTGAGATAAATCCCAAATGGTACAAGCAATAAGATATTAAACACTGGTTCTAAAAAAACACTTTGTTTCATCGCCGCTAAATAAGTACTTGGGTCATGGATGTTTAAGACCGTTTGACTCCAAAAATGGCGCCATGAAGCAAACAATTCTAGCTCCATCTTAGGTCCTGTCATCTGGGCTACCGTTTCCCTTGCTGGTAATGGCAAAATGACTAAAAAGTATGCACACAATAAGTAAAATACAAAAGAATAGAGAATAATTCCTCGGGATAAAAGAAATGTGCCGTATTTACGGTATTCATAAATAAAGAAGACCGAAGAAATTGCTAATGCTAAAAAAGGAAATACTAATAACGCAAACCGAATTGGTTCGATGTAACTTGCCATAACAGCCCACCACACTTTTTATATATTTTCTTGATTTTCAATGTATAGTTTATCAATCGCTTCAATGCTTAAGCAAGCACGACGCTATTATTTCTCAATTCAACCAATTTGAAGTATCATAAATGATATATGAGGAGGTGTCGAAGTGCTGAATTTCTATTTTGTCTTTGGAGTTCCGATTTTTTTATTCGTACTGTATTTAGGTTTTGCGTATCTACGAAAGAAAACCAAAATCCATTATCTAGGTTTTATTTTGTTGATTATCTCCGGCTTTATGTTCGTTTTTAATCTACAAACATGGCAACAAGCCGCCACCGAGATGCAGAACATTTCGTCACAAACACTTTCCGCACAAATTGGCTATCCAGTTTATCTAATCTGGGTACCGATCATTGTAGCTGGTTGCTTATTTCTCTTAAATCTGTTTCGTGGCTATCGTCGCTTAACAAATTTTAAGAGTAAAAACACTTAGCTTTTTCCTAACATAATACTACAACGATAGTTGTGGTATTTTGTTTTTGTATATAAGTTTACATAATAAATAATTAGTTAACTCCTTTCATTGATCCAATGAGTCGCTTGTATTTTCCCACTCTTGATAAAATTCTTTTAAAAAATCACGCATAAATTGTTCACGACGTTGCGCTTCAGTTTTTCCATAAACGGTATTCATTTGTGCAGGCAATAAAAATAACTTTTCATAAAAATGATTGATAACGGTAGAACCTTTACGATAATCGGCTTTGTTCGCATACATTTGTGGCAGTATCTCAGGATCATGAATGGGATGTCCATGCCCCCCTCCAAAATAAGCTGTTCGCAAAATCCCGATTGCGCCTAAAGCGTCCAGTCGGTCTGCATCTTGAACAATTTTTCCTTCTATCGTTAGTTCTTCCGCATTTTCTCCAAGACTTTTAGAAAAGGACATATTTTCAATAATAGCAAAAATTGAGGTGATTTGATGCTTGGTCAAATCAATTTTTTTTAAAAAAGCAACTAATTCTTTTTTTGCCTGTTCTTCATTAGATACCACTTTATCATCAATCGTGTCATGAAGATAAGCTGCTGCCAAGGTGATTCCTCGATTAGCAGTTGGCTCCGTCGCTAAAATATCTGTTGCTAACTGAACCACTCGCTTCGTGTGATCTTCTCCATGACCTGTTTGATCGTTTTTCAATTGTTTGAAACTATACGCAGCTATCTTTTTTAATTTCTCGTCCATTACTTCACTCCTTCACTTCGTTTTGACAAATTCATCCAACAGAAAAAGTCTGGAACAAATGAAGCAATGTTCCAGACTTCCAGTTTTAGTTTACTTGATATACATTGAAGTATAGATCTCGCATATATTCAATCAAATAATTAGGATTTAATGATTCACCCGTAGCATCCTGAATCAACTGGTTTGGTTTTCTTGAAGCGCCATATTGGTGAATATGTGTCTCCATCCACTTCTTGATTGGTGAATAATCATCTGAAGCTAAAACTTCATCAATCGACAATTCTTTTTCTAATGCATGTAATAGCTGGGCTGCATACATATATCCCAGAGCATATGAAGGGAAATAACCAAAACTTGCACCCGACCAGTGAACATCTTGGAGAATTCCTTCGAGGTCATTCGTTGGTCGAACACCCAAATATTCTTCGTATTTTTGGTTCCAAACTTCTGGAAGTTCAGCAATTGCTAAATTTTCGTTGAAAATCATTTTTTCAATTTCGTAGCGAATAATAATATGCAGCGGATAAGTTAAGCTATCTGCTTCAATTCGGATCAAACTTGCTTGTGTGCGCTTCAATGAACGATAGAAATCAGTAAATTCAACATCCGCAAACGTCCCTTCTGCACATTCTTGGAAAAAAGGATATTGTTTTTCCCAGAAGCTTCGATTGCTTCCGATAATAATTTCGTTGAATAAAGATTGTGATTCATGGATGCCCATTGATGCACCTTGATAAACTGGTGTATATGCATATTTATCGTCAATATCTTGTTCATACATTCCGTGACCTGCTTCATGAATGACACCAAAAACAGCCATTTGAAAATCATATTCATTCCAACGAGTTGTGATTCGTGCATCATCGGGATTGATTCCGGTCATAAATGGATGAATCGTATCGTCTAAACGTCCTCGGCTAAAATCATATCCTAGTTGTTCGATAACGCCCACGACAAATCGTTTTTGTTGTTCTTTCGTCATTTTACGTGAAAGAAAACTAGTTTCAGGTTCTGTTCCTTTTTCACTGATTTCTTGACGAATCGACATGATTCCATCTTTTAATTGTGCAAATACTTTGTCTAGAATTTCAACAGTCATACCTGGTTCATACTGGTTTAACAGCACATCATACGGCGTCTTTTCATCTTTCTGCCAATAAGGAATCAATTCTTTAGTTAATTCAATATTTTGTGTCAACGCCGATTCAAAATCAGCAAACTGTTTTGTTTCTCGTGATTTTTGCCATTGTCCATGCGCAGAAGAAATTGCTGCGCTATATTTTGTCATCAATTCTTTAGGCACGTTATGTTCTAGTTCGAAGTCTTCCTTCACTTTTCGATACGCAGCTTGTCCTACTTCAGATAATTCTTCTGGATGCTCGCCAAAATAAGCCAGTGCTTCCTCGATTTTAGGTCCTACTTTTTTTTCAAAGTAAAGACTGTACAAGTAACTATCAACAGCACTACGGTATTCACTGGCTTTTTCAGGCATCCCTGTCTGTGTATCCCAGTCCAAAATTCCTAATGCTTGTTGCAAAAGATTAATTTCTTTTAATTCTTGTAAAAATTCTGTTTCTTTCATCTGTCATTCCTCCAAAAATCCAAATTTAAAAACAAATCCTAGTCTTCTTTTTTCACACGTGGCGGACGTGTTCCCCAGTACTGGAACAAATCCGTGCGTAAAGCACCGTTATATAATTTACGTTTTTTCGTTGCTTTTTGTCCGTAATATTCTTCAAACGCTAAATCACTGGTCAAGATATATTTACTCCACGTTTTCAGTGGTCTAAATACGTCACCCATTTCTTGATACAGTTTACGAACTGTTTCTTCTTCGCCCAATCGTTCTCCGTATGGTGGATTAGCAACGATTACGCCATATTCTTTATCCGTTTTGAAGTCTTTCAATGCTTGTTGCTTAAAGGTAATGGAATCTCCCAAGCCAATTTCCTCAGCATTTGCTTTGGCGATTTCAATCATTCGTCCATTGATATCTGAACCCGTAATGTCTAGTTCTACATCGTAATCAGCTTGTTCTTCTGCAGCAGCCCGGACTTCTTCCATGACATTATTGTCAAACCATTCCCATGATTCACAAGCAAACTCCCGGTTAAATCCGGGTGCTATGTTATGCCCAATCAAGGCTGCTTCAATACAAATAGTTCCAGAACCACAAACAGGATCATAAAAAGGACGATCTTTTCGCCAAGTTGTTAACGCTACTAATGCTGCAGCCATGTTTTCTTTTAATGGTGCACCACCTTTTTCTAAACGGTAACCGCGTTTAAATAGACTTGGTCCTGTTGTATCTAAAGTAATCATCACATGGTCTTTCAACAAAGCAACTTCTAGTTGAAAATGAGCACCTGTTTCTGTCAACGGCACAGAAGCTGGACGATGATAATACGTACGCAAACGATCAACGATTGCTTTCTTAGTGATTGCTTGGCAATCTGGTGTACTATATAACTTTGATTTAATTGATTTTCCAGCAACTGGAAATTCTGCATCTAAAGGTAAAAAGTCTTCCCATGGCAAAGCTTTCACATTTTCAAATAATTCATCAAACGTAAATGCGTCGAACTCGCCGACGACGATTTTGACACGGTCTGCTGTACGCAACCATAGGTTAGTTGTTGCGATTGTTTCCATTGTACCTTCAAAACGAGCTCGCCCATTTTCTACTTGACAATCAATTCCTAAATCACGTAGCTCTTTTCCAACCAGCGCTTCTAAACCACTTGCGGCAGTTGCTACAAGGTTAAATTTTCTATTTTTGTCCATACTAGTCTCCTTATTTATAAAAAAAACCTTCACAACATCGTTGGAAGGTATTCCCTGATTATTGCGATTTTCTGTAAGCCATGTTTTGTCCTTTATTCCTCCAGGGAGAAGAAATAAAGGGGTAACCATCTATCTGCAGTTTAACTGCCCTTTTGCCTTGTTCTGATTCCTAGCAAAAAGCGCCCCTACCATTGTTTGGGTTGCTCGCTCGAGGGGTTTACCGCGTTCCACCGAATAAGTTTCCCGATTCGCTTCGTCACTGTGGCACTTTCAAGGATACTAAAGCATAGCCGAAGCCTTAGCTCGTTTTCCTGCCGTTACTCCTAAGAGTACCTTAGCTTATCTTTTCGCTAAGCACGAACACTACAGACATCACAGTCTGTGCGAGCATGGACTTTCCTCAGCCTGATCAAGTCAGACCGCGATTACCCGAAAATCGCAAAAAATTCACTAATTAAAATTGACGTGTTTTTTCGTTGTCATCACTTGCATCTGCATTTGTATAGTTGCCTGCATTAGGTTGTGCAGAAGCAGATGGTGTTGCTTGGTCAAGTTTTTTTCCAAAAACTTCACGTTCAAGATTTGATAAACGTTTTAAGATATCAAAGTTTGTTACTGCCGTACTCTTAGGTGCTTCTGTTGGTTGCACACGAGTTTGTGTTCCTTGTGTTTTTGATAGTTGAGCAACTTTTGCACTCAAACGATCATTTTCTTCTTGTAAAGCAAGGAGTTCTTTGCTGTATGCTTCATAATCTTTAATGATATTGTCCAAAAATTCGTCAACTTCAATTGGATCGTATCCACGCATTTTGGTTTTGAATTCTTGTTGTAAAATGTCTTTTGGACTATAAATCAAATTCGCCATATTTACACCTCTATTTAATTCTCATTTACATTATAACTTTTCTACTTTTCCCATTGTATCGGAAAAATAACTATAAATCAAACACTATCTCCTTTTATTCCACAGAATTTTGTAAATCATCCATGCTAATCAAACGAATTTCATAAGGTTTATTCTCTTGAAATTTTCTTGCATCGCGCAAAAAATAATCTGTCTTTCCAATGTATTCAGGGTCATAGATCAACAAAGTCCCTTCTGTATGTGTAAGTAGAAATTGTGTATGATTTTTTAATTGATTAGGATTTTTATAAGGTAAATGACTGACCGACTCAATGTAGTCCGCTACTTGTTCCGCTAGCATTTTCTTTTCTTGATTTGTTTCGTTCCAATTACTGCCAAACTCAGCAAACGGATAAATAATTCCTAAATGTAATTCAGGATACTCTTGCTTCAATTCAGCTACAACCTCAGTCGCCCATAACTCAACACCAAGGTTGCCACTGCTGATCACCCACTCTAATCCTTCTTCAACTAGTTGGCGAATTTCTTTTTTTAAAACATTTTTAATAACTTTGATTTTTGGATCCTTTTCCTGAAAAATACCCAGTTCGAAGCTTCGATAGCCTGAAACATAGATTACTTTCAATTGATTCACCACCTGATTCCTTTTCTTTCTTTACTTTTTTTTGCTATAATGTGCGCAGGAGTGTGATTAAATATGGTCTTACGCTACCCTAATGGCCAACCTTATTCTAAGGATGCCTCTTCAAAACCAAAAATTCAAGGAAAAAAAACTTCTTCCACTGTTTTTGGTAACCGAGGTATGTCATTTGAAGAAGCTATCAATGAGAGCAACAGCTTTTATCTATCAAAAAATTTGGCAGTCATACACAAGAAGCCAACCCCTATTCAAATCGTTAAAGTCGATTACCCTCGAAGAAGTGCCGCAGTGATTAAAGAAGCTTACTTTACTCAAGCTTCGACAACTGATTACAACGGTGTTTATCGAGGTTTCTATTTGGATTTTGAAGCAAAAGAAACAAAAAATAAAACATCTTTCCCATTCAATAACTTTCACGAGCATCAAATCAAACATATGGAGTCTTGTATAAAGCAAGATGGTATCTGTTTTGTTTTATTATGGTTTTCTAGTCTAAAACGTTGCTTCTATTTAAGTAGTACCCATCTGATTGACTATTGGTATCAACAAACTGATGGTGGTAGAAAGTCTTTACCACTTTCATTAATTGAAGAACTTGGAATAGAAATCACACCTGGTTTCTTACCTCGCGTCCCTTATCTTGATGCAGTCGATCAGTATCTATCATTATCAAAAGGAGAAAAGCACTAATGGCAAATGAACAAACGAGAGCATCGCGAAGAAAAACAAGTCCTCCCCAGAAAAAAGGAACAAAATCAACTTTCCGCAATGGCTCTGGTAAGCAAAAAAACGGAAAAAATTTAATTGTCAAAATCTTACTCGGCATTGTTTTCATTGGCTGTATCTTATTTTTATCTGGTGTTGGTCTATTTTGGTTTTATGCAAAAGATGCCCCTGCCTTAACAGATAAAAACTTAGATGCCACTGTCTCGTCAAAACTATATACTTCAACAGGAGAGCTATTTGAAGATCTTGGGGCAGAAAAACGCGAAAAGATCACTGCCAGCGAACTACCACAACAATTACAAGATGCCATCGTTTCCGTTGAGGATCGTCGTTTCTATAAACATATCGGTGTCGATCCTGTCCGCATCCTTGGTTCTGCGCTGTCAAACTTCACGTCTGGCGGACTACAAGGTGGAAGTACTTTAACTCAGCAATTGATCAAACTTTCCTTCTTCTCAACAAAAGCAGAAGACCAGACGTTAAAGAGAAAAGCACAAGAAGCTTGGATGGCTGTCAAGTTAGAACAAGAAAAATCCAAAGAAGAAATTTTGACTTATTATGTCAATAAAGTCTATATGGCAAATGGTTTTTATGGCATGGAAACAGCCGCAGAAATGTACTTTGGAAAAAGATTACCTGAACTATCCTTAGCACAAACTGCACTTCTTGCTGGGATGCCTCAAGCACCTTCAGCTTATGATCCATATACTTATCCTGAACAAGCAAAAAAACGTCGCGATATCGTTCTTTATACAATGCTACAAAACGAAAAAATCACTCAAGCAGAATATGATCAGGCAGTAAATGTCCCTGTCACGGACGGTCTACAAGAATTATCTTCTGGTGATGATAATACGAAAATCGTCGATAACTATGTAAAAGAAGTCATTAACGAGATTGAAGAAAAAACAGATAAAAACGTCTATACTGATGGTCTTGATATTTACACAAACCTTGATTTAGATGCACAAAAGCAACTATACAATATTGTAAATACCGACCAATATGTTGCTTATCCTGATGATCAAATGCAAGTTGCATCCACATTGATCGATGCAAAGACAGGACAAGTCAAAGCACAAATCGGCGCTCGAAAAGTTGCCGAAGATGTCACACTCGGAAACAACTTAGCGGTCAACACGTCACGTGATTTTGGTTCAACGATGAAACCAATTACGGATTATGCACCTGCCTTTGAATACCTAAAGTATTCTACTGGAAAAACGATTTCCGATGCTCCGTATAACTACGAAGGAACGACTACCCCTGTTATGAACTGGGATAACCGCTACATGGGGACAATCACTTTGCGACAAGCACTATATGACTCACGGAATATACCAGCTGTTAAACTATTCAACGAAGTTGGTGCCGACAAAGTTGCTTCTTTCTTAAGTGGCGTTGGTATTAATTATCGTACGATTCATCAATCAAATGCCATTTCAAGTAACACAGAAGATCAGGACGGAACAAAATATGGTGCTTCTTCCTTAAAAATGGCAGCGGCCTACGCAGCTTTAGCAAATGGTGGGACTTACTACAAACCACAATATGTCAATAAAGTGATCTACCAGGATGGGACAGAAGAAACTTTTGAGCCTGAAGGTACCAGAGCAATGTCTGAAGAAACTGCCTACATGGTGACTGATATCTTGAAAGACACCTTGACAAAAGGAACAGGAACGAACGCTCAAATTCCAGGTTTATATCAGGCTGGTAAGACTGGGACATCTAACTATACAGATGATGAATATGCAAAAATCGGACGTTCTTCCGGTGTCTATCCCGATATTTTGTTTGCTGGCTATACACCAAACTATGCAATTTCTGTTTGGACGGGCTATAATGAGAAAATGACGCCAGTTACTGATGCATCATCGCATGTTGCTTCTGATGTATATCGAGAATTGATGCAGTATGTTTCTGCAAATGTTTCAAATGATGATTGGACCATGCCGAGCGATTTGATTCGAGTAAACAATGAACTTTATTATAAAGATCAATATACTGTTCCAAGTTACAGTGTACCAAGAAAATCGAATGTCCCAACTTCTAGTTCAACAGTTGAGCCAAAGTCGAGTACTACTTCAACGACCACCGTTGAATCAAGAACAGCTACTACCACTACAGTTGAAAGTAGCTCTTCTAGCTCTTCAGAAGAACCAGTGCCTTCAACTTCAAGTAGTTCTTCAACAATTGAAGTTGAAACACCACCAGAAACATCTTCAACTGCTCCGCCAACTAGCAATACTGAAAACGCCGCTCGCTCTGAAAAAGCTAGTTCGAGTTCATAATTTGCTACTGATAACTAATTAAGCAGCTTAAAACACAAAAAGGTCAGGACATTATTTTGTCCTGACCTTTTCTTTCATTCGTATTTTTCCATCTTGGCACATCGGTAACAACGGACAAACTTCACACTTTGGATTTCTCGCTGTACAGTGATAACGACCAAAAAAGATCATGGTATGATGTGTTTTCACCCAAAGATTTTCTGGCACTTTTCGCATCAAAGTTTCTTCCACCTCAAGTACACTTGCATTTAATTTACAAATTCGCAATCGTTTAGACACTCGCTCGACATGTGTATCAACGGCAATAGCTGGAATTCCAAAAGCATCCCCTAAGACAACATCGGCTGTCTTACGTCCTACTCCAGGTAAAGACATCAGTTTTTCCCGTGTATTAGGGACTTCCCCATTGAAACGTTCTAACAACTGTTCTGCACATGCTTTGATATTCTTTGCTTTGTTTCGGTATAAACCAATCGTTTTGATTTTTGGAATAATTTCTTCGACAGAAGCTTGCGCTAATGTTTCTGGATCAGGGAATGCTTCAAATAATCTCGGTGTTGCTTTATTTACTGAAACATCTGTTGCTTGGGCACTCAAGATCACAGCAATCAATAATTCAAAAGGGTTTTTATGAACGAGCTCCCCATGTGCATCTGGAAACATCTTATACATTTCTTCAATTGCTAACATTGTGTTTTCTTTACTTAGCATCTTGTCTTCCTCATCATTTTCTACTTTGTTTCGTTTCTCAGTTCTTCTTCCAACCAATTTGTCAAAGAAACCTTAGGTAATTCTTCTGATTGTGCAGACTGTTCTACTTCTTTTTGCAACAGTTGCTGTTTACGTCGTTTTTGTTCTTCCTCGACTTGTTGTTTTGTTCGTAAATTTTTTCGTTCCCAAGACAACAAAATTCGATCGATATAGTTAAAGCTATACGCTTGGTTCAATACTGCTTCACGCAAAGCCAGCTTTAGTACTTCCGGTTGATAGTGATCTTCCTCTAGCCATTGTCCAATTCGCTGGAATTCGATTGAAGACAACGGCCGACCAAATTCTTGCTCGAATAAACGATAAACCGATTGGATTTCTTGCTCTTGTTGATTTTCTTTGGCTTTTGATGCTTGACTATCTAAATACTTTTCCAGTCTTTCATACAATGGAAGTAAATTATATTGATCCGCTTTTTTACCATCAACAGTGATTGTTTCGATTACGAGAAAACCACCACCGACCAATCGATTTAAAATTTGATAAACTTGATCTGATTTCAACCCCATGTTGATTGCTATCAGTTGTAAATCTGGAAAGAAGTCCCCTTCTTGTTGCTTCATGTGTAACTGTAAAATAAAAAGAAACTCTTCTGATTCAAGGCCCATTTTCCGATAATTTACGAATAACAAATTAGAAATTGTTGTCTGTCCTGATTGTAGATATTTGGTTAAACTTAGCATGTTCTTTTCCTCCACTTCAAAATCAGTATACGGAAAAAGCGCAAGTGAAGCAAGCTGGCCTCATTGATTTTGATTTGATTTCGTCATAAACAAACGAAAGAAAGCATCAGAAATCTAAGGTAAAGATTCCTAGTGCTTTCTTTCTCTCAGCCATTTTTCATCACTTAACAAGGTGATTGATTCATGCTTTTTTACAGATTAATTGCCTCACCACCAGTTACGCCATAAATTTGGGCTGTAACATAACTTGCTTTATTTGAAGCTAAAAATACATACACTGAAGCTAACTCAGCTGGCTGACCTGCACGTTCTAAAAGACTATCTTGTCCAAATTCTGGAATAGCTTCGCTCGGCTGTCCTTCGTCAAGCTGTAGAGGTGTCCAAATGGGTCCAGGAGCGACAGCGTTCACACGAATTCCTTTCGGCGCTAACTGTTTGGCTAAGCCAATCGTAAAATTCGCAATAGCGGCTTTAGTTGCTGCGTAATCAAGTAGATGTTCGCTTGGGTTTGTTGCCTGTACAGAAGTTGTATTAACAATGGCTCCTCCAGCTGGAAGATGAGGTACCGCTTCTTTAACTAAAGAAAACATGGCGATGATATTTACCATAAAAGTATCTTTTACTTGTTGCATAGGCAATTCTTCAATGGACGAACAAGAAATTTGTTGTCCAGCATTTAGAATTAATGTATCAATACCACCTAATTCAGCTACTGTTTGGCGAATGATTTCCTTAGGTGCTTGCTCATCACGCAAATCAAAAGGCAACAGGACTACTTTGCGACCCGCATTCTCAATCAACCTTGCTACTTCGTTCGCATCCGCTTCTTCTCCAGGTAAAAATTGTAATGCGATATCTGCCCCCTCTCTTGCAAACGCAATCGCAGCAGCACGTCCAATCCCAGAATCCCCACCAGTAATCAACACGCGCCGATTTTCTAATTGATTGGATCCTTTGTAAGTTTCCTCACCGCAATCTGGAACAGGCTTCATATTTTGTTGTAGGGCTGGTGTATTTTGGTCTTGTTTTGGAAATTTTTCCGTATGGTATAATTTTCGTGGATCTACTAATTTTGGTTCAGTCATGCTATTCCTCCTCATATTAAAACAAATTTTCCTTCAAAACAGCAACTCATACTTAACTATTTCGTATAGTCTTTTCTCAATAAATGCAATGCAACTGCAGCGGTTGCTACAGCAGAACCAATAAGAACTAAGAAAAAACCCAACTCAGAACTTTTACCTGGCAAACCGCCAGTGTTCATCCCCCAGATTCCAGCAATCATTGCTGGGACTGAAATCACTAACGTTGCAGAATCAAGATATTTCATTAAATGGTTCAAGTGATTGTCCATCATACCGCTGAAAAGATTTCCGATACTTTCAAGCAAATCCCGATAAATCGAAATCATTTTTTCAGTCTGTCTTTGCCTTAGTTTGACATCGTAAAGCAACTGATCATCAGCTAATTTATCTGCAAAATCATTCACCTCCCATAATTCATCAAGTGTCTCTTTTTGATCTCTTAATGTGTGATCAATGTAAACAATGGTTCGTTCTAAATCAGCTTGCTTGTAAAGCTCTTCATTTTCAGTTGTCCTACGTGCACCTTCATCTAATGAGTCGATTTCTTGCTTCATTTTCTGTAATTCTTTAACGAAATGGGTATAACTGTTCAAAATCGTATAAGCAATGATCTTCTCAAATGAATCAAGCTTTTTCTGGTGTTTGTCAATTAGATTCTTAATAAAAATCGTTTCAGTTTCTACACAAGTAATCAAAAGATCATCCGACACCACAAAAGAAATTGGTGTCAAACGTTCTTCGATTTTTGTACGATTACTGGAAAGGTTTAACAATACAAGTGAAAATGCATTCTTCAACTTCGTTCCAGGGAGATATTCCACTCTTGAAATCGCTTCAGGATAAGAAATACCAATAAAAATATCTTGCGGTAATTGATAATGTTGTGTGATTTTTTCAATCTCGTTTACATCTTTATTATTCACGATTATCCAATTACACTTTGTTTCATCTGAATCTGTCACCTGTTTTTCTTTATCAACAAAGTAATACGCTGGCATTCTTTTTCCTCCTTCACATTCCACGTATTTCAACGCATCGCTCAAATTAGGCTGTTTGTTTTTAATCTATTTATCATCTATCTATCATTATGATAACTGTTTCACTTTTTTTATTCAAAGAATTCGATTAACTATCGTTTGTCAATTAAAAATCCCATTGATTCATCAATCATTTCATTTTCCATTTAGAATCTTCTCCGTTATTCTTAAATTAAAAGAATTTAGATTTATTCCATTCATCTTTCGTTAAAAGGAGAATAAAAAATGTTAGTTATCATCGATATGCAAAACCACATTCTTGATCCAACAAGTAAATTTTACGTTCCCACTGCGACTCACTTAGTTCAACCTATTGCTCAAAGGTTAGAAAAAGCACGAAAAACGAACGAATACGTTTTGTTTACACGAGACATACCTGTTGAAAAGAAGGGAAAAGCAGAGGAAACGAATGATCTTCAACTGATATCCGCTTTAGCACCTTTAGAAAAGGAACAAGTAATCAAAAAATATTATTTTACGATTCCCCCTGAAAAATTAGTTGAAATAAAGGATAATTTTTTTACAGACAAACAGGAAGAAAAAAGAATCGAGGTCGTGGGAGTAGAAACGCATCTATGTATTCTGGCAAATGTACTTGCTTTACAAAGCGCATTTCCAGAAGCTGAATTTACAATCAACCAACACTTAGTTGCTAGTAAAGAACAACAAACAGCAACCTTTGATCTGCTAAGGCATTTTAATATTTCAATTGTTGAATAAAAGAGTTCGATCTTAGTAAAAATAAAAAGACCTCATGAAATAATTCACGAGGTCTTTTGTATTTATTGTTCAGATTATTCTTCCGTTTCTAAAACATAGGGCTCGCCTTCATACGTATAACTTGTATTCAAGGTACCATCATTTTCATCCGAATATACGCGACGGCTAAAAGGGAAACAATGGCTCTTTCCATCCACAGCTTCTTCTTTTGGCAAGGTGAAACGATCTGCTTGCGTTCGATTCAATTCTTCAATCACTTGATCTGCTAATTGATCAATCGTCACATTATTTTGTTTGGCAAATTTTTGATAATCTTTTAAAAATGCTTCTTGCTGGTTAAAGTATTCTTTTTCCATCTGACATCCCTCCAATTTAAACTCCTAGTTTATTTTCACAAAAAATCGGCTAGATTACAACTAATTATACTTTTAAAGCATACAAACTTTCACAGAATAAAAAGACACACCAACAGTCAGGTAACTCATTGTTGGCGTGTCTCTTCACTTTTTATTTATTTTCTGCAATCTCAGCTAAAGCTGCTTGTGCAAGTAAATTCAAGTAATTCCAAGGACGATCAAAGTGTGGTTGGAAGAAGAAATCAGATAGTGCTAGATCTTCCACTGTCATTTTATTTTGTACTGCAAGTGACAATGTGTTTGCAGATTGAGTGACATCATATTTTGACATAAATTGTGCGCCCACAATACGATTTGTCCCTTTTTCATAAACTAATTCCATTAAAACTTTTTCAGTTGTTGGCATAAATTCTGGACGATAGTTATCTTCAAATAAGGTTGCTTGAACGTCCAAATTATTTAATGGTGCACTTTCAGTGGTTACACCAGTTGAGCCAATGGTCCAACCGAATAAATACAAGCCTGATGTTCCTTGTGTTCCACGATAATGCATTTTATTTTCTGTTAAGTTGTACCCAATCAATAATCCTTGGCGAACAGCATTTGTTGCCAACGGAATATAGTTTTGAGTATTTGACGGGTTATAGTGAACAACTGCTGAGTCACCAGCTGCAAAAATATCAGGGTTGCTTGTTTGCATATATTCATTGACCTTGATTGCACCATTTGGTAGTGTGTCGACTTTTCCAGCAACTAACTCTGTATTTGGTTTAAAACCAACGCACAAGATCACCATGTCTGCATCAAATGTTTCGCTAGGTGTTTTAACTTGTTTTACTTTACCTGCTTCATCTGGGATAAACTCTGATACATTTTCACCTAAAGCTAAAGTTACTCCACGATCCACCAATTCTTTTTCCAAAACATCGGTGAATGGTTTATCCAAATATTTATTTAAAATACGATCTAAGCCATCAATCAAAGTGACTTGTTTTCCAGATTCAACAAAAGCTTCAACCAATTCGATTCCAATATAACCTCCACCAACGATTACGACGCGTTTTGCATCTTTGGCTTGTGCAATAATTTCATTTGCTTGGTTGTAGTTTTTACATAGTAAAATATTTTCAGATTCGATCCCTTTAATTGGCGGAATAATTGGCCATGACCCTGTTGTCACAACTAATTTATCATAAGAAACTGTTTCAACTTCACCCGTTTTTAAATCTTCCGCAGTTACAGTTTTATTTTCTGTATCAACATCTGTGACGTTGTGTTCCATTTTAACTGTCGCACCTAACCCAGCAAGTTCGTCTGGATTTGAATAAAACAACCCTGCAGGATCTTTAACTACGCCTCCGACATACAATGCAATCCCACATGATAAGAATGAGATATTGTCATTACGTTCATAAATTGTTACTTCTGCCTCTGGATGATTGTTTAAAATACTTTTTACAGCTGCTGTTCCAGCATGGGTGCAGCCAATTACAACTACTTTCATGGTAATCCCTCTTCCTACTAAACTTTTTGTCTTTTGACAATGCTAACTATAGCAAAAATAAAACGGATTCAGAAATTTTATGCTTGTGAATTCACAAGTGAAAATCCGCTTACTTTTTAGAAGGAAACAGCAAAAAAACCTGTTAAAAAAAGCTTCATACAGTGGTCGTTTAGGCTTGCGAAAAAAACGGATTGTGAAAGTGTAAAAAAATAAACAACTATTTCATCCAGAATTTAGATAAAATAGTTGTTTATTGCTTTCTTTTTCACCAAGTACTACAAAATAGATTAGTTACGTTCTCTTTTTGGGATAACCCTTTCATTAAACAGACTCATTTGCTTGTGCTTGTTGACACTCTGGACATAAGCCATACAGTTCAAGGCGATGTTCATTGATCTCAAAATCAGTCAAACGGCTGGCAGCCATCTCAACATCTTCAAGACCAGGGTAATGAAAGTCCACGATTTTCCCACAGTTTTGACAAATCACATGATAATGACGTGTCGAAGTAAAGTCAAAACGACTTGATGCATCTCCGTAATTCATTTCCTGTACAAAACCAATAGATGTAAATAACCGAAGATTGTTATAAACTGTTGCGACACTCATATTTGGAAAACGGTGTTCTAACGCTTTATAGATTTCATCAGCTGTCGGATGAGAATGATGTTCGATTAAATACTCTAAAATTGCATATCTTTGAGGTGTGATCCGAATATTTTCATGCTTTAGTTTTTCGATTGCCTCGTCTACCAATTTGTTGCCCACATTGACACCTCCTACGTGATCGTTCACGTATTATCATACTATTTTTATTTTTCAAAATCTACATTTCATGAAGATAAAATTAAAATTCATGTTTTTCTATGCAAAATGTTAAAGTTAACCTAAAGATCAGTAAAGTATATAAAAGAGGCCAAGACACCTGCTCGTCTTGACCTCCTTACTGTCGTTGATTTTAATCTTCTTGATACAATGCAGTTGATAGGTAACGTTCACCATTATCTGGTACAATAACTAAAACTTTTTTCCCTTTACCCAATTCTTTCGCAATTTTTAAACCAGCTGCAATTGCAGCACCTGAAGAAATTCCCACCAAAAAGCCTTCTTGACGACCGACTTCTCTTGAAGTTTCCATTGCTTCCTCACCGGTGATTGGCAAAACTTCATCGTAAACTTTCGTATCCAGTGTATCCGGTATAAATCCCGTTCCGATTCCTTGAATTTTGTGAGGACCAGCTGGTTTTCCTTCTAAAACTGCTGACTCAGCAGGTTCAACGCCGATAACTTTTATTTCAGGATAGACACGTTTTAATTCATGACCAGCACCAGTGATTGTTCCCCCTGTTCCAATTCCTGAAACAAAAGCATCTAACCCAGCCACTCCAAAAGCAGCCTGAATTTCAGGACCAGTTGTCTTTTCATGGATTTCAGGATTGGCTGGATTTTCAAACTGAAGTGGTAAGAAATAATTATGTTCTTTAGCTAAACGTTCTGCTTCTCTGATGGAACCAGAAATACCGTCAGCACCAGGTGTTAAAATTAATTCAGCCCCGTAAGCTTTCATTAGCAAGCGACGTTCCATACTCATTGTTTCAGGCATTACGATAATCACTCGATAACCCTTAGCTGCCCCAACCATCGCTAAACCAATTCCTGTATTACCAGAAGTTGGTTCAATAATCGTGTCACCAGGTTTCAACCTTCCGTCTTGTTCTGCTTTTTCAATCATACTTAAGGCGATCCGATCTTTCACGCTGCCCCCTGGATTGAAGAATTCTAATTTAACATAAACTTCTGCAGAATCCTCTGGAACTATTTTGTTTAATTTAACGATTGGTGTTTCTCCAATCAAATCAGTAATTGCTTGATAGATTTGTGGCATGAAACTCTCTCCCTTCGACCTGTCTTTACTTCTTCATCATAATACAATCAGATACTATCTGGCGAATAATTCGTCTTAAAACAGGCGACAAAAAAGTAGTTTAGACAAAATATCTAAACTACTTTTTAAGAAATTTCGTGTCAAAAAATTAGTAACTTAAACGATTAAACAGATAGCTCTTGTCCAACCATTAATGAATAATCACTTAATCCGTTCTTTGCCATCAACTCATCGATAGACATCCCAAATTTTTGTGCAATCCCCCATAGTGAATCACCAGAGACAACTGTATATGTTTGACCAGTGCCAGTTGACTGAGTATTTCCACCATAAGTTGTTGATTGCGTTGTAGATGAAGTCGTCGTTGTGGTTGTGGTTGTTGTCGTGCTTGAAACAGAAACAGTTGATGGTGTATCAAAACGTGTTAAGTTGTATGTGCTGATCAATGAATTTAATTTCTCTCCATAAGTTGGATCAGTAGCATATCGGCCTGTCAAATAAGCCGTAGCATCATAAACACTGGTTGTGTTACTTTTCCAAGCTCCTGAGTAGTGATAGTCGCCAGTTGAAAAACTAGTTGACCGTAACACATTCGCATGGTCTTGGAATGATTCCCAATAAGAAGAATATTTACGGAATGGTTCATTCATTGTCACCCATTGACCATTTAAATATTCTTTTGTTGGCATATAAACAACAGCACCATTATAACTTCCCTTAACACCAAATAGATTATAGTTTGGTGCACTTGCTAGTCCAGATGTTCCATAAGCACTTTCAAGCAATGCTTGCGCAATCATCACAGAAGCATATAAATCATTGTTGGCGGCAACTTCTGATGCAGACCAACCAATTTGGTTAATAAAAGACTGAGGATCAGTTGTCGTTTGGTTTGTACCTTGTTCATCTGCATGTGCACTTTGTGGTGCTGCTGTAACCAGCATCGGCCCAACCAAAAGACTTGTTCCCATTAATGGAGCAATGGCTTTTTTATTAATCACCATAGGTTTCTTCGTCTTATGATGACGGGCGCTACGGGTTTTCAGCTCTTGCATTCGTATTCCTCCTCAAAATAAAAAAACTTTAAATAAAAGTTTTCTCCTTAAAACAAACTTAATTAAGTAAATTATACGTTTATTTTGACAAAATCTCAATTTATTCTGGACGTTTTCTGCTTATGTAACACAATTGTAATGTAAAAGAAATCAAACAGTAACTTTACTTTCAATAAAACAAGCCGGGAATTTCTCCCAGCTTGTTCTTATTTTAATTAAATTATTTTATTCTTATAATTCTTCGTAAGTTTTCACAACGTTTTCGACTGTAAAACCAAATTCTTCAAGAATAATATTTCCTGGAGCTGATGCACCAAAGTGATTAATGGTGATTGTTGTTCCTTCTGCCCCAACATAACGTTCCCACCCAAATGGCGCAGCTGCTTCGATTGCGACACGTTTAGTTACAGATTTTGGCAGAACACTCTCTTTGTATTCGGAAGATTGTGCTTCAAACAAGTCAAAGCTTGGCATTGAAACGACAGAAACGTCTTTGCCATTTTCAGCTAAAACTTTTTGTGCTTTAACTGCTAAATCAACTTCAGAACCAGTTGCAATCAAGATACCTTCTGGTGTTTCACCTTGTGCTGGAGAAAGTACGTAAGCACCTTTTTTCACCATGTCATCGGCCTTTTCTTTTGTTGACGGAAGAACTGGTAAGTTTTGACGACTTAACACTAAAATAGTTGGTGTTTCTGTTGATTCCATCGCAATTTTCCAAGCAGCACGCGTTTCATTACCATCAGCTGGACGTACAACATGTACACCTGGCATACAACGAACAGAAGCAAGTTGTTCGATTGGTTCATGCGTTGGACCGTCTTCACCCACTGCGACTGAATCATGTGTTAATACATAAATAACTGGTGCTTTTTGAATGGAAGCAAGACGAATAGCTGGACGTAAATAATCTGTGAATACAAAGAATGTTCCACCATAAATACGTGTACCACCGTGTAATTGGATTCCGTTCATCGCTGTTGCCATGGCAAATTCACGAACACCGAACCAGATGTTTCGTCCTTCATAATTACCTGGTTCAAAATCAGTTTCAGTAGCAACCATTGTGTTGTTTGAGCCAGATAAATCAGCAGAACCACCCCATAAGCTAGGAACTGCTTTTGAAATTGCTTGGATCATATCTTTACTTGATACACGACTTGCTTGGCTGTGACCTTCATCATAACTTGGCATCTCAGCATCCCAGTTTTCTGGTAATTTTCCAGCAAACGCATCTTCAAATTGTTGTGCTAATTCTGGATAAGCGTTTTTGTAATTAGCAAATTTTTCATTCCATTGTGCTTCTGCTTTTTCGCCCTCTTCGACCATTTTTTCATGGAAACGAGTAGCTACTTCTTCAGGCACTGTGAAATCTGGGTAATCCCAACCATACACTTCTTTTGCCATCTTGATTCCTTCATCACCAATCGGTGCGCCATGGACAGAAGATGTTCCTTCGTTAGGTGAGCCATAACCGATAACTGTTTTCACTTCAATTAGTGTTGGTTTTTCAGTTTCCCTTTTAGCTGCTTCAATTGCGTTAGAGATAGCTTCTAAATCATTTCCATCTTTCACTAGGATATGTTGCCAGCCATACGCTTCGTAGCGAGCGCCAACGTTTTCTGTGAAGGCTTTTGAAGTTGGGCCATCAAGTGAAATATCATTTGAATCATATAAAACAATTAATTTTCCTAATTTCATGTGTCCAGCCATAGAACTTGCTTCTTGAGACACACCTTCCATTAAATCTCCGTCACCACATAAAGCATAAGTATAATGATCAACAATATTAAAGTTTTCTTTATTATAAGTTGCTGCAAGGTGTGCCTCTGCCATTGCCATACCAACAGCCATGCCGATTCCTTGACCTAGTGGACCAGTTGTTGCTTCAACGCCATCTGTATGATGGACTTCTGGATGTCCTGGTGTTTTTGATCCCCATTGACGGAATTGTTTCAAGTCATCAATTGTTACTTGATAGCCAGATAAGTGGAGTAAACTGTACAACATGGCTGAACCATGCCCAGCAGAAAGTACAAAACGGTCACGATCTACCCAATTTCTCGAAGTAACAGGATTTACTTTTAAATGTTTTGTCCAAAGTGCATATGCCATCGGTGCAGCACCCATCGGTAAGCCTGGATGACCTGAGTTTGCTTTTTGTACAGCTTCAATACTTAATGTACGGATTGTGTTAACGCCTAGTTGATCAATTTTGTCGAACAAAAGAACCCCTCCAATTTAGGTTTTTTTTACTGTAATTCATTTCATGCTCATTTTAGCGGATACAGTTCAAAAAATCAATGCTTTTTTGGTATTTTTTACCAAAAACCACACTAACGGTCATGTAACCCTTTTTCTTTTTGAATTTCTTTTAATTTATCTGGTGTCACATCATTACCTTCTGGATCAACGATTTTCATTCCTTCAATATGATGTCTCATGCCAGAGCGAAAAGCTGTCAAATATTCTTCTCTCAATAAAATCTGTTCTTTTTCTTCTTCTTTTGAAAGTCCTTCAGCTTTTTTCTTTTTGGCTAATTCATTAATACGTGCAATTTTTTCAGGTGATAACATTATCAGCCCTCCTTTTTTCTCTTCTTATATTATATAAAAAAACCAAAAAAAACAACTAGCGATCTCTATTTACATACGAACATTTGTTTGAAACAGCGCTTTTTATGTGGTATTATTTAATTATTAAGTGAAAGAAGGTGTACTTTGTGGCCCGACAAACTGAAACACGACAAATCGAAGTCTTACGTTATATCCACGAACAAGTGACCCGTAAAGGATACCCACCAACTGTTCGTGAGATTGGTGAAGCTGTTAACCTTTCTTCAACATCAACTGTCCATGGACATTTAGCACGATTAGAAAAAAAAGGATTCATTTTACGTGACCCGACAAAGCCACGAGCAATCGAACTAACTGATTTAGGGTTAGATCAAATTGGGATCAAACCATCTACTATTCCAATACTCGGAGTAGTCACAGCTGGTGAGCCGATTCTTGCAGTTGAAGATGCCTCCGACTTTTTTCCTGTTCCACCAAATTTAACTTCAGAAGAAGGCAGCTTATTCATGCTGACCATTCGTGGTGAAAGTATGATCAATGCAGGAATTTTAGACGGGGATAACGTCATCGTTCGAAAGCAAGAAAGTGCTAAAAACGGCGATATCGTCATTGCTATGACAACAGAAAATGAAGCGACTTGCAAAAGGTTCTATAAAGAAAAAAACCATTTCCGTTTACAACCTGAAAATGACTTATTAGAACCAATCATTTTAGATGAGGTCTCTATCTTAGGTTTAGTAGTTGGTCTCTATCGTAGCCACATTTATTAATATAATTAAACCAAAGAATTGCAGTAAAACTTCTGCAATTCTTTTTTTATTGATCTTACCTCTTTACAAACCGAACAAACATTCGTATAATGATTTTACGAACGAATGTTCGCATAAATAAATGAGGTGAGAATTCATGAAATCAATTAGACGTATTGGCTTGGTATTACTGGTTTTATTCTTAGGTATTTTGATTGGCAATTTTGGGATCCAACCGGCATTGATTATTTTTCTTCCGTTATTCACATTATGGTTCATGTTGTGGGACGAAAAAAAATATCGTCAAGCCGAACAGCGTAGGCTTCATGAAGAACATTTCTATCATGAACATTACTTACGCTCTCGGCAATCTTGAAAGAAAAATAAAGGTAATTAATCGTTCGTTACAATCATCTATTGGCTATTATACTGAAGGCAATTGCTTGTTCTTTACTTTGACTAATCCAAAGTATTCATTCAATAAGAACTATTATTCCCCTATCAAAAAAGACGATCAAAATTTTGATCGTCTTTTTGCATTTCTTAATTAGTTGACTCTTTTTTTAATTCCCATGAAGCATCACTACCTGGTACAGATTGTGTCCACCATTTAGCAAGATATTGTTTGCCATTGTAATTTACAAGATCTCCTGCAACATATGTCCCGCCTTGATAATAATCTACACTCCCGTCCTCATTTTTTATTATTTCTTTTTCCCAAACTTGTGCAGATCCTGGAGTATCCCCTTTTGTCCACCATTTAGCCGTATAAGTTGCTCCTTGATAGGTAACTTTGTCTCCTTTCACGTAAATCGTTGTTGAGGAATAGTTAGGTACATTTTCTTTTTCTTTGACTGTTACAGTAATTGTTTGCGTTGTCTTTTCACCTTTGCTGTCAGCAACTGTATATGTAAGATCATTTGTTCCAACTTTTGAAGTGTCGACATTTCCTGTCACAACTATTTTTGATGTTAGGTCACCATCTTCTTGATCGTTCGCTGTTACGCCAGCTAGTTTATCAAAGGTTGCACCAACTTCAATGATTTGATCTTTCAAACCAGAAAAAATTGGTTTCGTATTCGCATTAGGGTCCACTACTGTAATCGTCCGAATCTTTTCTGAATGGTTTTTCTGACTGTCTACCACAGAATAAGTTATTTGGTATTCACCAGCCTTTGAAGAATCCACCGTTCCAGTCGTCGTGATTTTAGCCGTTAGATCTCCATCTTCCTGATCAATCGCAGTCACGCCCGCTAAAGCATCAAAGGAATCATTCAACTCAATTGTTTCATTTGTTGCTCCTTTGATTACTGGCGCTTGGTCTCTTATGCCTGCCTCTCCGTCAAATTCACCCATAATTTTTGAAAATTCATAGGTTTCTTGTTCGAGTCCAGTATTTTTTAAATCTTCATTCAAATCATTGTCCCGATTCAACGACCAGAAAGAAAGCATGCCAATTTGTTTTTCATTTGCATATGCTAACAAGGCTTTAGCATCAGATTGAGTAAACGTTTCGTTTGCTTGACTTGATTTTCCTACCCACGGCGTCAAACCAATTTTCTGATATACTTGCGCGTCTGTCAGGTCTTGATTGGCATCACTATAAATTCGTTTTAGTTGTCCAGCTAAGCTTTCTGATGCTTGTTCAACATATGTATAGTATGTATTTGTTGGCCCTGTAACAAATGCAGGTCCAAAACACATTGTCATGATATTCACACCATGAACCTCCACCTTTTTCTGAACAGCATCTTGTAGCACATTGTATGCGTCATTGTCTGTCCCTTCACCTACTAAACCAGTCGGTAAAACAGGGAACGTATACCAAACGTCAGGTGCTTCATCACCCAGCTTATCTTGCATGATTTTGATTGCATCATTATTTCTTTGCCAAGCTTCTTTATCACGTACATGGGCACCTTCGATATCGAAATCGATTGTTGTTAATCCGTAATGTTCGACAATTTCAATGTATTTATTCGCAAGTTCTTCAGCATTATCATAGACATCTTGAAGCGGCGTGCCGTTTTCTCCACCAAATGAAACTAACACATCCCCTCCTTGTGCGCGGAATTCTTTGATTTGTTTAGCAAATGCAGTGACAACTGAACCGTTTGTTCCGGTACCATCTACATTATAGTACCCGCCAAAAGAAGCCGTCTTAGGATTACTTGGATCTGATACAATAAATCCGATATTTGCATAACTGATCTGTGATTTCTTCACTTCTTGACCAAGAGGATACAATCCTTGATACCCGTTTTCTCCGTTGTACCATAAACCGCCATCAATATATGGTGCAAAAACCTTTTCGCCCCATTTCACACCTTGTCCCGCATCGACACCTGCATAAGGAGTATTAGGATCAACATCAGGATCAATCGTCGGTTCAAATGGATTAGCAGTGACCCCTGCATTAAGAGTAACTGAACCATCTGAAGCTATTGTCCCTACCTCTTCCCAACCAGTTGAAGTTGCTTCGCCTGATCCCGGCGCTACATCTGTCTCCCCATTCTTCCACCAAGTTGCTGCATAAATTTTACCATTGTGTTTGACTTGTTTTCCCGTTGTGTCAGAACTTCCAAATTCTGTTAACTTTGTGACCTTTGACCATTCCAACCAGTCCTCTTCTGTTAAACTTGTTGTTAATTTTGAACTTGTTTTTTCTTCAGCACGAACTTGGATGATTGGTTGGATTGTTGATATAGCAAGACCACCTAACATCAGTCCACAAACGAGTGGTGATGCTACCTTTTTTAGCAACTGTTCTTTTTTCAACGATAATCATTTCCCTTCAATAAACTATTTTACAAATTATGTTCGATGAATGTTTACGCATGTTTTGAACCCGGGTTTCAAAATATGCGTGAAACAACATCTGTTGTGAATACTAATAGACTCATACATACCAAGCAACCCCCAAATAATGTCAGTAATTCGACATGTTCAGAGTGTTTTCGTTGCTCAAAATTGTTTTATTGGAAAGATTTCATTATTGTAAATGCTCTCTTTAAAGACAATTTTCAATAAATTAGTTCAATTATCATTCGTTAGAGGGATCTTCTAGTAATACACTTTTTATCCCTGCAAAATAATGGGCATTTATCTGTTTTTTTCACTATTCGTAAAAGCACATATTCTTCTTATTTAGAATTTAGCGTGAACTTATTAAGAAAAATTCTCAACAACTTTCATCTATGATTACTTTTAATAAGCGTTTTTGACAAAAATCGAATAAAAAAAAAGAGAGATTCCTAGAACAGTGTTGTTATCATATACACGTTATTTATATACGTAGAAAAATAGCTTAACAGCGTTTTTTTTTAACATTTACTCAATAAAAAAATCTTCAGAAAAGACCAGACACTATGTCTTAGCCATTTCTGAAGATCCACTTAATTTTTATTAGTATTCCATCAAAGTGATGATGTCATAACCTTCAATTTTATCGCGACCATGTAAGTCCATCAATTCAATCAGGAATGCACAACCAACAACTACGCCACCTAATTTTTCAATTAGTTCAATCGTTGCTTTGATCGTACCACCAGTTGCTAACAAATCATCACAAATCAGTACACGTTGACCTGGTTGAATCGCATCTTTGTGCAAAGTCAATGTATCTGTACCATATTCTAGGTCATAAGTTACTTCGATCGTTTCACGAGGTAATTTCCCTTTTTTACGAACTGGTGCAAAACCCACGCCCAACTCATACGCTACTGGACAGCCTACAATGAATCCGCGTGCTTCAGGTCCAACCACCATGTCAATTCGTTTTTCCTTTGCATAATCGACAATTTGTTTTGTTGCTTCACGATACGCATCTCCATCTGCCATTAACGGTGAGATATCACGAAAAACGATTCCTTTTGACGGATAGTCCGGAATACTGGCAATATAATCTCTTAAATCCACTGTTTGTTTCCTCCTAGGTTGTTAGCCATTTCTTAATGGTAGGAATATCACTTAATAGTAAGAATTCCTCAACTTTAATTTTCTTTAGTCGCTGTTGATACAGAGTGCTTTCAGTCAACGGGTGACTTTCTGGATGGGCGACTTTTTGTAAAACACCATCGTCTATTGTAACAAATTTCAATTCAAAAAACACCTGAATCATAAAAATTAATAATTTTTCTGGAATTTTCAAATACTGAGCGACTGCTTTTGTCTTATAACGAATATCAACTTTATCTTGTGTTTTAATAAACTGGAACAAACGAGCATATTGTTCTCTAGAGCCTACTCCATTCAGATAAGCTTCTTGTGAAGAGATCCCTAATAAATAAACTCGGCTAAACGTTCCTGCATTAAAAACAGCTTTCAACTCATCAAGTTCAGTTGGACAATCCACTAACACAAGTGATTCTGGTTGATTCGTCTCCACCCAACGCTTCATCTGATCCATTTTTTCAAAGATAACTACTTGCTCGCGAATACTTGGCGAAACTTGTTTTTTAACTGCTTCATCAAAAGCTAGATAACATGCTTTTTCTGGTAACGCCTCTTGATCTCGAAATCGTTTTGCACGCCAATCAAATACTTGCAGCCCTTTGACCTCAAAATCAGAAACCAACAGTTGCACCTTTTTTTGACCATTCCATTCATTCACGGAGAGTTTGCCAACAATATCAAGTGAATCATTCAACAGTTCACTTTCCTGAGAGCCAAACCCAAAGGCAACTGCATCCAGCTGTTCACCCTCATCTGTTAAAACAAATTTCAAATGTTGTTGATTTGCACCAATCTTTTTCACTTGTTTGGCTGTCACCTGTTGGAATAAAAACTGTGGCACAGGATTATCTGTCCCAAAAGGTGCTAATAATTTCAGCTCATCTAACAATGTCAAAGAAGCATCTTTAGGTGAAAGCACCTCATCAATTTGCATTGTTGGTCCCTTTGTTAGATCAATCTTGTTTTCTTTTACATACTCATTCATTTTTTCTTGTAACACTTCAAGATTTTCTTGAGGCATAGTTAAACCAACAGCTGCATGATGTCCACCAAAATAGGTAAATAAATCTCTTGTTTGGCTCAACATTTCATAAAGATTCAAAGCTTCTACGCTGCGGCCTGAACCTTTGGCAGTTCCATCTTCTTTTAAAGTCAGTACGATAGTTGGCTTACCTGTCTCATTCATGATTTTACCTGCCACGATTCCCAAGACTCCTTCATGCCAACCGCTATTCGCTAATAAATGGATACTGTTAGCAGAATTTACCATAGCTAATGCTTCCTGTGTGATTTCTTCAACAATACTTTTTCGTTCTTCATTGATTTCATTTAATTTTTTTGCTTGTGTGTGTGCAACTTCTTCATCAAAGGTCGCCATCAGTTCAACAGCTGGATTAGGATCGCCCATTCGACCAATTGCATTCAAGCGCGGTGCAATCGAAAAACCAATCGTCATTTCATCAGCATCTTTCATTTTCGCGCCACTTTCAGCAAACAATGCTTGTAACCCAATTCTTTCTGAATGACGAATTGCATCAATGCCTAGTGAGACCAAACTACGATTTTCCCCAGTTAGCGACACTAGATCAGCGACTGTCCCAATTGCAACCAGATCTAAAAATTCTGCTGGTGCTTCTTCCAACAAAGCTGTTGCTACTTTGAAAGCCACACCTACGCCTGCTAAATCTGTAAATGGATAGTTTCCATCTGGATGTCGTGGATGGACGATGGCAAAAGCATCTGGTAACACAGCTGGCATTTCATGATGATCAGTTACAATAACGTCAACTCCAACACTTTGAGCATAAGCAATTGCTTCATTTCCAGCAACGCCGTTATCAACTGTGACAATCAATTGTGTCCCTTGACTGATTTTCTCTTTGTAGACCGCTTGATTTGGGCCGTAGCCATGTTCAAAACGATTAGGTAAGAAAGCTTCTACTTCGGCTCCTAGTAATTCAAGTGTTTCTTTCATGATTGTCGTACTTGTGATTCCATCGGCATCGTAATCGCCATAAACTAGAATTTTTTCGCCACTGATAACTGCTTCTTGGATTCTATTGATTGCTTTATCCATGTCATGCATCAAATAGGGATCATGTAATTCTTGTTCTTTTGGATGTAAAAACTGTTTGATTTCTTGTTCTTCCTGATATCCGCGCTGCCAAAGCATTCTGCCAATAAAAGGAGATAAGTTATGGTTATTGATTAGCTGAAAAAAAGCCTCAGAAGGTTCTCCGGTACTTAATTTCCAATCATAATTTGCTTGCTTCACTGTCTCACTCCTAACTTAGTTATTATAGCAAACGAAAACGACAAAAAGAAGAGGGGGAAAAGAACGTTGTAGCTCCAAGCGGTCAGTTTAAAAAAATAATGAGCAACTGGCAAAAATAGCTTTTCATATTTTAGACAATTGAGAATTATTTCAAGGAGTTACTTGGGGAACACCGTGAATAAGGTTGTAGCTCAAGCGGCCAGCTCCAAAAGATAAGTGGTCAATCTTTCTTTACTCATTTCTTGGATAAATACCTCTCTCATTTAGTAACTATTAGACTTCCGCTATACAGGGACAAAAGAAAAAGGAGTACGATATCATCGTACTCCTTTTCTAGTTTACCGGTTAGTCAAAATAATTGAAGCTTTGTTGTGGCGATTGCGCACGATCTTCTTTAGCATTGCCAGTTTCTTCTAATTGGCTGATTTCCACTGTTTTTGCTTGTAGTTCTGCTTGGTAAGCAGCTTCTAGCTCTGCTCGTTCGTTGCGAAACTCTCGTTGTTGTTCTTCTTTTGCTGCTTCAATTTTTTGTTGTAAATTAGTTTGATGCTCTGCAAGTTCCTGTGTCAAGTTTTTGATTTCTTTTTTTTGTTGCCACAAACTAGCCGAAGCTGTTAAAAAGACGATCAAAGCACCAATCAGTGCTGAACCAATAATAACTAAAATCAATGGTGCTGAAAATGAAGCGAAGCCAAGACTCACTGGAACTTGTTCAATATTGAATACTGCAAATAAAACGATTACTAATACTAAAATAAAACCTAAAATCACACTACTTTGTTTTTTCATTTTTCCACCTACTTTTTGTTAAAAATTCCTCCAGCTAAGTAATCTCCAATATGCGGGAAAAGCGTATAGAATTTGGCTGCAATTTCCATGACAACAGGCTGGTTGATTTCACGTTTTGGATGACTCATACTCCGCACAATTTGTTTAGCTAACTTAGTTGGATCCAATACGATTTGTCCTAAGTTTGCTAAATATTCTCCACTTGGATCTGCTTTATCGAAAAATTCTGTAGCAATTGGTCCTGGATTAACCGTCGTGACTGTAACCCCTAATGGTTTTAATTCCAATCTTAATGCATTTGAAAAACCAATCACAGCAAACTTAGTTGCAGAGTAAATCGTTGATTTGGCTGTAGCCATTTTCCCTGCCATTGATGCTAGATTAATGATGTGGCCACTTTTTCTTTCAGCCATATCGATGGCGAATTTTTGTGTCAAGACCATCATACCTAACACATTAACTTCAAACATATCATAAGCTTTGCCTAAATCAAATTGCAGAAAATCTTCGAAGATACCAAAGCCAGCATTATTGACCAAAACATCCACTCGTCCGACTTCCGTCATTACTTTTTCATACAAACTTTCTACACTTTCTGGATTGCTAACATCAACTTGAAAAGCATACGCTTCTTTTCCACTTAATTCTTGGCACTTTGTTTTTACTTCTCCAATCAATTGAATCCGTCGAGCACAAGTAACCACAATCGCTCCTTGTCTTGCCGCTTCGTAACAGATTTCTGCACCTAATCCCGCAGAGCCGCCAGTTACTAGTACCACTTTATTGGCTAATTTCATGACAATTCCTCCTCATCTCTAAATGGAATCTCAATCACATCAAAATCTTTCATGATCGTTGTATTTGGGAAAATTTCTCGTGCTTCCTTTTCCAGCTCTAAGGCCGCTTTACCAACATATCGAGCGCTAATATGCGTCAACAATAATCGTGCAGTCTTTGCTTCCGTGGCAACTTCTGCTGCTTGATGAGAAGTTGAGTGAAAATAATTATGCGCCATTTTTGCTTCATTTTTGTTAAAGGTACTTTCATGAACCAATACGTCACTGTTTTTAGCAAGTTCAATAGCACTAGCCGTTTTTCTTGTATCACCTAAAATCGTTACGATTCGTCCTTTTTTATCTGGACCAACAAATTCTTTGCCATTAATTATTGCCCCATCTTCTAATCGAACTGTTTCGCCACGTTTCAACTGGCCATAAATCGGACCAGCAGGCACACCTAATTCTTTCAGGCGTTCTACTTGCAGCTCACCCTTATGATCCTGTTCGACAACACGATATCCGTAACTATCGATTCCATGATTTAATTTCTTTGTGTATACTGCAAATTGTTGATCTTTAAAAATAGGTTCATCCTCACGAACTTCAATAAATTTCAACGGATAACTTAAACGAGTTTGTGAAACAGATAGAGCCGTCTTAACAAACTGTTCTACTCCTTTGGGACCATAGATTTCCAATGGAGTATCTCCACCTTGGAATGAGCGACTACTAATCAAACCTGGCAAACCAAAAATATGATCCCCATGTAAATGTGTAATAAAGATTTTTTCGATTTTTCTTGGACGAATATTTGTACGCAAAATTTGCATTTGTGTGCCTTCACCACAATCAAATAACCAAATTTCATTGCGTTCATCTAATAATTTTAACGCGATACTTGTTACATTTCGCTGCTTTGCAGGCACTCCTGCACCTGTCCCTAAAAATTGTAATTCCATAATCTACCTGACTTTCTGTGAGTTCCCTCTAATTTTAGGGGAAAATCAACGGATAAGCAACCGAAAAAGACAGAGAAACGTGCCTAAAATACACTTTTCTCTGCCAGAATTTACTTTTTTCATCAGAATTACCCAACTAAAAAAGAAAACGGAACTTATTCTTGTGAATTGCCCTTATCTATTGGTTGATTTTCAACTGGTGGATGTTTTTCACTCCAAGTTTTTTGTGCTGCTTCTTTCGTACTACGTTCAATTTCTTTCGCATCCGCTACATCTTTTTCGACCTCATCATAATCTAATCGTGTGATTTCACCACCAAGTTCCATCATAACTAATTGGTTCAATGGGCGATTGTCTTCTTCTTCAGCAATCAAAATCAGACCTGTAGCACCCTCGCCAATTTTATCACCAACAAAGTCAAAAACGGTTTGCGCGTTTTGAATCTCTTTTGCATCTTGGGTTGCTCCAATCATTCCACCTGCAAACCAACCAAGTAAAATACCGAGCGGACCGCCTAAAATACCAACGAGCATACCGATCATGCCACCTTTTGAAGATTTATTACTTCCGGTAAAGTCGATAAAGTCTTCTACTTTAAATTGATGTGTGCCATTTGGATCATGACTGATGACAGCCATTTGTTCCCCCTTAATTTGTCGAGTAGCATGAAGCTTTTTGATTTCAGAAAAGGCTTGATAAGCTTGACTCTCCACATCAAAATTTAAAATAATCACTCGTTTGTTCATTTGACTCACTCCTTACTTTTTGCGTTCCTTTCATTTTACCTTTGATTGAGTTAGAAATAAAATAAAAACCTCTAAACGAAAGCGCTTATTTCAATATAAAAAAAACAAAAGAGAGGGGACAAAATTTTTGTCCCCTCTCTTACTTATTTTATTCAACAAATTCAAATTCAAATTCTCCAATGCGAACAATATCTCCATCTTTCGCACCACGAGCACGTAATGCTTCGTCCACACCCATTCCACGTAATTGACGTGCAAAACGCATAACTGTTTCGTCGTGATCGAAATTCGTCATTTGGAATAATTTTTCGATTTTCTCACCAGTCAATACCCAAGTTGCATCTGGTTCACGATCAATTTTGAATTCTGGTCCTTCTGGTGTAAATCCATAATGAACTGTTTCTTCCTCGATTTCTTCATCATAAAGAGGAAATTCTGGTGTTACTTCTAATAAATCAGCAGTTGCATTCAATAATGCATCCAGTCCTTTACGAGTCACACCAGAAATTGGAAATACTGGAATATCATCTGCAAATTCATCTGCTTTTTCTTTATTCAATTGCTCTTTGAATTTCACCAAATTTTCTTCTGCATCTGGCATATCCATTTTATTCGCAACAATCAACTGTGGACGTTCTAATAAACGCAAATTATAAGTAGATAATTCATGATTGATTGCTAGATAATCTTCGTAAGGGTCGCGCCCTTCCATTCCGCTCATATCGATCACATGTAAAATAACACGGGTACGTTCAATATGCCGTAAGAATTGCGTTCCTAGCCCAACACCTTGTGAAGCTCCTTCAATTAATCCTGGTAAGTCAGCTGCCGCAAAGCTACGACCATCAGTCGTTGTTACCATTCCAAGATTAGGAACTAACGTAGTAAAGTGATAAGCACCGATTTTTGGTCGTGCAGAAGAGATAACTGAAAGTAATGTAGATTTTCCGACTGAAGGAAAACCAACTAAACCAACATCGGCTAAGACTTTTAATTCCAATTCAATTTTACGCTCTTGTCCTGGCTCACCATTTTCTGCGATTTCCGGTGCAGGGTTTCGTGGTGAAGCAAAGCGAATATTTCCGCGACCGCCACGTCCACCTTTTGCAACTACTAAAGTTTGACCGTTTTCAATCAAATCGCCTAGTAAAGCGCCTGTTTCTGCATCACGTACAGTTGTTCCTTGAGGGACTTTAACATATGTGTCATCTGAACCTCGGCCATGCATCCCCTTGCTCATTCCATTTTCACCTGGTTGTGCTTTAAAATGACGATTAAAACGAAAGTCCATCAATGTGCGCAAGCCTTCATCAACCACTAAAATAACATCGCCACCGTGACCACCATCACCACCAGCTGGTCCGCCATCAGGAACATACTTTTCTCTACGAAAAGCAACCATTCCGTCGCCGCCCTTACCAGCTTTCACATCGATTGTCACTTGATCTAAAAACATGGACATATTCTCGTCCTCCTATTGTATTTATTTATTTAAATTTCTCGACTACCTGAATTTCCACAATAAACAAAAGTCCTATTTATTTTAGCGATGAAATCATGTTTTGTCTATCTTTTCAGCCAAAACTTTGCTATCTCTTACCAATTTTTGTATTTTTAGCAAATCCATTTGGAAGTTTCAGAAAAATCAAGTGAAAAGATAAATTTTTTGACAAATTCTAATTTTAGTAGCAAACTTAAATCGTATTAAGAGAGGTTGCGGCACTTTCACAGCCTAAATTAAAGGAGGAACTTTTGATTATGACAGTAAAAGTAGGTATTAATGGATTCGGACGTATTGGACGCTTAGCGTATCGTCGTATCAAAGAAGTATCTGATGACATCGAAGTAGTTGCAATCAACGATTTAACAAGTCCAACTATGTTAGCACAATTATTGCAATTCGATTCAACACATGGTACTTATCCTGGAACAGTTACTGCTACAGAAGACTCAATCGTGGTTGATGGTGAAGCAACTCGTGTTTATGCTGAACCTGATGCAAGTAAAATCCCTTGGGTAAAAGAAAATGGAGTAGACATCGTACTAGAATGTACTGGTTTTTATACTTCAGAAGAAAAAGCACAAGCTCACTTAGATGCAGGCGTTAAACGCGTTGTGATCTCTGCTCCAGCTGGCGCAATGAAAACAATCGTTTATAACGTAAACGACGACACTTTAGATGCAAATGATAAAATCATCTCTGCTGGATCATGTACAACAAACTGCTTGGCACCAATGGCTTATTTCTTAAATAATGAATTTGGTATCGAAGTTGGTACAATGACAACTGTTCATGCTTATACTTCAACACAAATGTTATTAGATGGACCAGTAAAAGGCGGAAATTTACGTGCTGCTCGTTCTGCTGCTGACAACACAATCCCTCACTCAACTGGTGCTGCAAAAGCAATCGGCTTAGTTATCCCTGAATTGAATGGTAAATTACAAGGTCATGCTCAACGTGTCCCTGTTGTTGATGGTTCATTAACAGAATTAGTATCAATCTTAAAAACAAAAGTAACTGCGGATGAAGTCAATGAAGCAATTAAAAAACATACAATTGACAACCCATCATTTGGTTATGATGATCGCGAAATCGTTTCTGGTGACGTAATCGGAACAACTCAAGGTTCAATCTTCGATCCAACACAAACAGAAGTAACTTCAGCTGGTGATTACCAACTTGTTAAAACTGTTGCTTGGTACGATAACGAATATGGATTCACTTGCCAAATGATTCGTTTGTTAGAAAAATTCGCTAACTTATAAGAAATTTTTCACTAAAAATTTCTTGCGACACTAAAAAGAAGCTGAGACAAATGTCTCGGCTTCTTTTTTATAGTTAGTATCACGAAGTTCCTGTTTCACCTTCACACACTTAAAAGTACTTCGCTAGAAAGTCTTTTACTACCTGCTGGTATTTATCTGGATCTACAGAGTAAGCTTTCGCATGTTCTGCGCCCTTTACGACATATTTTTCTTTTGGTGCGTTGGTCGCTTCATAAACTTCATTTAACATTTTAAATGGAACAAAGGTATCTTCGTCACCGTGAATAAAGAGCATTGGCGTTTCATTTTTCTTCAATTGTTTGACTGCACTTGCTTCATTAAAAGAGTAACCTGCTCGAACTTTCGTCATTAAACTAGTAGCAGGCATCAATGGAAATGCGGGTAGATTAAACATATCTGCTAATTGATATGAAAGCTCCTCATTTACAGAAGAATAGCCACAGTCCTCAATAATTGCTTTCACATTATCAGGTAGTTGTTCTCCGCTGGTCATCATGACTGTTGCCCCACCCATGCTGATTCCATAAAGAGCGATTTCTTCTTGTTTGCCATTTGTTTCAAGAACTTTGTTGATCCACTTTACATAGTCTTTTCTTTCTGGCCAACCAAATCCAATATAATTCCCTTCACTTTTCCCATGTCCTCGTGCATCTGGAAGTAGGACATTGTAGCCTAGATCATGGAAAATTTTAGCGTAGTTTGCCATCGTTTCCGCATCACCCATATAGCCATGCGCTGCAATCACTGTCTGATTACTTGGTTTAGCTGCAGGAAGATAAATGGCAGAAAGTTTTAGTTGATCCTCTGATTTAATGGTCCAATACGTGCGGTTTTCTTTTGCTTTGAACCAGGTTTGCGTTGCAGTTTCTTCTGCCGTTTTTGTAGTACCAGGTGTATCTTCGCCGATAAAATCTTTTGGTGCTGGAACGATCGCATAATTATAAAAATAATTCGCTGCAAAAATTAACCCAATCGTGAATAGTAGGATCACGCCAATACTAATTTTTACCCAAAGTTTCATATTTTTCATCTTTCTCCTATCATTTAAATTAAAAATAAATCACGAAACGAACAAATTTAGTTCTAAGTATAATCAATGTCTGTGCCTGATGCAAATCGATTTGACAAACAAAAAAGGACCAAGACAATTTCAAGTCCTGATCCTTTTGGAAGTGCGTATGATAAAAACATATTTTGAAAGGCTGTTTGATTCTTTTAATTTATTGCTTGAAGTTTAACGCTTGGAACCATAACCTTTTTCTACGGTGTTCCCAAAACAGCTCCTCCATATAGCTTGCACCCACTTTAAAATATGAAAAGCTATTTTAAGTATCTGCTCGCTATCTCGTCGGAGCTGAGCGTTTTGTACCACAACCTTTTTCTACGGTGTTCCCAAAACAACTCCTCCATATAGCTTGCATCCACTTTAAAATATGAAAAGCTATTTTAAGTATCTGCTCACTATCTCGTCGGAGCTGAGCGTTTTGCACCACAACCTTATTTCATATTTTCAATCAATTTAAAGCTTGACCATGGTTTCAAGAAATCAAGCAAGAATAATTCATCTGCTGAAATTCGGCCGACCACATTCACTCGTCCATCATTTTTCATTTCTTTCAGAGCAATTTGTGTTTCACCTTTATATTGACCGTAGCCAACATTATCAATCAAAACATCTCCGTGAGTCATATCACGAGTATTATGAGCTGGGAAAGGTTTCTCTTTGTAATAAATACGTGTCATTGTCGAACGTAAAATATACTCTGAACGGTCTCCTCGGTAACTGTGTAAGTTATCAAATAGACAAATCCGTTCGTCTTCTGTAATTCCTTCTTCTACATCGACTTTTAGCGTTGGGTAATCTGCGTTGAAGGCTTCTGCCATTGCTTTTAACTCTTCTTCACTTGCATAGGCGTTCCCAACAGAAATATCATCGATCAAACCAGTCAACATCAAATGTTTTACTTGTGTTGAAATTTCTAAGTCACGATGGTCTTCTAATGAACACAAACCATCCTGTGTTGGCCATGGACCGAACGTTGCAACTTGTGAATTCACAAAAGCCATTGTATTCAAATTATATTTTCTGAATTTTTCTGAGCAATAAACAAAGTGATCGTAACTTAAACCAGAATAGCGATGTGGATAAAAGTTATGTGACCCCAATAAATTATTTGTATTTGGTGAATAACTCATGATGTTATCCACGTAGTTTGTTCCAGAGCTCATATTGATTTCAATTTTGATTCCATATGGGTTACGTGTCATCTTTGCTTCTTCTGCACCCGTAAAACCAATATCTAAACGTACACCATATGCACCCATTTCATCAAAAAATGATAAGTCATCATAAGAGATCTCAAGTTGTTCAAATAAGGCAGGATTAATATCCACCATTACTTCCATTCCTAAGCTATTCGCATAGTCGACTACTTTTGTAAATTCGGCTAATACTTGCTCTTTGTCATCGTTCACTTGCAGCAAGCTTGTAAATACGCGTTTAAATCCATATTTGTGTGCTAGATTTAAATATGCTTTATCCTTTTCAAATGTTGAGCGTTCTGGGTAAATCGAAACTCCAAGTTTTCCCATAATCCTATTGCCTCCTAGCGGTTTGCTTTTTTGTATCCACTTACATTATAACAAACATGATACAAATGGTCTACACCTTTTGCTACTGCTTCAAAAAGAAAATTACTTTCCAATTTTCATTAGGTTTTTGCTCGAGAATTTGCTATCATAAATATAGACTATTTTTAAGAAAGAAAGGATCCAGATATGAAAAAGAAAAAAATAATGTTAACATTTGGATTAGCTGCAGCTCTACTAGCTGTTGCGGGTTGTTCAACAAATCAAACAACTACTTCAAGCACAAAAGCAAGCACTGCAGAAAGTACGACTGAAAGTAGCGTTGACCTAAACGCATTAGAATTACCTCAATTAACGAACGAAGTTGCTGCAAATGAAGCATTGGTCGAAATGACCACTAGCGAAGGAACGATCAAAATCAAATTGTTCCCTGAATTAGCACCAAAAGCAGTCGAAAACTTTTTGACACATGCCAAAGATGGCTATTATGATGGTTTGACTTTCCATCGAGTAATTAAAGACTTCATGATTCAAGGTGGCGATCCAAAAGGTGATGGCACGGGTGGCGAAAGTATTTGGGGCGAAGGATTTGAAACAGAAATTTCAAATCAGTTGTACAACATCCGTGGCGCACTTTCAATGGCGCGCTCTCAAAATCCAAACAGTAATGGCAGTCAATTCTTTATCGTCCAAAATTCTGATGACGTCCATGACGGCTTACTAAAAGATGACTACCCTCGCGCAATTATCGATGCGTATAAAAAAGGTGGCTATCCAAGTTTAGATGGTAGCTATACTGTTTTCGGACAAGTCATCGAAGGCATGGATGTTGTGGATAAAATTGCTCAAGTTGAGACAGATAGCAATGACAAGCCAAAAGCCGACGTAAAAATCGAAAGTATCAAAGTTTTACAAGAAGCTAAAACAAAATAAGCACGTAAAAAGAGGAGAGGACTTTTAAACAAGTCTTCTCCTCTTTTGTTTGATTACATTAAAAAAGCAGCGCATTAAGCATCTTGGTTTACGATAAAAGTGAATTCACATTCGCAGACTTTTTTGTCATCAACGTAAGCAGCTGATAGTGCAGTGCCAACAGCTCCTTTTAATTTTGTGATTTCAAAATGACATTTCATGACATCTCCAGGTACAACTTTTTGACGGAATTTGGCTTTATTGATTCCCCCAATATAGGCACGTTTCCCTAAAAATTCTTCTGATTTCAAAATTAAAATGGAACCAGCTTGCGCCAAAGTTTCTAAAATCAAAGCTCCCGGCATCACTGGATTATCTGGAAAATGTCCTTGAAAAAAATCTTCATTAATTGTCACGTTTTTAGTTGCAACTATTTTCTTTCCTGGTTCTAATGTGTCCACATAGTCAATATAGCAAATCGGGTAGCGATTAGGAATCAAATCCATTACTTCTGTAGCAGATAAAACATAAGACATATACATGCTCCTTCTTTCGTTTCAGGCAAATGCCAATTCATTTATTACTTTGATTATCAAAGTATCATATTCCTAATTATTTAGCAATCTTTTTTTTATTATCAAAAAAATAGTTTGACAATCAAAGCATTTTGCCTAATAATAAGAAATCAAGGAAGTTATTTTTTAAGCACTTATCTTTTTATCCTACTTTTTTACTAGACAACGAAATTTTTCGCGAAACAAAGGAGAGTCAATATGTCATTTTTAAAAGGAAAAAAAATCGTCATCATGGGCGTCGCAAACAAAAAAAGTATTGCATGGGGCTGTGCCGAAGCTATGCAAAAACAAGGGGCAGAAATCATCTATACTTATCAAAATGAACGCATGAAAAAATCTTTACTGAAATTAGTTGGTGAAGATGCTTTTACTGTTGAGTGTGATGTCGCTAGTGACGAAAGTATCGAGCAAGCAATGGATGCCATCGGCGCTTACGCTGGTGAGATTCACGGACTTGTTCACGCAATCGCTTATGCAAATAAAGAAGAATTATCAGGTAATGTTTCAGATATTTCAAGAGATGGTTATCAATTAGCTCAAGATATCAGTAGCTATTCCCTAATCGCTGTAACAAAATATGCACAAAAGTATTTAGCACAAAACAGCGGGATCGTCAGCATGTCTTATCTTGGATCAGAACGTGCAATTCCAAACTACAACATGATGGGCATCGCTAAAGCGTCACTTGAAGCAGCTATTCGTTACTTAGCTGCAGAACTTTCACCAAAAGGTATCCGCGTTAACGGAATCTCTGCTGGTGCAATTAAAACTCTAGCTGTGACAGGCGTCAAAGATTACCAAAAGCTAATTCAATTATCAGAATCACGTACACCAGATCAACAAGGTGTCACAATTGAAGAAGTCGGCAATGCTTGTGCCTTCTTGATTAGCCCACTTTCAAGCGGTATGATTGGTGACATCATTTATGTTGACAAAGGTGTTCACTTATCATAAAAACATCTAATATTCTTTAGAAACAATTTATAAAGCTGCGGTTGGCGAATACGTCATCCGCTTTTTTACATCTATCATTTGATTGAGCAACAACAAAAGAAGCTGGAAAATAACTTTCCAGCTTCTTTGTATGTTTAACTTTATTAAAAAGTAATGGTTCTTGTACTATTCCACTACTTGGATCCAACCTTCAGGTGCTTCTACATCCCCAAACTGAATACCCGTTAACTCGTCATATAAACGTTTCGTTACAGGACCCACTTCTGTTTCACTATAGAAAACATGGAGTTGATTATCATGATAGATTCCGCCAATTGGTGAAATAACTGCAGCTGTCCCACACGCACCTGCTTCAGCAAATTCATCAAGCTTGTCAATAAAGACATCTCCCTCGATGGCATCCATCCCTAAACGTTCTTCAGCCAACTGTAGTAATGAATATTTGGTGATACTTGGTAAAATAGATGGTGATTGCGGTGTGATAAATTTCCCATCTTTCGTGATGCCAAAGAAATTTGCCGCACCGACTTCTTCAATCTTTGTATGCGTTGCTGGATCTAAATAAACACAATCAGAATAATCTAGTTCATGTGCTTGTGTTCCAGGTAATAAGCTGGCTGCATAGTTGCCGCCTACTTTAGCTGCTCCTGTTCCTTTTGGTGCAGCACGGTCATAATCTGAAACGATAAAGTTCGTTGGTTTTAAGCCACCCTTAAAATAAGCACCAACTGGTGTACAGAAAACAACAAATAAGTATTCCGGTGCCGGATGCACACCAATGTTTTCCCCTACACCAATCAATAAAGGTCTTAAATAGAGCGTTGCACCCGTTCCATAAGGTGGTACAAATTCTTCATTTGCTTTGACAACCTCTTTGACTGCGTCAACAAACATTTCTTCTGGAACCATTGGCATCAACAAACGACGCGCGCTTTGGTTCATTCGGCGACTATTTTGTTCAGGACGAAATAGATTGATTTTCCCATCTTTCCGACGATACGCTTTTAATCCTTCGAAACATTGTTGTCCATAATGTAACGCAGGTGATCCTTCGTGAATCGTTAAGTAGTTATCTTCTGTTAACTCACCTTTGCTCCATTCTCCATCTTTCCATTTAGCAATGTAGCGCCAAGGTGTTTTGATATATGAAAACCCAAGATTATTCCAATCTATTTGCATGTTCGTGTCCCCTTCATGTTTTTCTCCATATTTTACCATTCGCTTAGTTGTTTGTCATTTTTATTTTGAAAGACACTTTTTCTCTTCCATTTTCTTTTTTTCTACTTCTTGATACAATGTTACAAAGAACGAGTGAAAGAAAAGAGGATTCTATGTATTTAGCACAAATAACTGAAACAAAAACAACATCAAGTGAAACAATTACCGATCAAGCCGTCCAACAAGTAAATGCCTTCCAGCGATTTTGGAATGAGATTGATTGGGACGAGATTCTTGCAACTTTTATTGAAAAAACACTGTATTTGATTTTTCTAGTCATTCTTTTTAGTGTTCTGAGCAAAATCGGAAAATATTTACTTGATAAATCATTTAGCCAATATTCAAAAAAAGCTAGTTTGAACGAAAGTCGTTTAAAAACCTTACACAGTTTACTTCATACGATTTTTCATTATACGCTTGGCTTCTTCTTTATCTATGCATTGCTTTCCGTCATTGGTGTGCCGATTGGCTCCTTACTAGCAGGTGCCGGAATTGCTGGGGTCGCTATTGGTTTAGGTGCGCAAGGCTTCATGAATGACATGATTACTGGTTTTTTTATTATCATGGAGCAACAAATGGATGTTGGAGATTATATTCAATTGGCAAATTTATCCATTGAAGGTACGGTTGTTTCTGTGGGAATCCGTACACTACAACTCAAAGCAACTGACGGAACCGTGCACTATATTCCCAATCGAAATATCACGACCATCAGTAACTTATCTCGAGCAAATATGTTAGTTCGTTTAGATATCCGAATCGTCCCTGAAGAAGGTTATGACAAAATTCAAGCAGTGATCCAACAAGTCAATCAACATCTAGCAGAAAAATATCAAAATGAATTACAAACTGAACCAACTATTTTTGGTCTCGTTGATCTAGGAAATAGTAACTTTGCAATTCGAACGATCTGCTATGCTTTAAATGGCAAACAATATGTCTTAAAGGAAGAATTTCTTAGCGCATATGTCCAAGCCTTGACAAAAGCTGGATTTACGATTCCGAATACACCCGTCGGACCCGTTGTATAAAATAAAGAAAGAATTTGTCAAAAAAGAAAGGATGAGATAGCTGCTTTTATCGTTTAAAAACTCTTTCGAAAAAAAGAGTGATCCTTTCATTTCCAGAATGATGATTCTGTCATTTTATTTTCTACTGTCTGATGTTGTTTTATGCCGTATGTCTCAGATTACGAGTAACACTTACTCTTGTGGTAACAACACAAAAAAGGAGAAAAAGAGTTTTTGCTCTTTTTCTCCTTTTTTAAACTGTGCTCTTCTCCAAAAAGTTTGGCTTTAGAGATATACATAATCTGTAACTTTTTTTATATTCACTTTTTATTGAACATTCACGTCCATAACTTGATAGAAAGCATTCACTGTATCACTAATGTTCCAAACAGCTAAAATAATGTGATAACCATTGCGATCTTGCGGAACAGAGATAGTATGGCTCACCAATTTTGGTGGTACTGTTGCATTGTCATTTACTTGACCAATTCGTTCGAAATCGCTAAATTTTAATGGCTGATTAGGATTCCAACCTGGTTTTGTCATATAGTAATCCCAAGTACTTGTGCGATGTTGGGCAGTTAATGTCCAAGAAACATTTAATGAACCCGTATTGATTTGACTCTTATGCCAACGCGTCGCTGTTTGTTCGTCTAAAGGTTCGAAACCAGTTACACCTGCACTTGCAATTTTTCCGTCGATAAATGTGTTTTTCAATGCTTCAATACTTTGTGGTTCCCACTGTGCACGACCAACATTTTGATTTAAGTTCCCTGCAGCTGCCGTTCCAAAATAGGCCCGACTACCAGGTTGGGTTACATAGCCATGTGCAAATCCGGGAACACTAAAACCAAACAAACCAATTCCGACCAAAACCAACAATAAGACTTTACCAAGCTTTTTCATAAATGAACCTCCTATGATTTGATAGCTACATTGTAACCGCTTACTCTTATTTTGGAAATAAATATGCTTGGCTGTTTGGTTATTAAGTTGCACAACAAAAAAAGCAGATAGCAGTAAAAACCTTGCTATGTCTGCTTTAAATCAACTATTTAACGTTTAAAATAACCGATAAAATAAAATCATCGTTTTTTTAATTTAACAGATTGATTGTTTCTTTTAGTCCTTCTGTTTTAGAAGTCAAAATGTTTCGTCTCTCTAATTCGTGAACCATGAAGTTTACTGCTTTTAATAATTCTTTTCGCGTGATGATTCCTTTAAAAACTTTGTCTTTTGTCACAACTGGTAAAAAAGGTGAGTCAACTAACAAATGCAATACATCTTCTAGTTCCCAATTTTCGTCAACCGTTGTAACATCTACTTCCATTACATCTGCGACTGTCAATCCTTCTAATGGTTCCATGCTGATATTTTGCAAATCCAGCATCTTATTCACGACATCAGATAAGCTGATCAATCCAACAAAGCGATCGTTTTTGTCTAAGACCGGGATTTTTGAATATCCGACTTTCGACAAAACAAGCAAGCCGTGAGAAAGCGGATTTTGGTAAAGAACGTTTGCTACATTCTCTGCTGGGATCAAAAATGTATCTTGATTTTCCAACAGCATTTCTCTTACTACAGGTCCAATCATTGAGTGGCCTCCATTCTTGTTTGTTCAACAATTTTATTTTACCGAAAACGGATGCAAATTCCATAAAGAAATGATGAACTTTTAGCAAAAATTAGAAATTAGTCCATAAAATCAGCGAGAAAAGTGAAACACTAATTCTTCTACTGGTTGATGTGCACGATTATAATACTGAACATTGATTTCATCAGTTAAACTTTCAATGATTGCATACGACGGAATTTGAATGAGGCCGCGTGGTTGTGAAATACTGCCAGGATTTAAAAATAAAATACCTTTTTCCATCTCACAACCGATTTGATGTGTGTGACCAAAAAATGCCATATTTGCTTCGACTGATTGTGCTTCTAAAGCTAATTGAGTCAAATCAAACCGAACATTCGATAGATGTCCATGGGTAAGATAGATGTTGTCACGACCAGTATTGATGACTTTTTTAGCTTCAAACCCTGGACCATAATCACAATTTCCTTGAACAACTTGAAAGTTTTCCCACAATGAATCATCTGCAGGTAACTCTGAATCTCCGCAATGAAAGAAAAAATCAACGTCTGAACGATAACGTTTGACTAAGTCCACTAAGATATCACGGTCACCATGATTATCACTTACAACTAAATAGCGCATTTATTTTGCTCCTTCCAACCACTGTTGCCATTTTTGGCTCAATTTTTGCATTGCTTGTCCGCGATGACTCACTAGATTTTTTTCTTCACTAGACATTTCCGCAGCTGTGTGTGCTGAACCGTCTGGGATGAATAACGGATCATAACCAAACCCATTATCCCCTTCAGGAATTCTAGCAATTTTCCCAGGCCATTCGGCTTCCACCACTAAGCTATCTTTATCAGGCGCTGCAAACACTAATGTACAATGAAATTGCGCTGTTCGTTGTTCATTCGGGACATCCGTTAACTCGTGCAATAATTTTGCATTGTTTCCTGCATCACTTTTTGGTTCACCGGCAAAACGAGCAGAATAAACGCCAGGCATTCCACCGAGTGCATCGACTTTTAATCCAGAATCATCAGCCAGTACAGGCTGTTTCAAGATTTGTGCAATTGTTTCTGCTTTTAAACGTGCATTTTCTTCAAAGGTTTTCCCTGTTTCTTCCACATCTGGTATTTCTGGATAGTCAAACAAGGTTTTGACTGTATATCCTTTTTTACCAAACATTTGGCGAAATTCTTCCGCTTTTCCAGGATTTTTTGTTGCAATAACAATTGTTTTTGTTCCATCCTCCACTTGAGTTGCTTTAGCTGAAAGTTCAGTCAACAGCGCATGCTTTTGTTCTGCAATCAGCTGTTCAATTGCTGACTTTCCATAAAAAAGCATGTCATTCAATTGTTCACCATCAAAGGTTGCTTCTTCACCTGTTCCTTGAATCTCCACAAATTTTCCAGATTCAGTCATCACTAAATTCATATCAACTAGTGCTGCAGAATCTTCTTCATAATCCAAATCCGTTACACATTGACCATCAGGCAAGATTCCTACACTAATGGCAGCCAAGTGTTCTTTCAATGGATCTTCTGTCACTTCTTTTTCTCTGACTAGTTTTTCGATTGCTAATGTTAAAGCGACAAATGCACCTGTGATACTTGCTGTACGTGTTCCACCATCCGCTTGGACAACATCACAATCAACAATGATGCTTCTTTCGCCTAGCTTTTCTAAATCGACCACCGCGCGTAAAGAACGTCCAATCAATCGTTGGATTTCCATCGTTCGACCGGTTAATTTTCCTTTGCTGCTTTCACGACGGTTTCTGGTATTTGTTGCTCGAGGAAGCATGCTGTATTCTGCCGTAACCCATCCAGTACCAGTTCCGCGTAAAAATGGTGGAACTGACTCTTCAATTGTTGCAGAACAAATCACTTCTGTGTCTCCAAAACTGATGACCACTGATCCCTCAGGGTGTTTGAATACATTGGTACGAATATCGACTTTTCTTAATTCTTGTGCTTTTCTTCCATCATGACGCATGCGTTAATTTCCTCCTAGTTCGATGTGTTCAACTTCTAACTCATCAAGCGGTAACCAGTCTTGCGCAATTTCTTTGAACAATTTTGGTGAGCCGGTTGTGTAAAATTTGTTGATGGTTCTTCCTGGAATAGGATTGTTACTAATTTCAAAATAATCGAGGAGCATAGAAACTTCTCCGACAGTCTCAGCCCCCGAGTCGATCAAAGTCACACTTTCTCCCATCACATTTTGAATAATCGGGCGTAATAAAGGATAGTGGGTACAACCTAAAATAAGTGTATCTAAATTTTTAGTTAATAATGGTGCTAAAGTTTCTGCTACGATTTTCTTTGCAACAGAGGAGTGATATTCGTTGCTTTCGACCACCGAAACAAACTTTGGACAAGGTAAGCTATTAACAGTTAACTCCGGTGCTTTTTCTTTGAGTGCTGATTCATAGGCACCACTTTTCACCGTGCCTAATGTTGCAATCACTCCTACTCGTTTATTTTTCGTTGCTTTTAAAGCCGCGCGCGTTCCTGGAAGGATAACGCCAATCACAGGAATAGGTAACGCCGCTTTGATTTCATCCAGAGCTACTGACGTTGCCGTATTACAAGCAATCACAAGCATTTTGATTCCTTGATCCACCAAGTAATCGGTCATTTCCCACGTAAATTGAATCACTTGTTCAGCAGGTCGTGGACCATATGGACAACGCGCAGTATCTCCTACATATAAAATATTTTCATTTGGTAATTGTTTCAGTGCTTCTTTGACAACTGTAAGTCCGCCAACACCTGAATCAATAAAACCTATTGGGCGATTATCTGACAATGGAACCCATCCTTTTTTTTGATTTCATTCTATCTGTCTATTGTGGACTTTTTGAGGCAATTTTTCAAGTCTTGAACTTTTTGAGCGGGTTGCTTAACACACTTTTTTTACAAAGAAAAAACCCCAATTCTTTGTTCTTTTTTAAACAAAGAATTTGAGATTTTTTATTTATTAATAACTGTATTTCCGTCGTTCTAAAAATCCGGATAATAATGATAATGCATAACAAATGACAAAGTACATCAAAGTCATAGCGACAAACATTGGCAAAACATAATTTGTATTTTGCCCATAAATGATTCGTGCTTGGTGCGTCAATTCTGGTAAAGAAATAATTACCGCTAATGACGTATCTTTAATTAGCGAAATCAATTGACTGACGATTGCAGGAATCATTGATTTAAACGCTTGTGGCATGACGATTTTACGCATCGTTTCAACGTAAGTCAATCCGGTTGATAAACCTGCTTCCATTTGTCCTTTTGGTACGGCGTTCAATCCTGCGCGGAATATTTCTGAGAGCATAGCTGATTCAAAAATTGTCAACGCAGCAACGGCGGACCAAAAGATATTCATTTGAATGCCCACTTGTGGCAAAGCAAAATACGTGAAGAAAATGATGAGTAACAATGGCAGATTACGAATAATATCAATCACCAAGCCAACGATTTTGGATAAATAAGGAATATTCGCAAAACGAATCACACCAGTTAAACCACCAATCAAAAAACTAAAGATGATAGAGACCAAAGAAACTTCGACAGTCACTTTCAACCCTTCTAGTAAAAAACGGATATTCATCCATGAAAAAGCACCACTAAAATCCATTCAACTTCCTCCTTCTATGAACGAACTGCCCATTTTTTCTCAAGATGAACCATCAAATAAGAAAGGGGCAATGTAATAATCAAATAAAATAGACCAACAATAATATAGGTATCAAATGTATTGAATGTTTCACTAGCAATCAAGTCCCCTTGATACATCAAATCTAATCCTGCAACCATTGCTAGAATAGAGGAATTTTTCACTAGATTGATGAACTGATTTCCTAACGGTGGGATAACTATCTTAAATGCTTGAGGCAAGACGATATACCGCATTGTTTCTGAGTAAGTAAAACCAGATGACATGCCTGCTTCCATTTGTCCACTAGGAACTGTTTGGATCCCTGAACGAACAGTTTCTGCAATAAATGCAGATGTATAAATCGTCAAGCCAATTGTTCCAGCCTGAAACCCATCTAATTGCATCCAGTACATCGGTACAACTACATAGAAAAACATGACAATGATCAGCAACGGAATATTCCGGAAAAATTCAACGTAAGCTTTTGCTAAACCATTGATCCATTTATTTTTTGACAACTGAAAAATTGCCATCAATGTTCCAATAACCAAACTAGCTATGAGCGCCAAAATACTAGAAAAGATTGTAATTTTGAATCCTTCTGCAAAGGTCGCTCCATAAGTTTGTATCAATTCACTCATATTGTCCCTCCTTAATCAACTTTGCCATCCGTTTCATTTGGAAACCAGTGTTGATAAATTTCATCATAGGTGCCGTCAGCAATCATTTCTGCTAATGCTTGATTGACTTCATCCAAAAATTCTTTCTGCCCCTTATTGATGGCAATTCCATACGGTTCATTGGTAAATGTACCTCCTGCCAACGTATAGCTTGGATTTTCATCCGCCATTCCTAAAAGGATCGCATTGTCAGTCGTCATTGCATCTCCTTGTCCCGATTGAAGTGCCGTAAATGCCTCTGCATAGTTCTCTAATTCTAAAATATTTGCATCGGGTGCATGTTCACGAATATTCGCTGCTGAAGTCGAACCTTTGACAGCCAAAACGGTTGTCGAAGCATCTAAATCAGTCACACTTTGGATACTGCTTCCTTTTTTGACTAGCAAAGATTGTCCAGCATCAAAATAAACGTCTGAAAAATCCACTTGTTTTTTTCGTTCATCGGTGATCGTCATCGTCGCAATGATTGCATCGATGTTTCCATTTTTTAACAACGGAATTCTAGTTTTCGAAGTCACTTCAACAAAATTTGCTTGTCCCTCTTTACCAAGTATTTTCTGTGTGATTGCTTTTGCAATATCGATATCAAAGCCTTGAACTTCACCAGACTTGATGTCCATCATTCCAAATAAACGAGTATCATATTTGACACCCCAAGTGATCTCATTTGTTTCTTTGATTCTTTCTGCGATATTTTCGTCCGCTACGCTTGCTCCCTTACAGCCAACCAGTGCAAGTAACACGATACTTAGCAGAAAGAGTAGACGAAAGCTTTTATGCTTTTTCATACAATTCCTCCTAAATTTTAATGGTTGATTACTTTACTAATAAATTGTTGTGCTCGCTCTTCTTGTGGATTGTCAAAGAAACCTTTTACATCGCGACTCTCTTCTAAAACTTCTCCTTCAGCCATAAAAATCACTCGATCTGCTACTTCTTTTGCAAACCCCATTTCATGAGTGACCACGATCATTGACATTCCTTCTCTAGCTAACTTCTTCATAACGTCTAGTACATCCCCAATCATTTCTGGGTCAAGCGCTGAAGTTGGCTCATCAAATAGTAGCATCTCTGGATTCATGGCTAAACCTCTGGCAATCGCAACACGCTGTTGTTGTCCACCAGATAGCATCGATGGGTAAGAATCTTTTTTGTCTAGCATATTAACTGTATCTAAAAATTTTTCAGCATTTTTGATTGCAGTTGCTTGATCTTGCTTCAGCACTTTAATTGGTGCTAGTGTGATGTTTTCTAGTACAGTTTTATTGGGGTATAAATTAAAATGTTGAAAAACCATCCCGATATTTTTACGCACTTCTGTTAATTTTGTCTGTTTATCTCTTAAATCTTTGTTATTTATCAGTAGTTGTCCTGAGGAAATAGTTTCTAAGCCATTGATGCAACGCAACATTGTACTTTTTCCAGAACCTGAAGGCCCGATGACAACAACTACTTCCCCCTTCTCAAATTCGAGGTTAATATTTTTCAAAGCATGGAATTTTCCATAGTACTTTTCCACGTTTTTAAATTCAATCATTGCCATATCATTACACTCCCATTATTATTTAGTAAGATTTCTTTTAAAGATACTTAATAAAACATATTATATCTGATAATAAAGGGAAATGTAAAGTTTCTACGTTATTTTCTACAAATCTATTTTGTTTTTGAATGTTCATTTCACTTCAATTTCCTTTGTACCCTTTCCGCGTTTTTTCATTTGACTAGTTGTTTCTTCCAAAAAAAAACGGTAAGATATAAAGTGCTAGTCTTACAAATCGTAAAGAGGTGTCTTTTTTGAAAAATATTATATTGACTGGAGACCGTCCAACGGGAAGATTGCATCTTGGCCATTATGTCGGTTCTTTAAAAACGCGGGTGGAAATGCAAGCTGACGAAAAGAATCAACTGTTTGTCATGATTGCTGACATGCAAGCTTTAACAGATAATGCAAAAAATCCTGAAAAAGTTTCTTCTAATGTGTTACAAGTCGCATTGGATTACTTGGCTGTTGGTCTTGATCCGACAAAATCAACTTTATTTATCCAATCACAAATTCCTGAGTTATCTGAGTTAGCCATGTATTACATGAACTTGGTCAGTGTTGGGCGTGTGAAAAGAAATCCAACAGTGAAATCAGAAATCGAACAAAAGAAATTTGGCGAAAGTATCCCAACGGGTTTCTTTGTTTATCCGATTTCACAAGCTGCTGACATCACAGCTTTCAAAGCAAATTTAGTTCCTGTTGGTGAAGATCAAAAACCAATGTTGGAACAAACACAAGAAATCGTGCAAAGCTTCAATCATACGTATGGTCAAGTTCTTGTTGAACCAAAAGGTGTCTTCCCTCCAAAAGGAATGGGACGTTTACCTGGGATTGATGGTAATGGGAAAATGAGTAAGTCACTGGGCAATGGTATCTATATTGCTGATCCGGCTGATGTTGTTCAGAAAAAAGTCATGAGCATGTACACAGATCCCAACCACATCCATGTGGAAGATCCTGGTCAAGTGGAAGGAAACATGGTCTTCACTTATCTGGATGTGTTCGGAACAGATAAAGAAACAATTGAAGACATGAAAGTACATTATCGTCGTGGTGGTCTTGGTGACGTCAAAATCAAGCGTTACTTGATTGACGTTTTAGAAGCTGAATTTGCACCAATTCGTGCACGTCGTGAAGAGTTTGAAAAAGATCCAGCAGCTGTTATGGAAATGTTACGTCAAGGCAGTTTAGCTGCAAAAGAAGTAGCAGCAGAAACATTAGCAGAAGTAAAATCTGCGATGGGGATCAACTATTTCAACTAATTATCAAAACAAAAAGCGAGGATCAAAATGAAGAATATTTTGGTCCTCGCTTTTTGACTAAATAAAACCCAGTCACGAGTTAGACTTTCCCGTCTGCCTCGTGGCTGGGTTTTTCTGGATAAGAAAAGAATCAACGAATACTTGCGTGCAAGTTTTCTGTTAATGCATGGGTTACTTTATCCATAGCTTTATTGATTTCTTCATCCGTCAATGTCGCTTCAGGATTTACAAATGTCAAGCTATACGCCATTGATTTGTTACCTGCTTCGATATTGTCCCCTTGATAGACATCAAATAATTGAATTTCTGTTAAAAATTTACCAGCAGATGCTTTAATTACTGTCTCTAATTCTTGATTTGTTATTTCTTCTTTAACTAACAAAGCAATGTCTCGACTAACGGCTGGGAATTTTGTCACAGCATGATAGGTGATTCCTGCTTGTGCTGCTTCAATCAGTGAAACTAAATCTAATTCTGCAACATACGTTTCCGGAATGTCATACGCTTTAGCAATCGTTGGATGAACTTGACCAACAAACCCAATGTATTGTTCACCAAGATAGATGGCAGCCGTTCGACCTGGATGCATTTCTGGCATAGTGGTTGCTTGATAACTCATTTGTTCAGTAATGGATAATTGGGCAAAAATGTTTTCTAACAATCCTTTGATTGTAAAGAAATCAACTTTTTCTGCTTTTGTTTGCCAATCTTTTTCTTGCCATGTACCAGAAATAGCTAACGCAAGATGTTTTACTTCTTGTGGCAAATGAGTCAAAGGATCATTTTCCTGATAGAACACACGTCCTACTTCATAGAAACCAACATCAGTATTTTTACGAGCGACATTGTAATTAACATTGTCCAATAACCCACTAATCAAGTTCATCCGAAGAACTGAACGCTCTTCACTCATTGGCCAGTCTAAACGAGTGATATTCGTTTCTTTCATTGCGAATTGACGAGATTTTTCTTCGGTTGTCAACGCATAACTAATTGCTTCATTCAATCCACTACCTTCAAGCAATGTACGAATGGTACGGGTACCTGCTTGCTCTGCCGTTAAACTTCCAGCAACTGTTTCACCACTTGGTAATGTAGATGGCAAACGATCATAACCATAGATACGAGCAACTTCTTCAATGATATCTGCTTCAATTTGAATATCCCAACGTCTTGGTGGAACAACGACAACGTATGTTTCATTAGTTTCTTGATAATCAAAACCAAGTGCTTCAAAAATCTCGTTCACTTCTGCACTAGTCAAGTTTGTCCCTAAATATTGATTGATTCGTTGTAATGTGATTGGAACTGTTACATCTTCGACTGTCACTTCCGCACCAGCTACTGCACCCGTTAGAACTTCGCCCCCAGCAAGTGCGACGATCATAGCTGCCGCAACATCGTTTGCTTCAGCAATCGTTGCATGATTGATTCCTTTTTCAAAACGTGCAGAAGATTCACTACGTAAATTGAATTGTTTCGCTGTTCGACGAATAGAAACTGGATCAAATAATGCTGCTTCTAATGCTACTGTTGTCGTTGTTTCAGTGATTTCTGAATCCAATCCACCCATGACACCCGCTAAAGCAACAGGAACCGAGCCGTTAGTGATTACCAAGTTTTCTGGTGTCAATTGGCGTGTTTCACCATCAAGTGTCACTAATTCTTCTGCTTCTTTGGCATGACGGACAACAAGTTCTTTCGAACCAAGTTTATCATAGTCAAATGCATGCAATGGTTGACCAAACAATAACAGGATATAATTTGTTACATCAACTACATTGTTGATTGGACGAATTCCTTCGTTCATTAAAAGGTTTTGTAACCATTGTGGACTTGGTTGAATTTTAACCCCTTCAATTACCCGAATTTGATACGCTGGAACAAGTTCTTTGTCTTCCACAGTCACAGCAATTTTTTCACTAGCCAAACGATCAACTTCGGTTAGTTTTTCATCATCGAATGTTGGTGTTTGGCGATAAATTGCGCCAACCTCATAGGCAACACCACGCATGGATAGTGCATCAGCGCGGTTCGGTGTGATCGATAATTCAATAATTGAATCATCCATACCAAGATATGAAAATACTGGCTCACCATTCACAGCATCCTCAGGAAGATAATAAATACCTTCTGCATATTCTTTTGGCACCACGCTATCAGAAAAACCAATTTCTTGTAACGCACAGATCATCCCATTGGATACTTCGCCGCGCATTTTTCCTTTTTTGATTTTCACATTGCCAGCAATCCGTGAATTGGGTAAAGCAACGATAACTTTGATGCCCGCTTTAACATTCGGCGCGCCACAAACGATTTGAGATAATTCCTCTTCACCAATGTCTACTTGGCAAATGGATAAGTGATCAGAATCAGGATGCGGTACACATTCTTTTACTTCACCGACGACAATTTTTTTCAAACCATCTTCTGGCACTTCGATTCCTTCGACCTCGATACCAGTAACAGACATTTTATCTGCTAATTCTTGTGGTGTCACTGCTGATAAATCAACATATTTATTTAACCATTTATATGAAACTAACATCCTTTTTTACTCCCCCTTGAACTGACTTAAAAAACGTAAGTCATTTTGATAGAAATTACGGATATCATTAACACCATAACGTAACATTGCTACGCGATCTGGTCCAAGTCCAAAAGCAAATCCTGAATATTCATTTGGATCGATCCCTGACATCTCTAAAACATTTGGATGAACCATTCCAGCACCTAAAATTTCAATCCAACCCGTATATTTGCAGACGTTACAACCCTTGCCTCCACATTTGAAACAGCTAACATCTACTTCAACAGATGGTTCAGTGAATGGGAAATAACTTGGACGCAAACGAATTTTGCGATCTTCCCCAAACATTTTTTTCATAACAACTTCCAATGTTCCTTTCAAGTCACCCATTGTTACATTTTTATCGATCACAAGACCTTCAATTTGATGGAATTGATGGCTATGAGTGGCATCATCCGTGTCACGACGGAACACTTTCCCAGGTGAAATCATACGTAATGCACCCTTTGAGAAATCATGTTTTTCCATTGTTCGTGCTTGAACAGGCGAAGTATGTGTGCGAATTAAAATATCTTCGGAAATATAAAACGTATCTTGCATATCTCGTGCCGGATGGTCTTTTGGTAAATTCATTCGTTCAAAGTTGTAGTGATCTGACTCTACTTCGTAACCTTCAACGATTTGATAACCCATTCCAACAAAAATATCTTCGATTTCTTCCATGATTTGTGTCAAGATATGGCGTGTTCCTTGCTTTACTTGACGACCGGGTAGAGTCACATCAAGTGTTTCTTTTGCTAAAGCAGCATTCAGTGCTTCTTCTTCAAGAACTTCTTTTTTACGTTCAATTTCTACTGTTAAAAAATCACGAATTTCATTTGCAAAGCTACCTACTTTTGGTCTTTCCTCTGGACTAAGGTCTTTCATTCCACGAAGAACTTCGGTAATCGGGCCTTTTTTCCCTAACGTTTCCACGCGGATTTGATTCAATTCTTTCAAATCCTGTGCGGCATTAATTTTAACAATCGTTGCTTCTTTCAAGCTTTCGAGTTGTGCTTGTAAAGACATTGCTGGTTTCCTCCTTCAAATTCAAATACAAAAAAAGACCTCATTCCTATCAAGGAACGAGGTCTTCGCGATACCATCCTAATTTGTGAGTAAAGCGATTAGCTACTCACACACTTACTTGATTAACGACAATAATTGCCGGCCTAGTAGCAAAAACTAGGCGAACTCAGAAAGTGAACTTCATTTTTCAAACACAGAATTTGCTCTCAGTCTATGGCAAATCTCCCTGATCTGGTTTAGCCAAACTACTCTTTTTCGTCATGGTTCTTTGTTTATTTACAATTTACAAAATCAATTCTACAAGAATTTTGTCCTGAAATCAACTGCATTCTTCCTCAGTGACCCACTTTTCACTCCAAACTTGTAACTGTTTGATTGAGTTTTGTAGATCTGCTCCTTTTTCAGTTAAAAGATACTCAGAACGATTAGATTCATTACAGGAGATATTTCGAGTAACAATTCCTTCTTTTTCTAACTCTTTTAGACGCTCGACCAATACTCGGTCGCTAACCATCGGAATCTTTGTAGCAAGATCAACAAAGCGTTGCGGACCATTTTCTAGTAATACATCAATAATTAATCCGTTCCATTTTTTTCCCAAAATTGAGAAAGTTTTCTCAAACTTCGGACATAGAACAAAGTCTGTCTGTGTAAGCTCCATCTTACTCACCTCTTTTTGAAGAGTATAGCATAATACTTACAAAGTGTAAGCAACTTATGCTTATTCATAATCTTTTGTTAACATTTATGATTTTTTTGCCACGTAATAAAACTAAAAAGGTATTCGTTACAGGTTTTCCTAAAGAATCTGCTAATGCTTGTTGGTAAAGTCGAAGTTGTCCTAAATATTTTTGGACAACTTTATCAACCTCATCTGGATTATCTGGATTCATAAGAAAATCTGTTTTGAAATCATAAAGATAGATTTCATCTGCAAATTCAATATAGCCGTCAATGATTCCGTGAATAAGTAATTCATCGCTTTCATCTGGATAATTTTCAAACACTTCATCTGCTGTCATCAACATCGCAAATGGTTGCTCTCTTTTCACTTTTGCGGCATTCTTCAATAGTTGCTTTCCAAAGTCTGTTTCAAAAAACCAAAGAATTGCAGAAATGTCGACTTTTTTTGCCACCTGTTGATCTACTAACCTTTTTTTGACTAGCTCTGCTAGTAACGCTTGGATCGATTCTTCTGTTGGTGGCACCAATGGCAATAACTGCAACAATGTATGTGTGACTGTTCCAATTGCAGTTGCCGACACACCTTTTTGTAAAAATTTAGGTTCGGCTAGTTGTTCTTGTGTATAACGAAATTGATGATTTTTTGCTTTTGTTTGATTGTCTTCCCAACTTAACTTTGTTGCCTGACTATCATCTGGATCTTCAAATAATCGTTTGATTTCTGAAACAGATTGGTAACTAGTCGTTTGAGTCGCCGCCTGATAAGGATAAACATAGGTTAAACGTTGACGCAGAGTCTCTGATAAGCCATTTTGGTTTTCTTTCGGTTTAACTAAAGAAGGTTCTCGTTGTGCAAGTTGGTGTCGTTTTTCGACTAACGCTTGTTGGTTCATCCATATAATGCTAAAGGAATCCTTCGCATCAGCTAAAGTCATTGTTGACTCTTCCTCTAAATATTCGGACATTCGAGGATGACGAATCAAGCTATAACCAATCCAATTCAGTAAACTTCCTCGACCTTTTAAACGGAGTGCTGGATCCAGAACAAGGTCTGCTGTATTTCGCGCTTCGTTCCACGTTTTGATTGTTTGTTCGCGACTCTTATAGGAGCCCACAATAAACAGTTTTTGTTCCGCACGAGTCAATCCGACATATAACTTACGCATTTCCTCCGACAATAATTTGTTTTGTCTAGCTAATTTGATTGCTTGAAAAGGTAATGTATCAAATAACACACGAGTTTGCGGGTCCATGTAGCGGATTCCTGCCCCTAATTTTTCCTCAAATACATAGCGTTTTCGTAAATCTTGTAAATTGAATTCTTTCGTCATGTCCAGCAAAAAGACAACGGGAAACTCTAGTCCTTTACTCGCGTGAATCGTCATCACCCGTACTGCATTGTCTTCCACAGCAATGACAGGTTCTGCCAAATCTTTGTCTTTTTCTTGCATTTTTTCGATGAAACGAACGAATTGATACAGCCCTCGAAACGAACTTTGCTCATAAGCTTTCGCACGATCTACTAGCGCATACAAATTTGCTTGCCGTTGGACACCAGCCGGTAATCCTACCACGTATTCTAGGTAACCTGTTTCATAGTAAATAGTCCAAAGCAAATCTGCAATTGAAGAACGTCGCGCAAGTTCACGCCACTTGTCCAATAACTCTCTAAAATCAGAGAGCTTAGCGCTCAAGTGATCTTGATTCATTTTTTCATAAGTCAAAAGCGCATCAAAGAATGTATGGTTTCGATCAGCTAAGCGAATCTGTGCCAATTCAGGTTCAATCAAGCCAACGATTGGTGAACGTAAAATAGCTACCAAAGGAATATCTTGATAAGGATTATCAATGATTTGTAATAATGAAATCATTGTCCGAATCTCCGTTGCTTGGAAATAATTTTGGGCGTCGTTCATTTCCAATGGAATATCTAATGTCTTGAACACATCTAAAATCGTTAAATTATTTTTTTTCGTCGGTGTTAGCAAAACAATATCGCCATATTCAACTGGTCGATTCGCTTTCAATTTTTTATCATAGATTTCCCATTTACTATCAACTAATTCACGAATTTTCAACCCTGTCATCAATAATTCGCCCTCTGTTTTATCTTCAAGGAAGTCATCCGAAGGCAACTCTTCCGTAGTTTCTTCCTGTTCTTTTTCATAAATCAAAATTTCTGGATCGAACTGCGTACTATTAGGAAAATCAGGAAAACCTAATGCTAATTTTGCAGCTTCATCATAGGTAATCTGGCCAACTTGTTCATCCATAATTTGACTAAAAATTAAATTGGTGAAATGTAATACTTCTTCTCGTGAACGAAAATTTTCTGCCAGAACGATTCTTCTACCACCGTCTGCCTTTGAAAAATCTTGATATTTTTTGATGAATAAACTTGGATCGGCTAAACGAAAAGAGTAAATGGACTGCTTGACATCTCCAACCATGAAAAGATTTCCGTTCGTTGGATCTGGTTCTCTTAACCAGTATAAAATTGCCTCTTGTAGCTGATTGACATCCTGATACTCATCAACCATTACTTCTTTAAATTTCTCTCGATAATAGTTCGAGGCTTCACTTGCTGCCCAACCGTTCGCAGTTCTTTTGGTCAAAATCATCAACGCTAAATGCTCTAGGTCGTTAAAATCTAATACACCTTTTTCACGTTTTTTTTCACTAAATCCAGCCATAAATGCTTGTGTTACTTGACACATCTCTTCTACTAAAGGAAGAGTTTGTGTCATAATGGCTTCCATTTGCACGGGTGAAACAGCAAAATAATTCTTACTGATTTCTTGAATCATTTTTTTCGATCGATCTCGAAGAGTTTTTATTTCTGCTGATAACTCTTTCAGCTCTGCTTTTCGACTGCTTTTAAATGTGGAAAAGGTTAAGTTTTCTAAACCTTGATAAGCAACATCTAGTTGGTCTTGCATAAATGCCTCATAGATTGCGTTGACTCTTTCACGTTCCTCCAAAACCTGGTCATACATTTTTTCCAAGCCTTCCGTCTGAGCTAAACGAACCATTTCTTCGTAATCTTGTACACATTGAAAAACATCTGCCAAAATCAACGGGCGTAGTTGCTCTTGATATAATGCCGATTCGCTAAGTGAGCCTTCTAAGCGATAAGCGTCACTCAAATGTTTAAGCCAATTAGCTGGATCTGGATTGGCACGCGCAAATTCATAAAGAGAAAAGATCAAATCAGTCAATCCTTCATCTGATCGATCATTTGAAAAGTTCGTCGTTAATTGGAAAAACCGCTCATTTTTTTCTCCGTAAAGGCGTTCACGTAATTCGTCCCACACATCTTCTTTCATCAATAACGTTTCTGTTTCATCTGTTAACATTCGAAAAACCGGATCGATATCAATCAAGTAATAAAAACGACGAATGACAGTTAAACAAAATGCGTGTAGTGTCGAAATATTAGCAGTAGGAAGCAACATCAATTGTTTTGTAAAATGTTGTTGACGTTGTGTATCTGTTTCATCATTGATTGCCGACTGCAAAGCTTCTTGGATTCTTTCTTTCATTTCACGTGCAGCGGCTTCAGTAAACGTAACAATCAAGAGTTCATCAATGTTTACACCCATTTTAAGTTTTTCAATCACTCGACGAACAAGAACCGTCGTTTTCCCAGATCCTGCTGAAGCGGAGACCAGCAAATTGTCCCCGCGATCAAAAATGGCTTGCCATTGTTCATCTGTAAAACGTTCATTTTGGGGCTTTAACGGAATCTGACTCACTCTTCTTCACCTCGTTTCAAAATTCTGCGTAATGCTTCATCCTTGTCCAATTTTTCTAAACGATGATAATTATTTTCTTTTAACATTACATCAAAAGTGCAGACACTTCGAAATGGACAAAATTGACAAGCAATACGCTGTTTATCTTTATACGCTGGATTCAGTTTGATTTCTCCCGAAGTGATTGCGTCACCAGCTAAACGCATATTTTTACGATTATGTGCCATAAACTGATGTAATTCTTCTTCTGTGAAGAATTTTTCTTTACTGTAGCTGCCTTTTTGATATTCATCTTTCGCATTTTTTTTCACTGGATAGATCAAAGATTGTTCTTTCGCTTCTAGCGAATGATCAAGAACTTCCAACAATCCCGGATCGTCAACAAAAACACCATCATAACTAAATTTTTTCAACGTATTCTTTTCGATCTCTTCATTCTCTGTTAATACGGGATTATGGACATGTAAATAATAAGAACCAGCAGGCTTGACTGTGGCTTGTCCGGTTAAGCGTACTGCGTCCATCAAAGCAACATCTAAGTAAGTCAATAGTTGCATAGCCATCCCATAGTAAGCCTCCGTAACATCAAATGTTCGCCCACTTGATTTATAGTCCACGACACTTAACCATGTTTCATCTTGTTCTGTTGCCGTATCGATACGGTCGATTTTCCCGCGAACATGAAGTTTCCCGCCATTTTGCAAAGGTAACTCCAAACCGGGGATCCCTTTTGCCCCTGCGATTTGTCCAAATAAAATCTCTGTTTGTAATGGATGTAAACCCGTATTTTTACTTTGTTTTTGTAATGCCCATGCAACTTTTTGGATTGTTTGACTCAATTGATAACGAATATAGTTCATCCGAGCAGAGCTATCTAAAATTTCAAAGCGCAATTCACCAAACACTTCTTGGAGAACTTTTTCAGTGAATTCTTGGCGTTCCTTTTCCGTCATACTAACAAGTGAAAGTTGATTTGAAAATAATAGTTTAAAGAAACGATCCAATGACTCATGATAAAAATCCCCTGTTGCTGCGGGGGTCAATCCATAGATCATGCGTTCTTTCAACTTCAAGCCAAATTGAACAAAATATTTATATTCACAATTGTAGAAATTTTCCATGCGAGAAATAGATGTATAGATTTCTTTCCCGTATAACTGCTCTGCTAACTCTGTCGGTAATGAGACTGGAACATTCAAATGAGACTGACTCTCAAATACACGCAAAGCAAAATTGCGCCAAGTAGAATGAAGAACAACTTCTCTTAATTCAGTCCAAACTTTCGCTAATTGTTGTTTCTCATCCGCTGCCAAACGAAACATTCGATTCAACGCATCAATAGCACTCCGATACGTGCCAATATAATTTGCTGGATCACTAGTTACCGTTAACCGCGTTTTTTTCTCGATTGGTATTGCTAAGTAATGATTGATTCGTTGTAAATAAGGAGAAATTTTCAAACTTCGATCCGTATCATAACTTTGCGCATAGCTTAAATAAAGTCGCTTTGTGCCTGAAAGAAAGACCAAATAAGCTTGAAAAGGCTCAGAAGACATACTTTCCGTTGCAGGATCAAACAAATATTGGCCTTCAGCCAATGCTTGATTCAACTGTTCTCGTTCTTCGCTAGACAACAACCCTTTTGTTTCTTGACGAGCTGGAAAGGTTTGATCATTCAAACCCAAAGCAAAAGTGATTTTTGCTTGATTTGGCCGAACCAATTCCAAGCGATTCACTTGAACTTGATCAATTGCTGTAGGAATCTTCCCATAACTTAGGTTTTCTAATCCACTACTGATAATATCTTGGAAGATTTCCCATTCGAAACTGGTTTCTCCATAAATCAATGCAAACTCATCCAATAAGTCAATCAATGCTCCCCACGTTTGCTCGTGATTTCTTGCTTGAGCTAAGTTTCCGCGAGCAACTTCTTGGTTTCGCCAAAATAAAAGTTGTTGCCGGACACCACTCGTTACTAAAAACTGATAAAAAACACTAGCGGCTTCTTGTCCATTTTCACAGCTTTTGATTTTTTTAAAGAAACTTGGGATATTACTCTGGAATAAGCGTCGAATTTCATTTGATTGCTCTTGTAGTTCTTGGACATCCTCCATTTCTTCTGATTCAAAGTTATAAGAAACAAACGTCCAATCCTTTGCACGGGTCCAATAATTTCCTTGATAATTATAAGCCAAAGCAACATTTTCTGTGAGATCCAATTTCTTACGAAAGTCATCTCTTATAACTTGCCAATGTTCTTGTTCTAATTCTGGATTTTCTGGAGCAATCAATAACTCCGTTTTGAAAAATCGCATAATATCAGTCAAACGATACGCGTAACGATCTAAAGCAAACAAACTATTGATCCATTCAACCAAGGGATGATTTTCCATCAATTGTTCTTCATCAAGATAAAACGGAATCGCCATTTCTTGAAAAATCGGTTTTAGTAAATTGCCATAAAGCAGCATATCTTTCGTCAGTACTTGGATATCGCGATACCGACATTCTCCTTCGCTTACCAAACGACGAATTTCTACAGCAAGCTGTTGGACTTCTTCTGTCGGTGTCTCCGCCTCCCACAAATGAATCGTCTTTTGTGCACCGATTTTCCGTGAACGATTTTGCTTATGACTACTTGTTTCTTCCCACATATCTTGTAGTGTGGCTAACACCTCTGGTACTTCTTTCGCTGGTGCATATTGATCAACTAAAATTGGCGCACGATGTTCCCTTGCTCCATTCAATAAGCGAAAATATAACTTTCCTGTTTCGTAAAATAAATTTAAAGGTTCAGGCACTTCATTCGGATAAGGACGATCAAGTAATAAATCGACAACCAGATTTCCTTTTACCATCATCGCGCTTAGCAGCTGATATTCCTGCGCATTGACGCGAGAAAAGCCCGTCATCAAAAATTTCACATGTTGGAAATCATGTTGGTAGAGATATTCACTCAAAATCGTCAAAGCATCTTCGGCTTGTAACATACGGTCAAATAATTCTTCTTCATACGCAGAAAAAATCAATCGCAAATCTTGCATTTTCAATTGTTGATCTGCTTCTTTTGGTCCTTTCGTCGTTAAGCCAGCCGTTAAATCATTAGGCTGAATATTTCCTGTGCGCATTTCTTCATACAATTCTTGGAGTTGCTTGATAAACCCTTTTTTGTTGACCTCGCCACGAAAAATAGTCAACTTTTCGCGATTTTTTTCTAAAATCTGACGCAGAATCATGGCTGAGCCAGTTTCGGTGATACTATTACCTGAAAGCAAAGTTGTCTGCTGTAAAATGTACCATGCGAGTCGATAAAAACTGAAAACTTGGACATTTGTCGTACTAAAGTTTTTTGTTCCTTTGCGCTGACGTAACATTGCTAATAATTCTTGTTCTTGTTCAAATTTATTGTAATTAGGGACAAGGAAAAAGACTTGATTTTGAGGAGCTGCTTCTAACCAAGCCGTCGCCTCATCAATTAATGCTGTTCGATGATCTTTTTTACCTGAGCCGAGAATAAATTGTAAAGACATTTTACTCCTCCTTTACTTTTTGATGCTCCTCTATTATAACAAAAAAACTGAACATTCGTTCTACTTATCAAGGTTTTTGATGAAAAGAAATAACTTTTAAAAAAAAAGGTTGTGGCGCAAAGCGGTCAGCTTCGACAAAATAATGAGCAACTGACAATAATAGCTTTCCATATTTTTGGTCAATTACGAATTATTTCGAGAAGTTGCTTTGAGAACACCGTGGATAAGGTTGTAGCGCAAATCATTTCCCTTCAACAATAGCATACGCAATCACACAAAGAAATTCCTTTTATTTTAAAGTAAATACAAACTTTATGAGAAAGTTGCTTTAAGAACATCTCGATAAACTTGCCACAAAAAATAGTCAGCTTCAAAAAAACTCTTTCTATTTGATCACATATGTAAACTACTTTTCCACAAAAAAAGCCTAGGGCATCGATTGCCCTAGGCACTAAAAATTTTTAATGAATTGAACCCATCAGTTTCTTAATTGGTTCTTTGATTGTAAACAATAAAATCCCGCCAACAATGGCAACGACCCCAATGATTCCAAAATATGCTGATTCAGTTGCCGGTGTGTAAAAACGAGCGATTTGCGCATTAATTGCCTGTGATGAGGCATCCGCTAGGAACCAGATAGCAATCGTTTGTGATTCAAATGCGCGCGGTGCTAGTTTTGTTGTTACTGATAGACCAACTGGTGATAAACACAATTCCGCAATTACGATGATGAAGAAGCTCCCCACCAACCACATTGGACTTACTTTTCCAGCTGTTCCATATAATAAACCTGGTAACATCAATAATAAGTAAGAAAGTCCAGCAAATAATAACCCAAGTGCAAATTTCACAACAGTAGATGGTTGTTTTTGTCCCAATTTTGTCCATAAAGTAACGAAGACAGGTGTCAAAACAAAAATGAAAATCGGATTTAATGATTGGAACCAACTTGCTTGGATCGTTACACCAAATAAAGTTGATTGTGTTCGTTCACTGGCAAACAATGCAAGAATAGATGAGCCTTGCTCTTGTAATGACCAGAAAATAATTGCTGCTAAAAACAATGGAATATATGCTAACACACGTGGTTTTTCTTCTGCAGAAACATCTTTTGACGTTAACATTTTTACAAAATAGAAAATAGGTAACACAATTCCAAGTACGCTGATCGAATTAACAAAGAAATCAATCGAAAGATGACCAGTTAATTGTGCACCACCAAAAATAGCAATGATTACGACAATCGCAATAACAAAGTTACGAATAAAACCTTTACGTTCTTCTGGCGTTAATGGGTTTGGTGCTTTCGTTCCAACACCGTCTAATGTTTTACGCCCTTGAATGATATATTGCAATAAACCAAAGAACATCCCAAATGCTGCTAGTGAGAACCCTAAATGATAGTTATATTCTTGACCTAAAGTCCCAACGATTAGCGGTGCTAGTAACGCACCCAAGTTTACACCCATATAAAAGATTGAGAAACCTGCGTCACGACGCAAATCCGTTTTTGAGTAAAGATGGCCTACCATTCCAGATACATTTGGTTTCAGCAAAGCTGTCCCCATAATGATCAATGCCATTGAAATAAATAGTGCTCCTACTCCAAATGGTGTTGCTAAAACAATGTGACCAAACATGATGAATACTCCACCAAAAAATACTGTTCGCTTTGCTCCAAGTAAACGGTCAGAAATCCAACCACCAACAATACTTGACATAAACACAAGTGAACCATAAATCGACATGATTGCTAAGGCTGTTGTACGTGGTAATCCAAGACCACCATTTGAAACTGCATCATACATATAATAAAGAAGTAATGCGCGCATTCCATAATAACTGAATCGTTCCCACATCTCAGTGAAGAACAATGTTGATAACCCCTTCGGCTGGCCAAAGAAGCCCTTATCTTGTTGATTTTCCATAATCCATACCCCAATTCTTTAAATTTTCAGAAAATAATAAACATATTCACCAAAAAATTTAACTGAAAAACTTATCTAAGAAATATATACTTCTTTTCTATAAAAATAAGTAAAATTCAATGACAAAATAATAAGAATAAAAAAACACACATTTAATAATTATATAGGACCTTTCCATAAATAAAGCGGAAAAAGTCGCTAAAACAGTCAAGTAACCGCTATCACTCTTTTCGCTTTCTCATTCAATTTTTCTTCAAAAAAAGTTGAATTTTTTTGAGCATTTCTGTTTACTTACTTTTTGTAAGATGATATACTTCATTTTGTATTCAATTACAAAAAGTAAGTTAAAAAAACAACATTCAAAGGGAGAGTATATTATGACTACATTTACAGACACTTTAAAAAACCGCCGTTCTATCTATCATTTGGGGCGCAACGTTTCACTATCAAACACAGAGTTAGAAGCACTTATCAAAGAAGCAATCAAAGAAAGCCCAACTGCTTTCAATGCACAATCAACACGCGCTGTCATTCTTTTCGGTGATGCTCACGAAAAATTATGGGAAATCACTGAAGAAGCACTTCGACCATTAACGCCTGCTGAAGCTTTTCCTAACACACAACAAAAATTAGCTGGCTTCAAAAATGGGTACGGAACTGTTTTATTCTTTAAAGACACTGACATCGTTAAAGGATTACAAGAACAATTTGAACTTTATGCGGATAACTTCCCAGATTGGTCAGAACAATCAAATGGTATTGCAACAGCAAATACTTGGGTTTCATTAGTTGATCAAGGTCTTGGCGCAAACTTACAACATTACAATCCAGTAATTGACGAAGCAGTTGCAAAAGAATGGAATATTCCTGCAAACTGGAAACTACGTTCTCAATTAGTCTTCGGTTCTGTTGAATCACCTGCTGGCGAAAAAGAATACATGAACGACGAAGATCGTTTCCGCGTATTTAGCTAAGCTACGCACAAGGCAAAAAAGGACATGTTTAGGATAAACCTAAGCGTGTCCTTTTTCGTTTAAAATAATCTTTTTATAGAAAACAAAACTGATTGTATCATTTAAAATAGATGAATATTTTTGAGAGTTAAGCACCTTGTGCCACCCCCTTCATCTACAGTGTTCAAGAAGTAACTCCTTCAAAATAAGAACAAATTGTTCAAAATTTGAGGAACAATTTTTGCCAATTTTTCCTTATTTATTGGTGCTGAACACTTCGCGCGACATCCTTTACTCTTCATCAATCATAATGTCAATTTGCGCATCATCATTTAATCGCTGCGCTAAAAATGGCACCAATTCCTCTAAAGAAGTCGAAAATTTTAGCATTGGCCCACGCCAACCTTTACGGAAAAAGTTCATTTTTACTTCATTTGAACCTTGTGGTTGATATAAAACGATTCGATTGATCTCAGAAAAAGGAACGCCTCGTTTATCAAAGCTATTTAAAACTAAACCATCTTCTGTGATCCCGCGGCTATCCAATAAAAAACTGATAAAGATCATTGCTGATAAAACAGCCTTCACCAAATCGTCTAGCGTTGGCTGACTAATGACAGTAAACCAGATCACTAAGACCACTAGAAATGGCACTACCAGATAAACCCAACGATTTCGGACAGCTTTATAAACAATTTCTCTGCGGACGAACCATAAGAATAAAAACATGACAAAAACAAATGCAAATAATAACAATGTAAAAGTCGTTATCATTGTACATCACCTCTCTTCTTTCATCTCAAGAAAACTTTTCTCTTTCTACTAAGTATATAGAACTTTTAAAAAAACAGCAAAAAGGACACGTAGCAACACTTTTCGCGTTAGAACTACTTGTCCTTTTTATTTTTTATTCAAATGTATCATATTTTGCAACAACCATGCTGGATTTCTCTTCCAATAACTCTTGATCTTCATCAGCACATTGAGCAACTTTGACTACGGCACAATTCGTCATTTTTGATACAACTTCTCCAACAACTGGTTGTGTGAATCCAATTGGCTTACAAGAATATTTTTCTCCTAAATTTATCATTTCTTCCGTCATCAAAATCCTCCTACACTGCTGCCCCATTTTCTTTCCTGAAGTATTTTATTCAGGCAGAATGTTCATTGTCATCGCCAGTTAACGCTTGCTAACAATTTTTTGAACAAACCATATTGGCATTATAGCTTACTGGTTTCGTTTTCACAAATAAAACCCCTTCTAAACACGAAAGCTTCGCTGAAAATTCATAAAAAAGAACGGAATTATTCATTTTTTCTTTCTCTCAGTGGTGAAGTTGAAATGGTTGAAAAAATGATTACTAGCTGTTAATTTTTTTATGTAAACTTTTTCACCGATAATCGATGAAAAAGTATTTTACATTCTCAAAAAAAACTTTATAATACCAAGAATGTAAGATGTTCCCTTGCGGAATAATTGGAGGTCCTTATGAAAAAGAAAGTTGCAAAAAAATTAACAGGGATTGTTAGTATCAGTTTACTCACTGCTGGTTCAATTTATTGGTTAACAACTCCCAACTCAAACGAAACGTCGCAGCAAAATCAAGAGAATCAGAAACCTCCAGCTAAAAAAAAGTCAAATGGAGCGAATGAAATCATTTTAGATGTCCCACTTGCAAATCAGTTCGACGAACCAGCTTTAGAAAATGGCTGTGAAGTAACTGCCCTTTCTATGCTTTTAAATTACTATGGCTTTGAAACAAACAAAAACCAATTAGCAAATGAGCTTACCTATGTACCTGTATTCAATGAAGATGGCACCCATGGTGATCCAAATGAAGGATTTGTTGGTGATATTTCTGGTGGGGACTGGGCTATGGGTGTCTATGTTGCACCAATTGCTGCACTCGCACAAGAAATAGTACAAACCAGTTACCACGCTCAAGCAAAAAAGGAAGCGTCACTTACTGATATCAAAGAAGCCTTAAATGAAGATAAGCCCGTTTGGACTAGTGTCACCATTGAATTTGAGGTTCCTGATGATAATGATTTCATGACTTGGACCACCCAAAACGGAGAAGTTTCTGTTACTCCTCTCATTCATGCTTGTGTCGTAACAGGCTATGATGAGGATACAATTTACGTGAACGATCCTTATGGTGAAAAAAATCGAGCAGTTCCAATCGAAGATTTTACTGAGGTCTTTGAAGCAATGGGTGGACAAATGTTAACCTTGGAAAAAAGTAACTAGCGTTCTTTCAGAGAATGACATATACTTTAGACAAGAAGATTCTAGTTTGAAGGAGGAGGCATCATCATGGAAAGATTCAATCAAAAAAAACCGAATCCAAATGAAATTCCAATCATTTTTGTACGTGATGATTCTGGTAATGTTCAGGGAAAAGTTTCCGTTAATGAATGGACAAATCGTCACCGTCCTTCTTCATTGAATCAATTGGAGATCAAATTATATCGTCAAGCTTTGGCGTATTATGCTGAACAAGATTTTGAAAAAGCAATTGACATCCTGAAATTTTTGATTTTACAAACTGAATATACGCACTTTGAATATGTTGAGCGTTTAGCAAATATCTACCATTTGAAAAACGAACTATCCCTTGAATTAAAACTTCTTTCTTCAACTATTTCTGTGGCCGAAATAACAGGTTTACCATCTAGTCTGGTTAGAAAAATCGAACGTCGAATCGAACGAGTCAAAAAAAATAAGTAACGAACAAGTTAAATTAGTTGCGTTTTTCTTAATAAGTGCTAACATAAATTTGCATGGAGTCATTGGGATGTAGCCAAACTGGTAAGGCACTTGACTCTGAATCAAGCAATTGCAGGTTCGAACCCTACCATCCCAATTCTGGGTTTATATTTTATGATCATTTTAAAAAGGAGTTGCGTCGTTTGTCGCAACTCCTTTTTATTTTTATGTTCATTATCCAATAAGTGCTAATGCTTTTTCAGGAACTTTGCTTTTTTCGACTTCTTCGTATGTTTCAACATGCGCACCTTTATTTTTCAACTTCAAATAACGCTCTTCTTTTAACACGCCAAGTCCGTTGAATTCAACGATTCGTTTTTTTCCGTTTTCATCTGCCGCTTCCTGAACATAGGTTGCTGTTCCGTAACTATTAACAGAATCTGGTTTTTTTGTTTTTACATAAACTTCTCCTTCTGTTACCAACGGATTCAGTTGATCCGCTATACCAGCAAATTCACCATGTTGGTTTGCCGTATACATCTTTAATCCAAACAAACTTAACCCGCCAATCAGAATAATTCCTACAAAAAATTTAACTACTTTCATTTTCCTACCTCCTATGTTATTGCATTTATTATAACTAGAAACAGAAAACAGAAACCTCCGACCTAGGAATGAGTTTTCTCTCATACTTTAGCAATGCAGTCAAATTTCATAACAACTATTATGTAAAAAAAACTTATTATCTGATAAACTAATAATGTAAAAGTAATCTGAACATGATATTAAAAGCATTTTATATTGTTATTCGTTACTTTTTAATAACTATAAAGGATGGGACAAAATGAATAAAGACGAATTAATTGCAAAAGTAAAAGAAATGGTTAATGAAGGAAACTTAGACGAAGCAAAACAATTTATCGAAGACCATAAGGATGAACTTGGCAACTATGTTGAGCAAGCAAAAAACCTTTTGAAAGATATCGATGTTGATGGTATCACTGATAAAATCAAAAGTTTGTTTAAATAAAGGTTGTGGTTCCAAGCGGTCAGCTCCGACTAGATAGCGAGCGACCATCCAAAATAGCTTCTCCTATTTTGCGAGGGTGTAAGCTATATGGAGGAGTTGCTTGGGGAACACCGTGAATAAGGTTGTGGCTCCAAGCGGTCAGCTCCGACTAGATAGCGAGCGACCATCCAAAATAGCTTCTCCTATTTTGCGAGGGTGTAAGCTATATGGAGGAGTTGCTTGGGGAACACCGTGAATAAGGTTGTGGTTCCAAGCGGTCAGCTCCGACTAGATAGCGAGCGACCATTCAAAATAGCTTCTCCTATTTTGCGAGGGTGCAAGCTATATGGAGGAGTTGCTTGGGGAACACCGTGAATAAGGTTGTGGCTCAAAACAGTTCTCCTACAAATAAAGCACATCCATTGAAGATTTTTCTGACATAGATTACCTACAGAAGCTATTTTACTGCATCAGATGGCAAGTAAAATAAACAATTTGATACGTTTCTTGTTTATTTTGCTAACATAGAATTGATTTTGAAAGGAACAAATTTATGGAAAAGCACATTGAGGATTTCAGAGATGGTATTTTTTCGCTTAAAACTCGGCGATTTGGTACGGTTGCAGAACTAATGATCAAAAATATTTATGCTTTGGATATGTCCACTGCACTCAATTATGATCTATGTAAAGACAAGATCAACTATGAAGTAAAGTTTTCAACTGTTCTTTCTCAAAACAAGCAAAAAATCACTCCTCAAAATATCATTAAGGAAATTTTGAATGCGACAATCGAACGGAGAATGATCAGCTTTCAAGACGTTCTCAATGGCGCACTATTCGATTGTAATATCCAACAAGTAAAACCTAATGAATTTCATTACTTGATTTATGGTCTCTTTTTTGAAGATCAAATTGCCATTTTCGAGGCGAAAACAGACCAAATCCAAATGATTCAAAACTATTCTAATAAACAGCATCGTGGAAATATCGGTGAGGGGCAGTTTCATATCAACCAAGGTACGATGGATTATCATTTTAAAAATCATTTCGTTCGTTGGCTTACTTATGAAGAACTCTATGATATTTTTTATCAAATTTAATTGCTAGATAAAAGCATCTGTTTACATCAAAAAAAGACCACCAAAAAAATTTGGTGGTCTTTTTTACGCGAATGTTTTTTCAACTAACTGGATCTCTTTTGGTGTTAAATCGAACAACTGATAAATTACCTTATCAAGTTTTCTCAATATCATTGGATCTTGCTTTTCTAAATAGTTAGCTACAAGATCACTGATTTCATTATCCTGTTTCGTACTGATTTTAGGAAATGGTAGTTCTTCTAAGTTTCCTCGCAAAATTTTAATTTCCCCAAACAAACAAGTATAAATATATGCATAGAGTGTTGAATTCAAAAGAGCCATAATTGTTTTGATTGAAGCATTTTTCGTATTTGGAATTAAGATATTTGCACTATTTAAAAACAGTGAACCCTCTTTATCATAGGCAAATACAAGTTTTTTAGAAATAAATTTATAGACTAATTTTTCTTTTGCTCGATAGATTTCATCTTTTGCTACTTGCTGAAAATTTTCTCGATCATAACGTATAAATTTTTTAGGAGCTAATAATTGATACGCTGTAATTTCTTTTCCTGTATAAATTGGCTCCAAACCAGAATCCATGTTATTTTTCAATTTATTTTTGTTATCCCCTGTTACAATTCCTAAGGCCCATTCACTCTCTTTCAAATCAAAGTTTTTCTTTTCTTTTATTTTTTCAATCAAGTGATAATCTTCCACAGCTATTAAGTTGTAATTGTAATTTTCTGTTTGATAAAATGCGTCAATCAAGACTTTCCAAGAGCGCTCTCCACGATATACTTCGATCAAATCATGCTGTTTTCCCAGCTCTAGTTGAATGCTAATATACTTCGTTGTCACGCCTGCAAAAAGTTTGTCATAAACATGGATATTCTTAATTTCATAGTTATTTAAAACATAGAGTCTCAAATCTTTATGTGTTTTGACATTCAAAAATGACTCTGGCAATAAATAGATCAAACAACCATTTTTTTTGAGGAATTTTTTTGAATGGACAAGGAAATGAGAGAAAGTTTCTTTTGAATTGATTTCAGTATTCTTAAATCCTTTGGGCAATGCTCCCCAAGGAGGATTGGTAATGATATAGTCAAATTTATTTGCAAAATCAGAAAGCTGATCATTTAAAAAATCACGTACATATACTTGTGGCTCAAACTCTAAATTTTTAAATTTCAATAACAGATTGATTTTTGTGATAAAAACAGCGATTTCATCATTATCAAATCCTACTAATCGCCGTGGGTCTTCACAAGGAATACTCAACAAAAAAGAGCCACTTCCACAACAAGGATCTAGAATAACCTTTTCTTTGAGATCAATTTTCTTGGTCATTTCCTCAACGACATTTTCAGGTGTATAATAGGACCCTTTTTTATTTTTTTCGCCTTCTACCAATAAACTCTGATAAGTGATTCCTAGAATATCTCGTTCATCATCTGGAATAGTGAGCTGAAAGGTTACCTCTGATAATTCGTTATTCCTTTTGAACTCATCTAAAACCTTCTTTACATGTTGATGTTTTAAGATTCCAGCATTTGATAATAACTCACAAGCTATTTGATAAACAACACTCGCTATCGTTAATTGCTCCGTCTTCATCATATCTACGATTTCTGATGAAAAGTATTTATTTTTCGGACGTTGATAATACTCAACAGGAACAATGTACTTCTCAGATAAAGTTTTATTTGCACGAGACTTTAGTCTAGTATCTTTTTCAGTCGACAGCCTTTGCCAATTTCTGATTGTAGCCTTAGAGATCGATGTTTCCATATGATTCCCCCCACCATAATAGCCGTATTGTAACACGAACGATTGATTTTTTTACCAAAATGATTGCTAAATTAGGTATAGAATAAACGTTTTTAATTGAAAACTGCACACAAAAAGGCTAAATAATCTCGTTATAAATTTCATTTACAAGGATTATTTTCGCCTATTAAACACTTTTAGTCTAGCTTTTTTATCATTTTGTTAATATAAGCGTGTTGGATCATAGTGATAGGTAACATTTCCATTCAAAGAGGCTTTTCCAACCACATATTTGCGATCTTCCAACTTTAGCCAAGCATCACGAAAGGTCATTACCTCCTCACGTTTGACTTCGATTTTTTCAATTTCTCCAGCAATCAATGCTTGGATTTGTTCATCATATGGATTCATTCTTTCTTCCTCCATCATTAATACGTAGTAAAAATTGGTTCATAACTTTTTTTCGTATCCAAATCTTTTCTGACTTTCACCGTTGTGTAGATGATTTTTTCAACCGGAATACTATAAAATTCTTCTTCGCCATTATTAAAGCGATGAACCTCTTTTTTACTTAAAATACCATTGATTTTATTCGTCAACACACGTTTTTCTACACTGTTACTGACAACATAATAAATCACTCGTATATTATTTACTAAATGTAAGTCAATTTCTAATATCACATGGTCCATGAAAATTTTCATCCTCTCTTTCAAGTTCGATTATATCAGGAATTTACGAGACAATCAAAATCAAAGAGCGAATTTATTGTGTGCTCTTCACAAATAAGCTTGCACCATTCAACTTGACATGTTATTTTGTAACATGGGCTTATTTTGATATAGGAGGCTTACCATGCTGATCTTGGGTCAACTATTCTTTTACATTCCATTTTTTACTATGGCTTTGATTACTTTCTATTATACCCGCTGGACGAGAAAAAAAGTCTCCGTGCTGATTGTTTCTCTCCCTAGCGCTTATTTCACTTACCAAATTTTTTCTATTCGCCATTGGGAGACGACTTCTTTGTTAAGCAAGTATGTCTTGGGGCTTACAATTTCAGTTATTTTGTTGATTGTGTGGTTGTTTATTCTGTACAATAAAAAAAATTAACGTTGTAACACGCAAAAATTTTGCTTGTTGAACGTTCCTTTTAAATCTTGCCTGATTGCTTGACCAGCTAATTTTACTTAGCTGGTTTTTGTATGCAAAAAAACGTGAATTGTTTCTCACAACTCACGTTCTCACTTTTCTTTTATTACTTTTCTTCTATTAATATAGAAGAAAAGTGTGTTTATTCATTCAATTCTGCTTTTTTTGCAGAAATTCTTCCAGTTCATCTAAAGCTTGCTGCGTATGAACGAAATCCTGACTATAAAGTGCAGCTAATCTCTCAGGTAGAATAAACCACGATGGATGATAACCATTCGTAGTCACCGGAAATCCTTTATCTAAACGATTATCTCCATCCCACCGAACAGCGATCGTTTTCTTGTCCTTCCATTTTACAAATGCTGTTGAGTAACCTTTTTTGGTCTTCGTTACATCTTCAATAATCGACAAAACTTTTATTTTTTCTTTAGGAGCCGTTACATCTTGTGGTTGAACCATTTTACATACCCGCTTTCCTTATTTAACTACCAAAACATTACACGGCGCATGTGTCACTACAAAAGAAGTTGTCGATCCAACTAATGCTTGTTGAATCGCTCCTTTCCCTGTTGCCCCCATCACAATCAAATCAATCTGTTCTTTATTGGGAATAACTGTTCCGATCAGTTCGCGAGGGTCTCCGGTTTCAACCACTGCATGGATCGAATCAATCCCGTACTCCTTTGCATCGTTGATTTTTTTCAACATTTCTAATTCAATTGCTTCTTTTTCTTCTGCATAAATTTTTGAAAATGCGTACGCACTGTGTGTTAATTCAACTTCATTGATAATCGACACAATAGATAAACTTGCATGATTTTGTTTGGCAATTGATAGCGCTTCAGAAAAAGCTTTCTCTGATTGCTTCGATCCATCAACAGCAACTAAAATATTTTGGTAATTGATAGTCATTGAAACCGCCTCCCTTTTCTTTTATTGTATCATCACCCACTAGATTTCAAAAATATATGCACTATTTTCTCAAAAATTCCTTTAAAAACAAATTTTTTTCCTTTTTACGTACAAAAACCAGAACATACTTTCTCATTTTTCTCTCCTGAAAAGTATTGCTGTGGTTGCTTTATGTGCTTTTTTTCATTTTACCCACATTTTTTGATAATATTTTTGTTACAAAAAACCCAACTCTGTTACAAAGTGTCATCAATCTTTTACCTATGAAATCTTTTCACATGATAAAGTATGTCCATGTTGAAAAACACTTAACAAAAACTTTTATGATTCGAAGGAGAATATATATTATATGAAATCACTTAAAACTGTACTATTAGGAACAACTCTGGCTGCCGGCGCTGCATTATTTATGGGAACAACAACACACGCAGACGAAGCGTACACTGTTCAATCAGGCGATTCATTATCAACTATTTCACAAAAATATGTTGGCGATAACTCCTTGATTAACCAAATTGCTCAATCAAATTCAATTTCAGATATCAATCTGATTTTTGCAGGTCAAACTTTAACTATCCCAACTGCTGAGCAACAAGCAACAACTTATGTTGCTCCTCAAACAGAAGCAGTTCAAGCCGAACCTGTGCAACACGATACAACTCAAGAAGTCGCTCATGCTCCAGCTCCAGAAACAGTTCAAGAAACTCCATCAGTTGAAAC
>NZ_JAFLWA010000016.1 GCF_017316125.1 Enterococcus sp. DIV0660C | reverse complement strand
TATTGCTTGTACTTTCTTCAATCGCTTCATTAGCTTTTGAAGATTCTACTACTTCTGTGTTGCTTTTATTGTTCTCTTCCGCAAGTACAGTTGTCGGTACTACTGATAAAGATTGGAACAACATTACTGTCGTTGCCCCCAATGTTACACACTTTTTAAACTTATCCATATATTTGATAATTAACATCTCCTTTTTTTTACAAATAATATAAGGGACATAGACTTATGTATCGATACCTATAACGTTACTCACTTTGCACAAAAGATAGATTGCTTAATCTTTTTTATTACTAATAAACGCTCCTTTCCTATGAAACATATATCTAGTTAGCAAATTCTTCTGTCTTTTTCGGAATACACTACATGAATCTGAAATACTGGATCTATAATACCCAAATACACAACTTTTACTCAGCAACATATATATTTTCATCTACTTTAGATATGACACACTCACTGCCGAGTGAATATACAATAACATTTTCAGAATCGGCAGATAATCAAAAACAAGACCTTAAAAAACACTTTTTTGACTGAATTTTTTTCAAATAAAAAAAAACACACGTACAAAAATCCGAAAAATGATTTTTGTACGTGTATTTTTTTAAGAATATTCTTGCTATAGATTCTTTTCAATATTCTAAATTATTCAATAGCTCTTATTCAATTCTTGTTCAATTCTTTTTAAATCTCTATTTCTAATTTCTCGATTAATAGCAATGATCTTCGCATTAGGATACTCTTTATCTAGTCCATCAAGCGTATTAGTTGATAGAATAATATCCATCTCATTTTCATTGTAATTCATGTCACTCGTATATACGTTAATATTATATTTGAAATTAAAATGACCTTCAACCATCTGTCTAAGTGTTTCTCTTAAAGATTTGGGTAAATCTGTTTCTAAAAGTAGATTTGTCTCTTTTTCATACATAGCTGCCTTATTAAAGTGGCTAAATATCGCCCAATAGTAAATAATTAAGTAGTTTTCTTCTAAAAAAATTTTATTATTGGTGGTTTTATACAAAATGTCTATAAGGTTGGATATACGTTTCTTTAATTCCGGGTAGTATAACTCAATCTTTCTTAAATACTGATACCCATTCAAATCAGTTAGCAAGTTTTCAAACAAACTAGCTGACATATGTGTAGCATATAAATAGGGTTCAATCCGTTTAATAAAACTTGGATTTAAAGTAAAGAAATATTCTTGAAAAAGCCTTAAAGTAGCATTTACTGAAATTGCTACACCACTTTGTTTCTCTTTCTCTTGCTCAATAATTCCAGCCATATCACTTGTCCATAAGAATATCTTCCATATTTCATAATGAAATAGAATCTCATCCTCACTCAAAAAAATATCTTTTTTTAGTTCAGAAAAAGCTTCAAAAAATTTATCAAAATACGAATTGCGCTCCATTTCCCATTCACGAATTATTTTAATGTATTTTTTCTCTCTTGTTCGAATTAACGTAATTGCGATATAAAACATCATACGCCTACGCTCAATTCTAGAAACTTTTGATAAACCTTTCTTCTCATCACATAAATAATCTACTATTCTCTCTACTCTATGTTCAGAAATATTTCTAAATGGCCAACCAACCCCTTGATTAATCCTCCAATAAAACAACAACATAAAAATTCTAATTTGTTTCTCGGAGCCCTCTATTGAAAAATCTCTTCTAGCTATATCTATATTATATTGTCCAAGGTAAGTTCTGATTTTTCTTATATATCTTCTTACTGTTGCTTCACTAATATAGTTATTTTGTGAATAATTTATAACAGAAATGAATGTATTAGAAAATAATTCATCCAATAAAGCAATCAAGGGACTCTTCAATAATAAATGAGATAACAATGCTTTCATATCTGTTTCTGAAGGAAGAACTAAACGAACTCCACCTCTTTTTACCCTTAATAATTGAATATTTTTATCGCCATGATTCTCTACATGTTCCTCTAATTTTTGTACAACTTTAGTAATCTTTTTGGTTTCTTCATTAAGAACCGCTGATAGCTCTGCAGTAGAAACAAACCTATCGGCATTAAATAAATAATTAACTATTTTTATCTCTAAGTCTACTTCTGGTGTTAAAAGCCATTCCCTCGCAAGCATTCTTTCCATTTTAATTCCACCTTAATAATTTCAAACATTTTAGTACTACCCTTTTGAACGAGAAAACTTATGGCGTTAATAGTTGGTCACTGGCCTTTAGATATGGTAGCCTAATTGAAAAAATCCTTATATCTAAAAGCTATTTATTTTCTCGTTGTTATGGTTATTATTACTATTACATTTTTAATCTCTTATAAAACTAACTAGCTATCCTAAATTTTAGTAGAGAAGATGACCCCTTATGCTTTAATAAGTTTTTTTCTTTTTCAATGAGGTATGGAAAGTTTCAATACCTCAGACTTTACTTTTTTATAAATAGCTGCACTAATGTTGAACATTAGAATTTTGGGTTGAATTTATCAAGCATCAGTAGCTTAGTATCTATACCGACAATAGTTTTAACTATTTCAAACACTTTACTCCTATCTTTAAATAAAATTAGTTCTATTTCATTAAATAATTGTTCAACATACCTCAAAATTATAGAGTTTTCTGATACTTTATAATTGTGTATCTCATTGAATATTTCATCTTTAGAGGTATGAAAATCTAAAATAGCGTTCACCGTTATCTCCCCTTTCTATGTAAAATAACCCAGTATGAACTATTGTACTGAGTTATTTTAGTTTATAAGAACAAAGAAAACGATTCCACCAAAACTCAACTGTAAAAATCCTAATGTAAATTTCGTATAGCTATGAGAATATTTATTATTTCATATAAGGTCAAATTTCGTGAAACAGTGACTCTCAAGTTATCATTAGTGTCGTACATTCTTAAGTTGGATACTATTAAATCGGGGGTAACTTCAGGGGGGAGTTCTTCTTCAAATAAAACAGATACATTATATGTTTTTTGCAAAATGTATTCTAATATATCCCGTTGATAATTTCTTATATATGAATTTAACTCTGTTTCAAATAAAACATATATTTTTTTTTCATAGACTGTTAGTTTATTTGCTAGATAGAAAATCATACAATATCGTATATTCAATAATCTTTCCTTATCAAAAATATTGCTCTGTAAATTATTTTGCAAATCATTTATGAAAAACTTCATTCTTTCCGACAATTTTGGGACTAAGGTGTTTATATAACGTATATAAGAATTACCCAATTCATCAATTTCTAAATTTGGGCTTATTTTTACCATATTATGTGTACTAAATAAAAACATTTTTGTTTGCTTGTGTACTCTCATATCACTTATTTGAAAAAACTCTTTTTCAAATAAGTCTAAGACCACACTCGTTTGCACAGCTTCAGGTACATAGTTAGATAGTTCCTCACAAAAGCACTCCTCCATATTTGGAAGAAAATTAAAAACTTTAAATACATCAAATAGTCCATGAAATTCATGAATATTTGATGTACGAATCAAATCAGCTTTCTCCATTTCTTGTTTAAATTTTTGAAATACTTTTCCCTCATATACATCGCTATTCTCAATGAAGTTCTTTTGTGCTATCCGTAATCTCCATATAGCTATATGATAAACTAGCTTTCTTTTTTCGATTCGATTTAATTGTTGTACATATGACCACTCATTAACACTGCTGACTATTTCATTCTCATTAATATACTCGAATGGCCAAGCATCTTTGTTTACTTTCCAATAAAATATAAAGATCAAAAATCTTACCTTATTTTCAGGACCGATTAACGTCATTTTGTTTCTATCGATAGAAACATCTAATTTTTCTACAGATTTTTTTAGCTTTGATAAATCTTTTTTTAGTTTTGACTCACTGATAAACTTTTCTTGACAATATTTTTGAACTGACGTAATTCGTTTAAAAATAAGATCATGTAATAACACAACCATAGGATTTTTATATATAAGTTCTGTTATAAACCCTCTTAAATCCGTACCATCATGAGCTTTTAGAAAGTATCCCTTGCCTCTAATAAAGTCAATTGAGCTCTCATTATCTTTAAAATAAGTATCCATTTCATTTTTTAAATCCAAAAGCATCATGTTACTTTTTTTATATGTAATATTAAAATTCCCAGCTATTTCATTTGCTGGTACATAATAAGGGCGGAGTTTTAGGTATTCCAAAATAAGCATCTTTAAATAGGTATCTTTATCAATAAAACGTAAAAATTCTACATTCATTTGGGTCTCTAATTTAGATTGATTATTAGGAATATACATAAAAAACATTCTCCTTCATTATAAATGTTATGTAGAATGATACCTCAATCCAAAAAACAAAGCGAATATGTTGCATAACTATCTTAATTTAAAGTAAAAAAATGAACCTGAAATATAGACATGATTCTCAAATGCGATAACTTGCCCTCCACGAATGATTTTGAAATTAGCACTATGTATGTCCAAGCAGTCTGTTTTAATACCAGAACTTTACTTCCATTAAAAATTGCTCCAAACTCATCTTATCTATATTTTTTTGATAGTTTAAAAAGCGAATTAATAGAAACAAAGAAAACACTCCAACTAAAATTAGTATTTACTATAAAACTAACAAATGACCATTTATTTTAAGAAATTGAAGTTACCAAAAAATGTAGAGTTTTTCGAAGCAGCGAACTCTACTCGTCCATTTGATTGGTAGAAGTCATAGACAATTCTGGTTTTTCTTGTTTGGAAAATCGGAATCTTTTAAAACAGAGCTATAATTTAACCATAAAAAAATCGACCTCCAAAAATTAGATTTTTGGTCTAATTTTTGGAGGTCCGATTAATAAAGATATCTTTTTATATCTCAAATCTTCTATCATTTATTTACTATCAAATTTAGTTTAATGTTTTTTGTTCTTGCGTAAACTAAATACTGCTAATCCAATAAATGCTAATCCAATGATAATAACAATTGGATTACTTCCAGAATCACCTGTCTTAGGAAGAGAGCCACCGCTTGATTGATCTGAACTTCCATTTGGCTTATTACTTGATGAACCTGTTGTTAAATCATTTTTTGATTCTGTTGTACTTGATTCTGTCGTACTTGGTTCTGTTGTACTTGGTTCTGTTGTACTTGGTTCCGTTGTACTTGGTTCTGTTGTACTTGGTTCCGTTGTACTTGGTTCTGTTGTACTTGGTTCTGTTGTACTTGGTTCCGTTGTACTTGGTTTTATTTATCTTC
>NZ_JAFLWA010000015.1 GCF_017316125.1 Enterococcus sp. DIV0660C | reverse complement strand
TTGTCGTGACTCTTATTTTTTGTTTATGAATCAAAGAGCAAAAGACCTAGCGAACTTCAGCTTGACCAACTTGTTCTTCTGGGCGAACAAGTCCAGTTTCATCAAGTGAGAAGCTGTCAATTTTTTCGGTATTTGTTAAGACAATAAGAATGTCTGTTTTCTTCCCTGCTTGTTCTACTTGTTCAACAGCCATTTCTGCAATCAGTGAACTTGGGGTTACTAACTCACCTTCTTGAACGTGAACGGTGAATGGAGTTCCTTTTAGTTCAACTGTATCTAAGCCCATGTGTACTAAAACTTCAATGCCTTCTTTAGAAAGAATACCAATGGCGTGTTTGGTTTCAAAAATGTTAGTGATTGTTCCAGTAACTGGGGAGAAAACTTTGTTGTTCGTTGGTACGACAGCATAGCCGTCACCCATCATTTTTTGTGAGAAAACAGGATCATCTACTTGAGTGATTTCTTTTAGTTCACCTGCAGCTACTGCAAATAATTTTTCTGTTTTAAGTGTGGAAGTAGTAGCTTCGAATTGTTTTTTTTCTGGAACAGCTGTTGTACCGTCTGCTGTTTCAAATTGTGCACCGATAGCTTCAGCAGCTGGAGAAACAGGATCGATTTTATTTAAGATTCCTTGACGTCTGAAAATAACTGTTAAGCCGAACGGGATAAAGATGGCAATAATCATTGAGATGATGAAAGGTACCCAAGACTCTGCCTGAATCGCTAAAATCCCTGGTAAGCCACCAACACCAATTGCATTTGCGCGAACGCTCATCAATGTGGCGAACATACCAGCTAAACCAGAACCAATCATTGCCGCAACAAATGGATAAACATATTTTAGATTGATCCCGAACATCGCAGGCTCAGTAACTCCTAAGTAACAAGAAATCATAGCCGGAATCGAAATTTGTTCTTCTTTTTCATTTCCACGATGTAAGAAAATAATTGCTAAGACGGCTGAACCTTGAGCAATGTTAGATAGTGCAATCATCGGCCAAAGGTTTGTAGAACCAAAGTCTGCAATTAACTGCATATCAATCGCGTTTGTCATGTGGTGGAGTCCTGTGATTACGAGTGGAGCATACAAGAAACCAAAGACAGCGCTGAATAACCAACTAATGGAAGAAGTCAACCCAGCATTAACGACAGTAGAGATCCAACTTCCGATTGTCCAACCAATTGGTCCTAAAATGACATGCGCGGCTAAAACAGTTGGAACTAATGAGAAAAGTGGAACGAAAATCATTGAAATGGATTGTGGAATAATTTTTCGGAAAAAGATTTCTAGATACGCAAGCATAAACCCAGCTAACATCGCAGGGATAACTTGTGCCTGGTAACCAATCATATCAACTTGAGCGAAGCCAAAATCCCAAAATGGAATATCCGCAGCTGCGGTAGATGCAACGCTATACGCATTTAATAATTGCGGAGAAACTAAGGTAATACCTAAAACAATTCCTAATATTTGCGTAGTACCCATCTTTTTCGCGATGCTCCAAGTAATACCAACTGGTAGGAAATGGAAAATCGCTTCACCAGGTAACCATAAGAACGCATTTACACCGCTCCAAAATTGTGAGTGTTCAACGATTGTGCCACCTAGACTATCAAATTGGATTCCTTCCAATACATTTCGAAATCCTAAAATCAGTCCACCAACAATAATTGCGGGAATCAATGGGGTAAAAATTTCAGCTAAAACAGCGACTGCTCGTTGAATAGGATTAAGATTTTGTTTTGCATACGCTTTACTTTGTTCTTTTGAGACACCTTCTACACCAGATACAGAAACAAAATCGTTGTAGAAAGTTGCTACATCGTTACCAATAATAACTTGGAACTGTCCAGCATTAGTGAACATTCCTTTTACACTTGGAATATCTTCTATTGCTTCCTCATTCGCTATTGCTGGATCATTTAAAACAAAACGCATCCGAGTGGCACAATGGCTGACTGCAGCAATATTTTCTTTTCCACCGATTTCTTTTAACAATTTCTCGGCATCTGCTTGGTACTTTGTCATAAGAAAAACTCCTTTCACTTAACTTGTCTATGCAAGTTCCTTTAGTTAACTATACTGGAATCAAAAACGAAATGCAAGCGTTTTATTTCAAGTGCTGTTATTTGTCCTCGTAATCGATTTATTCTCTGGTGATACGCGACTTTCCTCATCTTTTTTGAACATTGAAATGAAAACAATGCTATAGTATAGTGGAGCAATAATCGAAAAAATAATTGGGTGGAGGAATCAAAACAATGAATAAATTTAATGAAATTTTTTTGGATCTGGAGAAAAAAATTTTAGCAAAGCAATATCCTCCGCACACACTTTTACCAAGTGAAAATCAATTAATCAAAATATACGGTGTCTCTCGAGAAACGATCCGAAAAGCACTGCAGCTATTGACAACAGAAGGTTATATTCAGAAAAAACAAGGAAAAGGATCGATTGTCTTAGAAAGAAGTCGTTTTGATTTTCCAATTTCAGGACTGACGAGCTACAAAGAATTGCAAGAAACTCAAAATATTCCAAGCAAAACGATTGTTCAAGAGTTAGTTGAAACAAAAGTCGATAAAGAATTAAGCGAAATTACTGGATGGACAGTTGGGACGCCAGTTTGGCATTTAGTTCGACAGCGAAAAATCGCAGGTGAGGTTGTGATTTTAGATCGTGATTACTTATTGAAAGAAGTAGTACCGACTTTGTCAACTGAACAAGCAGAAGCATCTATCTATGATTATTTTGAAAATAACTTGGGATTGACGATTGCTTATGCGCAAAAAGAAATTACGGTAGAACCTGTGACACCAGAGATCTACGATGCAATGACCTTAAATGATGATCCCTACGTGGTGATTGTTCGAGGATTAGTTCACCTAGAAGATACGCGTTGCTTTGAGTATACAGAATCCATTCATCGATTAGATAAGTTTCGCTTTGTTGAATTTGCGCGTCGTCGTAAAGTTTGATTCTTAGCAAGAAGTGAGCAGATTAGTTGCCTCTTTTGGTTGTTGGTCAGTAAGATTAACAGAAAAGGAGATGACGTCAATGGCAAAAGAAAAAAATCCAGTAACTGATGAAGAATTGAAACAAAAATTATCGCCAATCGCATACGCAGTGACGCAAGAAAATGCAACTGAACGTCCATTTAGTGGAAAATATGATGACTTTTATGAAAAAGGAATTTATGTTGACATCGTGAGTGGAAAACCTTTATTTAGTTCAACGGAAAAATACGATGCAGGCTGTGGCTGGCCATCTTTCAGTAAGCCGATTAGTGACGATGAAATTGCTGAAAAAAACGATCGCTCACATGGCATGCACAGAGTAGAAGTTAGAAGTCAAAGTGCCGATTCACATCTTGGTCATGTTTTTAATGATGGTCCAGCAGATAAAGGTGGATTACGTTACTGTATCAATTCAGCTGCGTTAAAATTCATTCCATATGATGAAATGGCTGAGCAAGGTTATGAAAAATATAAATCACTTGTTGAATGATCCACCTAACGAAAGGAAGAGAAACCTCGAAATAAGCAAGCCGAAGCGAGGTTTCTTTTTTATTCGCTTTTTTTAGTTTTTTGTTTGAATTTGCTTAAAAGGAAGCTACTTTTTTCAGTCGTTGAAATGTGCTACAATAAAGCGAACGTATGTGTGTGAAAGAAAGAGGAAAATTGAATGTATGAATATCTAAAAGGGATGGTTACATTTATCAGCCCTTATTATATTGTGGTAGAAAATCAAGGAATTGGTTACCAAATCGCCTTAGGAAATCCTTATCGTTATAGTGGTAAGATGAACAAAGAAATAACTATCTATTTACACCAGGTCATTCGTGAAGACGGTCATCTACTTTATGGTTTTTCTAGCTTAGAAGAGAAGCAATTGTTCTTAAGACTCGTTAGTGTTTCAGGAATTGGCCCAAAAAGCGCGTTAGCAATCATGGCGAGTGATGATCACTCGGGTTTGATTCATGCAATCGAGTCTGGCGATGTTACTTATTTAACAAAATTCCCAGGTGTTGGTAAAAAGACCGCACAACAAATGATTTTGGATCTAAAAGGAAAATTAGGTGAAATCAGTATCGAAGCACCAATCAATTTATTTGATGAAGCCAATACACAAGATACGACGGCATTAGCTGAAGCAATGGAAGCTTTAACTGCGTTGGGATATAGTGCAAAAGAAGTGAAACGTGTAGAAAAACAATTACAAGCACAAGAAAATTTGACTACCGATGAATATCTACGCCAGGCGCTAAAATTGATGATGAAAAAGTAGGAGGGAAGCACGATGACAGACGAACATATTCTATCACCAGAAACTGGCGAGAATGAACTTAGTTTGGAAAAATCTCTCCGACCACATTTATTGTCACAATACATTGGACAAAATAAGGTGAAACAGGAACTTCAAATTTATATCGAAGCCGCTCGTAATCGTGAAGAACCACTTGATCATGTACTATTGTATGGTCCGCCAGGGTTAGGGAAAACGACGATGGCAATGGTAATCGCAAATGAGATGTCTGTAAATATCCGTACCACGAGCGGGCCAGCGATTGAACGACCTGGCGATCTTGTTGCAATTTTGAATGAATTGGAAGCAGGCGATGTATTGTTCATTGATGAAATCCATCGCTTACCACGAGTGGCGGAAGAAACATTGTATTCTGCAATGGAAGACTTTTACGTAGATATCATGGTAGGGCAAGGTCCCACAGCACACCCCGTTCATTTCCCTTTACCTCCATTTACATTGATTGGAGCGACGACGCGTGCTGGGATGCTTTCAGCACCATTGCGTGACCGCTTTGGGATCATTTCACACATGGAATACTACGATGAGGGAGATTTACGAGAAATCGTTCAGCGTTCTGCTTCTATTTTTCAAACAGATATCGTAGAAGACGGGGCAATTGAAATTGCACGTCGTTCTAGAGGAACCCCACGGATTGCGAACCGCTTGTTAAAAAGAGTGCGTGACTTTGCACAAGTTCAAGCAGATGGAAAAATCGACCGAAACATCGCGGACCAAGCGCTGACTCTTTTACAAGTCGATCATGCGGGACTAGACTACGTTGACCAAAAGCTATTGCGAACGATGATTGAATTATATGGTGGTGGGCCAGTCGGTTTAAGCACGTTGTCTGTAAATATTGGTGAAGAACGTGAAACTGTTGAAGATATGTACGAACCATTCTTGATTCAAAAAGGTTTTTTAAAACGAACACCTCGTGGGAGAATTGCTACTGCATATGCTTATGAGCACTTTGGTTATCCCTATAATGAATAGTTATTGAAGTAGAAATTTACTGAGATGGGAGGAAAAAAAATGGGAGATTCCATTCATACGAAACAAATAATCAAACATTCACTGATTCGCTTGTGTCAACAAAAAACATTTCGCAAAATAACTGTTCAAGAAATTGCGTACGAGGCGAATATCAACCGTCAAACATTTTATTATCATTTTACAGACAAGTATGACTTGCTTCGTTGGGTGTACTTTGAGGATGCCTTTCACTTTTTAGATGCTCATAATTTATCATTAGATAATTGGGAAGAACAAGCCTTAAAAATGCTGAAGGCTATTGCTGATAACAAGGAATTTTATAGCAATACAGTTGCATCAGACCAAGAAGTCTTGCAACAAGAATTTTCGACAATCATCCAACAATCTTTTATTAGTATTTTTAATCAAATGGATCAAGAAAGGCAATTGTCGCAACAAGACAAACTTTTTTATGCTCGCTTTTTCTCTTATGGCTGTAGCGGTGTTTTGGTAAATTGGATAACGCATGACTATCAGGAAACACCAATGGAAATCGCGATGCAATTATTTCGATTGGCAAAAGATACGGAGCTTTATTCTTACCGATTATATGCTCAGGAAGAATCAGAGACAGATGAGTAAGGAAATGAAGAATGTTTTATAAAATGGAGGGAAAAAATGACCAAAGTTTTATTTGTTTGTTTAGGCAATATTTGTCGCTCACCAATGGCAGAAGGATTGCTACAAAAAAGAGTTCAAGAAGCAAAGCGGGATGCTGACTTTTTGATTGACTCTGCTGCTACAAGTTCTTATGAAATCGGTTCTTCACCACATCCCGGAACGCAAAGAATTCTTAACCAAGAAGACATTGATACAGGCAACATGATTGCTCGCCAAATTACCTCAAAAGATTTCGAGACCTTTGATTGGATTATCGGCATGGATCAAGAAAATGTACGAGAATTACAGCGAGTCGCGCCTAAAAATACTCAAGCTAAAATCAAATTGTTTATGAGTGTTGTTCCTGGGAAAGAAACGACAGATGTTCCTGATCCCTATTTTACAAATAACTTTGAGGAAACATTTCAGTTAATCAATGAAGGATTGGATCATTGGAATTTTACGTAAAAAAGAGAATATAAAATAACATTTTTTATATTGGGGATAAAAGAGCGAGTTTTAGTTAGAAAGCTTATTTTCTTGTTTTTTTCATTAAATTTAGGTAAAATAAAATTACTTAATTCATTACTTTCTTAGCAAAAGGAGGAGTACATTCGATGGACGAGGAAACAGTATCACCAATGAAGAAACTTACCAAGTTAGTGACGCACACGTCGTATCAGTTTTTTGATTCTTTTGTCAATGACACAGAAGAAAAAGCCAAGAATGTACGCAAGCAAGGAGAGTTTGTTCTTGAGCTTCAAAAAGCTGCGGCAAAAGATAGTTTAGTTGTTTTGCAAGTGAGAGAAAATCGTTTAAGTAATAAGCATGAAACTGTATCTGGATGGGTAGCGACAAAAACCGTTGAAAAAGAGCGTGTCATGATTCGTTTACGAAATGATGAGCAACAAATTCGAATGATTCCCATTGAGCAAATTGAGAAAATCACGAGTCTATCGCCAAGTGGAGAACAAGAACGTTTATCACGTTAAGATGTGTGTTTTATTTTAAGAAAGCTAAAAGAGCTTTTCTATCTTTTGATAGAAAAGCTCTTTTTTGATTTGTTCTCTAAAAAAAGATCCTGCTAGCTGGGGGGCTAGCAGGAAAGGAGTTAAAAAATGAAAAAGTGTTGTTAGGGTTGTTTGTTGGTATGTGTATATAATAGAGCGAAGTTGTGAATATTTTGTGACGATTTTTTTCGAAAGTTGTTAAGTTTTAGCAATAAAAAAATGTCTTTTTTATTTCGTGTAAAAAAGATTACTCAATTGCTGATGGCGCAGTTTCTTTTTTTACGAAGCTCCAAACCAAGCCAATAACGAAGCCAATAATTGCGGGAACAATCCATCCCATGCCAAAAGAAAAGAACGGCAAATAGCTTGTAGCAAATCGTAAAATTGTTTGAACGAACGGTGTATCTTTGATTACAGCAGGTGCGGCATTTAACGCATCAAGAACAGAAGCAATCAAAGTAAAATACGTAGTCATTCGATAAACACATGCTCTTTTTTTAAACAACGGCTCACATAATACCAATAAAATCAATGTCATTGCTAAAGGATAAATAAACATCAAGACAGGTAAAGAAATCTGGATGATATTTGTTAAACCAACATTAGCAACAAGGCAAGCAAGGACACTTGCAAGTGTCACATAAAATAAATAGCTTCTCTTTGGGAAAAGCTCCGAAAAGGTTTCGGCAAATGCCGTGATCAAACCAATCCCAGTTTTTAAACAAGCCAGAATCACAATCAGTGCTAACAAGATGCTTCCATAAGTTCCTAAATAGTGATCTGCAATTTGTGCAAGAGCGATCCCACCATTTTCACTCAAAGGAAACGTACCTAAACTCATCGTTCCTAAGTAAGAAAGCAACGTATAAATGATTCCCATCAAAAGGACACTGATGGCACCAGATTTGATTGTACCTTTTGCAATATCTGAGGATTTAGTAATTCCCATCCCACGAATCGTTGTCACGATGATGATTCCAAAAGCTAATGAAGCAAGAGCGTCTAATGTATTGTAGCCTTGAGTGAAACCGGTGAAGAAGGCATGGGTTTGATAATTAGGCTGGATTGGAGTATCAGCGATAGATCCAAGTGGATTCAAAAATCCTAGTAAAAGTAAGATTCCTAGTAAGATTAAAAAGATCGGATTCAAAAATTTACCAACGTAATCTAAAATTTTAGTTGGTTTGCGCGATAGCCACCAAGCAGTAAAGAAGAACAAGATACTAAAAAGTGCTAGAAAAAGTGACTGTTGCTTTGGTGCAATGAAAGGTGCTAATCCGATTTCAAAGGAAGTGCTGGCTAACCGTGGTAAAGCAAAAAAAGGGCCAACGACTAAATAAAGTAAAATAGTAAAAATAATAGCATATTTTCGATTCACACGTTGTGCTAATTCATAGACCCCAGAGCTTTTTGATACGCCAATAGCGATAACACCCAAGAAGGGCAAGCCAATTCCAGTAACTAAGAACCCAAGATTTGCCCAAAAAACGGCAGAGCCAGCCTCTTGTCCCATGTGAACAGGGAAAATTAAGTTTCCTGCTCCAAAAAATAATCCAAAAAGCATTGAACCAATAAAAATACTTTCTTTAAATGACAGTTTTTTTGTCATAGACGAGTCTCCTTTAAAATTCATTTTTTTTAAGGTAACAGAAATTGTGTGTGTACGCAACAATTTTCTGAAAATTTATACAGTATTATCGGTAAGTATTTTTTTAGAACCAGTGCTAAAATGTAATCAGCATTGAAATAAGGGAGAAAAAAATGACTAAATCAAGGTTAGAAGCTTTTACAGATGGTGTGGTAGCTATTGTTTTAACAGTGCTAGTGCTAGATATTGAAATTCCTGATCCTGCTAACTTTCAATCTTTGTGGGGAATCAGAAATACTTTACTTGCCTATTCAATCAGTTTTCTCTTTGTTGCAGTAATTTGGGTCAATCATCATCGCATCTTTCAAATGGCAGATAAAATTAACTATCGAGTGGTGTGGGCAAATATTTTTTGGTTGTTTTGGTTGACGCTTTGTCCATCAGTTACGAGCTGGGTCGGAAGAAATCCGACAGCATTTTGGCCTGAGATGTCTTATGTCATTGTTTACACAATGTGGAGTCTATCTTTTGGTATTTTGATCAAACAAGTGTTGAAAGCAAATAACAAAGATTCTCATGTAGTCAAAACAGTTTCAAAGGATCATCGCAGCATGATTTCGATGATTATCAATATTGGTTTGATTATTGGGGTATTTTTCCAGCCGTTGATTGGTTTGTTTGGGCGTTTTCTTGTATCAGGTTTGTGGATATTATCCTATAAAAAAGCAGATTATTACTATCAGAAAATCGTTTTACGCAAAAGAAGTGAAGTGAGCAAATAAAAAAACTCTTTTTC
>NZ_JAFLWA010000014.1 GCF_017316125.1 Enterococcus sp. DIV0660C | reverse complement strand
TGCTTGAACGTTTTTAATTTGTTCTAGTCAAGATGGTTTGTGTTAAAGTTAATAAATTTTCTTTGGTTTGCTCGGTTGTTTGAGGTAATTTTTGAATGTCTTTCAAAGCAGCCTCTGTATATTTAGTAGCTAGTTGTTGCGCTTGTTTGACACCACCAAATTCATGAACTAGTTGTCGAACTTTATTGACATCTTCAAGGGTCATATTCGTTCTTTTTTCTAAATAAGGGAGTAAAGCAGCCTGTTCCTTTTGCAAAGAATAAATCAATGGTAGCGAGTAGACACCTTGACGCATGTCTTCCAAAACGGGTTTACCAATTTCCTCACTGTCCTGTGTGTAATCTAAGATATCATCAATGATTTGAAAGGCAATGCCGATATTTTTGCCAATTTCACCTGCTTTTTTAGCAAAATATTCAGATGTACCACTTTCATAGGCACCAATAAAACAACTTAATTGAAAGAGTTCAGCTGTTTTTCCCGAGATATTTTCTAAATACTCTTTTACAGATAAATTGTATTGATAACGATCATCCATTTGGCCAAGTTCACCATCAAGGACTTTTTCCATACTTCTTGAGTTAAGTTGTAAACTTTTAAGTGATGTTGAGTAGTCTGATAATAACTTGAAACAACAAACAAATAAATAATCGCCTGCATATACGGCAACGGTGTTCCCAAATTGATTACGTAAAGTGGGCTTTCCCCGGCGTAAATCTGATTCATCAACGATATCATCGTGAATGAGTGTCGCTGTGTGTAACATTTCAATTGACGCAGCAAGTGAGATTGCTTTGTCACGATCACGTTCTGATCCAAATTGTGAAAAAAGTAATTGATAAGCTGGTCGTAATAACTTTCCACCAGCATGAATTGTTTCGCGAATTGCTTGTTCGACAGGTTTATTTTTAAGATTGATGATTTTTTCCATTTTGGTTAATGTAGCTTCTAGTTCTAAAGCTAAAGTTGGGTAATTTTTCCACATTGGATGTAGATTCATAAAAAACTCCTCGTATAACGATTATTTTTTTAAAAACACTGGACTCCATTTTTGTTTGGTTTCCCGTTCATAATCCAGTTGGAATCGTTGAAGTGTTTGGACATGCTGTAATAAATAATTTGCGGCAATACCAATTGCGATTCCAGATAAAATGCCAAAAATTGAAAGGACAGGTAGGTACAGCATAACTGTCCAAGATTGAGCAATAAAGGACGCAGTGACTAATTGGCCTACATTATGCATAAAACCACCTGTAGCACTGATTCCAATAATGCTGACACGTTTTGGTCCTAATTGTTTTATCAAAAGCATGCCAAAGTAACTTAATAAAGCACCACTCATACTATAAAGAAAAGTTGAAATTGTTCCACCAAGTAAAGTTGTTAGAAATAATCGCAACCAAATCAAGAGGAAACTATCTCTTTTTTTCATTGTAAAAATAGCTACGATGGTAATCAAATTTGCTAATCCTAATTTTGCACCAGGAGCAAAAGCAAACGGGTAAGGAATCATATTTTCTAACAAGCCAATAATGACTCCTTGGGCTACGAGTAAGGAGATATAAATCAATTTTTGTAGTTTGCTCATAATTTTTTCAGCTAGTAAATCAAGCTGTCTTCCTCACTCCCGTCTGTTGATCGAACTTCGATCACTAATTTATGAGGTAAGCAAACAATTGTTTCGCCGTTTTTCGTTACCCATCCGCGACGAACGCAAATTTGATCCCCACAATCTGCTTCTTTCATTCGTATTTTATCACCGGCGATTTCAATAATATTGTAGTCACCATCTGCATCTGTATATGTGTAAGTGTAGCTTTTATTTCCACTGATTAAAGGAAATGTTTTGATTTCTGTTCCATCTACGCGTAAAACAGCTTCTTTTTCTGCAACGGACTGGCTTTGTTGACTACCAAAAATAATAATTGGCAAAAAAGAAAGGACAATCAAAAGCATAATGATGAAGATATCCCATGGTTTGAGTAAACTTTTCTTGATAAAATCTTTCATTCTGTAATTGACCTCCTTGTTCCAGAATAACTGCTCCAATTTTAGCATAGGAACAAAAGAAAGTCCTAGGCTTCCCTAGAACTTTCTTCTAAAATCATTTTATTTTTCGCCGTAGCGAGCTTTTGGTCTGCCATACCACCAACTACCTAGTGTACGTTGCAACCATGGGATGACCCAACGATCTAAACCAATTGCACGACCAGAACCATTCATAAGTGCGAATGCTACAAAGATAAACCAAATGTTTACCCAATAGAACATACCTGATAGACAGAAAGTAATGACAAGAACGATTGTTGTTGCACTACATAACCATGTAAACAATCCTGCAATCAATGCTAATGCTAAAGCAATTTCGAAGAAGACCATAAATTTTTGGAAGAACATTGCAACATCATTATTTGGCATAATAAATTGCATGATTTTTGTAAACCAATTTGGTGATTTTTCGATAACAGCCATTGGCTGTTCACCATAAGCGTAACTTAAACCAAAATGCGCAGCTTGCGTCGCTGTTTCTGCAGTTGCTTCACCAGCGCCACTTGCAGCTGTTGTTGCATCACCGGCTGCTGATGCACCACTTGCTACATCAGTAACAGTGTATTCCCATGTCCAAGGGAATACACTATTTCCTTGGAACCATGAACCTTCACCAAACCAAGTGCTAGGTTTTAGTACTTCACCGTCACCGACAATTTTCTTGCCAGCTTCGATAAACCATACCAAACCGTAGAAAACGCGAAGTGGAACACTCCATAAAACATTTCCGTAGCGTGAAGAATGTCCACGGGCAACATTACGATCATCTTTGATATGGAAGAATTCATGCATCAAGTATTGGAACATATAGTAACCAGAACGAATATCAAAGAAATATTTCAAGTTGACGATATGTTTCATGATAATAGCTAAAAATCCGCTTAAATGAATTTTATCAAATAAGTTTGCGACGCCCCATTTAGCACCGATCGAAACCATAAATCCTTGATAGTTTCCTTTGAATTTATGTTTCTCGCCACCTTTGATAGAAGCGACGATGTTAGCAGCAGCAGTATGACCTGTTTGTTCAGCTGCTTGAACAATTTGAGGAGTTGGTGTATTTGGAAATTCTTCATAGAATACCAAGTCACCAATAATATAAATGTTTTTATCTTCGTATCCTTTAGCTTGCATGTATTCGTTAGCAACAAGACGTTGGCCACGAGCTGTTTCAAGACCAAAGTCAGCAGCATCAGTTGTACCTTTGACACCAGCTGTCCAGATCAATGTATGTGTTGGAATTTGACGTCCGTCTTTTAATTTAATATGATTGGCATCAACTTCAACGATTGGAGAGTTTAGTAACAACTCAACTTGATGTTTTTGTAAGTAACGCTCTGCTTTAGCGGCGTCATTACGATCAAGCATATTTAAAATCGTTGGCATTGCTTCAACCACCATTAAAGTGATTTCGTTTGGATCTAATTTATAGTCTTTCGCTAAACGCGCTTTCCAATCGATTAATTCACCAATCATTTCAATTCCAGTGAATCCAGAACCACAGACAACAAATGTTAGCATTGCTTTTCGTAAAGCATCATCTGGTTCAATTGCAGCTTTAGCAACCGTTGTTTCAATGTGTTCACGAATTTTTACTGAGTCTTCAAATGACCAAAGCGTGAATCCATGTTCCTTCACTCCAGGAGTTCCGAAATCATTTGGCTCGCCACCCATACCTAAAATCAATTGATCAAATGGATAAGTACCTAGTTTTGTTTTAACAATTTTCTTTTCTTTGTCGATACCAATTACTGTATCGGTGACTAATTGCACATTTTTTTGGCGAGAGAATAAATGCTGTAAGTCATATTGAATGGCTTCTGGCTCAACACGCCCTCCGGCAACTTCATGTAGTTCTGTCATCATAGTGTGATAAGAATGGCGATCAATCAAAGTGATCGTTACGTCTTCTTTTTTAAGTTTTTTTGCCAGTAATTTTGTTGCTGACACACCGGCATACCCTGCACCTACAACGACAATATTTTGCTTTGTCATTGATAATCCGCTCCTTAGTAAACATTTCAGTTTGATAATTATTACACAATCCTTTTACATTATATATACGTTATGTAAATTTGTCTAACTCCTTTTTCATTTTTTAATCAAAAGATTATTAAGCGTTTTTTTCACGAAAATTACTGAAAGAAAACGATTTATACGTTCGTGTTATTTTTTTTTAGAAAACGGTTGACTTATTGGTATGATTCATTAGAATGTATAATGAATCACAAATTATTTATAAGAATTATAAAAAGGGATTGGTGGGTTAATAATGAAAAAGAATCGTTTTGTAACTGGATTTGCTGTTTTAGCTTTTTCAGCCTTGGTATTAGGAGCTTGTGGAGCAGATAACAACAGTAGTTCAGACAGTTCAACTTCAGAGTCTTCAGTTGCACAATCTTCACAAAGTTCAACAACAGAATCAACTGCAACGGTAATTGCAGGTGGAGAATTACAAGATGGCACATATAAATTGGAAGAAAAAAATTATTCAAATGGTTATCGTACAGTGTTCACAATGGTTGTTAAAGATGGAAAGATCACTGAATCAAACTATGATAATGTAAATGAAGATGGAAAATCAAAACAAGAAGATGCTGATTACAATAAAAATATGAAAGCAAAATCTGGCACAAATCCAGAAGCATTTATTCCTGAATTAAATGAAAAATTTGTTGAAGCACAAAACCCAGGTGATGTAGAAGTAGTAACAGGAGCAACTCACTCATCAGAAAGCTTCCAAAACTACGCTCAACAATTAGTTCAAGCTGCTCAAGCTGGAAACACAGAAACAATTGAAATTGATAATGGTGCTGACTTGAAAGACGGTACTTATAAATTAGAAGAAAAAAATGAAAAAAATGGTTACCGTACAACATTTGAATTAACTGTAGCTGACGGTAAAGTTACAAAATCAAACTTTGATTACATCAATGCAGATGGAAAATCAAAACAAGATGATGAAGAATACAACAAATCAATGAAAGAAAAAAGCGGAACTGCTCCAGAAACATACATCCCAGAACTAAACGAAGAATTAGTTAAAGTGATGAGTGAAGAAGACGGTTCACCAGCTGATGTAGAAGTAGTAACAGGCGCTACACATAGCTCACATTCATTTATTATGTATGGTCAACAATTGATCAATGCTGCTGAAAAAGGCGACACAAAGACAATTGAAGTTGACAACATCGTAACTAAATAATTAAACAAGAAATGATGACGGGCTGATCACTTAATTGAGATCAGCCTCTTTCTTTTTGATATCGACCTTTTCATTTAGAAAAAAAGAAGGTATGATAACTTAAGAATAAGTAAAAAGGGGAAAATTATGCGAAAAAAATTACTACTTTCCTTACTAGCCGTATGTACTTTAGTTGCACTAGTTGGTTGTGGTTCATCATCTGAAAAGACAGTAGAAAGTGATAAACCAGCCAAAGGAATTCTAAGTGAACCATATGCACAAGAAAAATTTTTGTTAGGAACTTATGTGCGAATACGAGTATATGATGAAGGAAAAGAGTCTGTATTAACACCAGCCTTTGATCGTGTGAAAGAATTGGGCGATAAAATTACAATTAATCAATCAGGCTCTGAGATTGATGAGGTCAATGCACAAGCAGGTATTAAACCTGTTAAAGTTTCTGATGATGTTTATTCACTTGTAAAAAAAGCGTATGAATATAGTGAAGATTCTCGCGGCGGTTTTGACATGGCAATTGGTTCAGTAACACAGCTGTGGCGCATTGGTTTTGATGATGCAAGAAAGCCATCGCAAGAAGAAATTGATCAAGCTTTAAAATTAGTTGACTATCATAAAATTGAACTAAACGATGAAGAGAAAACTGTTTACTTAAAAGAAAAAGGAATGATCATTGACTTAGGTGCAATTGCTAAAGGGTACATTACTGATGAAGTTATCAAAGTACTTAAAGATAATGGTGTAACAACAGCAATTGTTGATTTAGGTGGAAATGTGTATGTTTTGGGACACAGTCCTCGTGGAAAAAATCAAGATTGGAATGTAGGTATTCAGGATCCTAATCTTGCTCGCGGTTCTGTTTTAGGAACAATCAAAGAAAAAAATAAAACATTGGTAACTTCAGGCATATATGAACGGTATTTGGAAGTAGATGGCGTGAAATACCATCATTTATTTGATCCTAAAACAGGTTATCCTTTTGATAATGACATTGCCAGTGTGACAATCATCACAAACAAATCGATTGATGGGGATGGTCTTTCAACAGCTGTTTTCTCAATGGGTGTGAAAAAAGGGTTATCTTATGTTGAAGAACTAGACAATGGAACAAATGCTATTTTTGTTACCAAAGAAGGAAAAGTCTATGTGACTGATCCAATCAAAGATGAATTTAAGTTAGCAGAAGACTCAGATTACGCAATGGGTGATCGTTCAAAGCTAGAGTAGGAGTAAGCAGATGTCACTGAAAATTTTTTTAGAAGTCGTTGAGATTCGAACAAAAGTGGCAAGTGTATTTCCTTTTGCGATAGGGGTTTTATTCTCTATCGCTTTTTTTCATGAAGTACACTGGTTAAGTACACTTTTATTTTTTATAGGAATGTTAGTTTTTGATTTGGCAACAACGGCAATCAATAATTATATGGATTATCAAAAAGCGCATTCAGAAGTTTATAAATATCAAGAAAATGTAATCGGTCGAACAAAAACTTCACCGAAAATTATTCGAAATATGATTTTAGGAATGATTGCATTTGTTTTTATTATCGGCATCATTTTAACGATTCAAACGGGTTGGTTATTGTTAGTGATGGGTGCTATTTGTTGCTTTATTGGTGTGTTTTATACTTTTGGGCCAATTCCGTTATCACGTATGCCACTGGGAGAAATTTTTAGTGGATTTACGATGGGCCTAGGAATTTTTGCAATGGTCGTATATGTCAATACTCATAGTACAAATGTATATGATTTAATGATTGATTTTCAAACTGGTGATTTTGCTTTGGAAGGGAATTTTTGGGCAGTTGCAGCTATTGTTCTTGCTTCCTTACCATTAGTTTTTACAATTGCTAATATCATGCTAGCCAACAATTTAAGAGATCTTGATCGAGATATTGAAAATCATCGTTATACCTTAGTGTTTTATATTGGTCGTCCAGTGGGCACAGTCCTTTTTCAAAGCTTAATGTATGCTAGTTATATAGCTATATTATTAGGACTGTTAACAGGTGTGTTTGAATGGCCGATCTTGATTATACTAGCAACTTTTCCGAAAATTCATGGGAACTTGCAAGCATTCAAAAAGAGTTTGCCACAGCCAATCAGTTTTAGTTACTCTATCAAAAATATGATTTTATTTAACGGCAGTTATGTTCTAGGATTATTGTTAACCATTCTTTTTCAAAATATTTAATAAAAAATACGCATATCTTATGATAAAAATTTTGTCATAAGGTATGCGTATTTTTTAATTGATTGATGAAAGACTAATTTCCCCAGAAGATAATACTTTAAGTTCTTGAGGTGTTTGAACGACTAATTCACCTGTATCAGTAATTGATTTAGCAACACCATGGTAGGTGGTGCCTTTTTGGGTAAAAGAGACTTGTTTACCTAACACAAATGATTTTTTTCGATAGAAGGACAAGTATTCTTTATTTGCTGGTTCACGTAAATAAGTAAATAATTCTTTCCAAATTTCAATGATTAATTGATTACGAGTAATCAAAGCATGTCCATCAGGAAATATTGAAGTTGCTTTTTGCTGTATTTCTTGGGGAAATTCGTTTTGAGGCAATGAAAAATTAATGCCCATCCCAATAATCACGTGACTGATCCTGCCAGATTCCATATCACTAATTGCTTCTGATAAAATGCCACAAATCTTTTTACCATTGACATAAATATCATTGACCCATTTGATTTGAGTTGATACTCCTGTAAGTTTTTCAATTGCTTTGGCACAAGCGCTAGCTGCAACCAATGTGTATTGAGGTAACTCATCAAATTCTTGGTTAGGATGCAAAAGTAAACTCATGTAAATGCCACGTCCTGGTTCGGCAAAAAAAGGCCGACCGAAGCGTCCACGTGCGTTTTCCTGCATGTCTGCAACAAATAATGTTGGATCGTCGGTTCCCTTTGCGGCAGCTAGTTTTGCATCTTGCATTGTTGATTGAGAAGTAGTCATTGTCTTCACGTGTAAACGTGGTTGATCGTTCTGAAGTTCCTGTTTGATTTCCGTTGCATCTAGTACATCAGAAGGTAAATAGCGGTAGCCAATAGGACCGTGTTCGAATTGATAGCCAGCTTTTTCTAGTTCTTTGATTGCTTTCCAAACACTGGTACGAGAAAGTTGTAGTTCTTGGGCGATTTTTTCTCCAGAAAGAAATGTCGTTGAATTTTTTAATAAGCGAAGTACAGTATCTTTTGTAGCCATCTGGTTATCCAACTCCTTTTTTGCTATTGTATCAAATTCTGACTTTCTTCGTATACAATAGTAAAAAGTTAATTTCCGCTGATTGAATTTTTGTAGATTACAAAGAATGTTTAAGCTAAAAGAACGGTGTCTTCTTTGAGTGTGGTACCACTATTTTTTTTGAAAAGATCAAGTAATTTAGCAACAGTTAATTGTTGTTTTTCTTCATTTGTAATATCCACAACGATTTGCCCTTGATGCAACATGATTAAACGATTGCCGTAACGAATAGCATCTTCCATATCATGCGTAACCATAAAAGCTGTTAGTTTTTGTTCCTGAATTAATTTCTGAGTCAATTTCATTACAGTGGCAGAAGTTGCCGGATCAAGTGCAGCGGTATGTTCATCTAATAAAATCAATTCGGGGCGTTGTAGCGTTGCCATTAACAATGTGATTGCTTGGCGTTGCCCGCCAGATAATAAGCCGATTTCTGTGGTCAAACGATTTTCTAATCCTAAATTCAAACTTGCTAGTTGCTCTTTAAAAAATTGACGATCCCGAGGTTTTACGCCACGAAAGAAGCCACGTTTCTTTCCTCGTTTCATTGCAAGCGCTAAATTTTCTTCAACAGTTAAACGAACAGCTGTCCCTAGTTTGGGATCTTGGAATACACGGCTGATATTTTTAGAACGTTCTACTACCGATTTTTTGGTAATGTCTTGTTCACGCAAAATAATTTTTCCTTGATCAGCGGTAAAAGTTCCCGCGATACTATTAAGTAAGGTAGATTTTCCAGCACCATTCCCGCCAATAATTGTTACAAAATCAGCTGGTTGAAGTGAGAGATTAATTCCCTTTAGTACGTGATTTTCGTTTGTTGTTCCTTTTTCAAAAGTATGGTGTAAATCTTTAATTGTCAGTACGGCACTCATTTGTTGTTCCCTCCTCGATTGAATTTAGGAATACGCAATTTTTCTTGAATTTGTGGGAAAGATAAACAGATAACTAAAACTAAAGCAGAAGCCAATTTGGAGTCACTAGGTTCGACATTTAATTCGAAAACGAGTGCTAAAATAAAACGATAAATCACTGCACCAAGAATGACTGTCAAGAAACGTGAAAGTAGTGGCTGGTTACGGAACAAGACTTCTGCAATGATGATCGAAGCTAAGCCAATAACGATTGTGCCAATTCCAGAGTTTAAGTCAGCAAAACCATTGTTTTGTGCAAGTAAGGAGCCAGCTAAAGCAATGCAACCGTTCGAGATCATATAGCCAATAATTTTCATGTTATCCGTGTTGATGCCATTTGCTTCGCTCATCGCTAAGTTGTCTCCTGTTGCTCGAATTGCAAGTCCTGTTTCTGTTCTTAAGAAAAACACTAGTAGAAAAACAATCAGTAAAGCGATACACAAACCTACAATTAAAACGGCGGTTGTTTTTGAGACGCCCAATGACTCAACCCATTCAAAAATAGTGGGCTGTCCAAGCAGTGAGATATTAGGTGCGCCCATCACTCGTGAAGTCACAGAATACAAGCCTGTCATGGTGATGATTCCTGCAAGTAATGCAGGAATTTTGAGTTTTGTATGAAGCAATCCGGAAACCAATCCAGCCAACGCACCGCCTAAAAATCCTAGTAGGCAAGCAAGTAAAGGATGGATGCCTGTTGTAATACTCATTGCCGCTATCCCAGCACCTAAAGGAAAACTTCCTTCAGCAGTTAGATCAGCAATATCTAAAATACGAAACGTAATATAAACACCAATTGCTAATAATGCCCAAAGAACACCTTGTGAGGCAGAAGATAAGAAAATTGAAAATAGATTTAACATATTTTGTTCCTCCTATTGTTTGCTACTCAGCTGCTTTAATACTGGCAGGATCAATTCCTAAATCATCAGCCATTTTTTCATTTACAATTAGTTCTAAATCGTTTGCAGATTCAACAGGAAGTGAGTCAGGTGTTGCTTTTCCATCAAGGATTTTTGCAGCCATGATTCCAGTTTGTTTTCCAAGTTTTTCATAATCAATGCCGACAGTTGCAAGTCCACCTTCTTTTACTTGTGCAGCTGAACCAGCAACGACAGGAGTCTTTGTTTCTTTTGCTACTTCACCAACGACACTTGCGGCACTAGCGAATGTATTGTCTGTTGGAATATAAATGCCATCAACGTCTTTGGCTAAACTTTTCGTTACTTGTTGAACATCGTTGGTTGAGTTAGCAGTTAAAACTTTTACTTTAATTCCAGCTTTTTCTAATTCTTTTTGAGCAAGATCACCTTGAAGTTTAGAGTTTGCTTCGCCGTTGTTGTACATGATTCCGATTTTTTTTGCATTCGGAACAATGCTTAGTAATAAATCAATTTGTTTTTTGATTGGAACCATATCAGAAGTGCCAGTTACATTTCCTCCGGGTTCTTTGTTGGACGCAACTAGTTTGGCTTCTTTCAAATCAGTCACTGCAGTAACAGTAATCGGAATAGTTGTCGTTTCATTTAGTAATGATTGAGCAGCAGGTGTTGCGATTCCCAACAATAAATCAGGTTTTTCTTTGACTAATTTTTCGCTCATACTTTTTAAGTTATCTTGATTGTTCTGAGCGTTTTGATAATCAATTGTTAAATTTTTTCCTTCAACGTAACCACCTTCTGACAAACCTTCTTTGAAACCTTTATAAGAATCGTCAAGAGAATTATGTTGTACAAGTTGAAGTACGCCCACCGTTTTCATTTCTTCATCGCCATTTTTTGCTTCGCTTTTTTGAGCACAACCACCTAGTGCAAGTAATACTGTTAGTCCAAGTCCAATTAATACATTCTTTTTCATTTGATTTCCCCCTTAGTTTTAAGAAACAAAAAAATCCATTCAGACATGACGTCTAAATGGATTCGAAAAAGCGAGAAAATAAATAGAAAAGTATGGTACCAGAAATACTTTGTATTTTCTTTGCTTAGCCACTTAGCGTAATGTCTACGTGGCTTTTTGCGTAATACAAAGTTCTTTAGCCATCATAGATACAAACAAGTTGTTTAACGTTTGTATCCATCATGATGAATACAAACCTATCTAAAGTAGCTAAAGAAAAAGTTATTCAGTTGTGTTGGTTTTATTCGATTAGTTATCATAGTAATTCCTCCACAAAATGAATTTCCTCAATCTTAGCAAAGGGGTTTTGGTCTGTCAATACAAAAGTGATCAATGAAAAAAATTGATAGTAGATGAAAGAATTAAGAAAAGGTTGCGAAAGCAAGTGAGCAAAGCGATGAGAGGTTGACTTTTGTACGAAATACGTGTATTATATGAAGTTGCAAAAACTATCTGATGAATGAAAGGCAGAAACGAAATATTGTCCGTTTCGGCTTTATAAGAGAAACAAAAGTAGGAGCTCACGAAAGTAAGTTTTCAAGAGATTGTTCTATTTTTGGTTTTTTTTTGCCTAAAAGCCGCAAAAAATGTCTGTTGTTACCTAAAAAAAATATATGAAATATTTTTGTAACAATTAGTCGGGTAGTCTTTTTGAATGACATTTTAGAGGGGTGAAGAGCTTGGCTGGACACGTAGTAAAATACGGAAAACATCGCGAACGTAGAAGTTTCGCACGCATCAGTGAAGTGTTGGAATTACCAAATTTGATTGAAATTCAAACAGACTCTTACCAATGGTTCTTAGATGAAGGACTTAGAGAAATGTTTGAAGACATTTTGCCAATCGATGATTTTAATGGCAACTTATCTTTGGAATTTGTGGATTATGAACTTAAGGAACCTAAGTATACAGTAGCAGAAGCTCGCGCACATGATGCTAACTATTCTGCACCATTACATGTTACTTTGCGTTTAACAAATCGTGAAACAGGTGAAATCAAAGCACAAGAAGTATTCTTTGGTGATTTCCCACTAATGACTGAACAAGGTACATTTATTATCAATGGTGCTGAACGTGTAATTGTTTCTCAATTAGTTCGTTCACCCGGTGTTTACTTCCATGGGAAAGTAGACAAAAACGGAAAAGAAGGCTTTGGATCAACAGTTATTCCTAACCGTGGTGCTTGGTTGGAAATGGAAACTGACGCAAAAGATATTTCTTACGTACGTATTGACCGTACACGTAAAATTCCTTTGACTGTTTTAGTTCGTGCATTAGGATTTGGTTCTGATGATACGATTTTTGAAATATTTGGTGATAGCGAAACATTGCGTAATACTATTGAAAAAGATTTGCACAAAAATGCAAGTGATTCACGTACAGAAGAAGGTTTGAAAGATGTTTACGAACGTTTACGTCCAGGAGAACCAAAAACAGCAGATAGTTCTCGTAACTTATTAAATGCTCGTTTCTTCGATCCAAAACGCTACGACTTAGCAAATGTTGGTCGTTACAAAGTAAATAAAAAATTAGATTTAAAAACACGTCTATTAAACTTAACATTAGCTGAAACGTTAGTTGATCCAGAAACTGGTGAGATCATCGTTGAAAAAGGAACTGTGTTGACACACCAAGTGATGGAAACATTAGCTCCATTTATTGACAATGGTTTGAACTCAGTTACTTATTACCCATCAGAAGATGGTGTAGTCACTGATCCAATGACTGTCCAAGTGATTAAAGTATTTTCACCAAAAGATCCAGAACGTGAAGTTAACGTAATCGGTAATGGCTACCCAGAAGCAGCTGTTAAGACTATTCGTCCCGCAGATATTGTTGCTTCAATGAGCTACTTCTTGAACTTAATGGAAGATATTGGAAATGTTGATGATATCGATCACTTAGGTAATCGTCGTATCCGTTCAGTTGGTGAATTATTGCAAAATCAATTCCGTATTGGTTTAGCTCGTATGGAACGTGTGGTACGTGAAAGAATGTCTATCCAAGACACAGAAACATTAACACCACAACAATTGATTAATATTCGTCCAGTTGTAGCAAGTATCAAAGAATTCTTTGGTTCTTCACAGTTGTCACAGTTCATGGATCAAACAAATCCATTGGGTGAGTTAACACATAAACGTCGTCTATCAGCCTTAGGGCCTGGTGGTTTGACTCGTGACCGTGCTGGTTATGAAGTTCGTGACGTTCACTATTCTCACTATGGTCGTATGTGTCCGATTGAAACTCCTGAAGGTCCGAATATCGGATTGATTAACAGTTTGTCAAGTTATGCAAAAGTTAATAAGTTTGGTTTTATTGAAACACCATATCGCCGAGTTGATCGTGCGACAGGACGCGTTACTGATCAAATTGATTACTTAACTGCAGACATCGAAGACCACTATATCGTTGCCCAAGCAAATAGTATTCTAAATGAAGATGGCACATTTGCTGAAGACGTTGTAATGGCTCGTGCACAAAGTGAAAACTTAGAAGTTTCTATTGATAAAGTTGACTATATGGACGTTTCTCCTAAGCAAGTAGTAGCTGTTGCGACAGCATGTATTCCTTTCTTGGAAAACGATGACTCCAACCGTGCCTTGATGGGTGCCAACATGCAGCGTCAAGCTGTTCCGTTGATCAATCCACAATCACCATGGGTTGGTACTGGTATGGAATATAAATCTGCGCATGACTCAGGTGCTGCATTATTGTGTAAACATGATGGTGTCGTTGAGTATGTAGATGCTTCAGAAATCCGTGTTCGTCGTGACAATGGTGCATTAGATAAATATGTTGTAACAAAATTCCGTCGTTCAAACTCTGGAACAAGTTATAACCAACGCCCAATCGCTCTTTTAGGCGAACGCGTTGAAAAAGGTGATACTTTAGCAGATGGACCTTCTATGGAACAAGGTGAAATGGCACTAGGACAAAACGTTTTAGTTGGTTTCATGACTTGGGAAGGTTACAACTATGAAGATGCGATTATCATGAGTCGTCGTCTTGTAAAAGATGATGTTTATACTTCAATCCATATTGAAGAGTATGAGTCAGAAGCTCGTGATACAAAATTAGGACCTGAAGAAATTACTCGCGAAATCCCTAACGTTGGGGAAGATGCTTTGAAAGACTTAGATGAAATGGGTATTATCCGCATTGGTGCGGAAGTTCAAGATGGCGATTTACTTGTTGGTAAAGTTACTCCAAAAGGTGTAACTGAATTATCAGCAGAAGAACGTTTGCTACATGCAATCTTTGGCGAAAAAGCTCGTGAAGTTCGCGATACTTCATTACGTGTACCACATGGTGGTGGCGGAATCGTTCATGATGTAAAAATCTTTACTCGTGAAGCTGGCGATGAATTGTCACCAGGTGTTAACATGCTCGTTCGTGTTTATATCGTTCAAAAACGTAAAATTCATGAAGGAGATAAGATGGCCGGTCGTCATGGTAATAAAGGGGTTGTATCCCGTATTATGCCAGAAGAAGATATGCCATTCTTACCTGATGGAACACCAATCGATATCATGTTGAATCCATTAGGGGTACCATCTCGGATGAACATCGGACAAGTATTAGAATTACACTTAGGTATGGCTGCACGTCAATTAGGAATCCACGTAGCAACTCCTGTATTTGATGGCGCGACTGATGAAGATGTTTGGGCAACAGTTCGTGAAGCTGGTATGGCTAGCGATGCTAAAACAGTTCTTTATGATGGTCGTACTGGGGAACCTTTCGATGGACGTGTATCTGTTGGGGTTATGTATATGATTAAACTTGCCCACATGGTTGATGATAAATTACATGCTCGTTCAATTGGACCTTACTCATTGGTTACGCAACAACCATTGGGTGGTAAAGCTCAATTTGGTGGACAACGTTTTGGGGAAATGGAAGTTTGGGCACTGGAAGCTTATGGTGCTGCTTATACCCTACAAGAAATCTTGACATACAAATCAGATGACGTTGTTGGTCGTGTGAAAACATACGAAGCAATCGTTAAGGGCGAACCAATTCCAAAACCTGGTGTACCAGAATCATTCCGTGTATTAGTTAAAGAATTACAATCATTAGGTTTAGACATGCGCGTCTTAGATATCCAAGATGAAGAGATTGAATTACGCGACATGGATGACGAAGATGATGATTTGATTACAGTAGATGCTTTAACAAAATTTGCTGAACAACAATCTGCAAAAGAATTAGAAAAACAAGCTGCAGAACAAGTTGAACAAGTGCATGAAGATGCAATCCAAAACTTTGAAACTGCAGAAGATAAATTAGACTAATCCGGTCTATGGGCTGCGAGGCGGTCGATGATCAGCCGCCTTGTGGTTTTGCCATTAAACGAAATGGAGGGAACCCCTTTTGATCGATGTAAATAAATTCGAAAGTATGCAAATAGGTTTGGCTTCTCCCGAAAAAATCAGAAGCTGGTCTTACGGCGAAGTTAAAAAGCCTGAGACGATTAACTATCGTACCTTAAAACCTGAACGCGAAGGGTTGTTCTGTGAGCGGATTTTTGGTCCTACAAAAGACTGGGAATGTGCCTGCGGAAAATACAAACGTATCCGTTATAAAGGAATTGTTTGTGACCGTTGTGGAGTAGAAGTTACTCGCTCGAAAGTTCGTCGTGAACGTATGGGACACATTGAATTAGCTGCTCCTGTTTCACATATCTGGTATTTTAAAGGTATTCCTTCACGTATGGGTCTTGTTTTAGATATGAGCCCACGTGCATTGGAAGAAATCATTTATTTTGCCTCTTATGTAGTTATCGAACCAGGTAATACTAATTTAGAGAAGAAACAATTATTGACTGAACGTGAATATCGTGAGAAACGTGAACAGTATGGTCAAGAATTCCAAGCTGCAATGGGTGCGGAAGCAATCAAACAATTATTAGATAATGTTGATTTGGATGCAGAAGTTGCTGAATTAAAAGAAGAATTGAAATCAGCACAAGGACAAAAACGTACACGTGCTATTCGTCGCTTAGACATTTTAGAAGCATTCCGTGCTTCTGGAAATGAACCAAGCTGGATGGTTATGGATGTTATTCCTGTAATCCCTCCTGATTTACGTCCAATGGTTCAATTAGAAGGTGGACGTTTTGCAACAAGTGATTTAAACGATTTGTATCGTCGAGTAATCAACCGCAACAATCGTTTGAAACGTTTGTTAGATTTGAATGCACCAGGAATCATTGTTCAAAATGAAAAACGTATGTTACAAGAAGCCGTTGATGCATTGATTGACAATGGTCGTCGTGGCCGTCCAGTTACTGGACCAGGTAACCGTCCATTGAAATCTCTTTCTCATATGCTAAAAGGGAAACAAGGTCGTTTCCGTCAAAACTTACTAGGTAAACGTGTTGACTATTCTGGTCGTTCAGTTATCGTTGTTGGTCCTTTCTTGAAGATGTATCAATGTGGTCTTCCAAAAGAAATGGCTATCGAATTGTTCAAACCATTTGTAATGCGTGAATTAGTTCAACGTGAACTTGCATCAAACATCAAAAATGCAAAACGTAAAATCGAACGTCAAGAAGATGAAGTTTGGGATGTTTTAGAAGACGTAATCAAAGAACACCCAGTATTACTTAACCGAGCACCTACACTTCACAGACTTGGTATTCAAGCATTTGAACCAGTATTGGTACAAGGCCGTGCAATTCGTTTGCATCCACTTGTTTGTGAAGCCTACAATGCCGATTTCGATGGAGACCAAATGGCTGTCCATGTTCCATTGAATGAAGAAGCACAAGCTGAAGCACGTATGTTGATGCTAGCTGCACAAAATATTTTGAATCCAAAAGATGGTAAACCAGTTGTAACACCTTCTCAAGATATGGTTTTAGGTAACTACTATCTAACTATGGAAGAAGAAGGTCGTGAAGGCGAAGGAATGGTCTTCAGAGATCAAAATGAAGCTGTAATCGCATGGCGTAATGGCTATGTTCATTTACACTCTCGTATTGGTGTAAATCCTAACACATTAGGTGACAAACCATTTACTGATTGGCAAAAAGAACGCACAATGATTACTACTGTTGGTAAGATTATCTTCAATGAAATCATGCCACAAGAGTTTCCTTACTTGAATGAACCAACTGACTTTAACTTAACAGTTCAAACGCCAGATAAATACTTTGTTGAAGCGGGTACAGATATTCCTGCACACATCAAAGAACAAGAGTTGATCTTGCCATTCAAGAAGAAAAACTTAGGAAACATCATCGCTGAAGTCTTTAAACGTTTCAAAGTGACTGAAACATCTAAAATGCTTGACCGTATGAAAGACTTAGGATACAAACATTCAACTCATGCAGGTATCACTGTAGGGATTGCGGATATTAGTGTTCTTGAAGAAAAACAAGGAATTATCCAAAATGCACACAAACAAGTTGAAACAATTACAAAACAATTCCGTCGTGGTCTGATCACAGATGACGAACGTTATGAACGCGTAATCGCTGTTTGGAATGCTGCCAAAGATGAAATCCAACAAAAACTGATGGAAGGTTTGGAAGCAAAAAATCCAATCTTCATGATGTCTGATTCTGGGGCTCGTGGTAACATCTCCAACTTTACTCAGCTTGCCGGTATGCGTGGATTGATGGCTGCTCCGAATGGTCGAATCATGGAATTGCCAATCATTTCTAACTTCCGCGAAGGACTATCTGTCTTAGAAATGTTTATCTCAACTCACGGGGCTCGTAAAGGGATGACCGATACTGCCTTGAAGACAGCCGATTCAGGTTACTTGACTCGTCGTTTAGTTGACGTAGCACAAGATGTTATTATTCGTGAAGAAGATTGTGGTACTGACCGTGGTCTTGAAATTCGTGCAATCCGTGAAGGAAACGAAATCATTGAGTCATTAGAAGATCGTCTAATTGGACGTTACACTCGTAAAGAAATCCGTAACCCGGAAACAGACGAACTAATTATTGAAGGAAATGAATTGATTTCTGAAGATATTGCAAAACAAATCGTTGATGCTGGTGTTGAAACGGTAACGATTCGCTCAGTATTCACATGTAATACAAAACATGGTGTATGTAAACATTGTTATGGACGTAACCTTGCAACTGGTTCTGACGTTGAAGTAGGTGAAGCAGTTGGTACAATCGCTGCTCAATCAATTGGTGAACCAGGTACACAGTTAACAATGCGTACGTTCCATACGGGTGGGGTTGCCGGAGATGATATTACTCAGGGTCTTCCTCGTGTCCAAGAAATTTTTGAAGCACGTAATCCAAAAGGACAAGCTGTGATCACAGAAGTAACTGGGGATGTTATTGACATCTCAGAAGATCCTGCGACACGTACAAAAGAAGTAACAATTAAAGGTAAAACAGATACTCGTACGTACACTGTACCTTATACAGCACGTATGAAAGTAGCTGAAGGCGATATGATTCATCGTGGTGCACCATTAACAGAAGGTTCAATCGATCCTAAACAATTGTTGCAAGTTCGTGATGTTTTATCTGTTGAAAATTATCTATTGCGTGAAGTACAACGCGTATACCGCATGCAAGGGGTAGAAATCGGAGATAAACATATTGAAGTAATGGTACGTCAAATGTTGCGTAAAGTTCGCGTAATGGACCCAGGTGACACAGAAATCTTACCAGGTACTTTAATGGATATTGCAGACTTTAAAGATCAAAACTACAATACTTTAGTTGCTGGTGGTGTTCCTGCGACATCTCGTCCAGTCTTGCTAGGAATTACAAAAGCTTCATTGGAAACAAACAGTTTCTTATCTGCTGCATCATTCCAAGAAACAACTCGTGTCTTGACGGATGCCGCAATTCGCGGTAAGAAAGATCCACTTCTTGGTTTGAAAGAAAATGTTATCATCGGTAAAATCATCCCAGCTGGTACTGGTATGCAACGTTACCGTGACATGGAACCAAAAGAAGTTGGTGTGGCTAGCGAAAATGTGTACAGTATTTCTGATATTGAAGCACAAATGGCTGCTGAAGATGCAATGAACAACAATCAAACAAAATAAATCAATTCGTTTGAGAATTTTGGATTGAAATAAGAGGTCGAACGTCATGACGTTCGACCTCTTTTGTGTTTTGTGGATAAATTTGGGTGAAGTTTAAGGAGAAAATATCCACAAGAATGATAAATAAAAAGAAAAATAAAATGTCCACATGTGGACAACTTACTGGTTCGTGGCTTTTAGAGAAGTAAAGTCCATCTTTTAAAATATACCCCCAGAGGGTAAGCGCGATTAACAATATTTTTTTGGTTTCAAGCAAAATAATGTTCCTTTTCTTAGAAATGAGTATGATAAAGAAAAGGGAGATGATATAAAATGACAAGTAAAACGAAAACAGCAGTTTTTGCTGGCGGATGTTTTTGGTGCATGGTAAAGCCTTTTGATACGCAACCAGGGATTATTTCCGTCACTTCTGGTTACACTGGCGGACATGTTCCAAATCCAACGTATGAACAAGTAACGACGGGGACAACAGGACACACAGAAGCTGTAGAAATTGAATATGATCCGGAAATCATCAGTTATGAACAATTACTGGATATTTATTGGCAACAAACAGATCCAACGGATGCATTAGGACAATTTGCTGATCGAGGAGACTCGTATCGACCAGTTATTTATTATGGAAGTGAAGAAGAACAACGACTAGCTGAAGAATCTAAGCAACGATTGGAAGCGAGTGGTCGATTTGAACAACCGATTGTAACTAAAATTGAACCAAAAGTAACTTTTTATCCGGCTGAAGAATATCATCAAGACTATTACAAAAAAAATCGTGTACATTATAATTTATATCGTGAAGGTTCTGGACGCGCTGGTTTTATCCGAAAAAAGTGGTCAGATAAGGTATCTAAAAAATAACGAAAATAATTTCTATTTGGAATAATTGCTAATAAAAAACGATGACTCTGGTCATCGTTTTTTATTTACTTGCTGCTTAAAACAATAATTAATCCCATAGTTAGAAAAGGGATAAAAGGTAGATGCACCAGTTGTTTACGATAACACACATAATAGAAAACAAAGTATGTTACGCCTAGCAAGCTAGCGACAAATAGTAATTGAGCTAAGGAAACTAATGACAATCCACCACTCCAACAAATCAGTAGTAAACAATCCCCTATTCCTAATGATCTAGGCACAAAAGATAAAATCAAACACATAACAAAAATGACTAGGAGAACACTCTTCCAATGAAAATTGGCATTCAAAAACCAAGATAACCACAAGATTCCCCACATGAGATAAAGAAGTAAAGAATCAATTAACAGATAAAAGATATCCATTAGACTTAGCAGAAAAGCCATGCTAATCCAAAATAAAAGAAGAAGATCCCATGAATAAAAATAAAAATGCCAGCTAAATAATGCGCCACAAACTACCTCGGCTAAAAAATAACTAATTGGTAATTTACAATGGCAATAACGGCAGTGAAAATTTTGCCAAAGTATTGATAATAAAGGAATTAACTCATACCAAGCTAAACGTGTTTGACAGTGATTGCAATGTGAGCCAGGCGATAGAATGGATTCGTTAATAGGAATCCGTTGTGCAACTAAACAAAAGAATGACCCGAAACAACTACCAAGAATAAAATGAAGTATCATCTGATTTGCTCCTTTCTAAAATGAAATACGCAAAGTGATAAGCAGAAAATTATTTAGTTAAAATCATCGAAAAGCAAATGATATATCATTTGCTTTTCGATGATTTTTATGATTTAAAGATTACTTGGATGAAAATCATTCTCAGGTAATTGGTTTTAGTGTACATTTAATTGAAAATTGACTATGATTTTATATGTAAACAAATGTAGGGAGGTAACAAAATGAAATTTCCAAAAACAAAAGAAGTATTGAACCAATTAGTTGCAGATTTAAGTCAAATGTCTGTTGTTGTGCATCAAACACATTGGTACATGAGAGGTCCAGGTTTCCTTACTTTGCACCCAATGATGGACGAATTCATGGATGATCTAAATGATCAATTAGATGAGATCTCAGAACGTTTGATCACCCTTGATGGCGCACCTTACTCAACATTACGTGAGTTTGCAGACAATACAAAAATTTCTGATGAAGTAGGTCGTTGGGACCGTACGATTCCAGAACGTTTAGAAACATTAGTGAAAAATTATCGTTATCTAGCTGATCTTTACCAAAAAGGAATTGAAGTTTCTGGTGAAGAAGGCGACGATCCTACACAAGATATCTTTATTGAATTTAAAACAGCAACTGAAAAACGCATCTGGATGATCCAAGCACATCTTGGAAAAGCTCCAGAAATTGATGCTTAGAAATTTATTTCTATAATAATAGAAGAAAAAGACACGCAACTCATTAAGTTGTGTGTCTTTTTGTGTGGAAGAAGGGAGCCCTATGCATTACTAACCTTTCGCAAAGCAATTCAGGACAAGGGAACGATCTCAGATGCTAATTGAGAAAATGCGTAGTCGATTTGTGCTCTTACTTGGTCAAAGCCAGTTCCACCTTCGGAATGTCTTCTTTGAACGGCTGCTTCTGACCGTAAAGTATCGTAAATATCGTCTTCAATCAGTGAACTGATGGCTTGGAATTCAGTTAATGGAATATCCTGTAAAAAATAGCCTCTTTGTGTACAATGGAGGACAAGTTTTCCGACAATTTCATGTGCTTGACGGAAAGGCATTCCTTTGGTAGCCAAGTAGTCAGCTAATTCTGTTGCATTAGAAAAATCTTGTTGTGTGGAAGCATGCATACGTGATTGATTGACTTTCATCGTTGCAATCATGCCATCCATGATCGTTAAACTAGCTAGAACTGTTTCACTTGAGTCAAACATACCTTCTTTATCTTCTTGAAAATCTTTATTGTATGCAAGTGGTAAACCTTTCATCAAGGCTAAAAGACCAAAAAGATTTCCGTAAACTCTACCTGTTTTCCCACGAATAAGTTCAGCCATATCTGGATTTTTCTTTTGCGGCATAATTGAACTTCCTGTTGAGAAAGTATCTGTCAATTCAACAAATTGAAACTCATGGCTGCACCACAAAATCAATTCCTCGCAAAAACGTGAAAGATGCATCATTAAAAGAGAACAATTACTTAGAAATTCTAAGATAAAATCACGATCACTCACAGCGTCCAAACTGTTTTGATAAATACCAGAAAAACCTAATTCTTTTGCTGAAAATTGACGGTCGATTGGAAAGGTAGTTCCAGCCAGTGCTGCACTGCCAAGTGGAGATAAATCAATTCGTTTTAAACTTTCTTCAAAACGTTCCGCATCCCTAGTCAACATCTGATAATAAGCGAGCAAATGATGGCCGAAGGAGATTGGCTGTGCATGTTGGAGGTGCGTATATCCAGGTGCAATTGTTTCAACATGTTCTTCAGCTTTCTTGACTAAAGTTGTTCGTAACTGGTGAAGTTTGGTTATTAATTCCAAAACAGTCTCCTTGAGAAAAAGATGCATATCTGTCGCGACTTGATCATTTCGGCTGCGAGCGGTATGTAACTTTCCCGCAACTGCACCAATTTCTTGATGAAGTAATGTTTCGATATTTAAGTGGATATCTTCATTTTCAATGGTGAATTGTAATTCATTTGCTGCTAATTTTTGCTGCAAAGTTTCTAAACCGGAAATAATTGCTAACGTTTCATCTGTAGTTAAAATTCCTGTATGACCAAGCATTTTGACATGAGCTAAACTGCCAAGGATATCTTGCTTTGCTAACTTCTGGTCAAAAGAAATGGATGCTCCAAATTCGTCAATCCATTGTTCACTTTCGCCTTGAAAACGACCACCCCAAAGTTTTTCCATATCTGTTCCTCCCCAAAATTATGTAAAACAATGAAGATTTCTTTTTCCTGTTATAACGTAAAGAAATCTTCATTAGCTAGTGTATTTAAATTATTTGTGACAAGTTTTCTTGTTTCGATTGTACCTCTGCGTGGACTTTAGAAGGTAATCCCCAAAGTTTGATGAACCCAATAGCTGCTTGTTGATCAAAGGTATCTGCGGATGTATAAGTAGCCAGTTCTTCACTATACAGACTATTAAATGATTTCCGCCCCTCAACAATCACGTTTCCTTTAAAGAGTTTGACCCGGACGGTCCCATTTACATAAATTTGTGTTGATTTTAGAAATTGTAACAAGGCTTCTGTTAATGGATTGAACCATAAACCATCATAAATCATTTGACTGAGCTGCTGCTCAATTAGTGGTTTAAAGTGGGCAAGCTCACGTACAAAAGTCAAATCTTCCAATTCTTTGTGCGCTTGCATCAAGACCACCGCTCCGGGACATTCATAAACTTCACGTGATTTGATACCAACTAACCGATTTTCAACATGATCAATTCGACCGATTCCATGTTTACCAGCGAGTTGATTTAAGGTCAAGATTAGTTGTGATAAAGACATCTTTTCTTGATTTAATTCAATTGGGATACCGTGTTCAAATGTTAGCTCAATCACATCGGGTAGATCTGGTGTATATTCTAAAGCAGTCGTTAACTCGTAAGCTCCTGCAGGTGGGGTGGCCCAAGGGTCTTCTAAAATTCCGCATTCACATGCACGCCCCCAAAGATTTTGATCAATTGAATAAGGATTGTCTAAATTTGCAGGAATTGGAATATCATTTGTTTTTGCATAAGCAATTTCTTCTTCACGAGACCACTGCCATTGACGAACAGGAGCGATAATTTTTAAGTCAGGTGCTAAAGCATTGATTGCAACTTCAAATCGAACTTGGTCATTTCCTTTTCCGGTACAGCCATGAGCGATGGTTGAAGCTCCTGTCATGCGAGCAAGTTCAACTAGTTTCTTCGCAATTAAGGGGCGTGAAAGGGCAGAAACTAATGGATACGATTGTTCATAGAAGGTATGTCCTTGAAGAGCAGCCAAAGCAAATTCTTGCGCAAATTCCTCTTTAGCATCAATCGCATAAGAAGCGCTAGCACCAACTTGCAATGCTTTTTCTTTGATAAAAGACGTATCTTTTCCTTCGCCGATGTCTAAACAACAAGCAATCACGTCATAGCCTTCATCCGTCAGCCACTTAATGGCAACAGATGTATCTAATCCACCGGAATAAGCTAAAATAATTTTCTCTTTCATAAAAAAACTCCCCTTACTTTGCATTCTTTTGAAAATTGATGTTTCAAATAATAGCATCATAAAAATAAAAAAGCAACACTTTTATTAAATAAATATGCATTATTTTGTAATTTAATTATTTAATATACAAAAAATAACGGAATTTAATTCCTTTTTATACAGTAATTGAAATTGGAAGTATAGAGGCAGATAGGAGAATAGATCAAAGATGTAAACTTTTGAAAAATTTTTCATGCGAGCAGAAAAACGTTGACATTATGCGAAGTAGCAGGTAATATGTTAAATGGTATTGTTTGCCCCACAAAGAGCCCCGGAAACTCGAAGTGTATGTCAAACATCAGAACTTAAATTGGAGGAAACTAACGTGCGTACAACATATATGGCCAAACCAGGCGAAGTAGAACGTAAATGGTATGTAGTAGACGCAACTGATGTTCCATTGGGACGTCTTTCAACAGTTGTTGCATCTGTACTACGTGGTAAAAATAAACCAACTTTCACACCTCATGTGGATACTGGCGATTTCGTCATTGTCATCAATGCAGATAAAGTGAAATTAACAGGTAAAAAAGCGACTGACAAAATTTATTACCGTCACAGCAACTACCCAGGTGGATTGAAATCAGTCACAGCTGGCGAATTGCGTGCTAAAAATTCTCGTCGTTTAATCGAAACTTCAGTAAAAGGAATGCTTCCTAAAAATACTTTAGGTCGCAAACAATTTACTAAATTGAACGTATATGGTGGTTCAGAACATCCACATACTGCTCAACAACCAGAAGTTTTAGATATCACAAACTTAATCTAATAGGAGGGAATTTCATTGGCACAAGTTCAATATATCGGCACAGGCCGTCGTAAAAATGCAGTTGCTCGCGTACGCTTAGTACCAGGAACTGGTAAAGTTATTGTAAACAAAAAAGATGTTGAAGAATACATCCCACATGCTGACTTGCGTGAAGTTATCAATCAACCTTTCGCTGTTACTGAAACAAAAGGCGCATATGACGTTTTTGTTAACGTAAACGGTGGAGGCTATGCTGGACAATCAGGAGCTATCCGTCATGGTATCGCTCGTGCATTGCTAGAAGTTGATCCTGACTTCCGTGCAGCTCTTAAACGTGCTGGCTTACTTACTCGTGACGCACGTATGGTTGAACGTAAAAAACCAGGTCTTAAGAAAGCTCGTAAAGCTTCACAATTCTCAAAACGTTAATTCGTTGGTATTACTGGACTTACAAGGCATCCGCTCGAAAGAGTGGGTGTCTTTTTTTCGTTTTGGTTACGAGTTTGGTTACGACTTTTTTAGTACTCGTAACCAATGAATTTTGTGAACTAACTTTCTTAAGCCTTTTGAAATTCTTTTGCTCGAATTTCTTCAAGTAAATTAACAGCTTCAATCTGTTTGGCAATGTTTGCGTGCCCGTAGACTTCACGAGTAATGTTTGAGGTTTCAGCATGACCGACAAGCGATTTTACTACAAGTTCATCATAGCCTTGATTCAGCAAATCAGAAACGAACGTATGGCGCAAACCATGAGGAATGATATGCGGTAAGCCATATTTCTTTTCTAAGGCATTCAGTTTATTGTTTAGCCAGTCTGGATGAAGCGGTTGATTCAATTCTCCCTTTTGTGTGGTATAGGTGAAAAGAAATTGTTCTTGTGTTAGTTTGATGTTAACCTGTTTTAATTCTTTAGCTTGCAATGTTTGCCATTCTTCTAATAGTTTAACGATGGAATGGTTGATTGGGACTGTACGATAGCGGTAATTATTTTTCATGCCACTGACACGTTCTCTTTTGCCTGTTATAGCGTTTTTTATTAACTTGTGGTTCATTGTGATGGTATTGTTTTGAAGATCAACATCACCCCATACAAGTGGATAGATTTCGCCTTTAATTGCACCTAGATAATAAGTTAGCGCCAGCAATGTATAAGCCATCATGCCATATTCATTTTTAATCAGTTGCAATGACCTCTGAATTGTTTCCGCAGAATAGTATTTCTTACGGCGTTTTTCTTCTTTGTTGCGCTTTAGTGTTTCGTTGACAGGCATATCAAGTAATTCAAAAGGATTCATAGCAATATACCCTTTAATCATAGCGTAACGAAAGACTTGTTTTGTATAGGAGATATTTTTCTTGAAATTGGCATGGGGTTTAATCCTTTTATCTTCATCACCGAATGCCCATAAAATCTGTAATTCTTCTAAATCGTTGTAAGTAATTTTTTTGATTTTCTTTTTGGCAAGATACGGTAAAATTTGTAAACGGAATACTGATTTTGTACCGTTTAATGTGGATTGCTCATGATGTTTTGTGACAGTGTATTTTTTCTTCCACCACTCTTGATAAACTTCTTCAAAGGTGTAATCGCCTTTTTTCGTTTTTGATTTTCCTTTTAACTTACGAAGATTCGCTTCAGCTTCCAAGATTTCAGCTTCATGTTTAGTGTCAGCATAAGCAATGTAACGAGAATTTCCCTCCCCCATGTAAATATTAATTTTAAACTTTCCAGTTTTCATTTTTGTAATTGACATAATGTAACCTACTTTCAAAAAAATAGGCAAATCGGAACGTAAAACTACTACGATCCGACTGTACCATAAATTTATTCGATTATTCGTTATGCTGATAAAGCCATTTATCTATCTCACGTTTGTCGAAACGAGTTACACCACCAACAGTGATTTTTGGAAATCCTAGAATAATCATCTTATCAAGCGTATTGTTTGAAATATGAAGGTATTTACACGTTTCGTTTTTCTTCACAAAAGGGCTTGGATCTTTAACGTCATTTTTCACACGTTCGATTTCGGAGACAGCAACACCATGTAATTGCAAGCGTATATTTTCTAGTTGCTCATCATCAATTTTTATTTGAATTAGGTTATCCATTTACGTCTCTTCCCCTTAATCCGTTCATAAATTTCATTTATCCACTCTGAATTAAGTAAATTATCCATGCAGATTTCTTTATATTTTTCTTTTAAATGATAGTTATCTTGTTTGTTCGGAACGCTTATCGAAAAATTTGTCTTTATCATTTGTTCATCGTCCATACTGAATGAAGAAATGTTGATGATGTAACTTAGTCGTCTAATGAACTGTTCTTTTGGTTCATCTTTCCCAAAATCAAAATATTTAAATGGGCTTTCTATTGTAGTTAGAATAATTAATCTTGCTGACAGTGGCTTATTATGAAATCGTCCTGAAATTGTACTTTCATTTCTCGAATCTAGTATTTTTAGCCAATCCGCAATGAGAAAACTATCTTGTTTTAGGTCATCAAACAGTATGAGCTCTTCCGCTTTATAATCGTCAACAGCATTTTTTGCACTTCCAGAATATGATCACCATTTTATACCATTGGGTTTTGCTATTTCTTTTAATCTATCAAGTATAGCCATTGCAATTGTAGTTTTTCCCAATCCTGATTTTCCATAAATAAAAATTGTTGTGAAATCAAATATTCCTAGCCTTTTATCTCGATTTGTGCGAAAAGAGTTTAGTTTTGAATACGCATCAAAAGCTTCACGAAATTTTTGCTTGTTGCTTTCGATTAAAGGTTAATCTTTTTTTGAAGTAAGCAGAATTTTTAGAGATGTAGTCTGCATAATCAAAAGTTCCAAACGTTTCGACATCATGACCGTCATATTTAAATTTATCGGGTTCGGCTTGGTGCGTTAAGTACCCTATTCGACCTAACAAACCATTTTTTCCTTTAGAACCTTTTTCAATTTGTTGAGGATGAACGAAAAATTTATAAGCAACTTCGTCTAAATCACGTTTATTTTTTAATTCGAGTAACCAATGAACATGTGGCTTTATAAAAGTTCCTGTATCGTCTTTATCCTTGTCATGAAGGACAAAAGCGATTTTAGCGATATTTCCATTGTCGGATTTCCGTAAGTCTGACAAGAACCTTGTTGCGATAAGTTCAAAAATTCTATGTTGATTTTTTCTGGAAAACTTGACTAACTCATCAAATTCACGCCTGATATTATCATCCTCAAAATTCCAAAAGGTTTCTTCAATATTGTCTTGTGCCAGTTGTTGCGTTCCGAAAAATGATTTTAACTGACTTCTTTTTGGTTGCATCATTGTTTCACGCCTTTACTATGAGCTTTTTAACTCATTAAAAATTTATAAAGCTCAAGGGTTAAATATTACCAAACCAATTACTTTCCTTATTACATGCGGTTTCTATTGACAAGCCCGAAACCGCAGGCGTTGAAATTGAGCCTTTTAATTTTAAAATACACCCTCCAAAATGAGTGAAACGAATCGGAGTCGCTACCGCTAAACACGCTTGGGCGTGTTTACTCCTGTTCCACTCATTTGGAGGGGAATTACAAGCTATTTTCTAAGCGTTATCGTCTGCATTATCAAGCATTTCTTTCAAGTTCTTTCCATGCTTTTTATATTTCATTTTAGCTTGCCACTCTTTTCTCAGAGCAATATCCTTGGTTAATTGGTCAATATCTTTCACGACAGTTAGCGGAGTCCATGCTTCATTTGGTTCTGATTCCTCTTCAGTTTTCTTGAAAACTGGTTCAGTTAGTAAAAACTCTTTTACAACATCCAATTGTCGTAAAGCCAAGTCATAACTACGTTCTCCATTTTCCAAGTAGCGAGTAACGCTTTTCATTACTTGGATTCTATCTGCAACGTAATAAACTACACTTGGAAGAAGGCTGAATCCATTAAATTTGATAGTTAGTAAATTAGCATCTTCGATTAGTTCTTTATTTGATTTGATGAGTACTTGCTTCTTCATTTACTTTTCCCCCTCATGTAAATCAGTTAAATCAACGACAAGTTTTAAGATTTTCCAACCAGAAGACGAACGAGTACTTACCCATTTCAACATAACTTTTGCTTTATGGAGTGGCAAAATGGTGTTAATCAATTCTTCTTCGATAATATTGATTAGATCATTTTCGTTGCCACTGATTTCCAATGTATTTGTTTTGAGTTGATGAATGTCTGCCCCAGATTTTTTAAGAATTTTTGCGAGGTCTGCATTGATAAACTCACATTTGATTTTTGCAACAGAACCACGGATTTCATCCTCGCCATTATAACGTGGAGCTTTTTTAGCGGATAAGATAAGTCTGCTTGATTCAGGTGCAACGTTGGCGATTATTACTTCGCTGAGTTTTGCCGTTGAAAATGGTATTAAGTTTAATTTGATATTCATGGAAATACTCCTTTTCTGCTTCAAGGCTAGCACTTGGAGCGTGTAGTTTTTTTCAAAGGTCAGCGCTGATCTTTGATGATTTTATGATAAACATAAAAAGTTCAATTTTTAATCAAGGCCTTTTTTGGTAAAATAAAAGCATAAAGTCGGGTATTGACAAATGGAGGGATGTAATGTATGAGCTATGATGAAACAAAACAATTTATTTTTCAACGAACTGTCGATAGACTAAATAAGCGAATGTTAGATAATGGAGTAAAAGATGTATATGAAATTTTAGGATTTACTTCAAAAAAAGACTACGAGCAATCATACAGGACGTGGAACGACCAAGTAATAAAAAAAATATTGAAAGGCAATATTGAAAAAAAGGGGAATCGGTTTTTATTAACACAAAACTATGCCGAATTTTTTAAGGACGCATTGGAGTTCAATACATTTCATGAGCTGTATTGGGGAACAAATGAGGAATTTGATGCTTACTGTCAAGAACTTTTCTTTTGTCTCCTTAATGACATGAAAAAAGATTCAAATAATGCACAAATTCAAGAAATCGTTTCATCAGTACTTCGATTCCAAACAAAAGAATCGATTTATTCTGCCATAAAAAACGAATTTCATGACTCTTTTTGGAAATTTACACAGGGAGAAATAACTGTTCACAATTCAAAAAAGTATAAAAAAGGTTTCGAAAAGGTAGGAAAAAAATCAAAAACAAGCCAGAATATCTACATTCATGAAGCGAACGAAATTTATGTTATAGACTCTGAAACAAGGAGACTAGGACTAATGCAAGGAGGTTCTCTGAGTTTTAAAAAAATTGATTCTTATTTACCTAAATTCGCAAATTTAGTAATGATTGGCGAACTTTCTCAAATTTTAATAAGTAGCTTGTGAAGATGTTTTATCATTAATAGTTACTTATTGTATTAAATATGATAGAATTGCAATAACTGTAAAAAGGAGATGATGCCTAAATGATGACAACACAAGATTTAATGAAGAAGTACGAAATCTCACGACAAACCATAAATAATTGGGTTAGAAAAAATGAAATTCCTGAACCCGCGAAAAAAAAAGGGCATCAAAACGCTTGGACATTTAGGCAAGTAGAACTTATTGATAAAAAAATGAAACAAAGTCATAATAAAAAATTGGAGTTGTTTAAAACTGAACTGACTCCTCTTCATATAAATAATAGAAGATATTTAGGAAGTAAGCAGAAGATGCTAGATTTTATCAATGATGTTGTATCAGAACATACAAAAAATGTTAAATCAGTTGCGGATGTTTTTGGAGGAACAGGTGTTGTTGCTAACCTATTTAACATACAAGGAAAAAAAGTTATAGTTAATGATATTCTTACAAGTAACTATATTTCTTATGAAACATGGTTCGGGAATATGCCAGTAGATGAAAAAAAGATTCAACTAAAAATTGAGGAATTGAATGCTCTTCAAGGAATACATGGCTACGTTGATAAAAACTTTGGTAATAAATATTTTTCAATCGAGAATGCTCAAAAAATTGATGCAATTCGTGAAAAAATTGAAACTTACAACGATTTAAATGAGCGTGAAAAAGCATTTTTGTTAACTTCTTTGCTATATGCTATGGACAAGGTGGCTAATACTGTAGGACATTTTGATGCATATCGGAAAAAAATGGATACTTTCAAACCGATTTATTTACGAGTGCCAGAATTTAATAAAAATGTTGGAAATGAAATTTACAATGAAGATGCAAATCAGTTGGTCAGAAAAATAAAAACAGACTTGGTTTACATTGATACGCCTTATAATTCTCGAGGATATGAAAGTGCATATCATGTTTTAGAGAATGTTATGGAATGGAAAAAACCTGATGTTGAGGGTGTGGCTATGAAAGCAGTCAATCGCTCTGAAAAATCTTCGGACTATACTAAATCTAAAGCACCGCAAGCATTTGATGATTTAATTCAAAATATTAATGCTCGCTATATTTTAGTTTCGTACAATAATATGGCGAAAAAAGGAAATTCACGTTCAAACGCAAAGATTTCAAATGAAGAAATCATTTCCACATTGAAGAAACGAGGGCAAGTAGAAGTCTTTTCAACTGATTTTAATGCTTTTACAACTGGCAAATCGAATATAGAAAATCATAAAGAGTTACTATATCTTTGCACAGTTGATGATGAAATAATTCAATCACCATTGAATTATACGGGGGGAAAACAAAAATTGCTTCCACAATTAAAGCCTTATTTTCCGTCAAGTTATACACGAATGATTGACTTGTTTTCTGGCGGTGGAAGTGTCACTGCCAACCTGGCAAAAAATAGACAAGCAGAAAGTTATCTTATGAATGATGTTGAAAATCATGTAATTGACTTTTTTGAGTATATTTCAGCTATTGATGTGGATGATTTCATTAACATGGTGGAAATGAAAATAAACGATTATGGACTATCTAATACAAAGGAAAATGGATATGAATTCTATTCTGCGAATAGCGCTAGTGGTTTAGGCGCATATAACAAAGAAAAATTTTTAAAGTTAAGAAAAGACTATAATAATTCACCGTCACCATTGTTGTTTTATTTGTTAGTTGTATTCGGTTTTAATAACCAGATTCGTTTTAATTCAAGAGGGGAATACAATCTTCCGGTTGGTAAGCGAGACTTTAACAAAAAAATGGAGGAAAAATTACGGAAGTTTGTAAAAGTAATACAGAATTCACCAATTGCATATTCCGCAAAAGATTTCCGAGAAGTGAGTGTAGATACAGGAGATTTTATCTATGCAGATCCGCCGTATCTTATCACGACAGCTGCCTACAATGAAAATGGTGGATGGTCTGAAAAAGATGAAAAAGCCTTATATGAGTATCTTGATAAAGCAAATGAAAGAAATATTAAGTTTGCACTTTCAAATGTGATAATTCATAAAGAAAGAGAAAATGAAATCCTTAAACATTGGGCTTCAAAATACAATTTGTACGTCTTAAACTATAACTATAATAATAGTAACTATCAGTCTAAGGCTAAACAAAGCGAAACAGTGGAGGTTTTAATCACAAATTACGAGAGGTATATCTAATGAAGCTTACTAGTACCGCAGAAACATTTAACCTAGGTGACACGAGTTTTAGAAGAAAAACGTTAATTGATGACTATAAAACCTTGTTGCCTTATCTTCAAGAAACAAATTTAGAATTTAACGAATGGAATAATGACGCACAAGCAAAATTTTACGAAAAAATTTTGACAAAGACAGAGTTATTTTCTAGGAATACCGATGAAGATTTTGCAAAACGGGGCAGAACTTTAACCAACGCCTTAGTTAAAATTGGATTAACAAATTCAAAAAGGAGACTTTCAAGAGTTGCTAATAGTTGGATAAATGAAGACACACTGAGTGCAAATGATGTTGAACGCGCACTAGGGATTGATGTGAATAATTTATTGTTCACTCGTCAATTGTTAAAACTACGTGTTTATAATTCAAATAAAATGAATTATTTTTATCCCTTTCGTGTTGCGTTAGGAATGGTTATAAAATATCAGAATATCCCACAACAAGATTTTTTAACGCTGATTCATTTAGTTCAGCCATCATTTGACAACCAAAAAATAAAAGACATAATTAATGATTATCAAAGTGTTAATGACAATAATGAAATTTTCTCAGAATTTTTAGATAGAAATTTTCCAGAAAGCACAACTGAATTGACTGCCGATGAACTTTTTTCAAAAGAACCGTTAAATAGAAAAGAATTTGACTCTTTGTTTGTAAATAGGAAATCATCAGCAACGCAAGGGGTATATTTTGAATTTGTAAATAAGTTATTGGCGTTTAAGTCTAACAAGAACGTTAAAACTTTGGAATCTTTACTTGAAGTGAGTTCCGACGATAAATTAACAAAAGCGTTTGGGTTTGGGAAAGCTATTTTTGTCAAAACCGAGTTTATAAAATCGAAAAACATCCAAGATTTTTTAGACGAAAACATAGATAATGAGTTGCTGTCAGAAAATAACACGTTGATTTACAACCGATTTGTACTTTCAAAAAAAGACGATATTGTTCGAGAGTATCGAGACATGACAAAACGAACGTTTAATTTATCGGGACTATTAGATTTCAATACTGGTCTAGTTAATGCAACTAATCAAGATGTTCTTTCAATAATATTTAATTCTATGAACTTTGCGGGAACTGAAAATTACACTGATTATGAAGAAGATTTATCTTATCCCTTCTATCAAGAATCTACAATAACTGATATTTTAGGTTTAAATGAATCTTTAACTTTGTTAGCTCTTAAAAAACTTCTTGGAATTGAAAATACTTCGCAAATTGAAAGTGTTGTTTTAACACAAAAAGAAAATAAATTTAGAAAATTTATATCAAAAACATTTCCAAAGGAAAAAATTATTGAAATCTTACTGTTATTTTCAACAAGGGATGACAAAAAAATTAAGTCAGAAGTATCAGAATCCGCAACAGTTCCAACAATTTACGAATATATTATCGCAATTGCGTGGTTTTATATTTCTAAGGAAGAGTTTTTTATAACAAAGAGCTTGAATTTAACATTGGATGGTGAAATGCGCCCGCTATCTCATGCAGCTGGTGGAGCTGGTGATATTGTCATTGACTATGAAAATTTGACACTAATGCTTGAAGTTACATTGATGAACGCACAAGCTCAAAAACGTGGAGAGTGGGAGCCAGTTTTACGGCATGCAACGAATTTAACCGTAGATAATTTTGATAAAAATGTCATTACTTTATTTATTGCTGATGAATTGGATGACAACACTGTTAATATTTGGCGAGCGGTTGCAAGTGTTCCGCTACGGTCATCAAACAAAGATGCAATTACGGATTTAGTAAAGATTTTTCCTTTGGAGAATCGTAAATTACTTGATATGCTGAAAAATAATCTTGACGAACGAAAACTGTTAAGAGCAATTGATGAATCATATGCAGAACTTGCGGGCAATTTTGATCTGAGTTGGAGAGATAAAATTTTTGCTGAAGCTGATATGTAAAAACGTAGTAGTTCCGATGTGCAAGTAACTAATTTTTGTAACCAAATACGCTTAAGAAATGCTAACGTCGTTTTTGGTTACGGATTTTGGTAACGACTGATTGAAACTCAATGATATTTTATAAAATTATAAAGCTTAAAATCATTAGTATACAACGATTTTTAAAAGATAATCTAACGCCATAAAACAACAGATTTTCCAACCAGGTCTTAAGAAAGCTCGTAAAGCTTCACAATTCTCAAAGCGTTAAGAACAGCTTTATATCAGTACTTTCAGGCGTTTCGCAATTCAGTTTGCGAGGCGTCTTTTTTTGAGTTGACACCACTACGGTCAACAGTGTTTTGTGATAGCTTCCGATAAGCAATTCTCCACTACAAGGGTCGGGCAGAGCCACTCAAATAAATTTCCCTCTTTCCATTCCAAAAGAACATTGCTGTATCAATTGCGCCGACAGCGAAAAAGCAAAATGAACCATTCAATTCAAATTTGATACGAGGTTTTTTGAAAACTAAATCTAAAAAGCAAGTTCTTAAAGATGCCTCAGCTCGAAACAAAATGGGTGGTCAAAAAGAAAGGACGATGAAAATGGCAATTTTAGTAACTGAAGAGATGATGTTGGAGCATGATGGAAAGCAGGTTGGTGGATGTAGCAATCATTGGATTTATTTAACTAATTTGAAGGCATACAATGAAGGTTATCTATTAGGCGTATACCTGCATCTTCCATTTTCTCATGAAGATTTAGAAATGGCGTATAATAAAATTTTAGTAGGAAATGAATTTATTGATGAGCTTGGTTGTTCTTATGAAGAATATTTTATTAGTGATTATGATGTACCGTTTACAATTAATGAATATGATTATCCGCAGGCTTTATCAGAAAAATATGATAGTTTGAGCGACTACATGAGCTATCCAGATGAAGTAGTTCGTTGTATTGCGGATAATATGGGAAAAGAAATTAATATTATCGATCTTTGTGAAAAAAATAATTTAAGTGAGTATGAGAGATTGGGGTGTTCGTTAGTAGAGTTGGGCTATTATGAAATTCCTGAACACTTGCTCAATTATGTTGACTATGAATTAATGGGAAGAGATTTTGCACTGAATATAACTGGAGAATTCGCAAGTAATTACTTTTTAGAATTTATATAGTTTTTAAGCTGACTTATGCACAGTCAGCTTTTTTTGATAGTTCATATGAAAATGATTACAACAAGATAGTGAAATTCTAAATAAGCTAGTGTACTATTTAACATAGGATTGTATAAAATGATGAATGGATGGGTTAGATAAAAATGATTGATTATAATAACTATTTAACTATGAGAGAACATATGACATTTGAACAAATGTCAAAAATTCATGAAGAGATTCTAAAAAATGCAGACTTTACTACAGAAGACGTTTCAGAGGTTTGGAAAGATTTGATTGAATCCGCAATCAAATATACCACAACCCGTGCTGAATGGAGTTATTTAACTAAAGAACAGAAGATGTCTAAGGATTCATCAAGAACGATGGAACATAACACGTTAATAAATAATTTTATTGTTTTGGAACGTGTATTTAAAATGAACTCTTGGAAAAGTGATACTTGGACCGAGCAATTATTTTTACAAGAGGGTATGCAAAATAGAACCAGAAAAGATGTATCTGATCATAGACAAAGAATAGGAGATTTTGCTAACTACTTAACATTTGTCTATGCTGTTAATGGTCGATAATACTTGCAAATAGAATATAAATAAGTTGATTATTAGTTATTTGAATAAGTAATGAAATTTAATGTTAGGCCTTTTTTAGGGTACATGATTGGAAGAACTGTTCGAAAAATCGTATTGATGCTATTTCAATCTTGTAGATAATTTTAGGAGATAAAGATGAAAATTAAAAGTGTAAAAATTAAAAATTTTAGAGCTTTAAAGGATGTTCAAATTGGTTTTGAAGATATTACGACATTTATTGGACCTAATGGTGCAGGAAAATCATCAATTATGTACGCATTAGATTGGTTTTTTAATGCCTACGGAAAAAATAATAATCTATCAGATGATGATTGTAATTGTAATAATGGTAAAGAGATTTCTGTTGAGGTCGTGTTTGATGACTTAACTGAGTATGATAAAGAGATTTTAGGCACATATGTAACCGACCTTGATGATGATCTTGTAATAATAAAAACAAGAGGCGTTGATGGGGAAGAACGATTATCAGCAAATAGTATGGGTTACGAACCATTTATTGAGATAAAAGAAGCGAAGTCAGTCAAAGAAAAAAAAGATATTTTCAACCGACTTATTGAGACAGATGAAAAGCTTTCCCATATACAAAAAGGGACGAGTAAAGCTGATGTTGAGAATAAAATGAAGGAGTTTGAGAATGCGCATAGAGACTTATTATCAAAAGTTCCGAGTCATTTAAGCACAGATTTTTTTGGCTTCAATGGTCAAGGTGTGATGAAGAATAATTTTAGTTTTATTTTTATTAGTGCGAACTTGAGAGCAAATGAAGAAGCAAATGATGATAATAAGGCAAGTGTGATAAGTAGAATTATTGAAAGTACAATTGATCGAAAGGAGGCAGATGATAAAGTAAACGAGTTGTACGTTACAATATCAGAAAATCAAAAACAAGTCTATGATCAGGTTTATGGTGAAGTTCTACAAGATATTTCTAATAACATGAATAAAGTTATTTCGCACTATACACTTAATAAAAAGGTAATAGTAACACCTAAAATGCCTAGCATAACTCCTCCTAAAGCTAGATTTGATGTAGGTGTTATAGACTTTATGGATGAAAATAATCAATATAGTGTGGATAGACAAGGTCATGGATTTCAGCGTACATTAATCATATCTGCCTTACAATATCTAGCTGAGTATGGTCGGGGTAGTGGTAATGATGCGACAATTTGCCTCGCTATCGAGGAACCTGAATTGTATCAACATCCTGTACAAACAAGGATATTCAGTTCGGCTTTGCGTAAGATAATTTCTGACAATCCTGAGAAAACCCAAGTAATGTTCGCAACTCACAGTTCTATATTTATTGAAACAAAAGAAGTTCATAAAATTAGAAAAGTTAGCTGCATAGAATCTGAAAAAGGATCAGAAATCAAAAGTTTTTCTTTGGCTGATCTATATGATTCTTTGGAAGGCTATGTTAAAGATTTTACGATAAATAATCAGATTAAAAATATTTTAGGTAATGATCTTTCTGAGGCTGTTTTTTCAGATAAAGCTGTTCTATTAGAAGGAACAACCGATCATGCTTGCATTAAAGGAATAGTGGATTCTTATTTTGGAGCAGACTATTTTGAACGTTTAGGAATTAATTACGTCGTTTGTGGATCGAAAACCAATATTATTTTATACGCACAAATACTAAAATTCTTTGGTATAAAAACATATACGATCTTTGATGGAGATTATACTAAGAATAAGGACGGAAAAAATCAACAAAATAATGCGAAGCAAAATGGTAATATTACAGAGTATTTTTCGGGTGTGAGAGTTGAAATACCTTCATCTGAGGTATGCAATTTATACACATCTTACGAGGAGAACTTGGAATCTGAGTTAAGAAAGTGTATGCCTGATTTTGACGAGAAATATCAAATTCTTTGTGATAAAGCAGAGGTATATACTGATAAGAATAGTGATATTTATTATGAAATGCTAAAGAATCAATCCTTTCAAAACAGTTTTTTTGAAGAGATGATAAATACTATTAATTCGTGTTTAAATAGTTAGATAGTAAATAAATTAGGATAACGTGAGGAGAAAAATGTTTGATTTTACTATGTTAAATGACTATGAGTTTGAAAGTTTATGTAAAGATATAATGCAAATGTATTTAGATACGCCTCTTTATATTTTTCCAAGGGGAGTAGATCAGGGGATTGATATTTGTGATAAGGGAACAAGACCCGAAATAATGATACAAGTTAAGCATTATGCAAATAGTAGTTTTAGTAGTTTGAGACGTTCTTTAAAAGAAGAAATTGCAAAAGTAAATAAACATAATCCTAGCAAATATATTATTATGACGAGTTACTCCTTAACTAGACAAAATAAAATTGAAATTCTAAATCTATTTCCGAAATACATGAAAAACATTTCTGATATTTGGGGTAAAAATGAGATAGAGTCATTTCTTGCTGAAGCGAAAAATACTGATATTGTACAAAAAAATTTTAAGTTATGGATAAATGCCTCTAACGTACTTTCAATAATTCAAAATCAGAATATTTATTTAGATTCGTATGAATTTTTAGAAGATATTGAATCAAAAATAGGACTATTTGTTGATACAAAGGCATATATTGATGCTCTAAATAAAATAATTGAGCATAATATTCTAATAATAGTAGGGGCTCCGGGTGTAGGTAAAAGTACTATTTCCGAAATGATAATTCTTCATTATGTTGCCAAAGATTACTCAATTAGATATGTAACTAACAATGATATTTCTGACTTGAAAAAAGCTGTTAGCATGGCTGCAGATAAAAAAGAGATTATACTTTTAGATGATTTTTTAGGACAACATTATCTGAAAATTAGAGAAGATCAACCTAATGAACTAAAGACTTTGCTCTCATTCGTGAATAGGAACAAATCAAAGAAAATTATTCTAAATAGTAGAATAACAATCTTAAACGAAGCAAGGGAAATTTCACTTAAGTTTGATGAGCTAATGAACAGGTATGAAGTTCAAAAATACTTAGTAGACTTGGATCAGATATCTAAATATGAAAAAGCTAAAATACTGTATAACCATTTATTTTTCAATAAAGTACCAAAGGAATATTTTAAAGAAATTGCTAGAGATAATAACTACATGAAGATTGTGAATCATAAAAACTATAATCCTCGAATTATCGAGTATGTTACAAAGAAAAGAAATTTTGAATCGGTAACACCAAAATCTTACTATAGTTATATTTTTGAAAAAATGGATAATCCAACTGATGTTTGGCAAGATGAGTTTGAAAATCGGATGGTTATCGAAGACAGGTGTTTGATGAACACACTATATTCATTAACCGATACACAGATAGAAAAATCAGTTTTAGAGAGGGCCTTTAATGCAAGGATTCGTGATGAAGGTATATTAGATACAACTTATAATCATTTTAACAAGACTATGAAAAGATTGACTAACTCCTTATTAGTTATAAAGAGTGGTATTAATACAAGGAACATATCAGTTTTAAACCCTTCAATAAATGATTATGTTTCAAGTGAAATTAAAAAAAACCAAAATGAACAAATTAAAATTATGGAAAACGCAATCTATTATGAACAAGTCAGAAGAATTGATTTTTCAAATGAAACGGCAAGTTTTATAAAGAAAGATTTATTCAGAGATGACATTTTGCAGTTTAAAACATTGGAAAACTCTATATTCTACTATTTTTTAGAAAAAGTTGTTGAGAATGATTTGCTAGACAAAAGGTTGTTTGAGAAAGTTAGACTTTCTGTGGAAAGAGCTTATGAAAATTTAAGTATTAAAGAACGCAGTGACTATAACATTCTGATAGAAAAGCTCTTTTTTAATGAAGAATTTTTTGAGTTTTATGATTTAGCCAGCATATTTAAGTCGGAAGAAAAGTTGTATCATATAATAGAGCCTTTAAATACAGAAATGTTATCTTTTGTATTTAAAGAATTAGGGGATCAAGAACTGATAACTAGTAGGATTCTTGATACGTTTAAAACAGTTATAGAAAAAACATCTTTTGATGAATTATGTGATGAATTAACATTTAAAGATTATGAGATTGTTAGTAGGATGCAGATTGACGAGAACCCTCAAACAGATGAAGACTATCAGATGATTGAAGAGGAAGTAATTTCTGATTTATCAGAAAGCATTGCTCAAAATTTAGAGAAAAAATTTGAATTTATTTCCAATGAATTAGTTATTGAGAGACAGGAGATATTTATAGATAACCTTTTAAGTGAGTATGATGTAGCAAATACAGTATATGGTTATTTTACTGAAAGTGATGATGAGAATCCGTTCGTTGATAGAACAGATCATGATGACAATTTGATAAAAGTTATGTTTGAGAGATAGCAAAATTAGAAAAGATAACGAATTCAATTGAAACGTAGTCAAGCTTCAATTTGATAGTATTCTATAAGCGTTCGAATAATTTTCAATGATATAAAAAAACTGAGTAAGATAAGAGTAGGAGAGAATGTGAATATAAATAATTATAATTTTAAAGGTTTTGACCTAGTAATAGGTTTATTTTTAATTGTTATAGTATACCCAAAAATTGAACTGACTATTCGATTATTAATGATTCAAACTAAACCTAGTAGAAGGTTACTGCATTTTTTTGATAGTTTATTATCAGAAAGAAATCTACCATGGATTAGCACCATAATGTTTTTAACCTTTTATTTTTTCCTTTTTATTTTTCAACAAAGAGAAAAAATAGAACTCATTAAGTATGATCAAGCATCTTTTGATTTAGTTGGTATTTATGGTTTTGTTATCGGAATTCTCAGTATGTATGGTATTTATATAGGTTTTTTACAGTTCATCGTTGGTGACAGTGATAAGGTTAGGTATTTGGGGAAAAGCAAGATAAAGTATTTGGTAGATACTTCAGTTTGGTATCAGATTACTCAGACAAAGCCATTCTTAGTAGTATTATTTCTTACTATTGTATCTCCGGTTTTTATTGTTAATATGAGTGGAGAAATGAAAAGTAGTTTCATTTATGCTTGGCAGGCTAGTATTATGATCTTGCTTTTGATTTATATTTTTTTAATTGGTATAAGCTTACAGATTCTAAGAATCCTTTTTTTAATAAAAGGAAAAACAGATAGTGGTTTAGAAAGTATCATAAAAAATTCAGTAAGAGCTGAGTACTATCGACTTTTTAAAAAAATGTATAGAAGTAAATTTTCTAGTGAGGATGAGGATACCTTTTTTTATTCTCTTAAGTTCGATATTTCTAGAGTTGATGATCAGTCATTAGGTTTTTTCTTAACTAAAGTATTTACAGAAATCTCCATAGAGGTTGGCTCGGAATATGGAGAATTTAATAGTGTACGAAGTGAAAAACGTAGTTACGGAGAGTATAAAAAATATCTATATGATGATTACAAAAAATTTATAGTGCGAAAATGGGAACTTTTATCTACTGTTAAAAATAGGATTGATTGGAATAATTTTAGTAGCCTTATTAATATGGATTTACGTACTATGAAGCGTTTAGTTGCTAAAACTCCTAAAGCGTATGAAAAAGACAACAATAGTTGGAGAAACCTCTTGGGTAATAAAGTGGATAATATACATGAATATCTATTTGATAGATTACTAGAAAAGGCAATTTCAGATACCTGTGAAATGAAAAATTTGTATGATGATATTGAAGATAGTACGAGAGAGATCGCATTTAAAGAGGACAAAAATATGTCACCAGCTCTTTTAGAATACTATATTGAATTTGAACAATATAAATGGAAAAAAATTGCTGAATATTATTTGGATTCAGAAAGTCGCTTTAAATTACCTGAATTTTATAGTGATAGTAATAAAGAATGGTATTCAAAATCAGTATTTGATTTTTTGATTAATCACTATGGGGATTTAAGAGAACCTATTTCAGATAATAGAAAATTAATGGATTTAGTTTTTTCAATGAATAAAAAATATAGAGTAGCTTATTATTTATATCAAATATTTTATCCTGACAGTGGGTGGACGAAAAATATTATGTTTTTTCAAGAAAAGCTGAAAGATATTTTTTATTTTAAATTAGGCGATGAAGGAAAAGACTTGTATAGTTCAGCTGCTGCGGTTGTCGATAAAACTCATATAAATCATAGAATCACTTTTAAAATGCTGATGACTATTTTTAATGATAGAAGTAAAAGTATTTCTAGTATGTCCTATTTTGACCAGTTTAAATATTGTCGTACTACCCCTCTTAAGATTATTTTCACACAAGAGAATTTATATTATGATAGTAAGTACTCTATTAGGATCAATTTGCCAGACCAATCTGTAGAAAATGATGTGAAAAGGGTTGAAATATTATGTGTAGATTTTTTACGTTCTATTGACGAAATTCCAGAAATTACAAAGTGTGAAGGTTTAAGTTATACAATGGAATATTTGCTTGAAAATATCGATTTGAGTATAGAAAGACTAATAAATGATTTAGGAATAGTGAGTTTACTGTATTACAGATTTATTTTGGAGTGGAAAAAAGGCATACAAACTAATAGTTTATTTTTAGATGCAGTAACCAATAGAAAGGGAAAAGAGATTTCTTACTTTTTTTGGCGAGGATCTACGTTTACTTTTTTTGCTTTAGAAATGATTGATAAAAGATATGAGAAATGCTTTAACAATAAACAATTTTTAGCAGATTTTAAATCTGCTGGAATTTACTTGCTCGATAGATTGGATATGACACTTGATGAATATATAGAAGGTATTTATGAAACATTAAAAGAAGCTCCTCATGGAAAAGTTGGAAAAGCTAGTTTGAGGCAAATTCATAGTAATTTAGAAAAACTACTTTTTGAGTAAATTGTTTCGACTCGCATTTTTTATAAAATGACACTATTGTTTTCAAATTTCTTGAAATGCAATAAAATGTTTAATACTAAATTTGATTAAAATCAGTGATATTAAAGCTTTTTGAAGCTTATTCAAAATCAGATCAGTCGAACCAGGTCTTAAGAAAGCTCGTAAAGCTTCACAATTCTCTAAACGTTAATTTTATTATCGTTCAAAAAGACATTCCATTTTTGGAATGTCTTTTTTGTATATGATGAGGCTCACACTGGTTAGCGATTGGTTGACGAAGTGATAAAAAGTTTATTTTTATGAAGTTATCTATACTAGCGATTATTCTAGAAATTGCGTACTAATTGATTACCAAAGTTCAAATTTAGTTTATGCCTTATCAAGTTAAGTCTTTTCATTTTATTTATTTAAAATTATACTTAGTAAAGTAATGAAAACGATGTCGGAAACCATGAGACTGATACAAATCAGAGGTATCGAATCAATCTTCAATCATTCAATCAAAGTTTGGGTAGATACATGTCGAAAAGATGAAATAGCTATTTTTTTCAGTTCTGTTACACATAAAAAATTTATCACACCAATTTTTACGAATTGATTATTTTTGGGAAGGGGACCTTTCATGTACTCATTAGTGAAACAATTTATAACAGAGAAAGATTTATATCGACAAGTGTTATTGTTGGAACAACTTCTGAATAATTCACAGATTACGGTCAAAGAATTAGCTGAAAAAATCGACACGACAGAACGTACAGTTTTTTCAGATTTGAATTCTGTTCGTAGTTATTTACCTTCTGGATGGAAAATTGCTACAGATAATAACGGTATTAAATTGATTAGTGAAAGTACAGTTGCAACAAATGATATTTGGGAATTTTTCTTGCCGCATTCGATTACTCTTCAATTAGTCAAAGAGTTGCTTTTTGCAAAGGAATTAAATTTATCTGATTTTTTGTATAACACAGGAATATCCATGGAAACACTCAAACGTCATACCACAAAGGTTAATCAGAATCTAAAAAGTTATCATATTCGAATTCGTTTAAAGGGCGGAAAAGCACAGCTGATTGGAGAAGAAAGCTCCATTCGGATTTTTTACCACAGGTTACTTTTACCGTTCACCCATAATAATTATTTTTTTGAAGACTATTTTATTCATGAAGATCATTATCATTATTTTTTAGCGAAAGATATCTCAACTAAACTGAAAGTTGAAACGGAACAGATATTTGGTATTTGCTGGTTCTTTATCAATACTATTAGAATCAAGGCAGGTTGCCAGATCAACCAATTTTCATTTAATCAGAATGATTCTCTGTTATGTTTATATGCGTCATCATTAAAGAGTTTATATAAAAAAGAGGGCATTTATCTTGAAGAATCAGAACTTTTTTTTGCTTTTTTCTGTTTTTTTGAAAGTTGGAATTATAACAATGATTTTGGTGAAGAAGTGAAGACAGTTTTAGATACTGACTATCCTGACCTACTTGCTAAAGCACAACAAACGGTTCAAAAATTAGCTAAAAAACTAGATATTCCCAAATTACACGACACACACTTGCAGTGTAATTTACTGGTGCTGTTATTGAAATATGCTGAGTCGCCTAGCCTTTCAGAGCAATTTCAATTAGAGTATCAAGAGCTATTGATCCAACAGAATGAAGCATATCCCATCGTCCAAATGGTCGGAGACGAGCTATTTCAAGAATTATTGCAAGTCGCATCCATTAAAGAACAAGCATATTTTGTAAATATTTTTCTTTTGTTGTGCCAGCAAGCAATTTTCTCAATCAAAACACACACCATAACTATCTATCTTATTTTTCAAAGTGAACCTGCCTGGAAGTTATTTTTACAACAAGAACTATCTGATTACTTAGGCAAACGGATTCGGATTGAACCAATTGAACTGACACAATTAAACGCAATCAAGTATCAAGCAGGGGATTTGATTGTTTCAAATATCCCCATTGACAGTTCTCCGCTTCCGGTTTTTTATCTTTCATTGATACCTACAAAAAATGAGCTCAGCCGATTGACTGAACTCACGAATCATTCTTACATCTAACCAAGTTTTCTCTTAGGAGGTAGACCCATGGTTAGGTGCTTTTTTTTTGCTTAAAAGTTTTTTACTGATTTTTTTCTCAAACTCAACGATGAGGAAAAGAACCAATGCGTTTCCAAAAATCAATAATTGTTGGTTGAGGGATAAGCTAGTTGTGCCAATCAATTGTTGAGCAGTCGGTAAGAAAATCACGATTGTTTGAAGGATGAACAAGATTCCTAATGAAATGAACAGAGCTTTGTTTTTCCAAATTCCTTGGTTGAGTGAAGGATCAAGTAATTCGCGACAGTTAATCATGTAGACTGCTTGACCTAAAACGATGCTTTGCAACAAGATCGTTTGTTGTAATGCAGTGCCATCGAACTGAATGGATAATAGGTAGGCAGGTACCATGATTAACAAGGATACATAGAATATTCGAAAGACATTGTAAAGTGACAAGATTCCAGCATTTGTTTCTCTAGGAGGACGTTTCATCACGTTTGGACTTGCTTTTTCAAATCCTAAAGCGTAAGAAAGTGTAATCGTTGTAGCCATATTTACCCATAAAATTTGTACAGTAGTTAGGGGAAGTGGGCGGTTTAATAATAAGGCTACGATCACGATTAGCCCTTGTGCTAATGCAGTGGGTAAGAAGAAGTTGATGGTTTTTTGCAAATTATCAAAGAGTCTACGTCCTTCTTTGACTGCTTTAGCAATTGTATGGAAGTCATCATCAGCTAAGACCATGTCGGCAGCTTGCTTACTGACCTCGCTACCTTTGATTCCCATAGCGATACCAACGTCTGCTTTCTTTAGGGCAGGTGCGTCGTTGACACCATCACCCGTCATACCAACGATTTCGTCATTTTTTTGTAAAGTGGTGACGATTCGTAATTTATGTTCAGGTGTCGTTCGGGCAAAAACATCCACCTTTTGGACCTGTTTAGCAAGTTCTTCATCTGATAATAAGTCGATGTCGACTCCTTCTAATACATTTTCTGTATGCTTCAATCCAATTTGAATCCCAATGGCTTTAGCTGTTTCTTTGTGATCACCTGTGATCATCTTAACTGAAATTCCAGCTTGTTGTGCTTCTCTGACTGCTTGGATCGCACTTTCTTTTGGTGGATCAATGATACCAGACAAACCAACGAAGGTTAGCTCGGTTAAAAGTTCATGGGTCAACTCTGTCGACTCATTGAACGCCTTGTAGGCAAATCCAAGAACACGTTGCCCTTTTTCTGCTAATTGTGTAGCTTGTTCTTCCCAATTTAATTTTTCAGTTTCAGTCAATTGTGATTTTTGCATCAAAATTTCTGGCGCACCTTTGACAAAAACAAGAAATTGGTTGTCGACAGAATGTGCAGTTGCCATGTATTTGTAACTTGAACTAAAAGGAATCTTGCCTAGAACTGGTTTTAAAGATAGTGCATCATTTTTCACATAGTTTAGTAAGGCTAATTCTGTTGGGTTTCCTTTTAATTGCTTGATTGGTTGATCGTCCTTAGTCTTTAATTCTTGGCAGTTGTTCATAATTTCTTTCATCATTTGTGGTTCATCAGTTAAGACGTCCATCACGGTCATTTCATTTTTGGTCAATGTTCCTGTTTTGTCAGAGCAAATAACGGTCATCGAGCCTAATGTTTCAATTGTTGGCATGCCTTTGATGATGGCATTTTCTTTTGCCATTTCTTTGACGCCCATTGAAAGGATCATTGTTAGGACAGCAGGTAATCCTTCTGGAATCATTGAGACGATCAATGCGACAGAAGCAGAGAACATCAAATTCAATTCTAGCCCGTATCTTAAACTAGAGAAGAAAAGCAAGAACACGATCAAGGCCAAGATACCTTGGAAAATGTACTTATTTAGTTGGTGCATTTTTTTGATAAGCGGGGTTGTCTGTACTTTTACAGACTGAAGTGCTTGGTTGATTTTCCCAATCTCAGTTTGATTTCCAATTTCGACAACGATCCCTTGAGCAGAGCCCGTTTGGACCAATGTCCCAGAAAATGCCATGTTCACTTGATCTCCTGTTGGCGATGTTTCTTCAATCGTGGCGCTTTGCTTTTCAACAGCTAAAGATTCACCAGTTAAAATAGCTTCTTCAATCGTTAGATCGTGTGTGTCAATCAAACGTAAATCTGCTGGGACAACATCGCCTGCTTTTAAGATAACAATATCTCCACGAACGAGTTGCTCCGCATCAATTGTTTCTTGAATACCATCACTAAGGACGACTGATTCTTGTCCCATCATATTTCTCAGTCCATCCAAAGAATCTTCCGCTCTTCTCTCTTGCCAGTAACTAATCAACCCATTGATAACGACTACTAGCAAAATAATACTCCCACCAATGATATCTCCGGTGAAAAATTTAAGTAATGCAGCAATCATCAAAACGATCATCAATAAATCCGTAAAATGTTTCGCAAATTTTTGCCATGGTTTTAATTGTTCCTGTTTTTCAATCTTATTTAATCCATCAGTTTCTAAACGAGTTTGACGTTCCTTTTGTGTAAGGCCAGTTGTTTCAGCACGAGTTTTTTGCTTCACTTGTTCAGTTGAAAGTTTATACCATTTCATTGTGTTTCCTCCTGTGATCATTTACTTGATACCTTAAGTATATAGAGAAATTTTTTGATTTCTGGTCGATAATTTCAGGGAGGACTGAAAAAGATGCGTTGTTAGTTAGAAAGGAATAACTAATTTGACAAGGAGATTACTTTGGTGGTTTAATGGTTTAAAAATATAAACGGAGGGTGTCAGATGGCTGACTTTACAAATTTAAAAAAAGAATTTTCAGAAGTGAGTAATTTTTTAATCGCTTTGGGCGATGAAAAACGTCAGGCAATTATCATTCGATTACTAGAAGACCGTGCTTGCCAAGGAGTTAGGGTGAATGAGTTAACAGCAACAACAAATCTTTCTCGCCCAGCAGTATCTCATCATTTGAAAATTTTAAAAGAAGCAAAAATCATTGATTATCGTAGTGAAGGAACGAAAAATTTCTATTATTTAACGCATGAAACAACCGAAATCAATAAATTGCAAAAATTATTGGGTGATGTGACCCAAATTATCGCAGAGGTGGATTAATGTGAAAAAAGTATTGATTATTGAAACAAATGTTACTCGCTATCAGGGAACAACTGAGCCAACTGGATTATGGCTAGGTGAAGCGGCTGAATTTGTGGATGAAATGCAAAAGGTTAGGATTGAATTCGATTTCGTTAGTCCAAACGGTGGATTTGTACCACTTGATCCACGAAGTATGAAATACACAGATGAATCAATTCTTGAAATTTATGAAGATCCTGATTTTATTCATAGAGGATTAACGGACACTTTGCGTCCAGATCAAGTGAATCCAACTGACTATTCGGCTATTTATTATACTGGCGGACATGGTGTCATGTGGGATTTTCCAGAGGATTTGACCATTCAAAATCTGGCAACTGCTATTTATGATAATGGTGGATATCTTGTTTCTGTGTGTCATGGAGTAGCAGGATTATTGAATATTAAAGATAAGAGTGGTAATTATTTGATTGAAGGTAAGAATATTACTGGGTTTACTACGGCAGAAGAAATTCTCGCAGGGAAAAAATCGGTTGTCCCATTTTTGAATCAAGTAGCGGTGGAAAAAAGAGGAGGACATTTTAAGAAGAAAAGATTTTATCGAGAATATGCAATACAAGACGGCAGAATTCTGACAGGGCAAAATCTATTTTCTGTGCGAGCAGTTGCCAAGTTATTGATTAATGAACTAATTTAAATAACGAACTAGCTAGCAAACGCCAGTTACTAAAAAATGTGCTTTGGCATTTGGGAAGAGTTGTTAGTTAGTTTTTTTGTGCTGTAAACTAAAACCTGCTTACTAAAATCATTACTAAGTTATTAACTTGTTCATTTATTATTAAAGAATTTTTAGTGATCATATCTTGAATCGCCAATAAAAAAATTCATTTAACAAACAAAAATTCTTGCCTTTCTCAACAAATCGTTTTATCATTGACGAGTCAATAGTTGACGAGTCAATTGTTAGTGTGAGGAGGAACAGATGTCTTTAGAAGAAGTTAGTCATGTTTTATATCAAATCAAAGTAGCAGATCAAAAGATTATCCAAATTTTTGAAGAAAATATTGGGTTGAGCTTGACGCGTTATGAATTATTAACGCTTTTAAGAGAAAAGAATCCTTGTTCACAAAACACGTTACAATCTTTATTACAAATTGATCAAGGAGCGGTGACTAGGCACTTAAAATTATTAGAAACAAAAGGTTACGTTACACGACAAAGAAATCCTTTGAATAATCGCGAAGTAGTGGTCACTGTAACCGCTAAAGCAGAAGAGAAACTTTCAAACTGCGAAAGAGAGCACACGGATATGGCTAGCATTTTATCACAGGCATTCGATCGAGAAGAAATGTCACAGTTATTAGTGTTGCTTAATAAATTAAATACGCAATTATCAGCAATCAAAACGAAAGAAGTGGAATAAATGGAACAAGCAAAAGATTTTTCAACAATTATGTATGGCAGAAAATCTGTCCGGGTGTACGATGAAACATATAAAATTTCCCACGAAGAAATGTTAACCATGATTCAGGAAGCAACAACAGCTCCTTCTTCAGTGAATATGCAACCATGGCGTTTTGTAGTTGCGGAAAGTGACGAAGCAAAAGAAAAATTACGTCCACTGATTCGTTTTAATACAAAGCAGAATGATACATCTTCAGCTATGGTGATGATTTTTGGGGATCTAGAATGTTATGAATATGGTGAAGAAATCTATAATCAAGCTTATGAAGCTGGCAAGATGCCAAAAGAAGTCCGCGATCAACAATTAGCAACAATTATTCCTTATTACAAATCATTCTCTAAGTCGCAAATGAACGATGTCGTAAAAGTTGATTCTAGTCTTGCGGCAATGCAATTCATGTTAGTTGCACGTGAACATGGCTATGAAACGAATCCAATTGGTGGGTTTGAAGCAGATCAACTCGCAGAAGCTTTTGGTTTAGATAAAGAAAGATATGTACCAGTTATCATTTTATCCATCGGAAAAGCGGTAGAAGAAGGATACGAGTCTGTTCGCTTAGCAGCTGATAAAGTGACTACTTTCAAATAAAATCCAACCTTTTAAGTGCTCAAGTCAACTTTCATTGATTTTATGATAAATAAATGCTTACGAGAATTTTTTATCTATGCTACGATAATCCTCGTGACAAAATGAAAGGAATGATTTGAGTGCCTACAAATAAAAAAGAAGGAATTATTTTTACTACGATGATGTGCTTTTCAATGGTTTTTGGAATGAGTGCCTATAATTTATGGTTACATCAGGAGCTGTATTTGACGAAATTTATGACAGGACTAATCCCAGGTTTTATTGTTGCCTTCATCTTAGATGTTTTTGTTATCGGTGTTTTAGCAAAGAAAATTGCTTTTAAATTACCGTTGGATCCAGAAAAAAAAGTACCTATTATTTTAACGATTTCTTGTTTAATGGTCGCTGGCATGGTTACTTGTATGTCACTTTTTGGTGTAATAATGGAACAAGGAATCTCGGATAATTTATTACCAGCATATCTGAACGCTTGGAAAATGAATGTCGTTGCAGCGTTACCTTTACAACTCCTTTTCGTAGGGCCTATTTCTCGAAAAGTATTGAACATCATCCAAACAAAATAAAAATAGAGTGTGTCAT
>NZ_JAFLWA010000013.1 GCF_017316125.1 Enterococcus sp. DIV0660C | reverse complement strand
CCTGGTCGATTACTTTTTGCTCCACTCATATGATCAGTAAAAATTTTTTCACAACCAAATTTATTTAGGCTGTCTTCTTGTAAATCCAAATTTTGTAAACCAGTAGATACTCGGGCGTATCCTATTTTCAAAAAAATCACTCCTTCATTAATTTCATTGTAACATAACTTTATACCAACGGTATAAATGAACATAGATTTTGTGATGGGTTTGTGTACACTAAAAGTATAGAAAAATTTAAATTTGAGGTAAAAAAATGAAGTGTCCAGAAACGCCTGATTTTCTGTACACTATATACTAGTGTACATTTAAGTTATTTTAAGTTATTATATTTATATACTTAAAATTGCTTATTTTTTTACGAAGGGGATTGAATAGGTGAATCAACAAAAAAGATTGATGATAATTATGGAAAGACTGGAAAAAGAAAAATCATTGACTTTACAAGACATTATGCAACTCACAGGTGTTTCTAGAGACACGGCTAGGCGAGATACAATAAAGTTAACGGATAGTAACCTTGTGATCCGAACTTATGGAGGTATTAGTTTAGCAAATTCGTTTAATAAAATAGATGGATATTTAGGAAGAACAGATCAAGAACTTCAAGTGAAAAAGCAAATTGCTAAAGAAGCAAGTAAACTATTACTTGAAAAGCAAACCGTATATTTAGATGTGTCGACCACAATCTCACTTTTGCCTCAATATTTAGCGAATAGAAATATAAACTTAGCTGTGACAAACTCGATTGACATTGCCGATCAATTCTTAAAGACCACTTCAATACCTACTACGATTCTTGGAGGAACTTTAAATAGAGAAAGCCGTTCAGTTACTGGTGGATACCCAATCTGGGAATTAACTAAGTATCGGTTTGATAGTTCTTTCTTAAGTTGTGCGGGTATAAATAATCAGGGAATCTATTATGCCCATGAAGAAGACATCGCAATGAAACAGGCAGTTAGAGAGAAAAGTAATAAAATCGTATTACTATGTGATCATACAAAAATTAATTTATCACACAATTACCTTGTCTACTCGTTTGAAGAAATTGACTATTTGATAACTGATAAAAAAATTCCTGAAGAATTAGTCGTTAGAATAGGAAAGAGCAAAATCATCTACACAAAGGAGAGTAGCTATGATTAAAACGATATTATTTGATGTTGATGGAACGATTATTGATACAGAATATGTTATGACACATTCTCTGCAAAAAACATTGCGTGAAGAATTAGAGAAGGAAATCCCGATTAAAGAATTACATTATATTTTAGGTATTCCTGGAAGAGAAGCTATTAAAAAGTTTGTAAATACTGAAGAAGAAGAGGAAACTCTCTTATCAAAATGGGGTGAAAACGTACTTTTATTAGCAGACAATGCTCAAGTTTTTCCGCATATAGAAGAAACATTACAGACATTGCATGTAAAAGGGATTCAATTAGGACTTGTCACATCTAAAACAAAAGAAGAAATGAAAAATGAGTTTGATCGATTTAATTTAAATCAATATTTTGATATACAAATTACAGCTTCAGATACTAAGTTGCATAAACCTTTTCCGGACCCCATACAAAAGGCAATTGATGAATTGGGCATAAAAAAAGAAGAAACGATTTATATTGGTGATTCATTATATGACATGCAAAGTGCGAAAGCTTGTGGGATAGCATTTGGTTTAGCTAAATGGGGAGCCAAAAATATAGAAAATTTTCAAAGTGTAGATATAATTATTGATTCTCCTCAAGAAATACTTGATTTGTTAGAAAAATAGACAAAGAGCGTGAGATAAGGATAGGGTCTCACGCTCTTTGTTTTTCGCCATTTAAAGCTTGAAATTTTTGCCATTTAAAAAGAAAAGTGACAATGATCGGATAATGTCTATTTAGGGTACACTCAAAATAAACACTTATTTGATTTTATGATGTATTTGTACTTGATAAAAGGAGTGTTTTTTATGATAAGTTTTGATAAGAATGAAGAGAAAGATAAGAAGCACGAATTTAAAAATGGTTTGCAGAGAAAAAAGCTATTCATGAAATCAAACACTTTTTGCATGAAGTAGATAAATATGATGAGAAAGAAATGGAGAAAATTTAAAAAGTGTTTGATTTTATGTAAGAAATATTGAAACGTCTTTTTTTATATACTTTAATTACCAACGAGATTCTGTCGTTGTTCCTACTCCTAATCATTTAAATATTTTTTGCAGACTTCTGTTCTACATAGAACAGAAGTTTTTTGTTATATATTGGTTTACAAAAATGAAATTTTTGGTATTAGTTTAATCTGGATAAAAAAATTTATGTAGAATGTGGAAAATAGTACGGTATTTAGTACTCATATGATGATTCTAAGATCATTTAGAATCAATTGGCTTTACAGTAGGGTTAAAAATAGTAATATTTCTTAAATCAATATATTTCCTAGAAATAAAGTGAATATATATTATGGAACATAGTAGTCTTAACTTTTACTAAAGCAATGAACTTCTTTGTCTATAATTTTATAAAAATGGTAAAAAGTATTATATAGATATGATTTGTAGTTCCTAATATTTGTTTATTATGTATATTAATTCCTCAATATATATTTTGAAGTCGAAAAAAATATTGATTTGATTATTGATGTATGTCATTTATTTAATATAACATGTTAAATAAATGGAGGTGATGTCAATGGCAAAGTATGTATCAGTATTAGTTTTGTTGCTAGGTGTAGGAGTCAATATTATTTTACTTTCTAATATTTATATTTTTGAATGGCAAACGTTATTTGGATTATTTTTAGGTGGATTTGGAGCAATTGCTTCTATTATTAACATAAATAATTGTTCTTCTTCATTATTTAGAATAATTTCCATTGTAGCTGCTATTATTAATATATTCCCTGTTATATATTTTATTATTTTATTTTTTTCTATTGGATAGTGTAGCTTTTAAGAGCATAAAACAGATTAGAGTATTTATATCATAGATTTTTTTATTCTATGATATAGATACTCTTTTTAGATTTATAGATATGAATTTTAAAACAATTAAATACAATCGCATTCTATTATTATTCCGCCTAACATAAAATTTGATGAAAAAATAAACATCCGTTTATCTTTTTTCTAATATATATTGGATAATGAAATAATTTAGAAGGGAGCTTTTTACTGGTGAAAAAGACTAAAAAATTTTTACTGTGTATGTCAGCAGGTATATTGTTGGCACCATATGCTTTTGATCTTCAAAATAAAGATCAAGTTTTCGCGAATACGCAAGATAGTATACAAATGATTGATACCAATGAAGAAATACAAAAAATTGAAAATGATTATGCTATCTTGTCATTTAAAAAACAAATAAAAGAAAATAAAATAGCTTGGTATCTAAACATCAGTGGTAAACAGGAATGTTCTAATGTGAAGATTCATATATCACAAGTAAAAGATGGTGAATCAAAGATTGTAACGGAATTAGAAAGTGAAGTTACAAAAGAAATTATTTCTGCGGATGAAAATGGAGATCTGACTATTCCGGTAGATAGCAAGAATACTTATGTTTTCTTCACCGATCTAGATAAAAAAGTGTCAGTTAGCGCTAGTTATAGCAAAGATGGTAATTATTTGCCAATGATAGATGAAGAAAAAATCATATATGAAGGAAATTCTTCAGTGACAGAAGAATCAACAGGAGTACAAGAATCTACTGAAGTAGCTGATACTGATGTTTCAGAAGAAACAGCCTCTTCAGAGTCTAACACTGAAACATCATCAACAGATACAAGTGAGTCTGATTCAAATATGACTGAAGAGTCCACAAATAGTTCAAGTTCAACGAATGAAAGTGAAGATAAAAGCGAAGAGAAGAGTCAAGACAGCACGTCTGAAAAAGTTGTAGCAGATGAGCATCCTGAAATTAGAGGATCTGGCAAGTATGGATCAGTTAATGTGCCTCCTGGTGCAATAACTATTTGGGATTTGTTTTCTGTCCCTATTGGTCCTGCAAAAGTAGAGTACATGCGAAATCCATACGATAATGAAGGTAGACCATATTCTGAAGTTTCTCTATCTGGAATGACCAATTGGACAGCGCTATGGTCTAAAAGATCTAATCGATTGGATTTTTCACATTCATTCAGAGGTAGAACTTATGTAAACTTTGGTACAAAAAAAGCAGACGGTTTTGCTTTTGTTATGCAAAATGATCCTAGAAAAGTAACAGCTATAACTAATGCACAATCTTCGAGTGATGGACAAAACCTAGCAGTTTATGGTGCAAAAGAAGCTTATACAAAAGGAATCTCAACTAAAGTGACTCCAGAAAAAGATGCTGTTCAAAAATCAGTAGCAGTAGAGTTTGACTTATACACTAATAAAAGAGGTTATTTGGGAGAAACGCTTTATGACTTAGACCCTTCTGAACCTGATAAGGTCTTTAAGGCTCCTCATATGGCTTATTCTTTCCCTGGAAATTTGAATAAGACTTATGTTCCACTACATGAAAATGAAACAGATGCAGATCAATGGTTTGGAATTTTGGGTTCTTTACAAGCAAGAGAAGCTAGAATTATTCATAGAGGAAAACAGAAATTAAATGAGACGGTTTCTCAAAATGTTCAAGACGGAACATGGTATGAATTCAGATTTGGCTTTAATGCAGATACGAAAGTGTTTAGTTACTATTTAAAAAATCCAGTGACTAATCAGCAAACAGAAGTTATTACAATTCCTTGGTCAGATTTAAACGAAGAATTAGACCTAGCTAATAATGATAATAAAGCGTATTGGGGATTCACGGCTGCTAATGGTCGGGAATCTGGACAAACTAAAATTGTATTTACTGAAGTTCCTGTTAACTTAGATGCAACTTTAAAAAATGATGTTCTGAATGACAAAAATGAGTCAATTACAGTTTCTGAAGATGATACAGCAAAAGAAAAAAGTATCTCCCCAGGAAGCGAAGTAACATTAAAGAGTAAGCTATATATTGATAAGGGAGAAAATAGTTTTACAGTTGATTCATGGAACGTATTTTCAGAAAGCGAAGTATATGACTCCTCAACAATAAAAGACATAGTTATTAAGGCTCCTTCAGGGGATGTTCTTGCTAAAGGAACACCAAAAGTAGAAGATGGTAAATTAAATATTACTTTTGATCGGGATGTGACTATTAATCCAGAAGAAACGCTTGATTTTTCTCTTACTATAAAAACAAAACAAGATATTCAACAAGATACACATGTACAGTTTTACAGTGTGGTGAATGGGACAGATAATTCTGTTCCAGCAGAGAAAAAATCATTTTCAAGTAATCCTGTATATTTTTGGATTACAAAGAAGGATTCTGTAACAGAGCTATCGTGGAATGAAAGTAGTATAGAAAAAACGAAAAATCAACAAATCGATATGGCAGATATTTCAGATGAAGGATTGAATACAGAGTTCTTTTGGAAAGATGTGGATACAAGTGATCTTTTAGAATTTACTTTATTCAAAGATAAAGAGCAATTGATCAAAAAAGACGTTACAACAAGCGGAGAAAATAAATTTAATTTAGAGGAACTAATAATTCCAAAAAATAAATTAAGTTATGGGCAAAATAATTTTACGATACAAGTAAAAAAACTTAATCCTAATGGAAGTGATGAAGTTTTAGATAAACTGATTCTCAACGTAGAAGTTGCAGGGAGTTTATACTTTGAAACAGCACCTGCAGATGTTAATTGGACTAACAGAGTTCCTAGTCAGACAAAAGGAATTCTATCTAGGGATAAAGATAATAGCATTCAATTGTCAGTACGAGATAGTAGAAATGTTCCAGATCAAGATAAGAATTGGTTTTTAGTCCTTTCTTTATTCAAAGAAAAAGAAGATTTCTTTGAATATGTATGGAAACCTTCAACAAATAGTGAGCTGATTGATTTAAGAACTAATAGTCTGAAAGTTATGGACGCAAATTCTGCAGTAAAAGATAATTACCATTATTCTAATGAATGGAATTCTCAAGAAGGTATACTTCTTAAAAGTAAAGAATATATTTCGATAGGGGATTATAGTCATAACACAAAATTTGTATGGAATTTGTGTGATACAGCTATACCAAAATAAGGTAATAAATTCTGGAAGAAGGGAATGTAAATAGATGGCATGGAAACCATATAGTATAGTTGTTTGTTTAGCTAGCTTATTAGCATTAGCTGTTACTGATACATCTGTTGCAGCTGATGCAAGAAAAGAAACAGACTCTAATATTATTATATCGGATGCTAGTGATGTAGGAGATTCTTCTCAAGATAATTTAATTTTAGAGGAAGTACCAATGGAATACGCGTTTCGTTCATTGCTTGAGAATAGAAATTATGAGCTAGAAGCCCAACTTTCAAATCAATTTGTTAAAGTAGTGAATGATCGTGGCAGTAGAAATTGGGTAGTTAAAGCTAGCGTTTCTGATTTCTTAATACTAGATAGGAATAAAGAAATAAAGTTTCCTGTAACATCGTTTAATATCGATGGAATTGATCTTAAAGAAATAGGAAATTCAGGAATTATATTTCAAGCTAGTTCAAATGGAAAAGAAAATACTGGATTATTAAGTAAACCAATCAAAAATGTTTCGATGAGATTTGTTGATGCGGATAATATTCTAAATGAAGATGATACCGTTAAAGGTTCAATTCAATATTTTTTATATGATACATTATTAGTTAAATAATTACGTAACTCGAAGTCATATTTTTGGACTTCGAGTTTACTGTGTATAGGAGGATTGAAGTGAAAAAGAATATATTTTTATATTTAATTTCTGTATTTTTTTTATTGATGGTAGGAAATAGTCAAGCTGTTTATTCAGAAGAAACAAAATCAAATGATTCTGTTGGATTTAACGTAAAAGCAATTCTACCTGAAAATCAGTTGAATAAAGAAAATAGTTTTTTTGATTTAAGAGTATCACCTAATCAAAAGCAAGAGATAGAGCTTCTTATTACAAATACATCGAATAAAGAAGAAGTTTATGATATTTCTATTAACCAAGCTTATACAAATAAACAAGGCTTTATTGACTATGCATTAAAAGCTGAGTCAGAAAAAAATCAATATAAATTTCCTATAGAGGAGATTGTAGATGTACCAGATAAAGTAACTGTCCCAGCAAATCAATCAAAAAAAGTTCCTATTAGTTTAAAAATTCCCGACAAATCATTTGTAGGAGAAATTTTATCAGCTTTTCAAATAAAAAAAGAAGATAACGATCAAAGCGGTATTAATAATTCTTATGGATATATCATTGGTTTGAGGTTAACGCAAAATGATCAACAAGTGAAACGAAACTTAACTTTGGAAAAAGTAGAAGCAAAAGAAATTTCCCAACAAGATAAATTATTAATTACATTTCATAATCCGGAAATGGAATCTTACGGAAGTTTAAAATATAAAATCACAATGGTAAATACAAAAGATAATAAAACTGTATATAATAAAGAATTTAAAGATTTACAAATTGCGCCCGAATCATTGTATGAAATGGAATTTAATTTAGAAGAGCAAAAAATCCCAAAAGGTATTTATCAAGTTAAAGTTGAAGTATCAGATGCAAAAAATAATAAATGGAATTTCGAACAAAATGTAGAAGTGCAAAAAAATAGTCGATCTAGGCAAGTAAGTCATGCTAATAAGGATAGAGTCATTAAATTCTTTGGACTTTTTATTTTAGTAGTAATTTTATTAATCTCTTTTTTCGATGGTTGTATATCTAAAATTCTCAAAAAAATCTCGTTGAAATAATTTTTCGAGAATTATTGTGGAAGATAAAAATAAGTAGATATGTTAATTTTTATTCGTGAAGTGTTAATCCATTTAACATTTCGAAATATAACAATATTTTTTGAAAGAAGGGGACTAATACACTATGAAAAAACTAGCATTACTAAGTGCAGTTGCTGTATCTTCTGCAGCATTATTAGGAGGAGCTAATGCATTTGCAGCAACAGATTCAAACAATGCAACACAATCAGAAACACCTGTGACAGCTACATTTACTTTACCTGACGGTGGTGGTACTAACCCAACCCCTCCAGGAGGCGGAGATGGAGATAATACAGACAATGAACTTCCAACTGAATGGGGTATTGCTTATCAACCAACGACTTTTAATTTTGGAACTACTCAATTAAAAGAGAGTGGAGAGCAAGTTGTCCCAGCTACTAAAAAATCAAGTTTTAATGTCGGGGTAAAAGATAAAACAAGAGGTACTAAAGGTTGGACTTTAAAAGCTTCTTTACAATGGCAAGGTGATGCAATTGAGGGAGCAAAAATTACTACTACTGGTGATGGTACTGTAAACATCAATAAGGGTGAGGATGTGTTAGAACCAGTTACTGATGAAGTTACTGGACAATCTAACGTGGAAATTAAATCTGGATCAGAATCACTTATTATGACAGGGGCAGATGGTGTACGTCACAATAGTGTATATGATTATGATTTAGGTGATGTTTCATTACACCTTGCAGATGCTGGTAAAGTAGAAGGTAAATCTTATAACGGAAAAGTTGTTTGGAACTTAACAGCTACTCCAGAATAAACGTTCATTTATATAGAAAGAGGAGGGATGCGTTTAGCACTCTCCTTTTAGTTTCATTCTAGCGGAGGAAGATGATATTAAATGAAAAAAATAATTTTGTGTTTTTCACTTATCATTAGCTATTTGTGTTTTATAAATGTAGATGTGAACGCAGACGAAAATGATTCAAATATAAGTTTTACAATAGAAGGATTACCTAATGATAAGCAAATCGATGAAAATGTTCCTTACTATCATTTAAAAGAGGAGCCAGGTGAGAAAGATCAAATAACTATTAAGCTGATAAATAATTCTGATAGAGAGATTTCGCTTGAAACTTCTATAACAAATGCAAATACCAATTTAAACGGACTTATGGATTATACGGGAACTAGAGCAGATCATGCCTCTTTAAAAATACCACTAACTTCTATACTTACTTGTAAAGAGAAAATAGTAAAGGTACCTGCTAAGAGTTCAGTCAATCAACAATTTGATATTAGCATGCCTTCTGAAAAATTTGATGGAGTTATTATTGGAGGTATTGTTGTAGCAGAAAAAAATGAATCAAAAACAGACGATCAGAGTCTGTCATTAAATAACGAATATAAATATACTATGGGCGTAGTGCTAACTAATCAGGATGATAATGTAATTAAAAAAAATATATCGTTAATACTAGAAGAAGTTTCTCCAAAATTGTTTGATGGTAAAAAGACGGTCGAAGCAAATATTTTGAACGATAATCCATATATTTTTTCTGGAAAGAGTTTAAAAGCAAAAATATATAGTCAAGAAAATAATGATTTGGTAAATGAAATTTCTCTAAAAAATATAAGCATAGCTCCTCATTCTTCACTTCCTGTACAATTTGATTGGGGAAAGGCTGATCTGAAATCAGGAAATTATATTTTTAAAGGCAATTTGATTGATACAGATGGAAAAGAATGGAAATTTGAGAAAAATTTTGTAATTAAGGCTGAAGAGGCAAAAAGTATTAATGAAAAATCAGTTTTCAAAGTAGAAATACCTTCATACTTAGCGACACTAAATTTTTGCATAATAATAATAACCTTAATATTAACAACAGTACATTTCTATAAATACAGAGGGGAATTAAAATTATGAGAAAAATATTTTATTTAATCATTTGCTTAATTGGAATAGGCTCATTTACTATCGATTCTTACGCAAATGATAGTATGAGTGAACAAACTACAGTTAACGTCAACTTTTACAGAACTAGGGAACCAAATAAATTGCCAGGATATATAGGTAATGTTAATTCTTTAGAGTCAAATCTAAATACAGGTAAAGTCACAAGTAGTAATAATAACTTTAAGTTTCTTCCTAAAACAGGAGATATATTTAATCAAACAATTGCTGTGATTGGATTATTCTTAATATTATCCGTTTATTCTATTGTTTTATTCATTAAAAGAAAGGAAATCTAATATGTATATCTATCCCATTTGTACTCTGCTATTAGGAATATTGGCTTTAACAATCAATGGATATTTATTTTTTAAACGTATAAAATTTTATGTACAACAAAAAATTACAAAGAAAAGTCTTCTAACTTCAATAATGGCCATGTTATTTTCTTTTGCAATTCTTATAGTAGCTGTGATGCTGTATGTAAATATTCAAAATCAGTTATAGAAAGAGACTTATTGGTAACTAGGAGCGAATTCACAAGTGTTAGAAAAATATATTGAAAAAGATATTTTAAGGCAAGTGAAGATACTAGAGTATTTTTATGAGAGACGTCAATTAACCATGCAGGAATTAATTGATGAGCTTAATGTCAATAAAAAGACTATTATTAAAGATTTCAGTAAAATTGAGCAAAGTATTGAAAATATGGCTTGTTTTAAAGTAACTGATAAAGGCAAAATAAATTTTTACTTGATGGAAGATAAAAGTAGCCTTGAGTTAGTGAAAAAAATTTACAATCGATCATTATTTCTTAGAACATGTTGCAGATATTTAATTGGAGAAAAAAAGTATATTACTTACGTAGAAGAAGAGTATATTTCAGTTAGCAAAGCTTTTAAACTGCGAAAAGAAGTGCAAAATTTTTTAAAAGTGAGTGGCTATCTAAATGAAGAAGACAGGGAGACAAAAAATGAATTAAAAAAAAGATTTTTTCTCCTTTCGATATGGATGCGTTCTAATTTATTAGATAAATATATTTTAAATGAAAAATATTTAATGGCTACAGAAATAGCAACTAAAATTTTGAAATACTTTAATAAGGTCACGAATTTAAGAGAGAAAGATTTATTTATCAAAGGTATTTATTTGATGCTTAACAGTTCGGGTCTAGATACGATCTCGAGGCAAGTACTCGAGATTGATGAAGATGATCCGATACTAGAAGATTTAAGTTTGTTACTTGAGGATATCATTTTTATAGAAAAAGTAGAAATCAAATATTTAATGATTCTATTCTATTTATTACCTAGTAATTTCAGTAATTACTCAGTAATAACAATGGATCTAAAAATACAAGAAAATTATCTATTAAAACACAAAGAAATATTTGAATATATTCAGTTGTTTGAAAAATACTTCAAAGTCAGATTATCTGATAAAAATGTTTTCATTAAGGTAATGCTATACTTTGTATTGTGTTCTTATTATGATATACAGAGTTGTTTACTAGAACCACATATAATAATTACTCACGAACAGAAAGAAACATTCAATAAAATAAAAGGTTTAACCTTAGAATGGAAAAAAAGCTATCCTATTGAAACAAGCAAATACAACGTAACAGAAAGTTTATTAAAAAGAATGACTTTAGATATGGATTTCTTTTTATCCGAACATCAAAAGAAACCGATATTGCTCACGATCGTAGCAAAAAATGATATCTCACATATTTTATTTCGCGAATATATTATTGAATGTATGAATTGTACAAAAATTACTATTGATGATGTTTTGTATTATTCGTTATCAGATGTTAAGTGTTATCCAAGAAAGTGGAGGCACGTCATCGTATGCGAAGAGTCGTTAATATCTGAAAAGGTCATCCAAAATATAGGTAGTGAGATCATTCCTATTTCAAGGTATAACATGAAAGAAAGTAGAAGTAATCTTTTAGCTGTTTTGAGTAGCGGGAAAAATAGGATTAGTGAGGTACAAAAGGTTGAATGTTAAGATTAATTCTTTAATAACTGCAAATAATGTTTCAGGGGAAGAAGTAACTGGAGAAATAGAGAAAATTTTGTGTAATGTGGTTATTATTAGAACTTTTTATACTAGAGAAGTAGTAAAAAAAGAAGAATTAAAAAAAAAGGTTATTTTTTAACCGATTAGACTGAAGATATAAATAGTAGAATTATTATTTAGAGAGGTGATATAATAATGACATATACAACTTATTTTTTAAACGAAGAAGATTATTTCTTATATTTTGAACAAAAATGTAATGATAAATTTTTTTATAACAAGTATCCATTAATTGTAGCAGAGGTAAAATCAATTTGTGATCAAATGAAGAAAAAAATTGAACTAGTAAATTCACAAAATTTCTTTATCATTCATTCAGAATTGATGGGCCTAGATGCTCGCTTACAAATTATAATTGCATTATTACCATCTGACAATGATGATATTTTATCATCTCTTACAGAAGAAGAGGTAATAGAATTTTCAAGAAAAGATTATAGAAAATTTATCAAAGAATCGTTTGATATTGGAGATAATATTATTCCGCATTCTTTATATTTTTCAATTATATAAATTTTAATAGGCTTCAATAGCCGAATTTACATAAAGATTAGCTCTAGTGTCACCGATTTTTGTTGATTCTAAAAAAACGTTTTAGGAGACGAATATATGATAGAAAAATATATAGAAAAGGATATTCTAAGGCAAGTTAAAATTTTAGAGTATTTCTATGAATGTAGGGAATTAACAACACGTGAGCTTTCAAATGATTTGAATGTCAGTGAAAAAACTATTTTAAAAGATTTTTCTAAATTTGAACAACTTCTTGGTGATACGATCTCTTTTGAAAAGAGAAATAAAGGGATCTACTATTTTTATCTATTAGAGGAAAAAAGTAGTATTCAACTTGCTAGAGAAATATATGATAGTTCGCTATTTCTTAAAACATGTTGTCGCTATTTGATGGGTGAAAAAGATTATTCGGTGTATGTTGAAGAAGAGTTTATTTCAGTTAGTAAAGCTTTTAACATTCGAAATGATGTCGAGTCATTTTTAAAAGATATGAATTTAATTGATTCTAACGGAAATAAGGTAGAAAATGAGTTTAAAAAAAGATTGGTTTTATTGTCTGTATGGATGAGAAATTCGCTAATGGAAAAATATATAAATAAGGAATATTGTGTTTTAGCAGAAAATGTAGCGACAGATATTTTAAATTACTCTGATAAAAAAGTTAATTCTAGAGAAAAAGATATGTTAACTAAAGGAATTGCTTTAATGTTATTTGGTTCTAAATTAGATGACTTGTCTAAAAAGAAATTGAAAGAAACTTCTTTTGGTTCACTGTTAAAAGAAGTATTTGATCTTATTTCTAATAAAATAGAGATAAATGAAGATGAATTTAGATATATTTCAGTACTGTTCTATCTTATTCCAACAAACTATACAAGCTATTCTATTATGAGCATGGATTTAGAAATACAAAAAAGAATTTTTCTTCAATTTCCAGAAATTGAGTATTACATTTATTCTTGTGAGAGTTATTTTGGCATCAGGTTAGCAGATAATAGTGTTTTTTTAAAAACGATCTTACACTTTATATTATGTTCTTACTACAATGTGCAAAGTTATTTAGTTGAACCGCATGTGATTCTCAATAACAAACAAAAAGTCTTGTGTAATACTTTAAAGAAGATTACGTTAGAATGGAAAAAGAATTTTCCTTTAGAAACCAATAAATACCGAGTAACAAATGAATTGTTAAAACAAATGAGTTTTGATTTATATTTTGTGTTACAAGAAGAAGCAAGAAAACCTATTTTTATCACAGTAGTTGGTAGAAATGCTATTTCTCATATGATCTTCAAAAAATACGTATTAGATTATATGCCGAGTGATAAAGTTAAAATAGATGAATGCCTTTATTACTCTTTAGCTGACGTGAAAATATATAAAAGAGATTGGAAGCAAATTATTTTATGTGAAGAATCATTAATCATAAAATCTATTTTAGATAATTTTACAGCAGAAATCATATCTGTTTCAAGATATAATCTAGAAGAAGCGAGGAGGTTTCTTTTTAAAAAATTAACTGAAGAAGAGCTTTGATAGCATCCAACTATATAGAAATTTTGTGTTTTCTATATAGTTGGATGTTTTATAAGTTATATTAAGTTTAATAAGAGTTTTTCTTTTAGTCATGATGTGTTTTCTTGTGATGGTTATCAATACATATAGAAATGTACTAAAATGAGATTTTCAGTTATGGTATAATATTTATGCTGTCTGCTGCCCCGGCCTATTTTGGCAAGGGGAGGAGGTTGTATTATGAATTACCTTTTCGATATGTTTTTTGCAATCGTAGCAGAAGTAACCGCGCATTACATCTGTAAATGGCTTGATTGTAAAATTATTGCCAAAAAAGACAGTAAGCCTACCCGTTAATCTGAATAGAACGTAAAAGAAAACCACTAGCCCGCCAGCTAGTGGTTTTTGGTGTATCATGAATTACCTTTTCGTTAAAACAATTATACCATATCTTCTAAAAAATACAATTAATAGATAATAGACGACTTATCATTACCACTTTTTAAAAATGTGAATAATCATTTATGAACAAGCTCTTGAAAGGATGAATCGTACTCTGTTATTAAGCTTTGTTTTTTACTACTTGAACTTTTTACTCATCTAAAAAACTTGTATCTTCAAGGTAACCTGTTTTCTTTAAGAAATAGTGGTGAAGGAAATGGCGGAACAAGTAGCAGCAAGAATTAGAAAACATGGCTGTAAAACCAGCTGTGTTCATGTTGGTATTGGCACGTCGATACTAGAAACAAAAGATGGATTCTCACGTCAAATGAAAATACCTTTAACAAACAACACGAAAGAACTTCAAATGTATTGCTTGTACTTATTCAACAAATTTTATGATGGCCAAGAAGTAAGACATGTTTCTATCAGCTACAGTAAACTTGTTTATACTGATACAACTCAGTTAAACTTATTCAGTGATCCAGAAAAACAAATAAAAGAAGAAAATTTAGATCTTATTATTGATAAAATTCGTGGTAAATATGGTTTTAGTTCAATCGTCCACGCTTCTTCTTATCTTGAAGGAGCAAGAAGTATTGCTCGAAGTTCATTGGTTGGTGGACATGCTGGAGGAAATGGAGGCTTAACATAATGGACAATTATCACGACCGAGGTGTAATGAAATGGAATGGGTTCTATTTATCAGATCATACAGAAAAAATCGATAATGACACTAAAGAACGGGCAAATATCAATACTGCAAAAGAACAAATGACGACTGAAGAGATTACGGAAGTATTGAACGCTGCTGTCCTAAAAAAGAAAAGTTGTTTGTATCCAAAAGGAAGAACGTGATACTGAAGGCTACTATCCGGATGATATTAAGGGAGAAATTCATGGTTATGATGAACTAGGTATTTTTATTGGAGAGCATAAGGTCCATTACGATGAAATTCGCTACATTGAAATCCAGGAGTTAGATAAATGGAGTCAGCTATGAATATCATTCAGCAGTACGAATGGCGCTATATTTGCTATGAAGAATTACTAGAGGAAATTTGGGGTTATGGGCAACAATTGATTAACGAGGTTAGTGTTGAATGCTTTACCTTTTATGTGGAAGCTAGCGCAGGGTATCATAGTTTCTACTATTATATTGCGCCGTATTAAGAAGGTTAGATAAGTACTGGGATTTAGGGGTCACTGAAACATCCGTACAAAAAATAGCGATAAGGAAAGTCGAATAGATGCTAAATCAACCTTTCCAAAATCTAACACTATTTTTTGTTTAGTTGTTTTAGTGATCCCTTTTCTACTGAAAATAAAAAGAATTGATGTGTGATAGAATAAATAGAAAGCTATTTGAAGAAAAATTTATTATGTGTAGATAATATACAAAAGGAGTAAAAGAATTGAATCGATCAGAGTACAAACAAATGCTGACAATGAAATATTTTTACGAGGAGAAATTGCAAGAAATCAAAAAGAAACATATGTCTGATCCGGATTTGTTTCATCCGATTGGTAAGGATCGTTATTGTCTATACTGTGAAAAGTATCAAGAAATCCAAGATAAGCTACAGCCTACTGTAAAAAAATTAATGCAGTATGAAAAAACACACGAAGTGAAACAACCAGTGATTCAACAGTTGGCCGCAGTCCCCAAAAAGGAAAAAGCGAAGCCAAAAAAAGTGTATCAAGTCTATTCTCTCTTGTTCAAAGATGGTTCAGAATATTTGGTTTATACGTTCGCCCAGGAAACTGGTTGTCGATTATTAGGGAGACAGATTTCAGAATTAAGTAAGGCAGCTCCTATCTCTAAGGAGTATTATTCTTCCATTTATTTAGAACAGGAAGATGGATCGATTATTTCAGTAGAAGCACGCTTGCGAGAGCATTCGACTAAGAAAAGTTGGTTATTAGCAGAAAAACAGCAAACGAGAATAAAAGCAACAGGGAATTGTTTTAATGAAAAACCATTTGAATATTTGAAGTATACTAAAGAACAATACAGCTGTTTGATAAATTTTTGCGGGAATACGGAGATTAAAAAAACAAAGAAATTCTCAAAAAATGGGAAAGTAGCTTTTGAAACAGCGCATGGCATGATTGCATTAGAGTACGGACAAGTCCTTCTGAAGCTCTTTCCAGGCACGTTTATGGTCATTAGTGAACAAGAATTTAGCGAATATTTTGTAGAAGACGAATCATTAGTATGGATGAAGCAAGAATAGAAAAGCAAGAAGGGTTAAGCTTATTTTTTTGATGCCGATATTAAGGATTAGTCCCAGTGAATAAAAGAAGTAGACAATAGCGTGTTATAAACGTTAAACTATTATTGCGAACGCAATAATAATAAGAGAGGTAGGCTCACCCACCATGTCTCGAAATACTTTTGTTTATTCCCACCCAATCAATGTATTTATTATCAAGTATCTAGGAGTTACTGTCGATCAATTTTGTGAATCTTATGGCTATAGTCAAGGGACTGTCGCCAGTTGGATCACACGGAATCGACGAGTTGAATCACTACCTGTAGGTTTCATTTATGACTTAGGGCTTGCGGCGAGCTTAAACATGTCTAATCTCTATGAAAAATTATTGATACTAGAAAATGAATACGATCAATTTACTTCAAATCAGCAGCGAAAATTAAAGACACAAATAGATTAAAAATTTTTTTAACAAATCATTAAGGTATAACTTATACCTTAATGATTAAAAGTATAACTTATACCTTTAAAAAAGTATAGTTTATACTTTTTTTTTGCTTATATTCCAACGTTTTTATAGAGCAATATTTAACTTATACTTTTATTATTGACCATCATTGATATTTAAGTTATACTTTAAATATCAATTAAAGCTTAGGAGGATTTATATGGATAATTTTCAGGGAACTACATTTACAGTTGGCAATTTCAAAGGCGGCGTTGGTAAAACTAAGATTGTCAGCATGCTTGCTTATGACAATGCAATTATAAGAAATAGAAAAACACTCATTATAGATTTAGATCCACAAGCAAACTTAACACAAGTTATTGCAAGAACTTTTGGTATAACCACTATCAACACTACTATAACAACTGGTATTGCAAAGGGAGAATTAGCAAGTAGTATTATTAATATAAATGAAAACCTTGATCTACTAGCATGTGACACAAGTTTTCGATCGTTCTCTTCTTTTGCGAACAAACATGAAAATGAATTAGATCAAGTTACAGTCTTAAAAAAATTACTTCAACCAATAAAGAACAACTATCAAGAAATATTTATTGATGTTCCGCCGACAATTAGCGAGTTCTCCGATAATGCTATGGCAGCTTCAGACTATTCGATAATTTCATTTCAGACAGCCGAAGAATCTTTGGAAGGAGTTAATAAATATGTAAATTATCAAAAATTTATGGTCGATAGATATAATCTTAATTTACAAATTATAGATATTGTACCTTGTATGGTAGAACCAAATGATGATTTTGATAAAGAAATATTAGAAGAAGCAATCGAAAAATACGGAACTGTGGTATCCAAAAATCTCATTCACTATCAAAAGAGATTGAGAAGATACTCTAAAATTGGCATACAATTAAGGAAATATAAAAATGGAAATTTTGATCAATGGGATTATAAAGCACACCAAGTATTTATAAATATTTTGGCAGAACTAGATGCCAGACAAGAGTTTTTAAATAAATAAAAGGAGTTGTATAGGTAATGCCTAAAGACTTTGATATTCCTAAAACAATGAAAAATGGTGAGTTTGAACCATTATTACCAAATAACAAACGACAAGACGTAAATATATCCGGTGAATTTAACTTTAGCAATAGTGCATTGAGTAACACAAAAAATATATCCTTCAAAAAAAGAGGGAGACCAGTTTCAATTACTGATACAAGGAATAAAGTATCAGTTCCTAAGAAAATCTCTCCAGCATTAAATAGTAAACTATCAATTTTACAAGATTATATGACAGAGTTGCAAAGTGAAAAAGGACGAATTTCTTTTGAAAAAATCGTAAACACATTAGCAGATTCGTATATCCAGCATAGACTAGGAGTCGCAAAAGAAGAACATATAAAAGAAGAAATACAAGAAGAATTTGATAAGCTACCAAAATAAGTTTTCTTCTTGTAACATCAAATTAAAGTATAACTTATACCATGAAAATAGCAATTAAAGTATAAGTTATACATTATATATTTAAAGTATAAGTTAATTATCTACCAATATATTAGCTATTAAATCAGCATTATCATAATTATATTTAAAGTATAAGTTATACATTATTTGCATTTAAAGTATAACTTATACTTATTTTTTTAATGTATAACTTATACCTTAAATGCGGTAGTTGTTTTATTAAGTCTAAATACATGATATAGTTCAATTGTTGAAAATCGAGAATTGATATATAAATTTTTAAGAAAGAAGGCAAATAATGAGTACTTTTAATTATTTAAAAGCAAATCGTGCTTATAACGAATTATACTATCAATACCCAAAAGTCTTTATTGAAAGTGATACTTATAAAGAATTGTCGGAAGGTGCAAAAATTGCATACATGCTATTAAAAGCAAGAAGTGAACTTGCTATAATAAAAAATCAAATTGACGAGCAAGGGAATCTCTATTTCGAATTTACTGGAAAAGAATTAGCCAATATGATGAATTGCAGCGAGCGACGTATTACAAGCATAAAAAAAGAATTAGAAGATTTTTGCCTTCTAAAACAAGTGCCTATGGGATTCAACAAAACTACTGGTAAAAATGAAAAAAATAGACTCTATTTAGCTGAACTAGAAGTATCAAATCAAGACGTATATTTAATGCAGAAAAGAGAAAATTATGATCAAACCCTTGATAATAGCGGACTAGCAGAATTTGCTACCCAGTCTAAAGAAGCAAAAACTTCCGAATCCCTTGATAATAGTGGACTAGCAGAATTTGCTACCCACTCGAAAGGCTCTCAATCCCTTGATAATAGCGGACTAGCAAAATTTGCCAAAGAACTTAATAATAATAACTTAGACACTAATAGACACAATATAGACACTGAAAAAGACCAGCTACAAGATCAATTGTTGCTCAATGAGTTTGAAACCATCATGCAGGAATCGAGCATTGGAACATTCGTTCCTGAACATGTGCTAGGCTTAATCAAAACTTTTTCTTCTAGTTACGAAGAAGCACAACAAACAGTGAAAACCATACACAATGCAAAAGCAAAAGCTGAAAAAGAAATGAATACGATCGTTGTATTCGAGGAAATCGATAGTTACGGCATAAATGCAGAACAAGCTCTATACACAACATTACTAAAAGCTTATCAAAAACAACGAACAGAAAAAGTTCAAAATATCCAAAATCTAATTTTTGTTTATGTAAAAAACTGGTTTATTGAACATCCGATTGCTGCTAAAAAACAGCAAGATACACAAAAAAACGGAGATCCAGTCTTGATGACTAACTGGCTAGAAGAGTGACTAAAATAGTTCATTCACAAATTCATGTTATTAACACAATTAGCACTTTTAAGTTCCACTTTTTGCACAGAATAATGCAGGCTGTAATGTTAGGATGTCATTGTAAACAAAGTTGTTTAAAAAGGAGTTTTTGACTATGAATTCTAAGAATATTGGATTAGCATGTAAGCGCGTGATGACTATAAAAAATATCTCTGGAAAAGAATTTGTAGCTGAGAATATTTTTTCTTCTTCGAGATTATCTAGAATACTAAACGGGAAATCCATTCCTGATTTTAGAGAAATTAGTCTGTTCTGTGATTATTGTGGGATTACTATGTCTGAATTTAGCTATTTTTTGAATAAGAATACTGAAGAAGAGAAAATGCTACTTAAATACCGAAAATATATTAAATCATTGTCAGATGGTGATGAAACTGATGCAAAAGAAATGGTGAATTACTACAAAAAAAAACGCTTTGCTAATTTAAGTACTTTTTTACAATATGTGCGGGTTGAAAACTTTATTATTCCCAAATTGGAAAAAAGAGCATTTAGTGGATTACCAGATGATTGTATTGAATTTATCGTCAAAAATGTTGGAAATGGTGAGTTGGTAACAGCCACAGAATTATATATTCTTGCAGGCACTGCGAGAGAAGTCCCTTATGATTTCTTGAAAGAAATCTATCAAAAGGTGGTTCCATTACAATATGATTATATATTTGGGATAAGTGCTGATGATAGAGCGGCTGTTAGAGAATTTATTTCAAATTCTTTTGATGAATTTATTGATCATGGTGATTTGGATCTAGCTAAAGATTCATTAAACGAATTAACCGCTTATCTTAACTGTTTTCCTAATTTACGATTCGGCTTAAATACAAAAATAAATGAAAATTTTTTAGTTCTTTCAAAAAAATTAGATAGAAAAATTATTACGGAGACAGAACTGTATATCAATGCATTGAAAAATCTAGGTGAGGATGTATTCGCTAAAGGAATTGAAGCACAGTTAGAAAGTATGATCGTAGATAAAGATTTAAAATTAGCTCAAGAAAAAATGCCGGCTGATTAAAAAAGCTATTTTCTAACACACTCACAAACGTAATACAAGAAAAACTTTTTGCGTATTTTGCAAAAAAAAAAGCCTTTTTATTAAAACATGAATAAAAACAGTCCGAAAACCGTTTTTTTTTTGCGTATTCTGCAAATGAAGAAAAAAAGCTTTTTTTTCTGATATAATTATTTCAGAAGTACTTCTAAGAATTTTTCAATCGGAGGTGAGGTAAAAATGATGTCAAGAATTCACCATATGACAACTTCTTTGTCAATTTTATTCGCAAGCTTTATGTAATGAATAAGTCTTATTAGATAAAGGATTTCTACAAGATAGAAAATGGAATGCTGACTATTTATTTGTTCAATAATTAACAATCATTCAAGAAAAAGCTTGTCTTAAAATTTAAGTTATGCTACTGTGAATTTGTAGAAATTATCAATTTAAAATAATTCGTTGACTCAGCAGTTAGCACTGCTGGTCATTTGGAAACCAAGCAACAAAACAACAAAAAAGGCGACCGTCTGCAATTCTCGCTAAGTTAAGAGTTGGCGCTCTTAACGAAGGTCATAGAATTACAGCCGTCCAATCAACGTAACACACACGCTGAGAGGTAAACGCCCTTTTTTGGTTGCAGATTTAACTGCAACAGGCATATTCTAACATAGATTTATTAAGAAATTAACATGTTTTTATGTTAATGCGATTCTTTTTACAAGAATTTTTATTATTCCACAACTGATTTGTTGCTTATAATCTGTTATGTGAATCTAAAATTCCTTGCTATGATGTTTTTGTCTGTATCTCGTAAGAGAGCAGTAAATTTGTAATTAAAGAGGGGGCAATTACACTTTATGTGTGATTGCCCCCTCTTTTTTGTTTGCTTGGTTTCCAAATGATCAGCAATGCAAAAAAGAAAGGATGATCAAAAATGGAGTTAAAACCAATGGATCTAAAAAGAATTACGTGTGAATTTGTTTTATTCAATCGACAGCATGTTAAATATTCAAATCAAACAGTGAAAAGAATAGTCGTCGATTATTCTGGGAAAGTCACAGTCATAAGCACTAAAGAAATAACGAATAATCACGAGCTTAAAAAATTTTTCGATCAAATAAAAAGTATCTATGTTGATGGGAAAACAGTTGCTTGCAGAGGTTGTTCTGACTTACCTTTACAAATTTCAAATCATGATTTTGCCAAATTAAAAAAACGAAAATTACTCTTAGTAGAATCTGAGAAAAGTTATCGAAAGTTAGAACAAAAAGAATTGTATAACTGGAATAAGGATATGATTCAGCATATAAAAAAAGTTGTCAGTTAAATTTTTAGTTAAATACTTGATCCTTTTGTTTGTTAGTTTTTACTAGCAAATTCTAGTAGCTGGTTAAAAGCTACCGAAGAAAAAGACAAAATTAGAACACGGACACGAAACAGCATAAAGTATAATGTGCCTTATGTTGCTGGTGAAGGAAGTAGTTTTCGAACCCTGAACAATACACGTCAACTAATTTGAAGTTTTCGGGAGAACATTGAAAATTGGATAACTACAGGACTTACTAAGTTAATCAGCGTGTCTAACAAGGGCTTAGTAAGGATAAATCACCTACAAAAGTACGGCTAGAGCTTGTAGAAGTTTGCGGTATGTTGATGGGTATGGCACACACAGAAAAGAACAGGTGCGACGATCAGATTTTAGAAAATTTAAAATGACAATTTTATTGTCTAATCGATTTCAAGGGAGCCGTGTTACTTTTCGAGAGTTTGAGGTTGCTGACGCTAGAAACCTTGCGAAAAAATAACCTGTAGAAAAAAGTAGCTTAAAAGCTAACAAACAAAAGGATCAAATATGTACTAAATTAAATAGTATATCGATGCTTCGATGAAATAGAATGACAGAATTGCAATCAGTTAGACATAGAAAAACACAATCAAAAAATTGAGAGGAATAAAAAAATGAGTATGAAAAAAGTCAACAGTATGGAAACGAAGATTTTAGAGCTAATGCAAGAAAATCATAGAAAGAAATTAAGTGTCAAAGAGTGTTCAGAGAGTTTAAAAATCACCGAGTTTCAAATAATTAGCGGATTAAAAGATCCAAAAGCAATTCAGCGTAATTACGTGAAAGATGAGGCAGGTAAAATAGAAATGGTTTTAGAAAGAATTGCTAATCTCTAGTGTCTATAAAAAAAGTTAAAATAGAATTTTAGACTATCAGTTGGAGGAGATCATGAATAAGAAGAAAAAAAGAAATAAGAAAATTCCTGCACTAATAACAGCTATTGCTGTACTTGCTCTTGGTGGTTATGAATATGTTTCAAACGATGGACTATTGACGGATGACTCAAATTCTACAAATCAGACACTAGAATTAGTGAGTGACCAATTTAATAGCGATACAGGAAATGAAATAGATTTAGGCATCTATGAACAGCTTTCAGATCTTGATTTTTCTAGTGGTGATTCAGCAGTTATTGAGGTTAACAATGGACAGAGTACGCTAGATACGAATGAATGGACAGAAAATCGTGTTTATTATGGTGATTTAGACTATTTAAACAGAACAACCACAGTTACTGCCTATATTGATAAGAATAACCTTGGGAAGTCAGAGGGCCGTTCACGTCAAGTATGGCAACCAACAGGTTGGAATCAAAAAACAATTGATGGTGAGACCATTCATAATCGAGGACATTTACTTGCGTATACGTCTAGCTTCAATTTTGATTTAGATGGAAACTATGTACAAGGCGAAGATGGCAGCGAAGATAATCCTAAAAATTTAGCAACACAAACAGCTTATTCAAATCAAAAAGTACAAACAAAGTATGAAGAAATGGTTCGTAACGCACAAAAATTGAATGAAAACAAAATTGTTTATCAAATTACTACAATCTTTCGAGAAGACGAGTTAATGCCTCGAGGATATTGGTTACAAGCAAAAGATACAAACGAAACACTGGACTTTAACGTCTATGAGTTTAACGTACAGCCTAAAGTAATATTTGATTATGCAACAGGAAAAGCCACAATTGATCGTCAACTCGTAGTAAATTAACGTTTAATACACAAAAATAATTTTTATTAAGCAGAGAATTGAATAATTCACTGCTTTTTTTATTTGCAAAAATAAAAAAGAGATAGCAGACCACTCGCTACCTCACAGAATATTGAAGAATGGAGTTGCCTGTTTCCGTCAAGCAACTCCGCTTGTATATGGTAATGAATGTATACATTCATTATCCAATGAGTTTACCATAAACGAATCGAATAAAAAATAAATCTGATGTTTAGTCATATTCAAGGAGGGTAAGATGAAAGAAACACCAATGTTACTGGCAAGAAAAGCGATTGGAAAAGATACAGAGGTTCTATTCATGCAACAAGGGAAGGAATTTGTAGTGAGTATCTGTATTACTAAACTTCAAAAGCCTTACTATTGTAATCAGCTTTATAAATATTTTGAACTAAAAGAACAAGCAGAACACTTTTTTGAACTTGTAACAACGATGACAGAACAAGGAGAGGTTTAGTGAAAAATAAGCGAGGTACTGCAATTAAATGAAGAAAGAAGAATAGTATGAACTACGAAGTAAAAGAAATTGTATGTGATTGGGGAATTTTTATAGATAGTGAACTCTATCCACATATGATATTTAATAGTAAATCAAATGCAGAAGAAGTGAAGAGAATTTTAGAACTTGATTGTCAGCATAGACGATTTGATGAGTCTAACTTAGATGAGGTAAATAGATGGAATTGATAGGGATAATATTAATTGTAATGTTGATAATACTTATGTATGCCGTCTTAGTTATCGTCCTGGCTAATTTTTTTCAGGAGTCAAACAGGAGAAAAAAAATTCTTTGTGTATGCGATAAAATTGTTGGCGTTATTTTCGTTATAATGTGTCTTTTGGTTATTGGGTTACTAGTTGAATTAGGTATCGAACTCTATGCTCACTTTATTTACTCTAAATAATGAATTTGCGTAGAGGTGAAATAAAAATATTACTAAGAAAAAAGGCGGAGAATCAATCATTCACTGCTTTTTTATTTGTAAGGAGGAACACATGATAGATGAGTGTAACATTCGTATTCGTGGTGATCCATGAATCAAAAAATAAATAGGTAAAACACAAGGGGCATGAATTTCATGTCCTTTTTTATATAGATAAAAATAATTTGGTTTAGAAAGAGGATGGAAAATGAGTAAATTAAGCAATAAACAAAAAAAGGTATGGAAAAAAAGACTTGCTGCAACAATGATGTTAGGTGCAACGATTGCGGGAGTTGCGACAACAAGTACCATTGTACTTGCAGAAAAAGGCAATGAGCAAAAAGTAGAAAGTCCAACAAAATATGAAAAAGCACTAGGAAAATCAGATGCAAAAAAAGCAATCAGTTCGTTTGCTTCAAGTGATTATGTTTCTGTACTCGATGATCCAGAATCTACGATTGTAGATGATAAAACAATCATTTCTTCTGATTATGATTTTTCTGCTGGATTCATTGAAGGAAAAACAACCGTTGAAACGATTGGTGCTGGATGGGAAGACGGTTTACGACAACCTGATGGGTCTTTGAGTAGTCGTGGAATTCATATTTCTGAAAAGGACATTGTAAAAGGGGAGACAGGAGTTATTTATCATCACGTTTCAGCTAACGGACAAGATGTTGATATGAAAATGACTGTAAAAGATTTCACTGGATATAATCAAGGACAGATTGGTACTTTGGCGATCAATGTAGAAGATCAAATCGGTTCATGGATCAATCGTATGGTTGATATTACGTTTGATGTGGAATTCTTAAAAGCTGGTACAAACGAACAAATTCCGCTTACTGGTTACTATACATGGTCTGACATTGACTGGTTACAATCTGTTACGATCAATAAGGATATGTTAGATAAGTCAGATGGTATTTTAGTTTCTTCAGATAGTTGGTTACAAACGAAAACTTTGGAAGATGGATCGAAAAAATTTGCAGAAGTAAATAATGAAGGTAGTGATGATCTAGACCCGTGGGCGATGTTCACAGTGTTATTCCGAGATGTGACAGATTTCAGCTATACATTCAGCACAAATGCTGATCCATCGAAAGAATGGACAGAGGAAAATGATTGGGAATATGCTTGGCAAGGAAATACGGCAGTCAAACCTGCACAGTCAGAAGTGCCAGCTCCAACTAAATTAGTTTCTGATTCAGATGAATTAGATGTAACGAGTAACACTTTAGATGAAATGAAAGAAGTGTATCACTATAAAATCAATCAAATTATTCCCGGTGAGCTTGAAAAATTTTATCACAAATCATATGAATTATTCGATTCAGTCATTCCTGAACTAGAACGTGTTTCAGATGTCACTATTGTAGATGAAACAGGAACAGATCGTTCAAGCTGGTTTAATGATCTATCAAAAGGAAATGAGATTCATGTTGTTGCAAAAGACGATGCAATGAATGATTCGGAATTCTATGCTCACACATACAGCTTTGAATTTGATGCACAAGTAAAAGTTGGTGCAGATTTGTCTAAATATTTAAATGAAGATGGCTTCTATCACTTTCCGAATGAAGCAAAAGCTGTAATCGATGGTGAAGAGAAGACAACACCACCAACTGATACAATCGTGAAAGACTACGATTCTGATCCACAAAAATATAATGTTGACGAAAATGGTGAAGAAACAACTGATGCATTAAAAGGCAAAAAAGGTGATAGCGTAAGCTATTCTATTCGTAATCAAGCACCGTATTCAATCGCAGGCAAAGAGTTTTCATTAACAGATAATGTTTCAGATTATGTTGAGATTGATCCTGCTTCTCCTAAGGTCGAAGTGACTGATGACAATGTGACTGAAAGTAATACAGGGAAAGACAACAGCACGTCTACTGATGAAGATGAAGACTTAAAAGTTACGTTGAACAAATGGATTGTTAAAGCAGAAGAATATCTTGCTGATTCAGAGAAATATGACGAAACAGCAATTGCGACACTACAAGAGTTCACAGACACAGCAAAAGAAGATTTAGCGAAAGAAGATGTATCAGATAAAGTTCTACAAACAGATATTGATGCGTTGATTTCAGCAATCAAAGTATTAGATGAAGACGTTGATTCTGATAAGGATAAAGACACGTCTACTAGCAAAGAAACAGTTGATGTGAAAGATGCGACTTGGACAGATATTACTGATGAAGGTACGTTAACCGCTGATAAAGAAACAGGAAAAATCAAGTGGACGTTATCGAAAGAAAAAAGTTCTATGTTAGCAGGCAAGCACTATCGTTTTAGCTTTAGTGGCACACTGAAAGAAGATATGGATTACACATTATTAGAGCAAGAAGATGGCTATGCGATTGTTCCAAATGTGGCTACTGAAACAGTTGGTGACAATGACAAAGATACAAACGAAGTAGATCGTTTAGTTCCAGAAGAGGAAGAACCTGAGGTTCCAGTTGATCCAGAAACGCCTAAAGAACCAGATACAACGCCTTCTGAAACACCAAAAGAACCTGTTGAAGAAGATACAGGAGCAAAAGTCTTACCAACAACATTACCTAAAACTGGTGTACGAGAAGAATCAGATTCTAAAGGTGTTGCAAAAGCATTAGGAGCCATTGCTGGTACAACAGTTTCATTGTTTGGTTTTGCTAAATTCTTCAAGAAATAAAGCAATGAAATAAAACAGGAAGAAGAAGGAGCAATTATTCCTTCTTCTTCTTCTATTTTTAAGGAGAATATATGAAAAAATTTTTAAAAACAAAAAAGGGAAAAGTTTTAACACTTATTGCTTTGATTAGTATTTTTGCAGTAAGTAGTTTTTTAGGTTATCAAACACTAACAGATTCTAACAACGTTCAAGTAACAGAAGAAACAGTATCTAGTGAAGCAGTAGAAGTACTAAAAACAAGAAAAGATATGAATACAGATGAGCGTATTCAATTAGCGAATGATGTCAGTGAGTTGGATGAGAATGGCTTTGCTGATTACGAAGCTATGAATCGCCCAACGTTAGAAGAAATTGAAGAAGCGCAAGCACACGTAGATGATCTAAATGCAATTTATGTTGGAACTGTTGAAATTCCTTCGATTAACCTTGATCTCAATATTTTAGAAGGTACAACATACGAAAGAATGTTGTATGCGGCGACAACAATTTTTCCTGATTCAGTAATGGGTAAAGGTAACTATGCGTTAGCGAGCCATAACATGGGTCAAGAAGGACTAATGTTTACTTCGTTATACAAGGTAAACGAAGGCGATGATATTTATTTGAAAAATAACGAATCAGGGAAAACATTTCATTATCAAACAACGTCTGTAAAAATTGTGAACTATAAAGATACGTCATGTTTAGAAGATCAAGACGAGGCAGTCGTTACATTAATTACATGTGAAAATATTTATGACACGACTAATCGAGTAGTTGTACAAGGCTCTTTAGTCGATTGATTGCAATAAAATAAGTCAATAAAGGCAGATGCAAATTTTAATCGGAAGGAAAAAGTATATGGAAAAAGAAGACAGAAGGGCAAAAATTCTTTATTTGACAATTGGCAAGGAAGTCAAATTGAATTTTGATCCACAAGATAATCTATATAGCATTCGTTTATCTATAAATAAGATTGCAGAATTATTTAGCAATAAACTATTGACGGAAGAAAGCATATTTGAAGTATCTGTGATTGGGCTTATCACTAAAAGCAACTTTAAGACTTATATTAGTGTAGTTGGAGGAAAGCAGGTAATCAATGGGGATACGAAATATAAAAAAGTATCGATTAGCCAAGAAAAAACTCGTGATAAAAAAGGCAATAAAAATGTTTATCAACAAGGTTTTTTTGAGTTTTTTGTATCGGATGAAGAGAAAGTCCCCAAGAATAAGTTAATTATTCCACGTAATGTTTAAGAAGAGTGAGTGGAAATAGATGTTCGAGAGGTAATAAATTTGAAAAAGGATCAACCAAAAGATAAATAGGAGTGGAAAAATGCTAGTTATTGGAATACTTATAGGATTATTGTTAGGTTGTCTGCTAACAAACTTTATTAATAATAGTGAATCTAGAAAAAATCATTTAATTTATCGGGCTATAGAAAAGAACTTTCAAGTAAAGAGAAATCAATTTAGCCTGGAGTATATACCCGATGAAAATGGGTATCTTGTATCAATGAAAGATACAGAGTATCTAGTGAAATTAACCAATCGAAAACCATACAAAGTCGTATACAAGGTTAAATTACAATCATAAAGGAGTTAACCAATGAAGATTAAATTTATAACTACAGATAATGTGGATTTACCGTTAGATAAAGAATTTAACATTGATAAAGCATTAGAACTATTTCAACGTGCAAATGCAGAACTAACAGAAGAAGGATTAGAAAGCGAAATTCAGTATCAATTAATTGATGAAGGTGACGTGATTGTTGAATCATCAACGGATCTTCCAAAACAAGAGTTTAATTTACTTGAAGAAATTGATGAAACAATTCGACAAGAAGTTGATATGGAAGAAGAAGGCGCACAAGAGTTTTTGGATTCTATTCACGAAGCTTTTCCGAAAAATAAAAATAGCCAAACAAGGGAAAGAAAATCTCAGACACAGAAAAAGAAGATACAAGAGGAAAAGACACAGAATCAGTCGTTACTTACCTCAAAAAAGAAAAAACAAACATTGAAAAATCTCTTAGAGTCAACAAAAAAAGAGAAGAAAAGTTTACCTGAGGGACAGTTTGGTCAATTATCTCTTGAAAAAATAGAAATATGGCGATCCATGTTTGTCTCTTTTGTGTCTGTTTTGTGTCTATGTATTCTTACATTTGTATCTGCGACGTCAATCTATCAGGTAGTAGAAAATTTTAAACCTAGTCAACGAATTACACAGACTACACAAAATGAAGTACAAGCTTTTTCTGAAGTGTTCTTATCAAAATATTATGCAAAAGTAGACAATGAGAAGGACTTTAAGAAACAATTAACGAATTATGTGGCAGAAGGCACGTTGGATAAATTAGAGTCCCCTGACAACGATGCAACAGATTTTTATTTATTGTCTAGTGAACCATCAGATTCAGGATACAACATGAGCTATCTTGTTTTAAATTCAAAAGGAAATACTGAAAATATAAGCTTTAAAGTAAAAGAAACCGCAGTTAGTCGTTACCAAGTTTCAAGTGATATAAATGTATCTAATATGGCACTAACAACGAATAAGTAAGGAGACCACAATGAAAAAGAAAGTGGTCTTTTTTTCGTTCTTCAGCAGTTTATTTTCGCCACTAGTACTAGTACTATTCATTGCGATATTTGCTGGTGGTGCGATTGGCGCTATTTTAGGGCAAGAAGACGAAACGAGTTGTGTTGATACAGGATCAACGATTACTGTGAATGTTGACTCAAAATCAACGGAAGAAAATGCGAAGGCAATGTTTGCGCACTGGAAAGAGAAATATAATGCCACACCACAAGCAGGTAGTGGCATTCTAGGAACGTTACAAATGGAGTCACAATTAGATCCAGCTGCAGTAAATGCAAGCTCTGGTGCAACAGGAATCGCGCAGTGGTTAGGTAACCGTAAAACAAATTTAGAAGCGCTAGCAAGTGAAAAAGGAAAAGAAGTCACTAATTTGGGCTTGCAGTTAGAATATTTGGATCAGGAACTCGCAAGTAGTTACTATGCGAGTAGTAAAGAGATCTTTCAACTAACAGATGTGCATGAGGCTGCCAAAGAATGGTTAATGAAGTTTGAAGGAATGTCTCAAAATCCAGAACAGTGGTTCTTAGATCAACGTTATGCCTATGCAGATCACTGGTATTCAGTCATTGGCTCGGGTGATTTAATATCTAATGGAATTTTAGATAATGCGGTTTCTAATGAGGCAAATGAGGTAACGTGTGGAACGACTAGTACTATTGCGGATGGGGAAGTATTAGATGTGGCCAAAAGCCTGATTGGTTACTTTACTTACTCTCAACCAAAACGCACACAATTTGGCACGGTAGAATATATAGATAAATATGGATATGCAGATTGTTCTAGCTTTGTTTGGTTAGTATTAGCTAAAGCAGGCTACAGTGTGCCTGAAAATGTAGGGTGGTTCACTGGTAGTATGACGGCAGATGCTAGAGGGAGTCATGAATGGTTAGAAGAAGTGGCTGAAACGAGTGCGAAAGCAGGAGATATTATTATTGTGAACCAAGGTGCTGGTGTAGGAAATAACGGACATACAGCAGTCTTAGCCGAGGATTGGCATGGCGAAACGACAAAAGTTATTGAACAAGGCGGTATGCAAAAAAATGGTGTAGGAGAAGGCCAAATTAACCTTTCTTTTGGCTCGTTACTCAGTGGGGGAGATATTTGTTATGCCAGACCAGTAAAAAAGGTGGAAAGTAAAAAATGAAATCAGTCAAAACCATAGGTGCATTGATTGTCACAATTAGTCTGCTTGCTTTAGCAGGTATGGGCGGACTTTATTTTCAAGAAAAGGCAACAAACTATCAATTAACAGCCGAAAATAAGAAGCAAAATCAACTCATTCAATCATATGAAACGAAAGTTCAAAAATTGGAAACACAATCAAGAGATTTAGAAACGCAAATTAATGAATTAGAAACAAAAGAATCAATAGTGAGTAGTGAACGTTCAAGTGACCAAGAAGTAAAAGAACACGAAAGTACAGCTGAAACTGACAATCAGGTAAGTACTACGACCGATTTTCAAGAAGTAGTGACAGAGGTGTTTACTACGCTGTACGATTTTACGCCTAAAACGTTCAAGGATCGGCAAGAAGAGTTAGTCACTCATTTTTCTAAAGAGCTAGTGGATAAATTCTTTAATGAAACAGGTGATTACACAGATTCTAACGGAGTGACGTCTGAAATAGAAGATATTAACATCTACGTAGGAACAGAGGAAGAAAGTATCCTAGAAGGACTTGTTCACGTTAAATATAAAAGTAAGTTAACTGAAGGAGAGTGGAATAGCGCGATTGATTTACTTCGAGTTAGCTACAATACGAAAGATAAACAGATTGTTTCTTTAGAAACGGTGATTGTAGGAATTAAAGATGAATAAGACTAAGAAACTTTTACTTATTTTAGGAGCAGTAGTACTTGGGTTTTGCTTTACTTTTGGAGAAAAAGCAGTCATGCGCCATATAAGAGAAGAACAAATAACCATTACCAGTGCACAAACAGATGGCAAGATCATCGTCTTTTATAAAGACGATTGTTCAGATTGTCAACAAGTATTTCCTATGCTGTTTCGGCAAAAACTTAGGTATCATGACCTTGTTTTTGTCAATCTGAATCAAGTACAAAATAGACATTTCATTCAAGAGTATCAGTTAACAGAAGTACCAACTATTGTGAAGCAAGAGCAACGATATACTGGTACGAAAAAAATAGAAATTCAAAAATTTTTAAGCAAAATAAGAAAAGAGGGGTAAGAATGGTAGAGCACCAACAAGATTTAAACTCAAAAAAAGAATACACAACAAACTTCAGCCAAGAGCGCCCTGCAATTCAGGTGGCGCTTTTTATTTTATGGCGTATCTATAATAAGCATTACGTGATCGGCAGTCGTTTGTTTAGGTCAGAAATTATAAGTGTGTTGAGGTTGAAAGATCAAAACTATAAAGAAGCACTTCTATTTTTGGAAGGCGCAGGAGCGGTTGTTAACGAGGTCATTATCATAGAAACGTTGCCTAAACATTTAATCGAACGGTATGGGATCAATCATGAGTAAGGTGTCGGTTAAGGTCAAACAAAAAGCGCCACAGCAATCTTTTCTAAAAAAAGGGAAAAAAGCAAGTCGCGAACAAATAGAATTGGAAGGACAAGTTCGGACGATTCGTTTTGCGAAAAAATCAGTCGAAAATAAGTTGACGCTCTTTTTTTATGTTGTCTTAGCCTGTCTATTATTTTTCTTAATCATGTTGTTTGGTCGATTAGATACGATTGCGCGTGCGAGTCACGCACAGAGTATTGATGAGAAACAAGTAGTTTCAGAAGTACAAAAGTCATTAGAAACACAGGATATGATGCTTTATCAGGGCAACCGATTTGTACAAACGCTTGTCAGTCGAACAGAAGGAACAGATGGTCAAAAGGAATGGGAAGAGGCAATTGCGCCCTATTTAGCGAAGAAATATCCAGTGGATCAATTAGGCTTTTCATCAGGTGAACGGCGAATAAATAGCGTTACATTTGTTCAACAGGAGACGCTGGATAAAAAAGCAAAGACCTTCCAATTAACTTATGAAGTAACGTATACGGAGGATAAGGAAGAACAGTCATTACCGCTAACTTTCCCTGTGAGCTATCAAAAAGGGCAACTAAAAGTGATTGGTATTCCTCAAATTGCACAGTTAGAAGAAATTGAAACAAAAAATGAAGCAACTTATGACGAGACACTTCAAAAAGTAACGGGCGAGTCAGTTTCACAAGAAGAAAAAGAAGCAATAACTAGTTTTGTCACTAACTATTTTGATCTATACGTGACGAATGACGAAAAATTAAAGTTAATTAGTGCGGTACAAGGGCTATCTAACGCAACATTAGTCAGTCAAACGATTGACTCAATTATTGAACAAGACACAGATACTGTGCTTGTAACAGGAAGTTATCAAATAAAATTTGGAGAAAGTAGCACGATAGGTAGTCCATACCAATTAAAACTATCTAAAATGAATAACACATATTTTGTAGACGAAATGAACTAGGAGGAAGTTAAATGATTGATTTAAAACCATTATGGACAAATATTTCCCAACAAGCGTTGATTATCTTAGCGATTATCGGGATTATTTTGATTATTGCAGGGGTATTAACCCAAGGGTTCGGTCGGACATTAGGAGCTGTAGCAGGAGTTTTCTTATTTGCAGCGATTATTATCATGCTAGGTAATCTTCAAGCAATTGGGGAATGGATCAAAGGACTGGTAAGTACTGGTAACTCAGGACAAATTGTTCTATCACATTTTTTGAGGTAGGACAATGGAATATAATTATACACGTGAATTCAAACAACCCATTAAGTTTTATACATGGTTTGGGGGACACTCAATTCCTCTTTTTCCAGATGGGGTACGCTTAGAGTACGTCATTGTATTTAGTGGGATAAGCTTGGTTACACTGCTTGGAATACTCGCTTCGTTCTTCTTTAACTGGAACGTAGTAACTTTTTTTACAACACACTACTGGGGATTAATTTTATCTGGTATTGGATTGGCCACTTGGATTTTATTCAGTTTGACATGGGATAAAAAGAGCTTTCTTGGTTTTTTGACTGGACGAGTTAGACTTCAACAAAGCAAAGGCAAACAGTTTGAACACGCAGCGAAAGCACCTTTAACTAAAGGTGCTTTTTCTTATAAAAAATTTAGTCAACGCCGCAAGTTTTAGAAAGATATACAAAAAAATAGGGAGGATGATACGAAGGTGAAAGTAAAAGAAAAAACATTTGAATTTCCAGTTTCAGCGATTGCAAAAAACTTTATCTTAACGAATACAAATGAAGTATGGGCTGGCTATCAGATTTCACACCAAGTGTACCCGTTAAATGACCTTGAATTTTTTACAGAATATCTCCAGGATGGAGAAGGAGTTTTGGGGAATGATAACTACGAATATCATATCTGTAACATTCCTAAGAAATTCCCGTTAGATCAGCATGTAGAGAAAACGATTGAGAAAATAGTGCAAGGAAATAATGCGGATATTGGCGAGTATTATTTTAATGAAGCGAAGGAGATTTTAGACGAAGAAGTACAACAAGATCAATATGATACTTTCTTATTTATACGCTTCTCTACGATTCGAGATGTATATAATCCTATGGAATATATAGAGCTGTTTAAGGAAGTCGGTGAACGAAAATTAAATGAACTATTGGGAACGAATTACCAGCCAAACAAAATCCTTCGCTCTTATGTACGCGAAGAAAAACAAGTTTACAGTGATCTTTTAAACTTTAAGCAAGTACGTCGAATCAATGAACAGAAAATCGGTCGTTTATTCTATTACTTTTACCATCGTGCCAATCCAAAGCCTGTGACGAGAAAGCTAAATTCATACGAGCTAAATGAGGGAATTGTAACGCCTCACAAAGGATATATCGAAATTGAACAGCTTGAGAGAACCCATTACAGTACAACCTATTGTTTAATCGGTATGCCTGCCTCGATGGAAGGTGGCGCATTTGTTCAAAATTTACAAGATAGTTTGTCTTTTCCGATAGAAACCCATTCAAGAATCCGATTTAGTCACCGAAAAAAAGATATTAAAGATACACATAAAATGCGAAAACGCATTTTTGAACAAGATAATGAACAACAAGATGCCACAGGTATTTTGGATGATGACGAAGTTATTTTGTTTGGAGAAGAGCGATTACGTGACCTCAATAATCGCTTAAAATCAAGAGAAAAACGGTTATGTAACGTGACAATCATGTTTGTTATTTCTGGAAAAAGTAAGAAAGAAATGGAACAACGTGCAAGTGATTTAGAATTTATTTTAGAAGATGGGGACTACAAAGTGTATCGTCCCATTGCGGATCAAATGGTTCTATTTAATCAGTGTTTGATTGGTAGTCCATATACGTTTCATGCATTTGAACAAAAAACAACTACAGGTTATTTGATGGATTTTGGTTTTGATTTAGATAAAGAAGTTGGCAATCATGTAGGATTACCGTTAGGTCGTGTAATTACCGCTAAAAAATACCGTGATGTTCGACAAGCTTTAGAGTTTTCTTCAAAACTCGTTTGGTTCTTCCCTAGTTTGGCAAAAAAAGCGATTAAAGGGGCTTTACATACCAATGGGAATACCTTAATTACTGGACCACAAGGGCAAGGTAAATCCGTTCTAGTGAAGTATTTGTTTTTATGGTTAACATTTTTAGGTCAAAAAATACTGTACGTCGATCCAAAGAATGAGACAGAAATGTTTTTTAAAAAAGCAATTGATAAATACGGCATGAACGATGAATTCAAACAATTGTATGAACGAATCAATTTTGTATCACTTTCTCAAAGCGAACGAAATCGAGGAATGTTAGATCCACTAATGTTTTTACCTAAAGAAGAAGGGATTACCTTAGCGAAAACTATTTTAGAAACCTTCGGAGAAGTAAATGTAAACCCACAAACGATGGCTACAAAAAAAGCAGTCATTTCAGATGCAATCGTAACTGTGCTAAAAGGACGTGGTAAAAAACATTTAACCAAAGTTATCGAGGAGATTAGAAAACAAGATGAAGAACTGGCGAAGTTAATCAGTGGGTATCAAAATGGGCTAGGTAAAATCTTAATCGGGAATGATTTGAGTCAACCGTTATCGTTCGATACACAAATTAATGTTTTGGGACTTCAGGGACTTAATCTGCCGTCTAAAAAAGCAGAAGCAAGTGGTCGTATGAATAATGAACAGATTGCTTCAGTCATGATTATGGAGGCTGTCATGAAACTAACCTATGTTTTCTCCACAGATAAATCAGAAGATGCCGCGATTATTTTTGATGAAGCAAAAGGGTTTGAAGATACAGCTCAAGGAGAGTACTTGATTGATGATAGTTTGCGTAAAGGACGGGCAAATAATACGGATATTTATATTCTTACGCAGACATTCTCTGATTATGATACACCAGCTAAAAAAGAACTGATCTCTTATAAATTTGCCTTCCGACCACGACAAAAGAAAGAACAAGAGAAAGTCTTGGAGTTTTACGGTATGGATATCAATAAAGCTAATTTAGAAATGATTCAGTCCTTAGTACCAGGAACCTGTCTTTTCCAAGATCACTTAGGGCGAAATCAACCTATTGCGATTGATGTGCTATTTGATTCATGGATGCTCGCAATTTCTTCCACGAGTAAGCAGGATAAAGCGACTATGGACGCACTTGAAATGGAAGAAGAATTTGATTATGTATAATAACTCACGCTAGCGTTTTCAATATGTCATCACTTAAGTTATACTAATAAGTAATAGTATTACCTATAAATAATCAGTAAATTTATGAAGGAATAAAAGGAGAAACAATGAAAAAGAAATTTTTATGGGCATTTGTCCCAATGTTGGTGTTTTTGTTGGTAGGATGTGGCAATTCTCCAAAAGAAGAAAAAGAAGCATTCGGTTATACGTATGATGAGTGGATGATTTTTGCTGAAGATGGACAATATTATGAGCCGTATGCATTAAATTCTGTGACAGAGTACAAAACAGAAGGGCGAACATATTATTTAATTGAATCGCAAAGTGTTGAAGATGAAATAAACAGTATTAGATATACTGGGCAAGACATAGATGATATAGAATTAAGTTTAAAAAATCCGTCCGCTGATTATTTCTCTGCGGATATGCCTAGAATGGATGAAATTTTAGGAAAATACGAAGCAAATCGGGAAAATAAAACTTTTACAAAGATTGAAGAATAAAGGTATGAGAAGGCAACTGCTTAGGTGGTTGTCTTTTTTATTGTGTTAGGAAGGTGAATCGATGAAAGAAATAAAAAAAAGGCGCCTAGTTGTTCTAGGTGTTTTTTTGTGTCTGCTTTTGGGGACAAGCTGGGTAGTTTACGCTGAAACAACAGGTACGAAAGTGATCAGTGACCCAACAGAAATTTATAAAGCCTACAAAGATAATAACTTTCCACTTATGACAGGTGGGACGGATAGTTTAGGAAAGTTCAAACAAATTGTTCCGGGTATCTCTACTGCGATTAAAGAATTTATGTGGTCAGGAGTCCGTATGTTGGGTTCTTTTAACGCGGAAATGGTCAAATTTTTATTCAATTTAGATGTGACAACGAGCTTAAAAACACCGATGGTCAATATCGCGAGCTTTCTTGCGGCTAGTTTAACGAACGTGGCGAGTCTTATCGGTATTTGTGTCGTGGCAGGTGTCATGATTTTTCGTTTTGCCGTCACAGGACAAATCAAAGCGGGATTAAAAGTCTTTTTAAAGGCAGTGATGATTTTTGTTGGGCTCGCTTTTTTACGAGATGCTACAGTCAGCAACTCCTTATTCGACAAGGTATATGATGTTGATCAGGCAATTAGCGCAGCCATTGTCAATGTGAATCCGGTGATTGATAATTACACCACCGAAAATGTTGAAAACCAACCTGCAGAAAAAGATAGCAAAGTGCTTATTCAAAATGCAGGAAATGCCTTGGCATCGACTGTCTTTTACTCGAATGTTTATGAACCCTATTTATTGATGAACTACGGCACAACCAATCAATCAGAAATACGTGGCAAAGGAACAATTGAGTATAAGGAAAAAGAGTATGACCGCATTGGTGCAGTGTTAGGTAATGAAAATAATGAGGATTTACAAGAAGAAGTTCTAAAAAAAGAAGAAAAAACAGAGGATAAAAAAGGGTTTAATAATATCACCATTCACTATAACAACAACTGGATGCAATCCTTTTTTGCATTGTTTTATATAGTCGTCAATCTCTTTCAAACAATCATATTCTTTGTCTTAGGAGTGGTACGAATAGTTATGGCAGTTATTGGAATTTTCTTAATTCCGTTAGCGCCTATTCTACTAATATTATCGCTCTTTCAAGTATTGGATAATGTCTTATTCAACTATGCCAAGGCATTCGCCATTGTCATGTTTGCGAAAGCAAGTATAGGATTTGTTCTTATTTTGTTCGTAAGTTATATATCGATTGGGTTTACACAGGCTTCCATGAATGGCGATATTTGGCAAAAAATCATTACGATTCTTGTCTATTTAGTGTCTCCAATCGGTGTCTATCTTTTCCGAGGGATCTTTATTGCCGCATTCACTGGTCAATTAAGCATGAAAGATTTACCAGGTATGGTAATGCACCCTAGAAAAGCTTCCCAAGACTTTTTACAAACTAGAAAAGACAAAGGTGCTAGTCAACAAGAATCACGCCAAAAACGAAAAGAAGAGGCAAAACAACGGAAAAAAGAAGAACAAGAAGAAGAGCGGAAAAATGGGCGAACGAAGAAAACAGACTTCAAAAAGACGAAGCCGAATGTTAAAGAGAGCCAGCGAAGAAAAGATATTTCGCCTGATAATCATAATTTGAAGAATGATGACAAAACGAATGATAAGGATCCGTCTGACTTACCAGAATCAAATGATCGGTTAAGGAAGAATAATAATGAGAAAAATTCAGAGAATAAGCTGTCCGATAAACGAAAAGATACAGCTATTCCAAATAGTAAACATCCGTCTTCCATGAAGAAACATATAGTAGATAAAGAACAGAACCCTTCAAATAATTTATCTAGGCAAAAAGAGCCGATGAAAGCTTCAGAGAAAGGATCAAATATTCCGCATAATATATCAAAAAATGCGCATGAAAGCCGGTTGTCCGAACGACGCAACGACTTAGCTCCAGAGGAATCAACTAATGGAAATCTGATTAAAGAACGCAAAGGAAAAGAAGCAATACATTCAAAACGACGCAATGATTTACCTAAACAATCAGGAGCGAATGCCGTTCATGGACCAACTATGTCACGAAAAGTGAATGTGCCAAAACAGTATCAAACACCACAGATTCGTAAGCAAAAAGTGAGTTTACCAAATAAACAAACAGATGAAAAGGTACCGATGAGCCCAAGACGAAGCAGGGTGACACCTAGACATAAGCAAGGGCATAGCGGAGTTGCACAAAGGGAACAAGTACAATCAACTATAAATGTAGTAAGAACCAATGAAGAAAATAGTCTATCGAGAACTTCTGAACCTATGCAGAATAAACTACAAAATCGTACAGTTCAACAAACAAATGTATCTACTCGAAGTGGTCTACGAACAGCACCAACTGCGGTTAATATTCGTAAGCCACGGGAAGAGAAGCCTCGTATAAAACACAATAAAAATATGTCTACGGTGAATATTAGACGGCAAGCAAAACCAGAAAGTAGACATAAACGATCAAATAAAGTTTCGCCCAAAGTCACAATAAGAACTAAGCGAACTACCTAAATTAACCAATAAAAAGAAGCGTGTACTACTTCATACAGATGTAGTATTCGCTTTTTATTTTGTCTGAGGGAGGAGAATAATGGCTAAAAATATATGGGAAGAAGGACTATTTAGTCCAAAGAAAAGCAAGAATTCTTCCGAAGAACAAGGACGAAGAACTCTATGGAATGTATTAAACGTACTACTTGTAGTGGGGTTAACGCTACTATACCCATTTGTGCTTTGTGGTGCGATTCCGTTTGTAATTATCCGCTATTTGAACAGGAAAGACCGATACCAACACATTGAAAATATGGACTATGAAGGGTTCTTGAATCGAAAAAGTTGGTGGTTTATCAGTGCCGGAATCATGTGGATACCTATAAACGTTATCCTTTTTTTCTATATACCAAGAGGGTATCTAGCTACGTATTTACTGTTTCCCTTCAATATCATTACCAATGATTTAGTCTTCAATTACCAATCCATTCTTGCCTTACTAATGGGTGGAATAGGGGTCTGCTTCTTACTATTAAGTGGGTCTATCTTCTTTGACCGACTGCGTGTGACGAGTAAAGAAGAAGAGCGAAACCAAGTGAAGAACTCAAAAGAGTATCGAAAACGTCATAAGAATAAGTTCAAAGAATCGCAAAAATACACGAAAAACTATGAAGATGAGTACCAAAAAATGTTAGAAATGTCCGACTATAAAGCATACAAAAAGGAGTTCAATCGACTAAAACAATCAATTCTTATAGGGACTGATGAGTTTGGTTCGTCCTATGTTTTACCGCTAAAAGAGCTGAATCAACATGGTTTAATGCCTGCGACAACAGGTGGTGGGAAGACCACTTTACAACAAATCTTCATGGAGCATTGCTTAAAATTTAACATTCCTTGTGTGCTTATCGACGGAAAAGGAGCGAAGGAAACACTCGAATCAATGGAAGGAATTGCCAAGAAGTATGGCAAGAGTGTCGTTGCTTTTAGTGACGAACACAAGGTTGGCTACAACCCATTGAAGTATGGAAACAGTACAGAGATTAAGGACCGACTCGTAACAATCGCGGAAACAGAGAGTGTATTTTACTCAAGTGCAGCCAAATCTTTACTGATGAATACCATACAATTAATGGATTGTTTTGGTATTGAACGCTCGTTTGAGACACTGTCAGAGTATACCTTACCGCGGAATGTGTTGAGGTTATTTGCGACTGCATTAGAGGAAAATGAGGTAGAAGTTTTCGTTACTTATCACAAGAGTCAACAGCCAATCAGACCCAAAGAGAAGGACGAAGGTACAACAAAAGAAGTGCTTCTAGATATAGAAATGACTGATGCAGACGAAGGTTCAAACAACGATTCAGATGAAATTGCGATGGAAGAAGTGTGGGAAAGAATCGTCCACGATCCCGATGCAATATCACTGGAAGACTATTATTTTTTGGTTCGTAAACAGTTTGACGAGTTATCAGAAACCCATCGCAAGCTATTCAATCAGTTATTCATTCGGTACGAATATAAGGAAAGTCCGTTCTATTTGTATGCGACTTCAGAGTCACTTCAGACCAATATAAACATGTTGATTGATAGTGAAGTGGGGCAGTTATTCGATACAAAACATTGTGAATTGGAACTGGATTTCAAAGAAATTTATCGTAAGAATCAGTTAGTTTACTTATCATTGAACGGGTTAATCTATGAAGAATTTATCAAACAATTGGCACATTTTATCATTGGAGACTTGAAACATTTAACAGCAGAGATATATAAAGGAGCCGAAAAAAAGAAGGAAATTCTCACACTATTTGATGAACCAGCAAGTTATCTGGACGAGTCCTTTATAGCGATTGCAAACAAGGCACGTGGGGCAGGCGTTCACGCCATCTTCAGTCCACAAACTATGACAGACATTGCTAAAATAGATGAATCACTCATGAAACAGCTCGTCGGAAACGTCAATACGTACATGGTTGGACAGGTAAATGAGAAGGACGAAGCAAGCTATTGGGCGGAAATTTTCGGTACTTATCGTGACTTAGAACTCACTGAAATGATTGAACAAGCGGATGGTTTTAACAATTTGAATCGGACTTCGTGGTCAGGTGAACGTGGAACAAAACGCATGGTTGACAAGTTCAATATCCACCCGAACGATCTAAAAAGTTTACGAACAGGTGAGTTTTACTTCTATAGAAAAGGACAAAATAGTCATGAACCGATACGTAAAGTCTATGTCCGCAACCCAGTATAAGGGGGATAAATGATGGTAAGAATACACGTGATTTACCAGTGAATTAGTCGCTTGAGACATTGTCAGAGTGGTAGTTGGGTGGGGAATGAACCTACTCAATTACCATGAGTGCACCATAAATTAGCAGATAAATTACGAATAATTTTCCTGGATGAAACGAGTAAAACGGAGAAGAAAAAGAAGAGAAATTAGTGGGAATTTCAACAATAAAAAACTGATATAAGCTGTTCTTGAGGTGTTCTTGACCTGTCTATGACTTGTTCTTGAGATGTTCATGAGTTGTTTATGACAAAAAATAAAAAGGCGGGCTAACCCGTTGGGGCGCAAGACTTTTCTAGAAACAGTTTTTTTTGACCATTTAC
>NZ_JAFLWA010000012.1 GCF_017316125.1 Enterococcus sp. DIV0660C | reverse complement strand
TTTGTTTTGGTTCACTTTTTTTATGTTGTTATTGAGTTAACCAATCATAAAATTTTTTCCATACCGATACAAAGAATACCATCTTCTTCAAAAGGAGACGTACAGGAATTATATCCACAAAGTTCATAAAAAGATTGTGCTGTTAGTTCAGCGACTAAATAGCTTAAACAGCAGCCATTATTTTTGGCAAATTGTTCTGCTTTGAACAAAAGTGAACGTCCAATTCCTTGTTTGCGATAGGCTTTTGCTACACAAAAACGGTCAGGTTGAAAACATGTTTCGTTTTTCAGTTGATAACGTAAGGTTGCAACAGGGATTTGATCATCGAGAAGTAAAAAATAATTTCTTTGACTGGTATCGAGTACATCAAACTCCCATTCAGGTGGAATGTTCTGTTCTAAGACAAAGACTTCATAGCGAAGCGTAAAGCTTGCTGCTTGAATCCAAGTTTCATTGCCAAAAAATACGTTCATAAAGCTTCTCCTTCAATCAACTTTTTTATTCAGCGTAACACAAACGAAGAAAAGCAAAAAGAGGCAAAATAGAAAAGCATTATTGACAGACAACCGTGAAGTGCGTATACTTAACGAGTACAAAAAAGGACATGATTTGTTTTTAGGGACTCACAGAAAATTCTTTCTAGGCTGAAAAAAGAATAGTTGCCAATCAAATTGCTCCCTTTTTTCTTTTGATAGAAATATCAACGCAACTCAGCGTTATCGAGTTTAAGAGGTAATGATCAAACATCATTGCAACCAAGGTGGTACCGCGAGTTTTCGTCCTTGGCTGTAATGGTGTTTTTTGTATTGAAAAACAATGAGAGAAGGTAATGGAATGAAACAATTAAGTAGTGCACAAGTTCGCCAAATGTTTTTAGATTTTTTCCAATCAAAAGGACACACAATTGAGCCAAGTGCCTCATTAGTACCAGTTAATGATCCAACTTTGTTATGGATCAATTCAGGAGTAGCAACATTAAAAAAATATTTTGATGGTTCAGTTGTTCCAGAAAATCCAAGAATCACTAATGCACAAAAATCAATTCGAACAAATGATATTGAAAATGTCGGAAAAACTGCGCGTCATCATACGATGTTTGAAATGCTAGGAAACTTTTCTATCGGAGATTATTTCAAAGAAGAAGCAATCCACTGGGCATGGGAATTTTTGACAAGCCCTGAATGGATGGCTTTTGACCCTGAAAAGTTATATGTTACCGTTTATCCAAAAGATACTGAAGCAAAACGTATTTGGCATGAAGAAGTGGGCTTACCAATGGACCACATTATCGATGTAGAAGATAACTTCTGGGATATTGGTGCCGGTCCTTGTGGTCCCGATACAGAAATCTTTTATGACCGTGGTGAATCATATAACGATTTAGCCGAAGATGATCCAGAAAATTATCCTGGTGGCGAAAATGAACGTTATTTAGAAATCTGGAACTTGGTATTTTCTGAATTTAACCATAAACCAGATAACACATTTGAACCATTACCACATAAAAACATTGATACGGGCATGGGCTTAGAACGGATGGTTTCTATCGTTCAAGATGCACCAACTAACTTTGAGACAGATTTATTTATGCCCATCATTCACGCTGTTGAAAAATTAAGTAACCAAGTGAAGTATGGCGAAAATCCAACAACAGATATCTCTTATAAAGTAATTGCTGACCACATTCGTGCGTTATCTTTTGCGATTGGAGATGGCGCACTACCTTCAAATGAAGGACGCGGTTATGTATTACGTCGTTTATTACGTCGTGCCGTTATGCATGGAAAAAAATTGGGAATCAATCAAGCTTTCTTGTATAAATTAGTTCCAGTTGTTGGTGAAATCATGGTTAGCTACTATCCAGAAGTTTTACAACAAAAAGAATTTATTGAAAAAGTAATTCGTACAGAAGAAGAACGCTTTAATGAAACAATCAATGAAGGTTTAGATATCTTAAACCAAGTGATTGAAGATGTAAAATCAGCAAAAGGAACAACTTTAGCTGGTAAAGATATCTTCAAACTTTATGACACTTATGGTTTCCCAGTAGAATTAACGGAAGAAGTAGCAGAAGACGAGGGGCTAAAAGTCGATCATGCTGGTTTTGAAAAAGAAATGGAAGCACAAAGAGAACGTGCCCGCTCTGCAAGAAGCACGGAAAAATCAATGGGCGTCCAATCTGCATTATTAACAGATATCAAAGTGGATAGTAAATTTATTGGTTATACAGAAGTTGAGGCAGACAGTAAATTGCTAGTGATCGTTCAAGACGAAGAATTACTAAGTGAAGTAACAGAAGGTGTTGCTCAATTGATTTTTGCTGAAACACCTTTCTATGCCGAAATGGGTGGACAAGTGGCTGACCAAGGTTGGATATTAAATGATGCAAAAGAAGTAGTTGCAACGGTTACAGATGTTCAAAAGGCACCAAATGGTCAATTTATGCATACAGTAACAGTCAAATCACCAATGCAAGAAGGTGCAATCTATCATTTAGCAATCAACGAACCAATGCGTAATCGAATCATTAAAAATCATACGGCGACTCACTTATTGCATAAAGCGTTAAAAGAAACTTTAGGTGAACATGCAAACCAAGCGGGTTCATTAGTTGCTCCGGGACACTTACGTTTTGACTTCACTCATTTTGGCCAAATCACAGCAGATGAACTAGCTCAAATGGAACGAATTGTTAATGAAAAAATCTGGGAAGCTATTCCAGTTCAAACAATTGAAACAGATATTGACACAGCAAAAAACATGGGTGCAATGGCCTTATTCGGTGAAAAATATGGTCGTGAAGTTCGTGTCATCAATATTGGTGAATGGTCAATCGAACTTTGTGGTGGGACACACGTGTCAAATACAGAAGACATTGGTATTTTCAAAATTGTTTCTGAATCAGGAATCGGTGCAGGCGTTCGCCGTATCGAAGCTGTTACAAGTAAAGAGGCTTACGAACTACTAGAAGGTGAAGAAAAACAATTAAAAGAAGTTGCAGCAATTGTCAAATCACCTCAATTAAAAGAAGTCGTTACAAAAGCAGAACAGTTACAACAACAATTACGTGAATTACAAAAAGAAAATGAAAAATTAGCAAGTAAATTAGCTAATCAACAAGCGGGAGACATTTTCAAAGACCCAGAAACAGTTGCTGGAAAAACGTTGATTGCTTCACAAGTAAAAGTGAAAGATATGAACCAATTACGTCAACTAGCAGATCAATGGAAACAAAAAGCAATCTCTGATATTCTTGTTCTGGCAAATGAACAAGAAGGAAAAGTTAGTTTGTTAGTTGCTATGTCGAAGGAAGCAAATGAAGCTGGGCTAAAAGCAGGCGACTTGATCAAAGCAATCGCACCGAAAGTTGGCGGTGGTGGCGGAGGTCGTCCGGACATGGCACAAGCTGGAGGGAAAAATCCAGCAGGTATTCCAGATGCATTAGCTGAAGCAAAAAATTGGTTGCTTAACCAATAATCATTTGTTAAAATTTACCGTTTAAACATGAGCAAGACTTGGGATGCTATTGGAAAATAGTCATTCCAAGTCCGCTTGTTTTTTTGTGTCTATTTTAAGATAAACGTAAATAGTTGACGAATGAGTAAGAACTTTTTACGATGAAAAGAAAAAGGTGGGGTTTGGAAATGAATAGTAGAAATAAAACATTTCGTTTAGTATTACGTGCAGTCTTATTGGCAATCATTATTGTTCAAGCAATGGTTCCTTGGCTGGGATTTATTCCATTAGGTTTCATCAGTTTGACAATCATCCATATTACAGTTATTGTTGCAGCTGTTGTGTTAGGACCTAAAGATGGCATGCTGATTGGTTTGTTTTGGGGAATTGCAACCATAGTTCGTGCTTTTGCCATGCCAACAACGCCTTTTGATACGTTAGTCTTTACAAATCCAATCATTTCAGTAGTGCCACGGGTGCTTGTTGGTTTGGTAGCAGGTGTTGTCTTTCATTGGATTTATCGAAAAAAACAATCAGTGGTGATAGGTGCTGCTACAGCAGGAGTACTTGGTTCCTTAACAAATACTTTACTTGTTTTAGGCTTCATGGGTATCTTTTATACGAGTGCAACTGCCAATGCATATGGTGTGGATACATCACTTTTGTTTAAGACTTTGATTGGGGTTGCGGGGATCAATGGGATTCCTGAAGCGATTGGTGCAGGGGTTATTACGCCACTTATTGCTAAAGCACTCTTTGCTGCGACCCCTTTGAAACCAGAATAAGCAAGACGAATGAGAGCATATCTTTTTAGATAAGGGAGTAAGCATGTGACAAGAAAACAAACAGCAGAAAAAGCAACGAGCAAAGAACGGACGAAGCAAGGAATTTTAGCGGGTATTATGGGGTTGATTTCCAATTTGATTTTATTTGTTTCCAAATTTATGATTGGGATCTTATCAGGTAGTGTGTCAATCATGGCAGATGCAATCAACAGTTTGTCGGATACTGCGTCCTCTGTATTGACTTTGGTTGGTTTTAAGATTGCAGCTAAACCAGCAGATAATGAGCATCCATATGGCCATGAACGATTTGAATATATTAGTGGATTATTTGTGTCAATTATTATTTCTTATGTGGGCTTTACATTTTTAGAATCTTCTTTTCAAAAAATTATTCATCCAGAAAATATTATTTTGACCCCAGTTGTCTTTTTAGTCTTGATTTTTTCAATTGGTTTGAAGTTCATTCAAGGAAAAATGTACAGTCGAATTGCAACAAAAATTGATTCGAATGCTTTACGGGCAACTTCAACGGATAGTTACAATGATGTATTCACAACGTTAGCAGTTTTGATTTCAGCAGGCGTTGAGTGGTTGACTGGGTGGAGAATTGATGGCTACATCGGATTTGCGTTAGCCCTCTATATTCTGTATAGCGGTGGAATGATGGTCCGTGACTTTGTCTATGAATTAATGGGCAGTCGACCTACAACAGAGGAAATCGAAGAAATGGAAGCTTCACTGAATAATTACGACCAAATTTTAGGGTATCATGATTTGTTAGTACACAATTATGGACCAAGTAAACGATTTGCATCGGTTCATATTGAGGTAGATGATAGTTTAGACTTGAATCAGGCACATCGAATTGTTGATCGAATCGAAAAAGATTTCAAAGAACGTTTAGCAGTTGATTTGGTTTGTCATTTAGATCCTGTTCCAGTGAGTAATGAACGTTATTTAGCAATATTGCAAACATTGCGTGAAATCGTTGCAACTACGGCAGAAGGACTTAAAATTCATGATTTTCGCGTGGTAAAAGAAGGGAAAATTTTGCAATTTGATGTGGTTGTTCCTCAACAATGTCACTTTTCTGACGAGAAATTGGAAGAAATCATTCGAGAGCAAGTCAAGCAAAAAATTGGCAAGTATCAGGTTGAGATAACTTTCGATCATAATTATTTATTGTGATCGAAGTGCTAAACTCCAAAAAATAAGAATAAAATTTCGCGAAATGTAGGCATATTTGGAAGGAGTTGCTTGGGGAGTCACCGAAGATAAGGTTTGTAGCCCAAGTGTATAGCTCTGACAAGCTAGTGAGTAGATGTTCAAAATAGGTTTACTTATTTTCTTGAAATAAAATAGATTACTGAAGAGTTAGTTTGAGAAGTTATTTTGGCAAACAAGAAAAGTTTATTAAAAGACCGAAAACGATGAAACTTGTTAGATTTCATGGTTTTCGGTTTATTTTTTTATCTGTTTGAGTTGTTTTTTCAATGCTTGTCGTGCTAGGTTATCAGCGCCTTTATTTTTACTTTCAGGAATCCATTGTAAAAGAAACAATGAAAATTCTGGAAGAAGTCTTTGGATTGCTGACAAGTAGGGTTGAAATAAGTCGTTCGTTGTAAAATTTTTATCAATGGTGGAAACTAAGGTTTTACTATCCGAATAACAAAAAATCGTTTCAGTATTCAAAGTCTTTTCCTTTAAAATCTCTAAAGTTTTTAAAAAGACTTCGAATTCTGCTTCGTGATTTGAACCATCAGAAAGAGGAACAGCTAACTGTTCATACCGGTTTTCTCCAAGAATTATGATACCGCCACCACTTGGCCCAGGGTTGCCTTTTGTTGAAGCATCAATGTATACTCGTAACATGAATATCTCCTTTTTAAAATAAAATAGTGTTATGATATGATTATAGCATTATTACTTATCATGCGAGGTTAGACAATGAAAAAAATTATTCGCTGGCAACCAGAACTGGCACAGTCGATCATCTATTGGTCTTTGACGTTGATTATTTTCTTTTTCAGCTTGATTTTGTCTCTTGAAAATACGAGACCTTATTGGAAAAGCAATGTAGTCATGGGCATTTTTGCTGTGTTTTTATTGTTAGGGTTACGTCGTTCATTTGTATTAGAAAAAAATTCAATCAAAATTCGCTATGCTGCTTTTTGGAAAGACAAAAAAATAACGTTACAGCAAGTTGAAAAGGTTGCTCCACATGATCATGGTTTAGAGTTGAAGTTGGCAGATGAGTTAGAGCCGACAATCTATTTATTACGTGCAAAAGATCAAGTGTCTGTTCGTAATTATTTTACAGGGGCTTCACAAGAAGTGTTTGTGAAACAGTCACGAAAAGATAAATAGAAAGAGCAGATCAAATAGTGCTCATAAACAAATGAGAAGAAGGAGTTGAGGATTTTTGTCTACAACTCCTTTTTAGTTCGCTAAAATAATAAAAAAGTTGAGACAAAAAATGTCTCAACTGTGATTTTTTTATTCATTTATTTTGTAGATTTACTTATAAATAGTCTCAACTAGCTTAATTTTTTAACATGAGCTGCTTGTGTTCCACGATTGCCTTCAATAATCTTAAACTCCACTGCTTGGTTTTCTTCCAGACTCTTAAAGCCCTCTTCCTCGATTGCGGTAAAATGGACAAAAATTTCCTCCGTTTCATCATAACTGATAAACCCGTATCCTTTTTTATTGTCAAACCATTTCACGATTCCTTGGGTCAAAGCACTCACGACCTTTCTTAAAATCTACCATAGCCACATTATAAAGAGTATTTATAAGTACGTCAAATAAATGAAAGAGATATCTATTCTATCTTTTTATTTCAATTGAAAACGTGTATAATAAAAATAACTTAACAAAAAGTGTTTAAATTGAATTAAAGTTCGTGTAAAGGGGTAGTTTGATGAAGAGTGATTTACAAATTTCACAGGAAACTGACTTAAAACCGATTGTTGAGATAGCAGATAAAGTGAATCTTGGCTATGAAGACTTGGAACTGTATGGAAATTACAAAGCAAAAATAAATTTTTCGGCAATTGAGGAGCTAAAAGAAAAGCAGGATGGCAAATTGATTTTGGTCACATCAATTAATCCAACTCCTGCGGGGGAAGGAAAGTCAACTGTTACAGTTGGCTTAGGAGATGCACTAAATCAGATCAATAAGCAGGCAGCAATCGCTTTAAGAGAACCTTCGTTAGGACCCGTCATGGGGATTAAAGGTGGGGCAGCTGGCGGTGGTTACGCACAAGTTTTACCAATGGAAGATATCAATCTACACTTTACTGGCGATATGCACGCTATTACAAGTGCGAATAATGCACTGTCAGCTTTTTTAGACAACCATATCCATCAAGGAAATGAATTACAGATTGATGCCAGACGTGTGATTTGGAAACGAGTGGTTGACTTGAATGATCGCGAGTTACGGCAGGTGATTGTCGGTTTAGGTGGACCAATCCAAGGTGTACCAAGAGAAGATGGCTTTGATATTACTGTAGCCAGTGAAATCATGGCAATTTTGTGTTTAGCCACTGACTTAGATGACTTAAAGGCGCGACTAGCGCGTATCGTTATTGGTTATACTTTTGACAAAGAACCTGTCACTGCAGGTGACTTAAAAGTAGAGGGAGCTTTAGCTTTACTGCTAAAAGATGCGTTAAAACCAAATTTAGTTCAAACGATTTATGGAACACCTGCGTTTATTCATGGGGGACCGTTTGCCAATATTGCCCATGGATGTAATAGTATTTTAGCGACTAAAACAGCTTTGAAATTAGCTGATTATGTGGTTACGGAAGCAGGATTTGGTGCGGATTTGGGTGCGGAGAAGTTTCTTGATATCAAAGTTCCTAATTTGAAGAAAGCACCAGATGCAATTGTAATTGTTGCAACGATTCGTGCGTTAAAAATGCATGGAGGCAAACAAAAGTCAGAATTACTTGAAGAGGATTTATCTGCTTTGAAGGCTGGATTTGTTAATTTGAAACGCCACATTGAAAATATGCGTTTGTACGATATTCCTGTGATTGTAGCAATCAATGAGTTTGTTACGGATACGAAAGCGGAATTTGCTTTGCTAGAGGAGTTATGTGAAAACCAAGGTATCTTAGCTAAACGTGTCAGTGTATGGGAACAAGGAGCACTTGGTGGTGTGGATTTGGCGAAAGCTGTAGTAGAACTAATTGCTGAACAAACAGCTGACTATCAACCGTTGTATCAATCAACTGCGACGATTATGGAGAAGGCAGAGACAATCGTCAAAAAGATTTATGGTGGTCGAGGCGTTCAATTTAGTAAAAAAGCACAGAAACAAATCGAGGAGTTTGAAAAAAATGGGTGGAGTGACTTACCAGTCTGTATGGCAAAAACGCAGTATTCATTTTCAGATGATCCAACGTTGCTTGGAGCGCCAACTGATTTTACGATTACGATTCGAGAATTTGTTCCGAAATTGGGAGCTGGTTTTTTAGTAGCGCTCACGGGTGATGTGATGACGATGCCGGGATTGCCAAAAAAACCTGCAGCGTTAAATATGGACGTAACAAATCAAGGAGAAGTCATCGGTTTGTTTTAATATTCAATGAATGATTCAAAAAAGTGGAAGGTATGACAAAAGTTTTGTCAGGCCTTCTTTTTCTTTTTCATTGTTGAGTTTTAAGTTATACTAAAGCATAATAGGAGGGGCATTATGAAAATAAAATTCACCAGAAAAACTGGTTTTTATGGAATGGGAAGTTCTATTCGACTACAAATTAATGGAAAATCTATTTACTTAAATCAGCAAGACAGTGTGGAAGTAGAGGTAGCCGCTCCACTAACGATGCAAGTCTCGTTTTTTTGGTTAAAAAGTGCAGTTTATCAAATAGCATTGCCGAAAGATGCGTATGTTATTACGATGAACTTACTTCTATTGCAATTGTATCCGGTACTTTTTTTCTTCACGAGTTTGAGTGCCATTTATTTTAGTAATCTATTCTATAGCTTGGTAGCTGTCATTGGCATGATCGGCTTCTTTTTCTTCATTAAAAACCAAGCTTATGTCATCAAGGAGGACACTAGTGAGTATGAGTAACTCTGATGTATTTTTAAGTAGCTTCAATCGTATTGAGAAATGGATGCGTGAAGAAATGGGAAACACGCGTAATATGGGCTTTACCGAATTAGTCCGCCGATTGGCTCGCAAAAAAGGGTCGATGGTGCGTAAATATGAAGAAGATTTATTTCAAATGGCGCAATTAAGAAACGCAATTGTTCACGAAAGAATTTCTGAAGACTTTGTCATTGCAGAGCCAAATGACTGGGCAGTTGATAAGATTCAAGTCATTGAGGAGGCATTGATCCGTCCAGTTACGGTGTTACCAAAGTTTGCGAAGAAAGTGACTGGTTTTGATAAAAATATTCCTTTACTTGATTTGTTAGAGACGATTGCTCAAAAACGCTATTCACAATTTCCACTGTATAATAAGGGAAAATTTGAAGCATTGATCACTTTACGAGCGATTGGGTTTTGGTTGGCGAAAGAAAGCCAACAGGGAGTGATTGACTTAACGCGAAAGCAAGCCAAAGATTTGATTATTGGTGATGGGAAATATACAAACTATCAATTTGTTTCTGCAAACACGAAGATCTACGAAGTTGAGTTGATGTTTCGTGAACAAGGTACACTGGAAGCGGTATTGATTACAAAAGATGGAAACCCTGATGGTAATCTATTAGGGATTATTCGACCAAGAGATATTTTTAAACAAGTAGAAAAGGATTGATCGTGTGTTAATTATATATTGGATAGTTAGTGGCGCTTTGATTACAGTAGATCAATGGGTCAAATGGTGGATTACAAGTAACTTAGCATTAGGAGAAACACAATCAATGATTCCTGGTGTTTTATCGCTGAATCATATTCGGAATACGGGAGCCGCGTGGAGTATGCTAGAAGGAAAGATGTGGTTCTTTACTGTGGTGACAGTCGTTGCTGTTATAGCAATCATGTATCTAATGATCAAAAATCGGCAGACAGGTAGCCGCTGGTTTATGACTGGTTTGGCATTGATCTTAGCTGGCGCGATTGGAAACTTTATTGATCGTGTTCGTTTAGGTTATGTAGTAGATATGTTCCAAACAGATTTTATGAATTTCCCAATATTCAATGTCGCAGATATTTCATTAGTTTGTGGTGTGATTTGCATATTGATATATATTATTTTAGATGAAAAGGATCAAGTGAAAAAATGACAGAATTAAGAGCAACAATTGAACAAGAAACAGGGCGGATTGACAAAGTTTTAACGGGATTATTTCCTGATTATAGTCGTTCTCAAATCCAACTTTGGTTAAAAGAAGGCGTGGTTGCTGTAAATGGTCAACCAGTTAAGGCAAATTATAAGGTGAAAGCAAAGGATGAGCTTTTTGTAGCGATTCCTGAACCGGAAACGCTAGATGTCATTGCGGAAGACATTCCGTTAGCAATTGTTTATGAGGATGAAGATGTGGCAGTTATCAATAAGCCACAAGGCATGGTGGTCCACCCTTCAGCTGGGCACAGCCATGGAACTTTGGTGAATGCATTGATGTATCATGTCAAAGATTTGTCTTCCATCAATGGTGTGATTCGTCCCGGGATCGTCCATCGAATTGACAAAGATACTTCTGGTTTGTTGATGGTAGCTAAGAATGACCAAGCACATGAATCATTGGCTAAACAATTAAAAGACAAGACTTCTTTACGTAAATATGTCGCATTGGTTCATGGTGAAATTTCACACGATAAGGGAACAATCAATGCACCGATTGGTCGGTCAAAAGTCAATCGTAAGATGCAAGCTGTTCGTGAAGATGGAAAATCTGCTGTTACGCATTTTACTGTACTAGAACGTTTTGAAGGATTTACTTTGGTTGAGCTAAAATTAGAAACAGGACGTACACACCAAATTCGCGTACACATGCAATATATTGGTTTTCCCTTGGCAGGTGATCCTGTATATGGACCAAAGAAAACTTTACCAGGAAATGGTCAGTTCCTCCATGCACAAATGCTAGGGTTCACACATCCTGTCACAGGTCAAGAAATGGTCTTTGAAGCACCACTTCCTGAAGTGTTTGAAAAAACTTTAGAAAAATTAAGAAAAAGTCATTGATTTTTTATGTTAGCAACGGTATAGTATTAACAACGAAAAGCTTAAACGAAAATTAAATAGTAATCCTTTAAGTTTAGTCCCGTGAGGCTAAGAAGGGTGTGAGTAATCGACCATATGGTGCGCTATATGAGAGATGCTCAAGACGAAGTATAGCTAACAGTGTAACTGTATCAGCTATCTATGAACGTACCAAATTGTACAATCAGTCTAAACATACCTCCTGTCCTCTTAGGGCAGGAGTTTTTTTATGCAAAAAAATGGAGGGAAACATCATGCAAACCAAAGAAGTAGTCGATCAAGTAACAATGAAACGAGCGTTGACACGAATTACTTATGAAATCATTGAAAGAAATCACAGCATCGAAGATATCGTTTTAGTGGGAATCAAAACACGAGGGATTTATATTGCTGCTCGGATTGCCGAACGATTGAAACAGTTGGAAGACATCGAAGTTCCAGTTGGTGAGTTGGATATCACTTTGTATCGTGATGACAAAAAAGAACTGGCAGAAGGACCTGAACTACATTCATCAGATGTGCCAGTTTCCTTAGAAGGAAAAGAAGTTATCTTGATTGATGACGTGCTTTACACCGGTCGCACGATTCGAGCAGCAATGGATGCAATCATGGACTTAGGTCGACCAAGAAAAATTTCATTAGCTGTCCTAGTCGATCGTGGCCATCGCGAACTACCGATTCGAGCAGACTATGTTGGCAAAAACATTCCAACATCAAAAGCAGAAGAAATTCTGGTAGAGATGCAAGAACTTGATGGACAAGATCGTATCATGATTTTAAAAGAGGAAGAATAGGGGAAGAGATATGTCAGAGAAAAAAGAATTTCATAATGATAGTGTCGTATTAGACATTCATGACCGTCCAAAATTAGGCCATTGGGTTGGGTTGAGTTTACAGCATTTATTCACGATGTTTGGCGCAACAGTTTTAGTACCGATTTTAGTCGGGATCGACCCAGGGATTGCGTTAGTCAGTTCAGGACTAGGAACACTGGTTTACTTGTTTACAACGAAGGGAAAAATTCCAGCTTACTTAGGAAGTAGCTTCGCCTTCATTGCAGCGATGCAAATGTTGATGAAAACAGATGGTTACCCAGCGATTGCGCAAGGGGCAATCACTACTGGATTAGTTTACTTGATCGTCGCGTTGATCATCAAAAAAATCGGTGCAGCATGGCTTGATCGAATCTTACCACCAATCGTTGTTGGGCCAGTAATCATGGTTATCGGATTGGGATTGGCAGCAAATGCCGCAAATAATGCAATGTACAACGATGGCAATTACGATTTTAAATACATTGCTGTAGCGCTAATCACGTTAGGTTTGACGATTTTCTTCAACATGTTCTTACGCGGATTTCTTGGATTGATTCCAATTTTGTTAGGAATCGTAAGTGGCTACATTGTTGCCTTACTCTTTGGGATTGTTGATACGCAACCAATCGCAGATGCGGCCTGGTTTGCTTTACCAAACTTTGAAATTCCATTTGTTCAATATGAACCAAAACTATACTTAGGTGCAATTACAACAATGGCGCCAATCGCATTTGTTACGATGACAGAGCATATCGGTCACTTGATGGTACTGAACAAATTAACACGCAGAAACTTCTTTGAAGAGCCTGGTTTGCATAAAACATTGATGGGTGACGGTTTAGCACAAATCGTTGCAGCATTTGTCGGTGGTCCTCCAGTTACAAGTTATGGAGAAAACATTGGCGTGTTAGCAATCACACGAGTGCACAGCGTCTTTGTGATTGGTGGAGCAGCATTCTTCGCAGTTATCTTAGGATTTGTCGGGAAACTGAGTGCCTTGATCTTGAGCATCCCTGGACCTGTTATTTCAGGAATCAGTTTTATCTTGTTCGGAGTTATCGCAGCTAGCGGGATGAAAATCTTGATTGAGAACAAAGTAGATTTTGATAAAAAGAAAAACTTATTGATTGCAGCAGTCATCTTGGTTGTCGGTATCGGAGGCTTAGTCTTCCAAGTAGGAACATTCACGTTATCAGCAATGGCATTAGCAACTGTCCTTGGTATCATTTTAAATCTTATCTTACCAGAAACTTCACGTAGCGAAGAAAACTAGGAGGAACATTCATGATCATCCAATCAGAACGTATCAGTTTAAAACATTTATTAACCGTTGAAGCACTAACAGACCAAGAAGTTATGGGCTTGATTCGTCGCGGGCAAGAGTTCAAACAAGGGGCAAAATGGACACCACAAAAGAGCCAATATTTTGCAACTAACTTATTTTTTGAAAATAGTACAAGAACACATAAAAGTTTTGATGTAGCTGAGAAAAAGCTAGGCTTAGAAGTAATCGAGTTTGAAGCAAGCACAAGCTCAGTTTCAAAAGGAGAAACACTTTACGATACGGTTTTGACAATGTCCGCATTAGGAGTAGATGTTGCAGTCATCCGTCATGGAGATGAAAACTACTATGAAGACTTGATTCAAAGTAAAACAATTCAATGTTCGATTATCAACGGTGGAGATGGAAGTGGACAGCATCCAACACAATGCTTACTAGATTTGATGACGATTTACGAAGAATTTGGCCATTTTGACGGATTGAAAGTAGCTATCGTTGGTGACATCACACATTCACGTGTCGCAAAATCAAACATGCAAATGTTGAAACGCCTAGGTGCACAAGTTTTCTTCTCTGGGCCAGAAGAATGGTATGACAATGAATTTGAAGTTTACGGGCACTACTTGCCATTGGATGAATTACTCGACCAGGTAGATGTAATGATGATGCTCCGAGTACAGCATGAGCGTCATGATGGAAAAGAAAGTTTCTCAAAAGAAAGCTATCACCAAGAACATGGTTTAACTGTTGAACGGGCGAAGAAATTGCAAAAACATGCAATTATCATGCACCCAGCACCCGTCAATCGTGACGTTGAACTAGCCGATTCACTAGTTGAGGGATTACAGTCACGAATTGTTCAACAAATGAGCAATGGCGTATTTGTCAGAATGGCAATTCTAGAGGCAGTACTAAACGGAAAAGCGTAAAAGTAGGAGGACGAAGACATGAAAACACTCATTAAAAACGGTCAAATCATTACACGAAAAAATGAAACAACACCTGCAGAAATTTGGATTGAAGAAGGAAAAATCAAAGCAATTGGTACGGGATTTTCTGAGACTGAATTTGATGAAGTGTTTGACGCAAAAGGACAACTCATCACACCAGGACTTGTCGACGTACATGTTCATTTAAGAGAGCCTGGTTTTACGTATAAAGAAACGATTGAAGCAGGAACAAAAGCAGCAGCACATGGTGGATTTACTACAGTGTGTGCAATGCCTAACCTAGATCCTGTACCTGATACTGCTGAAAAATTAAGCCAAGTCTATGAAATCATCAAGCGAGATGCAGTAGTGAAAGTTTTACAGTATGCACCAATTACTGAAAAACTCCGAAGTGAAGTTTTAGTCGATCAAGAGGCGCTGATTGACGCAGGTGCTTTTGCGTTCACCAATGATGGTGTTGGTGTACAGACGGCAGGCACGATGTATCTAGCAATGAAAGAAGCTGCAAAAAATAATAAAGCACTGGTTGCTCATACTGAAGATGAGTCCTTATTATTCGGCGGCGTCATGCACGCGGGCGAAAAAGCCGAAGAATTGGATTTGCCGGGAATTTTAAGTGCAACTGAATCTTCACAAATTGCGAGAGACTTAATTTTAGCGGAAGAAACAGGTGTCCATTACCACGTCTGTCATGTCTCAACCAAAGAAAGTGTTCGGATCATCCGCGACGCGAAAAAGGCTGGTGTTCATGTCACAGCTGAAGTTTCGCCACACCATTTGCTTCTGATTGATGAGGATATTCCAGAAGATTTTGGTTTTTGGAAGATGAATCCGCCGCTACGTGGGCGCGAAGATCGCGAAGCACTGATTGAAGGATTACTTGATGGAACAATTGATTGTATCGCGACAGATCATGCCCCTCATGGTCTAGAAGAAAAGAGTCAAAGCTTCTTGAAATCGCCATTTGGAATCGTTGGAAGCGAAACAGCCTTTCAGTTGATTTATACTCATTTTGTTGAAACTGGTATTTTTACACTAGAACAAGTCATTGGCTGGCTAGCGGTTAAACCAGCAGCGATTTTTAACTTGAACGCTGGTACACTAACCATTGGTGCGCCGGCAGATATTGCAGTGTTTGATATCGAACACGAGTATAAAATTGCGAAAGAAGACTTCTTGTCAAAAGGTGAGAATACACCATTCGTTGATTGGACGGTCAAAGGGGAAACATTGTTGACATTCGTTGACGGAAAAATTGCTTGGCAAAAGGAGGTCTAGGAGCAGTATGGATCGATTACTGATTTTAGAAGATGGAACTGTATTTGAAGGACAAGCCTTTGGAGCAGATGCAAATGTTTTTGGTGAAATTGTTTTCACGACAAGTATGACTGGGTATCAAGAAACGATTACAGACCAAAGTTTTAATGGCCAAATCATTACCTTCACTTATCCAATGGTCGGAAATTATGGTGTGAACCGAGATGATTACGAGTCGATTTCGCCGACTTGTAAGGGTGTTGTCGTGAAAGAACATGCGCGAGTGGCTTCAAACTGGCGCAATCAAATGACGTTAGATGCGTTTTTGAAACAAAAAGGGATTCCGGGAATCTCGGGAATCGATACAAGAGCTTTAACGCGGAAAATTCGTGAAGTTGGAACGATGAAAGCAAGTATTGTTGATGCAGGTGATAGCTTTGAACACGCATTTGATCAATTAAAAGCGACTGTTTTAGCAACGAATCAAGTCCAGCAAGTGTCAACCAACAAACCTTATCCAAGTCCTGGAACGGGGAGAAATGTGGTTGTCATTGATTTTGGGTTGAAACATAGTATCTTGCGCGAATTAAGTAAACGAAATTGTAATTTAACAGTCATGCCTTATAATACTGAAGCAAAAACGATTCTTGAACTTGCTCCCGATGGTGTGATGCTGACAAATGGACCAGGCGATCCGAAAGATGTGCCTGAAGCAATCAAGATGATTCAAGAAATACAAGGAAAAGTACCAATTTTTGGTATTTGTTTAGGGCACCAATTGTTTGCACTAGCTAATGGTGCAGACACGTATAAAATGAAATTTGGTCATCGAGGATTAAATCATCCAGTACGAGAAATTGCGACAGGGAGAATTGATTTTACTTCACAGAACCATGGCTATGCTGTTAATGAAAACACGATTGATCCGAATAAACTAATGGTCACTCATATTGAAGTGAACGATGGAACAGTGGAAGGGATTCGCCATCGCGATTACCCTGCTTTTAGTGTGCAATTTCACCCTGATGCAGCACCAGGACCACACGATGCACTACACTTATTTGATGAATTTATGGAAATGATGGATGCAGGAAGGGAGCAATAAGAATGCCAAAACGGACAGATATCAAAAAAATCATGGTGATTGGCTCGGGGCCAATCATCATCGGTCAAGCAGCCGAATTTGATTATGCTGGAACGCAAGCTTGTCTTGCACTAAAAGAAGAAGGCTATGAGGTTGTTTTAGTCAACTCAAATCCTGCAACGATTATGACAGATCAAGAAATTGCAGATCAAGTCTACATCGAACCAATAACTTTAGAATTTGTTTCACGCATTTTAAGAAAAGAACGTCCAGATGCACTGCTTCCAACACTAGGTGGACAAACAGGTTTGAACATGGCGATGGAATTAGCTGAATCAGGAATTTTAGAGGAACTTCATATTGAACTTCTGGGTACGAAGCTTTCAGCAATCGACCAAGCAGAAGACCGAGATTTGTTCAAAAAATTAATGGAAGACTTAAAGCAGCCGATTCCCGAATCAGAAATCGTGACAACGGTTGAGGATGCCGTTGCTTTTGCAAATAAAATTGGCTATCCAATCATTGTCCGACCTGCGTTTACCCTTGGAGGTACAGGTGGTGGAATGTGTGAAAATGAAGAAGAATTGCGAATGACTGCAGAAAATGGCTTAAGTTTATCACCAGTTACGCAATGCTTGATCGAACGCAGTATTGCTGGGTACAAAGAAATCGAATACGAGGTCATGCGTGATTCAGCTGATAATGCAATTGTTGTTTGCAACATGGAAAATTTTGATCCAGTGGGTATCCACACAGGCGATTCCATTGTTTTCGCACCAAGCCAAACATTATCTGATCATGAATATCAAATATTGCGCGATGCTTCACTTTCGATTATTCGCGCATTGAAAATTGAAGGTGGTTGTAACGTCCAACTTGCTCTTGATCCACATAGCTTCAATTATTATGTGATCGAAGTCAATCCACGCGTTTCACGATCTTCTGCACTAGCAAGTAAAGCAACGGGTTATCCTATTGCAAAATTAGCGGCAAAAATTGCATTGGGTTTGACTTTAGATGAAATGAAAAATCCAGTAACTGGAACAACTTATGCAGAATTCGAACCAGCTTTAGACTATGTGGTTGCAAAAATCCCACGTTGGCCATTTGATAAATTTGAAAATGGAGAACGCGTATTGGGAACACAAATGAAAGCAACAGGTGAAGTCATGGCAATTGGTCGTAACATCGAAGAGTCACTGCTCAAAGCCGTTCGTTCTCTTGAAATCGGAACACATCACCTTGAGCTTCCAGAACTGGTAGACGTGAATGAAGATCAGCTAATTGAAAAAATGGTTCGAGCACAAGATGATCGTCTGTTTTATGTTGCTGAGGCTTTACGCCGGGGTTACCCAATCGAAGAAATCGCTGAGTTAACAAAGATTGATCTCTTTTTCTTAGATAAACTACTTCATATCATTGAAATTGAAGCCCAATTACAAGAAGAACCTTCTAATTTAAGACTGTTGAAATTAGCAAAGAAAAACGGTTTTACAGACAAAAAAATTGCACAGTTATGGCAGACAACACCCGAAAAAATTCGTGAACTTCGAAAAGAAAACCAATTGTTGCCCGTCTACAAAATGGTAGACACTTGTGCAGCTGAATTTGAATCGAACACGCCTTATTTTTATAGCTCGTACGAATTTGAAAATGAAAGTAGCCGCTCAGGCAAACCTTCTGTTTTAGTACTTGGATCTGGTCCCATTCGGATTGGTCAAGGGGTGGAGTTTGACTATGCAACGGTTCATTCAGTAAAAGCAATCCAACAAGCAGGATATGAAGCCATTATTATGAATAGCAATCCAGAAACAGTTTCCACAGATTTCTCCGTTTCAGACAAGCTATATTTTGAACCACTGACTTTTGAAGATGTGATGAATGTAATTGAGTTAGAGCAACCAATTGGCGTTATCGTTCAGTTTGGTGGACAAACGGCAATCAATTTAGGTGAGCCACTAGCAAAGGCTGGTGTGAAAATTTTAGGAACGACGATTGAAGATTTGGATCGAGCAGAAAATCGTGATTTATTTGAACAAGCGTTACAAGAACTAAAGATTCCGCAACCACTAGGAGACACAGCGACAAGCAAGGAAGAAGCTGTAAAAATCGCAACGATGATTGGTTATCCTGTTTTAGTTCGTCCGAGTTATGTGCTCGGCGGACGGGCGATGGAGATTGTAGAAAATCAGCGTGACTTAGAGGATTATATGGAACATGCTGTGAAAGCCTCACCTGAGCATCCTGTTTTGATTGATCGTTACTTAATAGGCGGTGAATGCGAAGTTGATGCAATCTGTGATGGAGAAACTGTCCTGATTCCCGGAATTATGGAACATATTGAGCGTGCTGGGGTCCATTCAGGTGACTCAATGGCAGTGTACCCACCACAAACCTTATCAGAAGAAATCAAAGCAACAATTGAAGATTACACGAAACGATTAGCGTTAGGACTAAACTGTATCGGGATGATGAATATCCAATTTGTTATCCATGAAGAAAAAGTTTATGTGATCGAAGTCAATCCCCGTGCAAGCCGTACCGTACCATTTTTAAGTAAAGTAACTGGGATTCCAATGGCACAAGTAGCAACCAAAGCTATTTTGGGTCAAAGTTTGCGGGAATTAGGTTATGAAACAGGCCTTTATCCAGAAACCGAAGATGTCCATGTCAAAGCACCTGTCTTCTCATTTACGAAGTTACAAAAGGTCGACACATACTTAGGACCAGAAATGAAATCAACTGGTGAGGTCATGGGATCTGATCGAAACTTAGATAAAGCTTTGTATAAAGCTTTCCGAGCAGCTGGTTTAAATCTGCCAGACTATGGTGCAGTTCTCTTTACGATTGCAGACGAAACAAAAGAAGAAGCATTAGGCTTAGCTAAACGCTTTGCAGAGATTGGTTACAGCTTATTAGGTACGAAACACACAGCAGAATTTTTCCGGAACAACGGGTTAATCGTTACGACAGTAGCAAAAATTTCAGAAACAACAACAGAAGAAAATGTAGTCGATATCATTCGGACAGGAAAAGCACAAGTAGTTGTGAACACGATTGATAAAGACCGCGGGAATGCGTCAAAAGATGGCTTTATTATTCGACGCGAATCAGTCGAACACGGCGTACCACTCTTTACGTCACTTGATACAGCAGACGCAATCGTCCGAGTGATGGAGTCACGGGCGTTCTCAACAAAAGCAATTTAAAAACGGTTCGCCTCATTCACTTAGCTCCGAAGAAGTAATTGACAACGAATAGAATCATTTTGATCGTTTCTGACTAGTTGTGCGTTGCTCTGAGGAGCTGTTTTGTGAAAAAGGTTGAGTACAAAAAAGTTCAGCAATAAGTTTTAACAGAGTCGATAAGTATAGGAGTGTGGATATGAAACAAGAAGTTATGGAAATCATTCAACAAAATCAGTTAGCACCACGAATTTTCGAGCTGACACTAAAGGGTGAACTAGTTCAAGAGATGAAGCGTCCGGGTCAATTTATTCATATCCGTGTTCCTAAAGCTGACTTGTTATTACGCAGACCAATTAGTTTAAATAAAATCGATCCAAGCACGAATACTTGTCGAATCATTTATCGTGTAGAAGGTGACGGAACCAAATCATTTTCAACGTTGACGGCAGGCGATACGCTAGATGTGATGGGGCCGCTTGGAAACGGGTTTGACTTAACGGGCTTAAAAGCTGGGGATTTTGCATTTATCATTGGCGGCGGTATCGGAATTCCGCCATTATATGAATTATCCCATCAACTGAAAGCAAAAGGTGTCAAGGTCAAACACTTTTTAGGTTTTGCGTCAGCGGATGTCATGTATGACGAAGAAAAATTCCGGCAACTGGGAGAAACAAAAATCGCAACAGATGATGGTTCAGCAGGCGTTAAAGGAAATGTAGGCAATCTTTTATTAGCGGAAGAAAATAAGAAACCAGATGCAGTGTTTGCTTGTGGTGCAAACGGAATGTTAAAAGCGGTTGAGCATTTTTTCCATACCCATCCTAATGTTCAACTTTCTTTAGAATCACGCATGGCGTGTGGAATCGGTGCTTGTTATGCATGTGTGTGTCATAAGGCAGAAGACGAAACAAAAAGTGTGAAAGTCTGTGATGAAGGTCCGATTTTCAAAGCGGGAGAGGTGATTCTATGACATTACCATCATTAGCAGTAAAAATACCAGGACTTGAATTGAAAAATCCAATTATGCCTGCCAGTGGCTGTTTCGGTTTTGGAAAAGAATATGGGCAGTATTATGATTTGAATCAACTGGGCTCAATCATGGTTAAGGCAACGACACCTAAAGCTAGATTTGGTAATCCGACACCTCGTGTTGCTGAAACCCCATCAGGTATGCTGAATGCAATCGGCTTACAAAATCCCGGACTAGAAACTGTGATGAATGAGCTATTGCCTGAATTAGAAAAATATCCTGACCTACCAATTATTGCCAATGTAGCAGGGGCGTGCGAAGAAGATTATGTGGAAGTCTGCGGGAAAATTGGTGACGCACCTAATGTAAAAGCAATCGAATTGAACATTTCTTGCCCAAACGTAAAGCACGGAGGTATTGCGTTTGGTACAGATCCTGATGTCGCTTTTCAGCTGACACAGGCGGTAAAGAAAGTTGCAAAGGTTCCGATCTATGTCAAATTATCGCCCAACGTTACTGATATCGTTCCCATTGCTTTAGCGATTGAAGCAGGTGGAGCAGACGGGTTTACCATGATTAACACACTCTTAGGAATGCGTATCGATTTAAAGACAAGAAAACCGATTTTAGCGAATCAAACAGGCGGTCTTTCTGGCCCAGCAATTAAACCAGTTGCTATTCGCTTGATTCATCAAGTCGCAGGTGTTTCTAAACTGCCGATTATTGGTATGGGTGGTGTTCAGACGGTTGATGATGTATTAGAAATGATTATGGCGGGTGCAAGTGCAGTCGCAGTTGGAACGGCCAATTTTACAGATCCATATATTTGCCCAAAATTGATTGATGCTTTACCTCAGCGAATGGCTGAACTAGGTATTTCATCATTGGAACAACTTATTCAAGAAGTTAGAGAGGAGCGCCAACAATGAATCAGCGACCGATTGTTGCTTTAGACTTTTCAAACCGAAACGAAGTAGAACAATTTTTACAATTATTTCCCGAGGAGGAAAAACTATTTGTTAAAATTGGAATGGAACTCTTTTATCAAGAAGGGCCAGCGATTGTCCGTTGGTTAAAAGAATTAGGACACGATGTATTTTTAGATTTGAAATTACATGATATTCCCAATACAGTTGAAAAAGCAATGCGTGGTTTAGCGAAGCTAGGTGTTGATATCACTTGTGTACATGCCGCCGGAGGAATCCGAATGATGGAAGCTGCGATGCGTGGGTTAGTATCAGGAACACCAGAAGGGAAACAACGACCATTATTATTAGCAATCACTCAGCTGACTTCGACAAGTGAAGAAGAAATGCATCATGATCAACTGATTGAAGTACCCTTAGAAGAAAGCGTGATCCATTACGCGACTTGCGCACAGGAAGCAGGGTTAGATGGTGTCGTCTCTTCCGCACTGGAAGTAACTAAAATCAAAGATGCTACAACTGCTGAATTTGTTTGTTTGACACCCGGTATACGACCACAAGGTGCAGATATTGGCGATCAAACGCGAGTGGTGACGCCAAAGCGGGCACGAGAAATTGGTGCAAACTTTATCGTAGTTGGGCGTCCAATTACACAAGCAGAAAATCCTTACGAAGCTTATCAAACAATAAAAAACGAATGGAGCGAACACTAATGACTGTTGAAACATTGATTGCAAAAGACTTACTAGAAATTGAAGCAGTATTCTTGAACCCAACACAACCATTTACTTGGGCAAGTGGATTGAAAAGCCCAATTTATTGTGATAATCGTATCACGATGAGTTATCCTAAGGTTCGCCAGGAAATTGCAAATGGTTTAGCCAAAAAAATCAAAGCAGAATTTCCAGAAGTCGAAGTAATTGCTGGAACAGCAACAGCAGGTATCCCGCACGCTGCTTGGGTTGCAGATATCCTTGATTTACCAATGGTTTACATTCGCAGCAAAGCAAAAGATCATGGCAAAGGAAATCAAATCGAAGGTCGAATTTTCGAAGGTCAAAAAATGGTTGTCATTGAAGATTTGATTTCAACCGGTGGCAGCGTGTTAGAAGCTTGTGAAGCAGCAACACGTGAAGGTGCCAATGTGCTAGGTGTAGCAGCAATTTTTACTTATGAATTATCCAAAGGATTAACGAATTTTTCCCAAGCAAAGATACCTTTGATCACATTAACTAATTATTCAACATTAATTGAAACAGCACGTGAAGCAAATTACATCAATGAAGAAGAATTGGATTTGCTAAAAAGTTGGAAAAAAGATCCAGAAAACTGGAATGCTTAATAAAAAGACGATAACAACTATTTTCATAGTGTTGTCGTCTTTTATATTAGAGTTTTGCTCCGTCTGTCGGTAGCTGAAATCGTTCAATAATTGGTTTGATTTCATACAATGATTCAATCGAAGCTTCATGAGAAGACAAATAATGATTCAAGACACCTACGATTCCATTCGCAATAAAAATTGCTTCCGTTGTTTGTGGCTGACCGTTTATGGCTGTAAAAGTCACGATATGTTTTTTTAGGTAATCAGTAAATAGACCCTGTTTATCAGAAGCAATCAACATTCGATACGTTTCCTGGTTCTCTACAATGAATTGAAAAGTTTTTATTAGCAGATCGTCTGTTTCTGTTGTTTCTGTTTGGCAATAGGTAATTAATTCTTGAATGGATTGTTGGATCATTTTTTCTAAAAGATCATATTTATCTAAGTAATTTAAGTAGAATGTTCCGCGATTGATGTCAGCTAATTCGCAAATCTCGCTAACTTTTACTCGTTCGATGCCTTGCTTCTTTAGCAATTGAAAAAAGGCTGTTTGAATAGCTGTTTGTGTTTTACGTACTCGTCGATCCATGTGATTCTCCTGTCGTTTTAAGTGATGTGTTTGTTAATCAACAGATTATCATTTTTGATGATTGATTGCTGATGCCAGTCTGTTTATTATACTGGATGTTCGTTGATTTATAAACAGGTGTTCATAAAGGAGAAAAAATGAAGCTATTAATTTATGGTGCAGGTATTCAAGGAAGTTATCTTGCACATATTCTTACTAAAAATAAAGAGAATGAAGTAACGATCCTTGCTAGAGGAAAGACGAAGGAACAGCTAGAAACAAATGGACTTGAGTTAAAACACGTTATTCAGAAGAAAAGAACAGTAGATACAATCAAAATAATCTCAAGACTAGAGCCAACAGATAAGTATGATTTGATTTTTGTCACAATGAAATACAATGATTTTGATTCTGTGATTGAACCAATTGCTGCGAATCACAGTCAAAGAGTGATTTTTGTTGGTAATCAAATGAATCCAGAAATTTTAAAAGAAAAAATCGTTCAAAAAGATCCAGCTAAACAAGTCTTTTTTGGTTTTCAAAATACTGGTGGAACAAGGGAAGGGAACTTAATTACGATTTTACGTTTCAATGGAGGCAAAATGAAAGTCTACCTTGATCCCGATGATTCCCTAATGCCCCAACTTTTAAAGCAAATTTTTGCTCAAACGAATTATCAATGGCAATCAGATCCTACCTTATTTGATTGGCTAAAAAGTCATGCGGCATTGATTATGGTGCTGAATAGCTTAGATCTTATTTATCGACAAAAAATGAAAAATAAACAAGAAATGAATCATATATTTTCTATAACAGCTTTAGCTTTTAAAGAAGCATTTACTGTCTTAGAAGAAAATGGGTATCCAATAGTACCAAAGATTCAGAAAAATTTATTGGGAAATAAATTTCTGACAAAGATTGGTTTGAAACGAATGTTTGCCACACCATTGATGGCATCTGCTCAAGGTAGTTATGCAGAAATCGAGTTGATTATTTGTTCCTTTGAAGCGTTCAAAAAAGAAACGGGTACGAAAACACCTAATCTTGATCAACTAATTAAAATCGCTGCACATGATAAACAGTAAAAAGGTGTTATCCAAAGAGAGGAATATATTTATTCCGAAAAGTGAAAACAACTCAAATCAAAACGAAACAAATCAATAAAAATTGAAACAAATTCTTTAATCGGTATCTCTTATTCTAAAATAATGGTACAAATACATTTTGTAAAACTTGTGATAAATAAAAGTTAAAAACTGGTAGTTTTAGTTCTTTGTAATTGCATGATATAAAGAGTAAATGCTATGATTGTTGGAAAAGTATGGAGGAGAGATGGCAACATGGGCTTAAATGAATATCTTTTAGGATTAAACAATTTAGAAAAAATTATTCGTGCGCCTGGCTTCTTCAAGCACACTGAACACACGGTAGCTGCACATTCGTTTCGAGTAGCATCAATCGCACAAGTTTTAGGTGATATCGAAGAAGCCAATGGGCAGGCGATTGATTGGAAACTGTTATATGAAAAATCATTGAATCACGATTATACAGAACGCTTTATTGGTGACATCAAAACACCTGTAAAGTATGCAAATAAAGAACTACGTGGGATGTTACACACAGTTGAAGAAAAAATGACTGATGAATTTATCAATCAAGAGATCCCAACAGAATTTCAAGAAATTTATCGTCGTCGATTATTTGAAGGAAAAGATGACACGATTGAAGGAGAGTTGCTCGCAATCGCGGACAAAGTGGATTTGCTTTATGAATCATTTGATGAAATCAGCAAGAATAATCCTGAAAAAGTTTATCGCGAAATGTTTATTGAATCGATTTTAACCATTAAAGAATTCGATCATCGACCAAGCGTAAACTATTTCTTTGATTTTATCTTTCCAGAATTGTTGAACCAAGAATTTTTTGGAAAAGAAGAGTTTTTAGCAGATATTTCCGCCGCTTTACAAAGAAAAAAACGAACGAACTAACTTTTATGAAAAGACTCAGGAGGACGTAAGCGTTGAAAAAAAATATGGATGTTGAATGGGGCTACTCGGGCGAGCGAGGACCAGAGAATTGGGCAAGTTTATGTGATTGGTTTGCAAAAGGAGCAGAGTTTTCCTTGCAATCACCCATCCCGCTTGTTACTTGTCAAGAAGTAAGTGATGTGAAAGAAACGATTTCTTTTCACTATCAATGTCAAAAATTCACAGATAAAGAATTTAAAAACACGATCCACTTAGTACCATTTGACCAAATCAGTTATGTCGAATATCAAGGTGAAAAATTTTATTTGACAGATATCCATTTCCATCTGCCTTCTGAGCACATTATAAATGGGAAACATGAAGACATTGAATTTCATTTTGTCCACACGAATCATCGTCAAGAAAACTTGGTTGTTGGAGTCATGTATGAGTTGCGAAGCGAGGATGGTTGGTTTTATGATCGCAATCATGAAGAACGCTGGGATTTAGCTGCACATGAACATTGGATGAATCCAGTTGTGTTTTTCCCTGAAAAGAAGAGCCACTATCATTATGTTGGTTCATTAACTACACCACCAACTGCAGGACCTATCCAGTGGTTTGTTATGGATCAAGTTGGCCAATTAAATCAAGAATTCTTGACGCCATTTGAAGGGCAGTATGCACAGCCTAACAATCGTCCGCTCCAAGCGCTTAATAATCGTAAAATTGACTATTTTGAGGGGTCAAATACATGAATATTCAACAAATGAAGTATGTGATTGCTGTTGCGAATAATGGTAGTTTTCGAGAAGCGGCTAAGAAGTTATTTGTTTCACAACCTAGCTTGTCTACAGGAATCAAAGAATTAGAGACAGAATTAGGGATCAATTTGTTTACTCGCACAAATCGAGGAGCATACTTAACTGAAGCAGGACAAGACTTCCTGCAACGTGCTGAAAAAATTTTACTTCAATTAGAATCACTTGAAAGTTATTATCAAACTAGTGAAACACGTGAAATGTTTTCAGTAGCTTCTCAGCATTATGACTTTTTGGGACCATTGATTGCAAAAATGATGACAGAATTCAATCAAGAAATCAAACAATTCAGAATCATGGAAACGACGACTGCAAAAGTGATTGAAGAAGTAAGAGAACAGCACAGTGAAGTAGGCGTACTATACATGAATGAAAAAAATCAAGCTGGGATCATGCGTTATTTACAGCAAGGTGAGCTAGTTGCCAGAACGATTCATACATTTTCCACGCATATTTTCTTGAGACAAGGACACCCATTAGCAAAACAAGCAGAAATCCATAAAAAAGAGTTGTTAGCATATCCTCAAGTTCGTTTTACTCAAGATGGTAATAATTTCCCCTATTTTTATGAAGATCTAATTGAGATTCCTGCACAAGAATCCGTTGTTTATACCAGTGATCGTGGCACGCTGATGAACTTGGTATTAGAAACAGATGCTTATGCTTCTGGATCAGGAATTGTTATTGGTGGCATCAAAGACCAAATAAAGCTTATTCCATTAGCAGATAGTCAACCAAATCAACTCTGTGTTATTCATTCTGGCAAACGTACGCTAAGTGTAGAAGCACAGCATTTTATTCACAGATTAACAAATTTGTTGATGAATGAAGGAACACACAAAAAATAATTTAGTTAATATTTTAGCCAATAAAAAGCCGAGACCATTCATCGTCTCGGCTTTTTACTATTGTTTTTTCATTTTTGTTATTGCTTCTTCAACAGGAGTCACGATAATCGTTTTTTGATTTTCATAAATAACGAATCCGGGTTTAGAACCATTTGGCTTACGGATATGTTTCACTTGAACCAAGTCTACAGGAACTTGTGCTGAATAACGATATTTTGAAAAGTAAGCAGCTAATTCTGCAGCTTGTGTAATCGTTTCATCAGAAGGATCGTTACTTTTGATAATCACATGTGAGCCTGGAATATTTTTTGCGTGGAGCCAATAATCGGTTTTTTTAGCAGTTTTCATTGTTAATAAATCATTTTGCAAGTTATTTTTTCCAACGAGAATCTGAGTACCATCTTCAGCAAAATAGACATCTGGTTGAGAAGGTTTCTTTTTCTTCTGTTTTTTAGCAGATTTCTTTTTAAAGTATCCTTGATCAGTTAATTCTTCTTTGATTGCCTCAATATCCATGGGACCTGCAATTTCAAGTTGGGCTAAAACGGAATCGAGATATTGAATTTCGTCTTTTGCTTCTTGGATTTGTTGACCAATTAGTTTAACAGCATTCTTTAGTTTCTGATAACGATGGAAATACTTTTGTGCGTTTTGATTAGGTGTTAATGCAGGGTCAAGCTTAATGGTCAAAGGTTGATCTGCTTCGTAGTAATTCGGCAAGGTGACTTCTGTTGCACCACGTGGGACTTGAGTCATAAAAGTGGTCAGTAGTTCGCCATTACGACGAAAATCTTCCGCGTTTTCGGAATCTTTTAATGTTTGTTCACGTTTTTTTAATTTATTTTGATTTCGTTTACGTTCATTTTCCATTTTACGGATCAATTCGCTACCTTGCTGTTTGGCGCGGTCTTTTTCTGCCTTATCGTGATAAAAGCCATCAAGCAAAGCACTCAAGGTTGAATAATTTGTTACTTGATCCGCAGTTGTTTCGATTGATTGATAGGAAATAGGTGTAAAGAATTCTTTATTTTTTGCTTCATAAAGAGTAGGAGAAAGTTTAATATCTAACTGCTGAAAAAAGTTTTCCCAAACAACCATTTTTTTATTGGGTTGTTCAGTTAAACGACTTGCTAATTCTTGCGCTGTATCAAAACCAAGTCCTTGAAAATGTTGCTGTAAAATTTTTGGTGTTAGTTCTAACTGAGAAAGACGTTGAAAGATTTTTTCTTTTTCTGCTGAAAATGGATTTAATTGTTCTTGTTTCGGGGGTGCAACATAAGTGACACCGGGAATCAGTGAACGATAAGTATTTTGAGAGCTTCCGATATGTTTGATAGCATCTAGAATTTTCCCGGTTTCACGATTGACTAACACAATTGTGCTATGCCGACCCATCAGCTCAACAATCAAAACAATATTTTGTAGATCACCTAGTTCATCTCGTTTTGTAAAATGAAAATGAATGACACGGTCATTTTCAACCTGTTCGATTGTTTCCAACAAAGCACCGTCAAGATGTTTTCTTAACATCATTACAAAGTTAGGAGGCGTATCAGGATTCTGATAATCAATTTGCGTAATCTGAATTCGTGCATAGCTAGGATGAGCAGATAATAGCAAGCGGTGATTGGCTCCGCGAGAGCGAATAACTAAAATGATTTCATTTTCATAAGGTTGGTGAATTTTAGAAATTCGACCAGATAATAAGGTATCACGCAACTCACTAACCATTGCGTGGGTAAAAACACCATCAAAGGACATAGTTCTTCCTCTTTTCTTTTCATAATTAGTTTCATTATAACGAAAAACAATCAGAAAGACCAATGACGGTGTAACGTTAGTAACGATTTCGTCTTTTTCATTGAAAACTTCTAGTGATTGACTTATGAAAAAGAACTTATATTTTGTATAAATAGAAAAAGTTTCGAGTAAAGATACGAATTTTTTCGTCAAAATACTTATTTATAGGTATAATAAAGAAAATGAATAAGTAACATCGAAGGAGAAGAAACGAGGTGTTTGTTATCTGGGGAGAAATAAAAGAAAAAATACAAGAAAGCTGGATAGAATTTGCTGATGCATTTGCGGAAAATCCAGTCAAATATTTTTGGCGTGTTGGTGGCCTACTTTTTTTAGCAGTGTTGTTAGCAGGATCAATGATTTTCTTACCTGAGAAAATCAAGGCAGATCAAGTAGATAGTTTGGTCTATTCAACGATTACCTCTGATAAAGTCAAAAGGTTTGATTACAGTAATGCCAAGCAAACAATCACTGATAGCAAAGCGATATCAGTCATGTTTTGCGTACCAAAAGGCAAAAACTATGAACAAGTCTTGACTATTTTAAATGATTCAAAAAAAATGGAAGAATTGAATCGCCAAATTTATTTTTATCCTCTCGTCTATGACGTAGCCAAAGAAGAAAAAGAGTATGGAATCAATAGGGAGCAAATAACATTTATCTTTTTTGATGGAGGTAAAGAGACGAACCGAGTCGTGATTGGCGCAGATGGCATCACAGATGTTTCAAACGAATTAGTACCGGAATTAAATCGTCTTCCATTAGCAAATATTAAAAAGCTTGAACTTGAAATGACAACAGACTCAACACAATAATTTACACAATGTGAATATTTCTATTGACGAATAAAAAAATTTCAATTAGACTTAAATCAAATATTTGACGAAAGGGTGAACCACAATGAACTTATCAAACCAAGCTTTACTAGGAAACAATTATGCATGGCGTAACTGGCGTAGATGAGTTGTATTGATGGCGAACTTTCCCATAGATACGACTTTTTAGAGAACAATCTAAAGTTTGTATCTATGCTAGACAAGAAATTTGACTACCGCATAGAGACTTCTATGCGGTTTTTTGTGTACTAAGGACAATGCCGTAACAGGAATTGTCCTTTTTTTGTTGGGTTTGCTTAATAATAAGACAATTTATCGATACATTGTTATCGTTCATAGCAAAAATAACTAGTTATTAACAGGAGGAGAAAATGAAAAATAAACGATTGATAGCGGTCGTAGCGCTACTGGGAATCTACTTGGTCGGTAGTTTTATCTACGAAAAAATGGGTGAGACCAAAAATGGAACGCCCACAACAACGGAAGTAAAAGAAATCGGTGTTTTACAATATGTCAGTCATCCAGCATTAGATGAAATTTATCGTGGAATCAAAGATGGATTGAAAGAAGAAGGCTTGGTGGAAGGAGAGAATCTTAAAATAAACTTTCAAAATGGTCAAGCTGATCAAAGTAAATTAGCAACGATGAGCCAACAACTTGTTCAAGCAAATCCAGCGGCATTGATTGGAATTGCAACGCCTGCAGCACAAGCGTTAGCAAATACTACAAGCGATATTCCAGTAGTATTGGGTGCTGTAACAGATCCAGTTGGGGCAGGATTAGTTGAGTCATTAGATAAACCTGGGAAAAATGTGACTGGTGTTTCTGATCAGCCACCTGTAAGTGCTCAAATCCAACTAGCAACAACTTTGTTACCACAAGCCAAAAGAATCGGGATCCTTTATGCGTCATCGGAAGATAATTCTAAGTATCAAGTTGCACAAGCCGAAGATGCTGCCAAAAAAGCTGGGTTAACTGTGACAAAATATGCAGTGCCTTCAACCAATGAGATTGCACAGACAGTTCAAGTCATGAGTCAATCTGTTGATGTTATCTATATACCTTTGGATAACACGATTGCTAACGCGATGCAAACAGTAATCAAGGAAGCAGATAAAGCGCAAATCCCTGTTATCCCATCAGTTGATACAATGGTTGAGCAAGGTGGCTTGGCAACAATTGGAATCAATCAATATCAATTAGGTGTTCAAAGTGGCAAAATGGCAGCGAAACTTGCATTAGGGAAAAGTGAAGCAGCAACGACACCTGTTTACACCTTCGATCAAGGCGATATCATCATTAATCAAGAGCAAGCCGATCGCCTAGGTGTTACGATTCCTGAAGAAATAAAAGAAAAAGCTAAAAACGTGACGCAAGAAGTAACGAAATCAACGGAAAGCTCAAAGGAGGAAAACAAATGATCGTATCATCTATTTCACAAGGAATGCTTTGGGCAATTTTGGGTCTGGGCATTTTTATGACTTATCGAATTCTTGATTTTCCTGATATGACAACGGAAGGGTCATTTCCATTAGGTGCAGCGGTTTGTGTGACCGCGATAACGAATGGAATCGCACCGATTTTTGCTACACTTTTAGGCGTGGGAGCGGGAATGATTGCTGGATTGGTAACGGGTTTACTTTATACAAAAGGAAAGATTCCTGTTATTCTTGCTGGAATTCTAGTGATGTCGGGTTTAAATTCAGTGATTTTATATGTGATGAAGACCCCTAATCTATCCTTGTTGAATCGTCCAATTTTACAAGATAGTTTCCAAAAACTCCACTTACCAAATTATTTTGATACAGTTTTGTTGGGTTTGATTGCGTTAGGTGTGATTATCTCTATTTTACTGTTTTTCTTCAATACAGATTTAGGTCAAGGTTATATTGCAACAGGTGATAACGAAACGATGGCTCGCTCTTTGGGAATCAAAACAGATCGGATGAAAATTTTAGGCTTAACGTTATCCAATGGAGTGATTGCTCTTTCTGGTGCATTGATTGCTCAAAATGATGGATATGCAGATGTGAATAAGGGAATTGGTGTAATTGTTATAGGACTTGCTTCAATCATTATTGGTGAAGTGATTTTTCAGGAATTAACATTGGCGGAACGGTTGATTGCAATTGTTGTTGGTAGTATTATTTATCAATTATTGATTTTGATTGTCATTAAGTTAGGTTTTGATACAACTTACTTGAAATTATTTTCAGCAATCATCCTTGCGTTTTGTTTGATGATTCCACAAGTGAAAAAAGCATTGAATCTAAAAACTGGTTTTGAGAAGGAGGCAAAATAAATGGCAGCAATCTTAACCATCAAAAATGGAAAAAAAGTTGTAAATAATGGACTGAATGAAAATAAAGTTTTGCTTGAAGAAATCAATCTCTCAATCAACGAAGGAGATTTTATTACTGTCTTAGGCGGAAATGGAGCAGGAAAAAGTACCCTGTTCAATACGATTGCGGGTACGCTACAACTTTCTCAAGGAAGCATTTTGTTTAAAGATCGAGTGATTACAAAAGATTCTGAAGAAAAACGTGCAGCATTTCTGGCACGTGTGTTTCAAGATCCTAAAATGGGAACAGCACCACGAATGACTGTTGCTGAAAATTTATTATTAGCGCAAAAACGTGGACAAAAACGTCCGTTACAACTACGAAATTTAAAGAAACAAAAAGAATTTTTCTATCAATTATGTGAAGAAGTTGGCAATGGGCTAGAAACTCATTTAGATACGCCAGCAGGTGAACTTTCTGGCGGACAGCGTCAAGCGTTAAGTTTATTAATGGCGACGATTCGAGTACCAGAGCTATTATTATTGGATGAACACACAGCAGCTTTAGATCCTAAAACAGCAAAATCATTAATGGAATTAACGAACCGTCGAATCACGGAACAAAAATTAACTTGTTTGATGATCACTCATCGAATGGAAGATGCGCTAAATTACGGAAATCGGTTGATTGTGTTACAAAAGGGACGAATAGTTCAAGATTTGAATGCGCAAGAAAAAGAAAATTTATCAATGAGTGATTTGTTACAATTTTTTGAGGAAGTTCTTGATTAAAAAGAAGATTCTATCAAATTGTTAGCATGAAAAGGGGCAAGAAATTAAAAAATCACATCGTCATTGTCTAGGAAACTGTGGAATCTTGTTCAAACTTTTGTACTTTTGATCCTAGTTTAACGAAATAGAATGAAAAGAAAGAGATTAGGAGTTCCAATTATCCTTGCCCCTTTTTAGTTAGTGAGACAGAGTGAAAAAGGAATTGACAAGCTCCTTTCATTCGTCCTATACTTAGTACAATCTAAGACAGTTTAGGCGTTTCGTGAGGTTACACTTTGAGTGAAAATTAAATAAGTTTCATGGGATGCTTTTCGTTTTGTGAATAATTCAAGACATCTTGCCACGTAGTCGTTTACTGTACTTTTTGTTTAGTACGAGAACACTAAGTGGCTTTTTTTGCTTCACTACGAATAATAGAGAAGAATAAATTAGTAGTAATTTGAAACAGCAAGGAGGATAAAGCGTGATTTCTGGTAAAACAAAACTTGCAGGTTTTTTTGCGAATCCAGCAGAACATAGTTTATCACCGCGGATGCATAATCGTGGCTTTCGATCGTGCGGAGTTGACGCGGTATATTTAGCTTTTAAAGTAGATCAAACAAATCTGGCACGAGCAATTGAAAGTATTCGAACCTTGGATATGTTAGGTGTGAATTTATCGATGCCTAACAAAACGGCAGCTATCGCTTACGTTGATGAATTAAGTCAAGAAGCACAGCTGATTGGTGCAATTAACACGATCGTTAACCAAAATGGGCAATTGATTGGGTATAACACAGATGGTATTGGCTTTGTGAAAGCAATGGAAGAAACAGCAAAATTTAAGATAAAAGATAAAAAAATAACTATTCTAGGAGCTGGTGGTGCGGCTAAAGCAATCACGGTACAAGCTGCTCTTGAAGGTGCTAGAGAGGTTGTTTTATATAAAAGAAACAATGAACGATTTTTAATGGTTAAACAGGAGTTTGAAAAAATCGGCGAGCAGACGAGTGCAATCGTGCGGGTAGTTGATTATGCAGATGAGGAACAACTCGAACATGATCTACAGACAAGTGAATTATTAGTGAATGCAACGGATATTGGTATGGGTGCAAAAGAAGGACAATCGCCTTTAGCGAATGCTGGCTTTTTACATGAAAACTTATTTGTGATTGATTTAATTTATTCACCAAAAAAAACTCAATTATTAAAAGAAGCGGAAAAACGAGGTGCACCTGCCTTTAATGGCTTAGGTATGCTATTATATCAAGGTGCAACGGCTTTTCAGTTATGGACGAATCACGAAATGCCACTCGATATCATGAAAGATTTATTTGAATAAAGGGGAAAAAGAAATGATTATTATTATGAAACAAGATGCAACAGATGAACAAATTTCACAAGTCGTGAATCGTGTGAAAGAAGAAGGCTTAGCTGTTCAAATGAATCGTGGGAATGAGCAACCAATCGTTGGGTTAGTGGGTGACACTAGAAAAATTCAAGATGTGGCTTTTCAGCGATATGATGGAGTAGAAGAAATTGTTCGCATTACAAATACGTATAAATTGACTTCACGTGAATTTCATCCACAAGATACAGTTGTGGATGTGAATGGGGTAAAAATCGGGGATGGTTCTTTTGTTACCATGGCAGGTCCATGTTCTATCGAAGGCTTAGATCAAATTCGTGAAACAGCTCGGATGGCGAAAGCAGGCGGTGCAAAAATTTTGCGTGGTGGAGCATTCAAACCAAGGACCTCTCCTTATGCGTTCCAAGGGTTAGAAGAAGAAGGGTTGAAATACATTCGCCAAGCGGCCGATGAATTTGATATGCAAGTAATCACTGAAGTAATGGACGAAGCTCATATTGAAATGGTGGCACACTATAGTGATATTTTACAAATTGGCGCAAGAAATATGCAAAATTTCCGTTTACTTGAGGCTGTTGGAAAAACAGGGATGCCAATTGGATTAAAACGAGGGATTTCTGGAACCATTAATGAATGGCTCAATGCAGCAGAATATATTGCTGTCCAAAACAATAACCAGATTATTTTTATTGAAAGAGGTATTCGAACGTATGAAACGGCAACGCGGAATACATTTGATTTAAGTGCAGTCCCTTTGATCAAAAAACTTAGTCATTTTCCAATCATTGTTGATCCAAGTCATGGAACTGGTGTTTGGGATTTGGTTCCTCCAATGGCTCGAGCAGGTGTTGCTGCAGGTGCAGATGGCATGATTGTTGAAATCCACCCTGATCCGGTTAATGCGTGGTCAGATGGTCCACAGTCCTTGAACGAAAAAACGTACCTGAAGATGATGGAAGAAGTGCATATTTTAGAAAAAGCAATGAAAGACATTCGTGAATAAAAGAGCTAATGACAAAGGAAATGCAGGTGTGAACATGAGTATCCAAGTAGAGCTACCAGAACATTCTTATGAAATCGTTATTGAAAAAGGATCACTATCGAAAGTTGGTCAATGGGTGAGTGCCTTGTGGTCACCGCAAAAAATTTGCTTAATAACAGATAAAAACGTTGATTCACTTTATGCTCAGACAGTGAGTGAACAGTTATCTAACGCAGGTTACACAGTGAGCAAAGCTGTGATCGAGCCGGGTGAAGCAAGTAAAACATTATATCAAGCAGAAAAACTATTTCAATTATTAACGGAAAAACAATTTACTAGAAGTGATGGCATCATTGCTTTAGGCGGTGGTGTAGTTGGTGACTTAGCAGGATTTGTTGCAGCAACATTTATGCGGGGGATTCATTTTTTACAAATCCCGACGACTTTACTTGCTCAAGTAGATAGTAGTATTGGTGGCAAGACAGCAGTGAATACCTCGTATGCCAAAAACATCATTGGTGCATTTTGGCAACCAGAAGGGGTATTGATTGATCCGGATACGTTGTCGACGTTATCACCAAGAAGAGTGAGTGAAGGACTTGCAGAAGTGATCAAATATGCCGCAATTGCGGACGAAAATTTATGGAAAACTTTAGTGAATATAAATGGGCGTGAGGAAATAGTTCATCAATCTGAACAAATAATTGAAGCTTGTTTGGCGATTAAAAAAGCGGTAGTCGAAGCAGATGAATTTGACAATGGACAACGACTACTCCTTAACTTCGGTCATACAATCGGTCATGCTGTTGAAAAAACTGCTGGTTATGGAAAAATTACTCATGGAGAAGCTGTTGCAATCGGAATGATTCAGTTAACCAGCGTCGCGGAAAAAAAAGGCTTAACAAAAAAAGGAACAACTGAAAGTTTGCGTAAAATGGTACGAAAATTTAAACTTCCTGAAGAAACAACTGAATGGTCAGAACATGCGTTATTTGAAGCAATCACTCACGATAAAAAAGCACGAGGGAATCTAGTGAAATTAGTTGTGCTAAATAAAATTGGTGAAGCAACGATTTTACCGACACCCTTAAATGAATTACTGGATTATTTGAAGAAGGAGGAGAAATGAGATGCGCTTTTTGACAGCCGGAGAATCGCATGGGTTAGAATTAACCGCGATTATCGAAGGATTGCCAGCAGGTCTTTCTTTATCTGTTGATGAAATCAATCTGGAATTGGCAAGACGTCAGGTCGGTTATGGTCGCGGTGGAAGAATGAAAATAGAAAAGGATCGAGTAAAAATTACTTCAGGAGTTCGTCATGGGTATACACTCGGCTCCCCAGTGACATTAGTTATTGAGAATAAAGACTGGAAAAATTGGCAAACTGTGATGTCGCCTGAACAAGTTGCCAAAAAGGATGCAACCCTTCGACAAGTGACTCGACCTCGACCAGGACATGCAGATCTTGTGGGAGGGATGAAGTACGGACATCGTGATTTACGAAATGTTTTGGAACGTTCATCTGCGCGGGAAACAGCAATGCGAGTAGCGATTGGTGCCGTTTGTAAACAATTGCTTCAGGAGCTAGACGTCTCGGTTGCTGGACACGTGTTAGCGCTTGGAGGTTTGGTCTGCGAGTTGCCGAATAACTTGACTGTAAAAGAAATCAAAGAACGTTCAGAGAATTCGGAATTACGCGTAACTGATCCAAAAGTTGAAACGGCGATGAAAGAGTTAATTGATCAGACGAAAAAAGCAGGAGATACTTTGGGCGGTGTGGTTGAAGTGTTAGTCGCAAATGTGCCAGCTGGGTTAGGGAGCTACGTTCATTGGGATGAAAAACTAGATGCGAAAATCGCCCAAGCAGTGATGAGTATCAATGCGTTTAAAGGCGTTCAGTTTGGTTTGGGCTTTGACATGGCAAACTTGCCCGGATCAAAAGTCATGGATGAAATCACTTGGAATGAAGCGCGGGGCTTTACTCGCCAGTCTGATAACTTAGGTGGTTTCGAAGGTGGCATGACTAATGGTGAAACGATTATCCTACAAGGTGTAATGAAACCAATTCCAACATTGTATCGTCCATTGCAAAGTGTCGATATCCAATCAAAAGAAGCGTACCATGCAAGTGTTGAGCGTTCTGACACGACAGCTGTTCCCGCAGCTAGTGTTATTTGCGAAAGCGTCGTAGCAACAGAGTTAGCGAAAGCATTTTTAACAAAATTTTCTGCAGATACTTGTACAGAATTAAAAGAAGCTGTTGACTTGTACCGTGAACGAATTGCTCAGTTTTAATGGGAACAAGTATTTTAGTTATGTTAGGAAGTGAAACAAAAGATGAAGTTACTGACAAATCAGACGAAGCTCCGAGGGACTTTACAAGTACCTGCAGATAAATCAATTTCTCATCGAAGCATTATGTTTGGTGCAATCAGTTATGGAGAAACCGTTATTCATAATTTTTTGCGAGCACAAGATTGTCTTTCCACGTTGCAGCTATTTCGAAGCTTAGGGGTCGAAATAACTGAGGAAGCAAATCAAACGATTCATATCAAGGGAAAAGGAATCGAAGGATTGCGTCCAAGTACCAGTCCGCTTGATTGTGGAAATTCAGGAACAACGGTTCGGCTTGTTTCGGGAATTCTAGCTGGTGCGGCATTCTCGTCAACGTTAATTGGAGATGCCTCATTGAGTAAACGACCAATGAATCGAATCATTGATCCACTGGTGCAGATGAACGCTCGAATAACTGGGACGACGGAGAAAGAGCTATTACCTCTGAAAATTGAACCTACCAATCAACTAATACCAATCACATATGAAATGCCCGTTGCAAGTGCTCAAGTGAAATCAGCTATCTTATTTGGGAGTTTACAGGCAAAGGGTACGACAAAGATTGTTGAAAAAACACCTTCTAGAAATCATACAGAAGAAATGATCCAACAGTTTGGTGGACGAATTCAGCAGTCAGGCAAAGAGATCACACTTGTTGGACCGCAAAAATTAACAGGTTGTGAAGTAATCATTCCAGGCGACATTTCTTCGGCTGCGTTTTTTATTGTTGCAGGTTTGTTGTGTCCAGAAAGTGAAATTACACTAACAAATGTCGGCATCAACCCAACTCGAACAGGCATTTTAGATGTAGTTAAACAAATGAATGGCCAAATCAAGCTAACGGAAGAAGATCCTATTAATCAATCAGCAACAATTCAGGTGAAAACCTCTGAACTTCACGGTATCGATATCGGAGGAGCAATCATTCCACGACTAATTGATGAACTACCTGTGATTGCGTTACTTGCTACACAAGCAAAAGGAACAACCCGAATTTATGATGCCGAAGAATTAAAAGTGAAAGAAACCAATCGAATTGATGCAGTGGCAACAGAATTAACAAAATTGGGTGCAAAAATCCAACCGACAGAAGATGGGCTTATCATTGAGGGGCCAACACCGCTCCAAATTTCCCAAAAAAATCAACAAGTTTCCAGTCATAAAGATCATCGAATTGGTATGATGCTCCAAATTGCTGCTTTGTTAGTTGAAGATGGCGAAATCGAACTAGCTGAAGCGGAAGCGGTGGCCATTTCATATCCTCAGTTCTTTAGTGATTTAGCCAAGTTAGTCCAAGGTGTGACAGATGAATAATCCAATTGTGTTAGTTGGTTTTATGGGCTCGGGGAAAACCACGATTGGCACACTTTTAGCAGAAAAACTTTCTATTTCTTTAGTGGACTTAGATGAACTGTTCGAGCAAAAATATGCGACGACGATTGCACAATATTTTGAAAAACAGGGCGAAGCACGCTTTCGTCAAGCTGAGACACTGCTACTTGAAGAACAATTGATAGATTCAAAAGCACAAGTGATTTCTACTGGTGGTGGGATTATTTTAAATCAAATGAATCGAACACTGCTAAAAAATGGTGCAACGGTTATTTTTTTGGAAGCATCAACTGTTGAACTTTATCAAAGAGTTATTCATGACCAAAAAAATGTGCGACCTTTGGCACGACAGAAAACAGTTGCTGAATTCTCAGCGCTATATCAGACTAGAAAAGCATTGTATCAAGAAGTTGCCACACTGCAAATTGAGACGACGAACAAATCACCACAAGAAATCGTGTCGGAGATCTTAACATACTGTTAAGTAGAAACTTTAGCATGATCATCGATAATCAGATAATATCCAGTAAAAAAGGTAGAGGAAAACAAGAACTTGTTTTGTTCTCCCTTTTTTTAAGAAATCGACTGAAAAAAGCAGTATTTCAAAGAAAAAATCGTTATTTTTTGTTAAATTGGACTTAAGTAGCATGCTTTTTATTGTCAGGTAACGTATCCTTGAGCTATCACTAGGTAATTAGGAGGAAATACGATGAGTCGAATGGACCGTCACAATAAAAAAAATAAAGGAAAATCCTTAAAGAACCACACAGACAATCTCTTCGCTCGCCGTCAACGAAAGCAGGATATTCAGCGAGAGTCAGATCAACCTATAGGACAAAAACAAAACAATCCGTCATTTTCGAATGATTTTGATCCATCAAACAATCAGTTGAACCGACCGTTTGATGAATACAATGAATATGAGCAACTTAATCAGCAACCAACTGGGAAAAAGAAGTTTTTCCGGAAAAAGAAATCATCACAGCAACTGCCAAAAGGACGAAAAAAACGTTCATGGAAGAAAATACTTCTTGGCCTTTTCATTCTTGTTCTACTTTATTCAGGGATTTCTTTTTTTGCTGGAAAATTTATGGCTGAGCATGATAGTAGTTTAGCCAATGCGCCAGTTGAGACCTTCAACGGTGTTCAGTCTGAAAACGGTGCGAAAAATATCCTGATTTTGGGAAGTGACACAAGGGGTGAAGATGCTGGACGCGCAGATACGATCATGGTTTTACAGTTAAGAGGACCAGCTCACAAACCTAAACTTGTTTCATTTATGCGGGACAGCTTTGTTAACATTCCTGGTGTAGGCCAAAACAAAATTAATTCTGCTTATGCCTATGGCGGTGCAGAGTTAGTTCGGCAAACGTTAGCAGAAAACTTTGGAATCGAGTGTCAATATTACGCAAAAGTCGATTTCCAATCATTTGAAAAAGTAATTGATGCTTTATTTATGTTTGGCGTGAAACTAGATGCTGAGAAAGACCTGAATCTTGATGGTGTCGATATCAAAAAAGGGGTCCAAAAAATGGACGGGCATGTTTTATTGCAGTATGCACGTTTTCGAATGGATGAAGAAGGGGACTTTGGTCGTGTCAGACGTCAGCAACAGGTGATGAATGCGATTTTCAGTCAATTAAAAAATCCAATCAACCTGCTTCGAGCACCTTATGCGGCTGGGAAGGCAATTGGTTATACTTCAACAGATGTTACTGCAACATTTTTAGCAACTCATTTACTTTCGATTGGTCGTGGCGCAACAGGTATTGATCGATTAAGTGTACCCGTTGAAGGTTCATGGGACTATGGAAACAGTGAGTATGCGGGAAGTGTTTTGGTTATTGATAATCAAATGAATCAAGCAGCAATCACCACCTTTTTAAATGAGTAATTTGGGTGAAAATAGGAACGCTGTTATCAGACAAGCACATAGGGAAGGAATAGAAAAATCCTAGGACAAGATAGTCCTAGGATTTTTTTGCTTCTATTCGTGAAGACTTTTGCTCGTTTTACTCGTAAAGAATGCAAAAACCACGCACAAAACGTGTGGTTCAATTTTAATTTCTAGTCTTCAAAACCACATAACCCATATGAACCTTGTGCTTCAGACAGTGGAATACTTACAACCGAATTTGCATTATTTAGACCTCGACAATTTGGATCGTAATGATATTTTCGACCAGAGTCAGGCGCAATATAAACCATTTGCTGATTTTGATTTTGTTGAGCAGCAGCTTGAGCAGCGGCAGCTTGTTCCTCAGCGATTCTGGCTTGTTCTGCTTGTTCCTCAGCAATCCGCTTAGCTTCCGCAGCAGCTTGCTCATTGGCAACACGTTTAGCTTCCGCAGCAGCCTGTTCCTCAGCGACACGTTTGGCTTCAGCGGCAGCTTTTTCTTCGGCAACTCGTTGTTCTTCAGCGACACGTTTAGCTTCTGCGGCTTTTTCCTCAGCAACGCGTTTTTCTTCTTCCCCCTTTTTTTCTGCAGTGACGATAGTCTGTTCAACCTTATTTGCTCGTTCAGTTAATGTACTGCTTCCACCGGGAATTTTTTCAATCGCTGCTAGCGCAACTTTTAGTTGCTCTCTGGTTGGTTCTTTTTCCGCTTTTTCAACTTCTTGTTGTGCATGTTTGGTTAATTTTTCTAGTTCTTTTTGCTTAGCCTTTTCTTTTGAAATCTCGGTGGTATCTTTCGTTGATGATTCACTTGTTTTTGATGACTTGGTTATGTGAGTCGAACTACTGGTAGTTTCTGTAGTTACAGCCGATCCGGTTCCACATGCACCAATAATCAGTGAAAGAGAAAAGATGATGGGAAGCAACCATTTTTTTCGCTGACCTCTTGGCATTTGTTTTAATTGCCAACCAGCTAATGCGAAGAGTAAGGTACCAAGTGTCATCGAAGTGGTTATCTCCCTATTGATTACTGATTGAATGAATAAAATCATTCCAATCCCCCAAAACAACCAAGTTATCCCGTTTTTCTTTTTCATTTTTTCCTCCTAAATAATTTTTGCTCCCACTTATTGGCAGGTAGCGATAGTCGCCACTTTGTCATGTGAAAGTTATTTAAATTTGAACTTAAAATAACTTTTTTATTAAATAATTTTACTATATTATCTCTGATAATCAAACAGTTATTTGGTAAATTAAAATGACAAAATAAAAAGGATGGTTAGCGGTTACTTTTGAAAGTATTTTGCTATAAATAAAAACGGCTATTTTTCTAGTTACTAAAATCGTAAATAGAAAAATAGCAGAGTGTTCAAGGTTTAAGTTTTACAACAAAAGTTTCGTATGGACGTAAGTTAAGGTTGTCAATTGAAGAATATGTCACATTGTAATTACTAATAATTGTTGTTTCTGGTTTTCCAGAAAAGGAATAGAAGGTCTCTTGATCTGAAAAATTTGCACAGACTAACCAAGTCTCTTGTTTATAACTTCTTTTATAGGCAAAAATTGTAGGAGCAGTATTTAATAACTCATAGCTTCCCCAAATAATAATCGGATTTTTTTTACGCAAAAGAATCAGTTTTTGATACGTATAGAAAAGTGAATCAGGATTTTTTAAATTTGCTGCAACATTGATTTGCTTGTGATTAGGATTGATTGGATACCAAGGAGAAACAGGTGAGAATCCTCCAAAGATCGTATCGTCCCACTGCATAGGTGTACGCGCATTGTCACGACCTTTGGTATTGATTGATTCAAGAATCTTTTCTTTAGCTATCCCTGCTTTTTGTTGATCTTGATAAAAATTTTGACTTTCGATATCTTGAATTTGTTTGGCGGAATGAATCGGGAAATTCGTCATACCGATTTCTTCGCCTTGATAAATAAATGGCGTCCCGCGCATCAGGTGGAGCAGGATTGCTAACATTTTCCCGCTCTCTAAAGAATAGTTTTCATCGCCCCAACGAGACAAAATCCGAGGCTGGTCGTGATTGCTCCAAAATAAACTATTCCAAGCATTTTCAGGCAGAGCTGTTTGCCATTTTGAAAGTACCTTTTTTAGTTCAGGAATACTTAACTTTTTGAGTGCCCACTTTGAGCGTCCGGTCTGCTCATCTAATGCCATGTGTTGGAATTGAAAGACCATGGAAAGTTCGTTTCTTTCTGGTGCCGTATATAATGGTGCCGTTTCAGGAGTCACACTTCCTGTCTCGCCAATAGTGACTAAATCTTTTTCTTTTAAGGCCTCATGATACATTTCTTGGAGATAGATGTGTAAGTTTGGTCCGTCACCTAAGATTTCTTTTTCAGGTTGTTTTCCAATTAAATCAATGACATCTAATCGAAAACCACCAATTCCTTTGTCGATCCAAAAACGCATCATTTTCCAAATATCTTCTCGCATATTAGGATTTTCCCAATTTAAATCTGGCTGATTTTTTGAAAATAGATGTAAGTAATAACGATTTTGCTTTTCGTTGAATGCCCAAGCTGTCCCACCAAAAAAAGACTGAAGATCATTAGGTGGTTCTTTCTGCCAAACATAATAATCTTGATACTTTTTATTTCCTTTTTCTGCTTCTAAAAACCAGGGATGCTGATCAGACGTATGATTAACAACTAAATCCATAATGATTTGTATCCCAAAAGTTTTCGCTTTAGCAATTAATTGTTCAACGTCCTTCATTGTTCCGAATTCAGCTAAAATTTCATAATAGTTATCAATATCATAACCATTATCAACATTAGGAGAGGAATAAATAGGTGATAACCAAATAGCATCAATTCCTAGTTGATGTAAGTAGGGGAGACGAGAGATGATTCCTTTGATATCACCAATTCCGTCATGATTGCTGTCTTGAAAACTCTTTGGGTAGATTTGATAAAAAACTGCTGATTGCCACCAAGGTACGTTATCTTTATTGTTTTTATGCATAAAAAGCTCCTTTCTAGTGAAACGTTTCTAGATGCTGATCAATAAAGTTTATACTATTTTATGATTCAGCTTTTATTATAATCAAAAAAATTGAGCATTCAATCCTTTTTTTCTGGAAAAAATATTTTAGAAAGCGCTTTACAAATCAAAAACAAGCTAGTATACTTCTCCCTATAGAAACGTTTCACTAAAAATGGAGGAGTAAAAAATGAAACTATCAAAGAAAATTGGCTTATTAGGATTGACAGCTGTAATGGCACTCGGTGGATTGGCGGCATGTGGTTCAAGCAATAATTCAGCAAAAGATAGCGAAGTTTTAAATATTTGGGGAATGGGGGATGAAGTAAAGCAGTTATCAAAAATGACGGATAAATTTACAGATGAAACGGGGATTGAAGTGAAAATTCAGTCTATCCCATGGTCAAATGCGCATGACAAATTATTAACGGCTGTAGCTTCAAAGAGTGGTCCAGATGTTTTACAAATGGGAACAACTTGGATGCCTGAATTTCAAGAAGCTGGTGCATTAGCTGATATGTCAAGTTACATTGATAAGTATGATGCAATGAATCCAGATAATTTTTATGAAGGTTCTGTAGAAACGACACAATTTGATGGAAAGTCTTATGGCATTCCTTGGGCAGCAGAAACACGTGTTTTATTTTATCGAACAGATATCTTAGAGTCAGTGGGGTATAAAGAGCCACCGAAAACTTGGGAAGAATTAACGGATGCTGCGAAAAAATTAGCAGCACGTGGAGAAGATAAATATGGAATCAACATTGATTCCAAGGAACAAACGCTAGGATTCATGTTTGCACGGCAAAATGGCTCACCTTTGATTAAAGATGACCAACCGGAATTTGATCAAGCACCATTTGTTGAGAGTGTTGCATACTTGAACAATTTTATCCAAAAAGGCTATGCACCTAAACAAGATCTTGGTTTAGATGTCAGTCAAACATTTTCTGGTGATGCAATGGTTCCAATGTTCATTAGTGGGCCATGGATGGCAAAAACAGTGAAAGATACTGTTCCAGATATTGATGGAAAATGGGCAATTGCACCATTACCTAGTAAAGAAAACAATATCTCATCTATGGGCGGTTCAAACTTAACTATTTTTGAATACTCAGAGAAAAAAGATGACGCGGCGAAATTTATTAACTTTATGGCACAGCCAGATAATCAGTTAGAGTGGATGCATTTGACAGATGCACTTCCAACAGCTAAAAAGACTTGGGAAAATCCTGAACTGAAAGATGATCCAATTTACAGTGTCTTCAACGAACAATTACTTAATTCAGAACCAATGCCATTGATTACACAATTTGAAGAAATCGCACAAAACTATTTGAAGCATTTTGAACAAATCTACCTAGGTGGTCAAGATGTTCAAAAAGAAATGGATTCATTTAATCAAGAAACAGAAACTTTACTAAATAAATAGTTTATTGGCCTGAGATCAGCAGCTCATGTCGCGATCTCAGGTCGATTTATTCAATTAAACCGGCGAAAGAATCTAATGGTTGTTTCTCAATTTTAGCAATCATGTTGGCTTTCACCATTCTAGAAAGGAAGTCCTGAAAGTGAAAAAAAGTCGAACACTTAAAGCACCTTACTTATTTATTGCACCTGCACTTCTTTTACTTTTGCTTTTTTCAATCATTCCGATTTTTGTCGCTTTTTTTATTAGTTTTACTGATATGAGCTTGGTAGGATTAGCTGATTGGTCAAAAATCAATTTTGTTTCATTCGATAACTATCAAGAAATCATCAGCGATCCAGTGTTTTTAAAAAGCATTCAAAATACGATTTTTTATGTTGTTTTAGGTGTACCATTGGTCATTGTCATGTCATTGGGTTTAGCATTGATGATTAACTTTGGAAAAAATAAAATATTTTCAGCTTTTCGAATGATTTTTTACACGCCAGCAATTACCAACGTGGTCGCTGTTGCAGTGGTGTTTAGTTACCTTTACAATCCAAGTTTTGGTTTCTTGAACTATCTGCTGTCTTTAGTACATTTGCCATCTGTGCCTTGGTTAACAGATCCAACAATCGCAAAAATCTCTTTGATCATCTTGGGAGTTTGGCGAGCGGTTGGAGCGAACATGTTGATCTTTTTGGCAGCAATTCAAGGGATTCCCAAAGAATTATATGAAGCAGCATCATTAGACGGAGCTTCAAAAAAAGCCCAGATTTTTTATATCACGATACCATCATTACGTTTTTCAACTTTCTTTGTAACGGTGACAACTTTAATCGGCTGGCTTCAATTTTTTGAAGAACCATTTGTAATGACGAATGGTGGACCACTAGATAGCACGACTTCAGTTGCGTTATTCATTTATCGTAATGGGTTCCAATTCAGTAAGTTTGGTTATGCTGCTGCGGGGTCATTTATTTTGTTTGCAGTGATTATCCTAGTTACTTTATTCCAGTTTAGAATGCAAAAACGCAATTTTGAAAATCAACTGTAAAGGTGTGACTGTTATGAATAAAGAATTACAAAGCAATCAACGAGCAAAATTTGTTATGGGTCTGGTTCTAGCAATTGGTGCGCTAGTTTGGATGCTGCCGTTTATTTGGATGTTGTTATCTTCCTTGAAAACGGATATGGAAATCATGCAATTTCCACCAAAAATCTTTCCAGAAAAAGCTAGTTTAGATAACTTTATTGAATTGTTCAATGCGTTTGATTTTACAACCTATTTGAAAAATACACTGATTGTTGTCGCCTTTTCCTTTTTAGGAATGGTTTTTAATGCCATGGCAGGTTTTGGTTTTGCTAAGTACAAGTTTAAGGGCAGAGAACCACTTTTTTATCTAGTGTTAGCCACGATGATGATTCCTGGTCAAGTGACAATGATACCCGTTTACTTAATTATGAATTCAATGAATTTAACTAATACGATGCCAGGGATCGTCTTACCCGGTTTAGTTGGCGCATATGGTATTTTCTTGTTCCGACAGTTCATGTCGGCAATTTCAAATGAATTATTAGAAGCTGCGCGTTTGGATGGAGCAAGTGAATGGTTTATTTTTACGAGAATCATTTTACCAATTTCTAAACCCGTCTTAGCTGTTCAAGGAATTGCAACGTTTATTGGTGGTTGGAACTCATTCTTATGGCCATTGATTATGGCAAGTGATGAAAAATACTACACGTTATCAGTTGGATTGCAGTTATTAAAAGGACAATATGCAAACAATTATGCGTTACAAATGGCAGGTTCTGCTTTTATGGTCGTGCCAATCATCATTATCTTTATGTTTTTACAAAAATATATTCTAGATGGGTACAATGTGTCTGGTAATAAATAGAGGAGCTTACGTATGAAGCAACAAGAGATTCTGGATTTACTCAAAAAAATGACGTTAGAAGAAAAAATCGATCAACTGTTACAATTAGCGGCTGAATTTTATTCAGAAAACGCAGAAGAACGAACAGGTCCAATGGCTGATTTAGGTTTAACCGAGACAACGATTGCCAATGCAGGGACGACACTAGGTGTTTCGGGTGCAGAAGAAGCCATCCGAATCCAAAAAAAATATTTAGAAAAAAATCGGTTGGGTATCCCTACTATTTTGATGGCAGATATCATTCACGGGTTTCGAACGATTTTCCCAATTCCATTAGGTTTAGGGAGTTCATGGGATCTGGATGCTGCTGAAAAGATGGCAGAGATTTCAGCAAAAGAAGCCGCTGTGTCTGGGTTACACGTGACTTTTTCACCAATGGTTGACTTAGTTCGAGATCCTCGCTGGGGTAGAGTGATGGAATCAACTGGAGAAGATTCATTTCTAAATAGTCGTTTTGCCGAACGTTTTGTGAAAGGATACCAAGGAGAGCATTTGAAAGAAGACTTTTTCCGAGTGGCTGCTTGTGTTAAACATTTTGCAGCTTATGGAGCAGCAATTGCTGGTCGTGATTATAACACAGTGAACATGTCGGAACGCCAACTGAGAGAGAGTTATCTTCCTGGGTATCAAGCTGCACTAGAAGCGGGGGCTAAGGTAGTAATGACTTCTTTTAACACCGTGGATGGTATTCCAGCGACAGGGAATAAGTGGTTGTTTAGAGAAATTCTCAGGAAGGAATTTGATTTTCAAGGTGTTGTGATTTCTGATTGGGGAGCGGTCAAGGAACTGATTCCGCACGGTGTAGCAAAAGACGAGAAAGAAGCAGCCAAGCAAGCATTAATAGCTGGAGTAGACATTGAGATGATGACGACTTGCTATAGCAATTATTTAAGCGAGTTGATTGAAGAAGGTCAAGTTCCGGTCGAATTATTAGATGAAGCTGTCGTTCGAATTTTAGAATTGAAAAATGAGTTAGGTTTATTTGAACAACCATTTCGTGGTGCAGATCCAGTAAAAGAAAAAGAAATCGTTCTATCAAATGAACATCGAGCAATCGCATGTGAGATTGCTAAAAAATCAATGGTGTTATTGAAAAATGATGACATCTTACCTTTTAAAAAAGAGGAAACCATCGCTGTTGTTGGTCCAGCTGCTGCTTCTAAGAAAATTTTAGGCGCGTGGTCTTGGCAAGGAAAATCGGAAGAAGCCATTTCACTAGTCGAAGGTGCCAGAAGTTTAAGCAATAGATTGTTAATTGGAAACGAAGTATTTGACTATTTAGAACCGACGACTGTGGCGATTCAAGAGGCTTTATTGTTAGCAAAACAAGCAGATAAAGTTGTTATCGCATTAGGCGAACTAGAAGAAATGAGTGGCGAAGCAGCGAGTCGTAGTGATATTCGTTTACCGAGAGCGCAATTAGCCTTTTTCCAACAAGTTTTGCAAGTAAATGACCAAGTTGTTGTCACTTTATATAATGGTCGTCCCTTGGATTTACGAGGAATTGATGCAGCAAAAGGAATCATTGAAGCCTGGTTCCCTGGGACAGAAGGAGGACGAGCTTTAGCAGAAATTCTTTGGGGAAAATATAATCCAAGTGGGCGATTGAGCATGTCTTTTCCTGAAACAGTTGGTCAAGTACCGATTTATTATAACTGTGATAACACCGGTCGTCCATTTGAGACCACACCTGATGAAAAATATGTTTCAAAATATTTAGATGTTTCAAATGAGGCAAAATATCCTTTTGGATTTGGCTTAAGTTATAGCGATTTTCGTTATTCAGAAATTTCTTTAACTAGTGATGAGTTGACACCGACAACAGAGCTCACGGTTTCTGTTGCAATCAAAAACCAATCGGCTTATGCGGGAGAAGAAACGGTTCAGCTCTATATTCGTGATTTAGTTGGTGAAGTTGTTCGACCAGTCAAAGAGTTGAAAGGGTTCAAAAAAGTACGATTGGCACCTTTTGAAGAGAAAACAGTAACTTTTTCGATTGATGAGTCGCTTTTACGATATGTACACAGTAACCAAGAAACGAGCAGTGATGCGGGTGAGTTTGAAGCAATGGTTGGCCCAAACAGCCGAGAAGTTTCATCAGTGCGTTTCAACTTAAAAAAATAGATAGGAAGAATAAATGATGACACAAAAAATGATTGATTTGACAGAAAAAAATATCCGTTTTTCTTTTCTGCCAACAGGTGATTTAGCAGAAATCAAAAGTCATGAGATGATGATCAACCAACTAATGGGGAATTATTTGGATGGTAGTTTGACTCAACTTTATTTAAGAGTTTACCAAGAAGAAACCATTTTATTTACGCCAATGATTGGTTCGAATGCGAATAGTCAGTTTTTCCAAAAAGAGAAGCAATTGACATGGAAAGGTCAATTTGCAGGAGTTAATTATCAAGTGGACTTTCAATTAGCAAACACTGGTTTGTGGTTTTGGCAAGTCACTTTGCAAGGAACAGGACAACAAGCAGATGTGATTTATGGACAAGATTTAGGGAATGCATTACCGGGAGCAGTTCGTTCGAACGAGGCATATATGTCTCAATACTTAGATCACCACATTACCAAAATTGATGATAAAATCACGATTTCTTCGCGCCAAAATCAAATCCAAGGAGCAGATTATCCTTTAGTTGAAATTGGAAGTTTAACGAATGCTATTGCTTTTTCAACAGACGGTTATCAATTTTTTGGACAGAGTTATAAAGAAACAAACCAGCCAGAAGCATTGACTCAACCATTTTTAGCAAATGAAGTTTATCAATATGAATTTGCTTATGTTGCGTTACAGTCAGAGCGCTTAATCGTGGATCAGGAAAGTCAAAGGATTGTTTTTTACGGTGGGACACTGGAAAATCAAGTGACGGCTGTAACAAAACCAGTTTTTTCAATAGATGAAGTTATCACCGCTTACCATTCGTTAAACTTTGACAACACATTTCCCGCATCTGACGGAAAAGAAGTAACGAAACATCTCGGTGACCCGATTGTTGGTGAAACAATGACCGAAGAAGAAATCTTGACCTATTTTCCTGTAAAAAAACAAGTTGAACAAGAAAACCAGCAATTGTTGTCTTTCTTTACAACCAATTATCATCATGTCGTTACCAAAGCAAAAGAGCGAGCAATGGAGCGGACACATGGGCATATCTTATTAAGTGGTACTGACTTAGATGTTGATCGACCATTATTAAGCACAACTGTATATATGCCAGGAATTTTTAATTCCCAAGTGGTACTGGGGAATACGACAATGAATAAATTGATGAGCAACAGCCGAAATGCTTTAAATGTTATCAAGGAATCTGGTCAAAGAATTTATTTGAAACAGGGAGATGAGTGGCAAATTCTGACAATGCCTTCTTTATTTGAGATGGGGTTGAATTCAGCTACTTGGTACTATAAATTAAATGATGATCTCTTGACTATTACGACCTATACCATAGTTGACGGCCGTGAAATTCGAACAGAGATCCATAGTCAAAAAGGAAAAAAATATACATTTGCGATTACTAACCAACTGGTAATGGGAGCCGATGAAGCACGACCAACTTACCAGCTGGAGCAGAATAAGCAAGTGGTGACGGTAACAGGAAATGAACAATCAGATACACAACAAACTTACCCTGATCTCGCTTATCGCTTCACTTTGGATCAACCGTTTCAGTTGACAGATGAATCACTGTTCTGTGCCATTCCAAAAGAGGAACAGAAACTAACTATTTTTCTGATTGAAAATCAAGCAACTGTGACAGTTAAAATCGAGGCAAGTTTGACAGGTGAATTTGAGCCAGCTAAAGTAACAACTCTTTCAGCGCAAGACCAACAATATACAGAAGCAATTGAATCGTTGCTGAATCACTTTGAATTGACGCACGAAACGCAAGCGGTAGATCAAATGAATATCCTCGCACGCTGGTACACTCATAATATGTTAGTCCATTATTTATCTCCACATGGTTTGGAACAATATGGCGGAGCCGCATGGGGCACCAGAGATGTTTCGCAAGGACCAACTGAATTTTTCTTTGCTGTGAATCGACCAGAAGTTGTGGCATCCATTATCAAAAAAGTTTATGCTAACCAATTCTCTGATGATGGAAACTGGCCTCAATGGTTTATGTTTGATCGTTATGAAACACAAAAAGCAGATGAGAGTCATGGGGATGTTATTGTTTGGCCAATGAAAGTTGTCGCAGATTACTTGGATAAAACGAGTGACTGGGATATTCTAACTGAAAATATTCCTTATACTGATCGTAAAACTTTTTTGAAAACAAACGAAACAGCAACATTATTGGAGCACATCAAGAAAGAAATTGACTACATTGAATCCCACTTTTTGCCAGGGACAGCTTTGTCTTGTTACGGTGATGGTGATTGGGATGATACGCTACAACCGTTTGATAATCAATTAAAAAAATCAATGGCAAGCAGCTGGACAGTGGCACTGACTTATCAAGTACTTAACAAGCTGAGTTTGTTACTGAGAGAGGTTGATCAGCCTTATAGTCAGCATTTGAGTAAATTAGTTGCTAAAATAAAACAGGATTATGAAACATATATGTTTACAACAGACACGTTGCCAGGCTTTGTTCGAATGAATTCGCAGAACGAGGTAGAATTGATGATTCATCCAAACGACCAAAAGACGGGCATCCATTATCGTTTGTTGCCAATGACTAGGGGAATGATTGCTGAATTGTTGACACCAGAACAAGCGGAACATCATTTAGCCATTATCAAAAAACATTTACAGTTTCCTGATGGTGTTCGTCTGATGAATCGTCCAGCGGCTTATCAAGGTGGCGTAAGTACCAACTTCAAACGAGCGGAGCAATCTGCTAATTTTGGGAGAGAAATTGGATTGCAATATGTACATGCACACATTCGTTTTACAGAAGCCATGGCGAAATTAGGCAAGGCAGAAGAAACTTGGCATGGGCTTAACATTATTAATCCTATTGGCTTAACGAATCAAGTAAAGCATGCAAAATTACGACAAGCGAATGTCTATTTCAGTAGTTCTGACGGAGATTTCAAAACAAGGTATGAAGCGGAATCAAATTTTGGTAAACTGAAAGATGGAAGTGTGCCAGTAAAAGGTGGTTGGCGTATTTATTCAAGTGGCCCAGGAATTTATTTAGGTCAATTGATTTCAAGTGTTTTGGGCATTCGAGAAACAAGTCAGAGTGTTACCTTCGATCCAGTATTGCCAACTGAGTTGGACCAATTGAGCCTTCATTATCGATTACTAGGAAAACCAGTTACTATTCATTACCATTTAGGTTCAGATGAATCAAAAGTGATACTGAACCAGCAAGAATTACCAATCGAGTATGAAGAGAATCCCTATCGAATCGGGGGACTAAAAGTAGCTAACCAAGCGATTCTAGCACATTTACAAGCAACAAATCGAATTGATATCTATTGTTAGGAGATGAGCAACATGGTAGGAATTAAAGATATCGCAAAAAAAGCAGGAGTGTCCATCTCTACTGTTTCGTACGCTTTGAATGGTAGCCAAAAGGTGACGGAAGAAACGAGAGAAAGAATCAAAGCAATTGCGGATGAATTAAACTACGTTCCTAATATGGCTGCTCGTACATTAAAAAGACAACAAACGAATATTATCGGCGTTTATTTAGCAGATTATGGTGGCAGTTTTTATGGTGAATTATTAGATGGTATCAAAAAAGGCCTAGCTTTTTATGACTATGAGATGATTGTTTGCAGTGGAGAGAAATCTCATTTGTTTATTCCAGAGCGAATGGTTGACGGTGCGATTATTTTAGATTGGACATTTGATTCACAGGAAATTTTACAGTTTGCACAGCGAGGGCATTCAATCGTTGTGTTAGATCGTAAACTTTCTCATGAACACGTTCGGAAAGTCTTGTTAGATAATAAAGGTGGCGCAACGTTGGCAGTCGGTGAAATGGTTGCGAAACAGACGAAATTTGTTCACTTGATTACAGGTTCAACAAAAGCGTATGATAGTCAGCAGCGTTTAGCCGCTAGCACAAAAGAACTACAACGATTTGGTATTGATTATCAAACAATTGAAGGTGATTTTACTGAGCCTTCTGGTTATCAAGCAGCCAAGAAAATCTTAGCTAGCCAACCAAATTTTCCAATTGATATTTTTGCTTTCAATGATGAAATGGCAGTTGGTGTGTATAAATTTTTCAAAGAAACGCAGTATGAAATAGGAAAAGATGTCCGCCTAATTGGATTTGACCATATCGAAATTGGAGAGTTTTTGACACCAACATTAGCAACAATTTCTTATTCTAAACATCGTTGGGGAATGCTGGCAGCAGAAAAAATCATCCAATTGATCCAAGGTGAATCTACGGAAGACGAACATATTTATACGACATTTATCAATGGAAAATCATTTAGCTAAACAGAAATCAAAATAAGCAGAACTTACTTTGAGTCCAAAGATAAGTTCTGCTTATTTTTTGAGAAAAGAAAGGAAAAAATTAGGAGTTTTGGGATGTCCTAAGAATAAGAAATAAACCTTAAAAAAAGCATAAAAAGGGATCATTCAATCGGGTGGTAGGTAAACCCGCTACCTGTAACTTCAGCGACATTACTTGCAATAACGAAGGCAGTGGGATCAATGTCTTTGATCAATGGTTTGATTCGAGTGAATTCCTGATCCGTTGTGACAATCAGTAAGACTTCTTTAGACTTGCGGTTATAGCCACCTTTTGCTTCTAGTAAAGTCAAACCACGTCCAATCTCTGCACTTAAGCGAACACGTATTTCTTCTAATGAATCCTCACTCATGATCATAATTGATTTCTTACGATTTAAACCAGTTTCGATATAAGTCATAACAATTGAAGTAATAACAATGGAAAGGATGGCATAAAGAAATTCTTCAAATCCAAAAACAAGTAAGTTTAAAGAAACTACCACAGCATCGGTTAACAGCAAACCAATAGACGTATTCAAGTGGAAATATTTTTTGAAAATCAAAGGAGGGATGGTCGTTCCGCCGCTAGAAGAATTGTTGTTGTATAAAATTGCTACACCTAAGGCAAAAATAGCACTACCAAAAATAACTGATAGTAGGCGATCAGAAGTCACCATTGTTTCTGGGACGATGGCAATGACAAGTGGGAAGACGATGCTACCAAAAAGAACTTTTAAAAATAATTTTTTACCTAAAAAGAGAATGGCAAGCACTAACATGAGACTATTCAAAGCCAGAATAACTAAAGCGCGGTTCATGCCGAAAGCTGATTCAAATAAAATTCCTAGTCCGCTAACACCGCCAGCCGCTACGTGGTGCGGACCTAAAAATAAGTTGATACTTACGCCTAAAATGAATAAAGCAAAAAGAATTTTTATGTAAGTCCAAATAAACTTTTTTGTTTGTTTCATCTATTCACATCCTAAACACAGTTTGTTTTAATCGTTCTTCTAAGTAATTCATTATAACCTAATTTTTGTGTAATGTTAACTACCGTTTATATTTTTTGTTAGGTATGGCGAATAATTCTTTCGCTTTGAAAAGCAGTGGGGGTAGTTGAATCAACTTCAAAAAATCACTATACTAAATAGGAAGAAGCATACGGGAGGACAAAAAATGGGTAAAGAGGAAACAAGTGCAGCCGTTATGGATAAAGCAAGAAATGTTTTCAGTAAAATGGCATGGTTGAATAAATTAACAATGGAGAAACGTTTAGAAGGCTACCAACCATCGGAAGTCCACTGTATCGAGTTCATTGGAAAAAATCAGGATTCAAATGTAACTAAGCTTGCTAGTTCATTGTTTATGACAAGAAGTGCGATTAGTAAAATAACTAAAAAATTAGTGACAAAAGGGTATATCGAAAGCTACCAAAAACCTGATAATAAGAAAGAAATTTACTTCAAATTAACAGAAAAGGGACGAGCAGTTTTTGATGTGCACGAGCGAACACATGAAGAATTTCAAAAACGAGATCAAGCAATTTTTGATCAAGTGACGGAACAACAGTATGAAGAATTAGCACGGTTTTTAGTCAAATATGACCAACACCTGAATCAGGAAATCGAAAAATTAGATTTATAAGAAGTAAATTTAGGAGTGAAGATCGTGATTTAAAAAATAGAGCGAATCATTCGCTTTATTTTTTTTTGCAAAAATTGTTGACAAGGACACAAAAAAAGAATAATATTTTGTTGCCTAGGACACAATATAATATTTTAACAAAGGAGTTTTTATGTTTTCTAATCAACAAAATACAAATGATACACGTAAACAAATCGACCAAAAGGCTTTTCTTTTTGGCTTGATCTCAGTTTTTCTTTCAGGTGTGGGTTTTACGATTGTTTCACCCGTGATTCCATTTTTAGTTCAACCTTATATCAGTAATCCAGCTCATCAGGCATTGGTAGTGACAGCATTGACTTCTGTTTATGCTATCTGTGTTTTTCTAGCAGCTCCCGGATTAGGTGCATTAAGTGACCGGTTTGGTCGACGAGTTGTGTTGCTGATTTGTTTGTTAGGTTCATCAATCGGGTACACAGTATTTGGTTTAGGTGGTGCACTTTGGATTTTATTTCTTGGTCGGATAATTGAAGGGTTCACAGGCGGAACGATCGGTACGATTTTTGCCTACTTTTCTGACATTACTCCAACTGAGGAACGAACAAAATATTTTGGTTGGATTAGTGCCGCTACTGGTGTTGGTGTGGTATTCGGACCAACGATTGGTGGCCTACTTGCTCATTTTGGTTATGCAATCCCGATGTTTGCTGGTGCTTTTGTGACATTTCTTAATTTTTTATTTGGGTACTTCTTTATGCCAGAAAGTTTAGCAAAAGAAAATCGCTTAACAACAATTCCTGTTAGTCGACTAAATCCATTTATCCAGTTAAAAAATATTCTTTCTATCAAACAAGTCAGTCGTCTATTGTTCGCGGGTTTTTTACTTTGGATTCCAAACGGTGCATTTCAAGCGGTATTCTCTCAATTTACGATTGATGCTTTTCATTGGCAACCAACCGTTATTGGTTTAGTTTTTTCAATAATTGGTATCCAAGATATTTTTTCTCAAAGCGTAATCATGCCTCGACTATTAAAATGGCTCACGGACCATCAAATCGTGATCTTAGGAATGGGGGCTGAAATCATTGGTTATCTATTGATTGCCGGTTCGGCAATCTTTCGTCAACCAAGTCTATTCATTATCGGGATGTTTCTTTTTGGTTTTGGCGATTCAATTTTTGGACCGTCATTCAATGGTTTATTATCTAAAGCAGTGACACAACAGGAGCAAGGACGCGTGCAGGGTGGAAGTCAAGCAATTCAATCGTTAGCAAGAGTTATCGGCCCGCTGATTGGTGGACAGCTATATGTTTCACTGGGACATTCAGCACCAGCAATTATGGGGATTTTATTGATTTTCTGTGCCATTTTAGTGATGTACCAAACTGTTCAAACAGTAATAGTTAACCATTAATCATTCTGCTAAACAAAAACAGGTGAAGCTCTTCAAAAAATAACTTGAAAGCTTCACCTGTTTTATTGGACAGCTAAGGTACAACGTCCGACTGCGGTTTTTATTTGTTGATCTAAAAAAATTTCTGCCTGCCAAACTTGTAAAGAACGTCCAACTTTATCTGGCGCAGCAATGACAGTTAAAGTACCCGTCTGTGCTTTATTGAGATGATTTACTTGCAGATCCACACCAACAGCAAAATGAGGTTCCTCTAAGTGTTGATTTGCGCCAAGGCTACAAGCAGTTTCAATCAGGACACCATTGATTCCGCCATGCAGATAGCCATAAGGTTGCAAATGAATGGCGTGGATGTCTAAAGCTAAGACAACTTTTTCTGGAGAAAGTTCTAGCGTTTTTATTTGTAAATGTTCCAATAAATTCATAAAAGCATCACTCCATTCTTTTCATAGTATAACAGATTACTAAAAATTCCGTGGGTTTTTAACCGTTTTCTTTCGTTCTTGTGTATAATAAAAAAGATGAATTAAAGGAGGAAAATCATGAGAACATGGCAAACAATTAAAGAATATAGTGAAATTTTATTTGAACAATATGGAAAAATCGCGAAGATTACAATCAATCGTCCAGAGGTTCATAACGCGTTCACCCCGAAAACTGTTTTTGAAATGATGGATGCTTTTACAATTAGTCGTGAACGTCAAGACATTGGCGTCATTATTTTAACTGGAGCTGGAGATCAGGCATTTTGTTCAGGTGGTGACCAAAAAGTTCGAGGAAACGGTGGCTACGTCGGTGATGATCAAGTTCCACGTTTAAATGTTCTTGACTTACAACGCTTAATTCGCGTGATTCCTAAACCGGTAATTGCAATGGTTAAAGGTTGGTCGATTGGTGGAGGAAATGTGTTGCAGCTGGTTTGTGATCTAACGATTGCTGCTGATAATGCTAAATTCGGGCAAACTGGTCCGAATGTTGGTAGTTTTGACGGAGGCTATGGCGCTGGCTATTTAGCGCGGGTTGTTGGGCATAAAAAAGCAAAAGAAGTCTGGTTCATGACCAAACAATACACAGCTGAAGAAGCCTTAGCAATGAATTGGATCAATACCGTGGTTCCATTAGCTGATGTGGAAGATGTCACAATTGAGTGGGCAGAAGAAATGTTACAAAAAAGTCCGTTGGCACTACGCATGATTAAAGCTGCTATGAATGCTGATACGGATGGCCTTGCTGGGATTCAACAACTTGCTGGTGACGCAACGTTACTTTATTACACTATGGATGAAGCACAAGAAGGCCGCGATGCCTTTAAAGAAAAACGAGAACCAGATTTTGATCAATTCCCTAAATTCCCATAAACCGCATCCGAGGAGTTGGTTGCAGCAACAAGCACAGCTTCATCCAACTAGACCAGCTTTTTATTTTGAAAATAAAAGTTGGTCTTTTGCTGCATTAAACCAATCTGTCCAAAGATACGCAACTTATTTTGCAGAAAAAATACCTGAAAACGTAAAAAGAGTAGCTCTTTATAGTCAAAATTCAGTGCAATGCTATTTGACGATTTTGGCTTTGTGGGAGTTAGGTCTTGAAGTTCAGTTCCTAAATGTACATTTAACGTCGGAGGAAATCACATTTCAATTAGCTGATGCTAAAACCTCGTGGCTAATCGCAGAACATGTCCCTATTTCTGTCACTGGTTTTTTACTTGAATTTCCAAGTCCAGGACAATTGCCCGCGGTGGACGAAATTGACTATCATGATTCTGGTTATGATGAGGAAAAAATTGCTTCTATTATGTATACGTCTGGAACGACAGGAAAACCAAAAGGTGTTCCACAAACATTTGCAAACCATCGTGCGAGTGCTTTAGCAACCAAGATGAACATGAAACTTACTGAGTCTGACAGCTGGATTTGTTGCTTGCCATTGTATCATATTAGTGGTTTAGCAATCTTATTGCGTTCATTAGTGTTAGGCATTAGTGTTCGTTTACATACGAATTTTTCTCCAAAAAGAATCCATGAAGAGTTACTAGAAGGACGAAAAATCTGTCTTTCAGTTGTGACAATAATGCTAAAAGACCTTTTACCGCTTGTTCCGGAAAAAGGATATCTTACTGCTCCCAAATTGTTGTTGGGTGGTGGACCAATTGATCGGGACACGCTAAGTCAATGTGTAGCCAAAAAATTATTGGTCATCCAGTCTTATGGCATGACGGAAACTTGTTCACAAGTGATTGCTTTATCACCGGAAAAAGCATCAGAAAAATTAGGTTCTGCTGGTGTGCCGTTGATGGGTACCAAATTGAAAATTGAAATGAAATATGACCAACAACCAACTGGAGAAATTTTATTAAAGGGACCGACAATTGCTAGTCACTATTTAAACTATCGTGAGGAAGTATCATGGACGAAAGATGGTTGGTTCCGAACGGGGGATTTAGGCCATCTGGACGAAGAAGGTTTTCTGTATGTGGACAGTCGAATGAGTGAATTGATTATCTCAGGTGGCGAAAACATATACCCAACAGAAATCGAAGCTGCATTGCTTCAGAGTGAGTGGATACAAGAAGCAGTGGTGGTAGGGCGTAAAGACGACCGCTGGGGACAAAGACCAGTAGCCTATTTAGTAGTGAAAGAAGAGGTTACTTTAACAACTGAGGAATTGACAAGTCTTTTACAACCACTCGCAAGGTTCAAACATCCTAGTGAAATTTTTAGTGTGTCGCGTATTCCAAAAACGGCGAGTGGCAAACCGTTGAAACGACTATTTCTGACAGAAGAAAGAGTGAATTATATTGAAAATCAACTTAAGTAATTGGCAAGATGAAATTTCTTCAACTGATAAAAGCTACTTTAGCTATAGTTATGAATTGCCCTTACAAGCATTTGGGCAGTTATTTGCTAAAACAGATCACTATCAGGGTGCGCGCTTTTTTTGGCAAACACCAGACCATAGCTTAGGCTATATTGGATTGGGCGCTGTGAAGCAGTTTTTTGAAGAAGAAACAGACTTTGGAATGATTGAACGATTTAAAAAAGAGTTTTTAAAAAAGTTTTGTTTGGTAAGTGAACGAAAAGAATCGCCTATTTTATTCGGTGCATTTCCGTTTGATCGGAAAGGTGCAAAAGAATTATTTTGGGGAAAGCTCGAAAAAGGTTATTTTGTATTACCTGAAATTTTGTTTACTCAAAGAAAAAATCTCTGCGTAGTCACGTTGACTTGTTATCAAGAAAAAGGTGAATGTAAAAAAAAGTTTTTTAAAAAACTAAAAAAACGCTTTGATTCGTTGGAAAATCAAGTTGTAGAATTACTCAGACATCTTCCTAGAGAATCTTCAAGCATGAGTTTAAATACGAAAGAACGGAATGTTGACGCGTTTGTTTCCTTGGTTTCTGAAAGTGTCGAGGAAATCAAAAAAAAGAATTCAACGCTTAGAAAAGTTGTTTTGGCACGCCAAATGGAAGTTGAGGGAAAGCATATCGCACTCGAAACTATTGTTGCGAATTTGTTGCGTCAACAACCCAACACTTATGTTTTTGCATTGGAAGCGAAACAGCAAACTTTTGTCGGTGCAACGCCTGAACGACTCGTTGAAGCAAGTAAAACGATGTTTGCAACAGCTGGCATCGCAGGGTCGATTCCACGAGGGGAGAATCAGTTAGAAGATCAAAAAAATAGCGAAAAACTTTTAAAAGACTCTAAGAATTCGTATGAACATCAAGTGGTAGTAGAACGAATTAAGAAACAGCTAGAAAATTTTACGCAAGGAGAGCTATTCGTTTCTAATAAAAGTCTTTTAAAAAACCGAGATATTCAGCATTTATTTGTGGCTGTTACAGGCGCTAGAAAAGAACAAGTTAGTTTATTAGATGTTGTTCGAGAATTGCATCCAACGCCAGCTTTAGGTGGAGAACCCAAGGTAGATGCTTTACATTGGTTGGCTGAAAAAGAAACTGCCGGACGAGGACTTTATGGCGCACCAATTGGCTGGCTTGACTTAACCGAAGATATCGGTGAGTTTGCAGTGGGGATTCGTTCGGGAGTTTTTAGCGGAAATCAGGGGTTATTATATGCCGGATGTGGAATTGTTGATGATTCCGATCCAGAAGCAGAACGATTAGAAACGATGTTGAAGTTCCAACCAATGATTAGAGGAGTGAAGGGCAATGACGAGTAAACAAGAAACAACGGGGTATCTGTTAGCCTTTATTCAAGGATTGAAAGATGGTGGCTTAACAAAAGTAGTCATTAGTCCGGGTTCACGCTCCACTCCGTTAGCTTTATTACTTTTTCGCGATCCTGAAATTGCATGCTACATTGATGTTGATGAACGTTCTGCAGGCTTTTTTGCCTTAGGCTTGGCAAAAGGAGTGGCAAAAGAATTGGTTGGGCTACTATGTACATCTGGAACAGCAGCAGCAAACTATTATCCAGCAATTTGTGAAGCTAAAGAGACCAATCATTCGCTGGTTGTTTTAACAGCAGATCGCCCACCAGAGCTACGGGAAGTGGGGGCACCTCAGACGATGAATCAACAAGAACTGTATCGATCACATGTGAAAAAATTTGTGGAGTTAGCTGTCCCGGAAGGTTCGGAATCAATGCAACGTTATAGTTACTGGCAAGGTATTCAGCTAGGGTATACTGCACAGCAAACACCAGTAGGACCAGTACATGCTAATTTACCTTTTCGTGAGCCGTTGTTGCCAGATTTAGACTTTCAGTTAGAACAATCTTTTAAAAGTGAGAAACTGACGAAATCTGAAACAGTGGACCAATCGATACCTGAACTTGCAAAATGGGTCGAAAAAAATGGATTATTGATTGTTGGAAATGAAGTGAGTGTAAAAGAAGCACAAATGTTAATCCAGCTTGCTGAGGGATTAGGTTGGCCAATCATTGGTGATCCGTTAACTAATTTAGCAACCTGTGGTAGACAAAGCGAGAACTACTTGAAGCATGCTGAGTTGATTTTTGCTAGCAACAAGCTGAAACAGCCAGAAGTAGTGATTCGTTTTGGTCGGTTACCAGTTACGAAAAATGTCCTGCTATATTTGCAAAAACTAGCTATTGAGACGACGACTTTCGTTTTAGTCGATGAGCAAGAACAGTGGCAAGACCTATTACACGTGACTAATTACTTTTTACCTTTCACAATTTCCGCTTTTTGCCAATCGGCTCTAGCTATGACTTCATTGGAAAAACAGAAGGATTCCAGTTGGCTAAAAGGTTGGAAGCAAGCTGAAAAAATAGCCCAAGTCGTACTTCAAAAAGAGGAATTGATTCAAGGATTCAATGAAAGCAGTGCCAGTTTGAAGCTGAGTGAACTACTTCAATCCAATGAACAACTTTTTTTATCCAATAGTAATGCTATTCGTTTCGTCGATCGCTACGCAATGAGTAGCACAACTTCTTATTCAGTATTTGGTAATCGTGGAATCAATGGGATTGATGGAATTGTTTCAACGGCAGCCGGAATTTCAGCTGCTACAACGCAACGGACTTATTTATTGATTGGTGACTTGGCACTTTTTCATGATATGAATGGATTACAGATGATCCGTTCACTGCGGTTGCCAGTCACGATTGTCTTACTCAATAATAATGGTGGTGGAATCTTTTCTTTTTTACCACAAAAACAACTAGATAAAACAGATTTCACTCCGTTATTTGAAACACCACTTTCATTAGATTTTGACAAAGTAGCTGACTTGTACGATGGACAATATGTCAAACCAACTTCCTTAGCTGAGTTTGAATGTGCAATTGAGAAAAGCCGGGTTACTGATAGTTGGACATTGATTGAAGTCGCTGGAAATCAAGATGAACCGGTGCACCTTTGGCAAGAAATAATAGCTGAATACCAAGAAAAAATCGGTGAAATAAATGAATAAAACTATTCGTGGAGTAAATTATGCTTATAGCTGGCAACAAAAATATGATCCTTCAAAGGCGACAGTCGTTTGTTTACATGGTTTCACTGGAACAAAGCAAACGTTTCGGTTGCTTCGAGATCCGGCATATAATTTTCTGTTCATTGATTTGCTTGGGCATGGAGAGTCAAGTGTTTTTGTACATCCGTGGCGTTATCAACTGCCTGAAATAGTGAAGGACCTTAATCAGTTGATACAGGAGTTAGAGATTAAACAATGGTATGTTTTAGGCTATTCTATGGGGGCGAGAGTCGCATTAGTTTGGGCAATCGAGCAACCAAATAATCTTTGCGGCGTAATTTTAGAAGCGGGGACTCCGGGAATAATCAACGAAGGAGAAAGAAAAAAACGAAAAGAGGCAGACCAAAAATTAGCGTTACGATTATGGCGCGGGTCTCTCGTTGATTTTGTGGATTTTTGGCAAAATATTCCATTGTTTTCTAGTCAAAAAAAGTTACCAAAAAAAATACAAAAAAAGATTCGAAATGAGCGATTGAGTCAGAATAAATTTGGTTTGGCAATGAGTTTGTGGTTGATGGGGACAGGTGTGCAAAAAAATTATTGGTCGGAATTGGCGACTCTGAAGCAGCCAGTTCTATATGTGGTTGGGGAGCAAGATCCAAAATTTCTGGCTATCGGAAATAGGCTATGTCAACAGCTTCCACATTCGACATTGGCAGTTGTTCCAGATAGTGGTCACTGCGTGCACCTCGAACAGCCACAAGCTTTTGCAAGCAAGTTATCTCAGTGGTTAGAAGAAAGAAAAATGCAAGGTTAGTGAGGAACATGTGATGAAAATTACGAAGATCGAGCGATATCAACTATGTCTCCCCTTAATTACTCCTTTTCAAACAAGTTACGGTGTACTTGAAGCAAAACCGTTAGACCTTTTGATTTTAGAAGATGAGTTAGGCAATCGAGGATACGGAGAGTTGGTTTCTTTTGAACAACCCGATTACATCGAAGAAACGATTGGTGCGGATCGACAGCTTATTGAAGAACAATTAGTGCCACGTCTATTTCAATCTGATTTGCAAAAGGCGGGAGATGTTTGGTCCTTGTTTCAAACTATTCAAGGAAATTTCATGGCAAAATCAGCATTAGAAACGGCTGTTTGGGACCTATTTGCAAAACGTGAACAGCGAAGTTTACAAAGTTATTTTGGTAGTCACAAGTCAACGCTTCCGGTTGGTGTCAGTGTTGGGATTCATGCGACGACAGAAGAGTTGATTGCACAAGTGTCAAGTTATCTTAAACAAGGATATCAGCGCATCAAAGTAAAAATCAAACCGGGGTATGACATCGTACCGCTAAGTGCTATTCGTGAGAATTTCCCAGATGTTACACTGATGGCAGACGCAAATTCAGCGTATACATTAGCTGATTTAGAGTTGTTTAAACAATTAGATCAATTAAATTTAGCGATGATTGAGCAACCTTTTCATCAAAGAGATTTTGTCGATCATGCCCGATTGCAGCAACAACTTCAGACAAAAATTTGTTTAGATGAAAATATTCGGACAGTAGAGGATGTAAAAACCGCTTATGCATTAGGAAGTTGTCGATCAATTAATTTAAAGATTCCACGCGTGGGAGGCATCACGGAAGCTTTACGAATTGTTGATTTTTGTCAAACGCATCAATTGCTCGTTTGGCTTGGAGGAATGTTTGAGTCTGGCATTGGCAGAGCATTGAATTTACAGTTTGCTAGTCAAACTAGCTTTACTTTTCCCGGTGATATTTCCGCCGCCAATCGTTATTACGCTAAGGACATCATTAAGGAACCAGCAAAAATGGAAAAAGGAAGGATTGCTGTTCCTCAAGGCGTTGGTTTAGGAATTGAGATAGATTGGCGTGCAATCGAAGAGGTTTGTGAACAGAAACAAACGTTTTCATTCCATTATTCAATCAAACAATAAAAAGCACGAAAACTAAGAGCTGTTTTCGTGCTTTTTTTGTGCCAAGAGAACTTGTTATCGTTAACATTTTTGAAAGCGTTGTCTTTCGTGAGTGATTCTTTTATAGTGAAATTATCTCAGAAGTAAAAAAAGGAGGAAATACATGAACACTGCAGCAGTTTATCATCGTCCAGAAAGCGAATTTGCTTATTTGTACACGAAAGAAGCACTTCGTTTGCGACTTCGAACTGGCAAAGATGATATCGAAAAAGTATTTGTGATAAAAGGAGATCCGTACACATTCACAACAAAAGAGTGGTACTTAGAAGAAGTGCCAATGAAAAAAGGACTGAGTACCAATGTGCATGACTATTGGGAACTTGAAGTCCGTAGTGATACTAAAAGAATCCAGTACGGTTTTCATGTGATTGGTAAAGATGAAACGGAATGTTTTTACGGGGATCAAGGAGTATTTCCTTATCAAACTCGCTTTTTAGCAGAACCAAACATGTACTTTAGAATGCCTTATTTTCAAGAGATTGACCGCTTCAAGGTGCCAGAATGGGTAAAAGAAACTGTTTGGTATCAAATTTTTCCAGAACGTTTTGCTAATGGAGATCCGAGTAATGATCCAGAAAATACATTACCGTGGGGAAGCAAAGCACCTGATCGGGATGATTTCTTTGGTGGTGATCTACAAGGAGTAATTGATCATCTGGATTACTTAGTTGATTTAGGAATCAATGGTATTTACTTCTGTCCAGTTTTTAAAGCCACCTCTAATCACAAATATGACACGATTGACTATTTAGAAATTGATCCTCATTTTGGTGATAAAAAGTTATTTAAAACATTGATTGAACAGGCACATCAACGAGGGATTCGTGTGATGTTGGATGCTGTTTTCAATCATATGGGCGATGATTCACCGCAATGGCAAGACGTAGTGAAGAATGGTGAAGCATCGACTTATAAAGATTGGTTCCATATCCATTCTTTTCCGGTGGATAATTATCGTTTAACTGAGTTGCCAGAAACCGCAGAACAGCTTTCTTATGATACGTTTGCGTTTACGCCGCATATGCCTAAGTTAAATACGGCAAATCCTGAGGTTCAAGCACACCTTTTAAAGATCGCAACTTATTGGATCGAAGAATTTGATATTGATGGCTGGCGACTAGATGTGGCAAATGAAGTTGATCATCATTTCTGGAAAAAATTCTATAAAGCAGTCACTGAGGTAAAACCAGATATTTATATTTTAGGCGAAATCTGGCATTCTTCACAGGCTTGGTTGCAAGGCGATGAATTCCACGCAGTAATGAATTATGCATTTACAGATTCAATCAAAGACTATTTTGTGAAAAAGAAAATCAGTGTTTCGCAAATGATCAGCGGAATGAACCAACAACAAATGCTGTATCGTGATCAAGTCAATGAAGGAACGTTCAATTTATTGGACTCCCATGACACAGCACGAATTCTCACGATGTGTGAAGAAAACAAAGATTTGCTAAAAGCAATCATGACGTTCATGTTTTTACAAAAAGGTTCCCCATGTATCTACTATGGAACAGAAATTGGTTTAACAGGACAAGATGATCCTGATTGTCGGAAATGTATGATTTGGGACGAAGAAAAGCAAGACTTGGAACTTTTTGCTTTTATGAAAGAACTTGTCCATTTGCGCAAACGGTTGCATTTGATTTTGTCTGAGGGAGAAACTATATGGGAAATATCACCTGAAACACAAGGGATTATTGTATTTGCTCGACAACTTGATCAACAAAAAGTCCAAGCTGTTTTTAATGAAACAGAAGAAGTGTATGTCTTAGAACAACCAAGTGATGTACTTTTTTCACAAGGTGTTCATACTTTGAAGGATGAAAAGATTGAGATTCAGCCACATGGTTTTATTCTGAGCTGCTGATATTTTGTTACCGGTAACAAACAGAAAGCGGTTGCATGATTATTTTTTATAACAGTATAATGATTTTAGTAAGAAAACTGAAAAATAAAATACAGGGGGAATAAAAAATGAAAAGTAAAATGATGAAGACGTTAGGTTTAGGTTTGCTTTCAGTCGGAGTGATTGGTGGACTTGCTGCTTGTGGCAGTGGCGGGAAATCAAGTAGTAAAGCAGCAGATGATGAAAAAACACTAACGATTTCTGTTGACTCAGGTTATACCGATTACATGAATGAGATCAAAGGAAAGTTTGAAAAAGAGAATGATGTCAAAATAAAATTAGTTGAAAAAGACATGTTTGATCAACTAGAAGCGTTAGCTCTCGATGGTCCTGCAGGAAAAGGACCAGACGTGATGATGGCTGCTTATGACCGAATCGGTGCTTTGGGGCAACAAGGTCACTTGGCGGAAGTGAAATTGGGAAATGAAGCAGATTATGATGAAACAGATAAGGCACAAGTAACTTATGACGGCAAAATTTACGGAGAACCAGCCGTAATTGAAACACTTGTTTTGTATTACAACAAAGACTTGATTGATGCAGCACCAACAACATTTAAAGAAGTCGAAGATCTTGCGAAAGATGAACGGTTTGCTTTTGATTCAGAAGCAGGAAAAAATACCGGTTTCTTAGCAAAATGGACTGATTTCTATTATTCATATGGACTACTTGCAGGTTATGGTGGTTATGTTTTTGGTGAAGATGGAACGGATGCTTCAGATATCGGGTTGAATAATGCTGGTGCAGTCGAAGGAATTACTTATGCAACGGACTGGTTCCAAAATGTTTGGCCAAAAGGCATGCAAGATGTGACTAGTGCTGGCGACTTTGTGACACAACAGTTTACTTCAAACAAAGCGGCAGCAATTATCGATGGACCTTGGCAAGCACAATCGTATAAAGAAAGTAAAGTTAACTACGGCGTAGCAAAAATTCCAACATTAGATAACGGGGAATCTTACCAACCATTTGGTGGAGGTAAAGGCTGGGTTGTTAGCAACTACGCAAAAAATAAAGATGTGGCTCAAAAATGGCTTGATTATGTAACGAATCAAGAAAACCAAGAAACATTCTTTGAAATGGTCAATGAAATTCCTGCAAACCAAAGTGCACGCGAAACTGCTAAAGCCAAAAATGATGAATTGACAACTGCGGTAATTGAACAATATGAAACAGCACAAGCAATGCCAAACATCCCAGAAATGGCTGAAGTTTGGACAGGGGCAGAAAACTTAATGTTTGATGCAGCTTCTGGTGCTAAAACACCAAAAGAATCTGCGAACAGTGCAGTGAAAACAATTACTGAGGCAATTGAACAAAAATATTAACAGTTCCACAAAGCTAGACAAAAAAGGAGAAGGGGAACAGTGGCTCAGGTCACGTCCCCTTTAACTAATTAGAATCAAATGATTAGGGGGCGTTTTAGATGAAGCAGTCTGGAACGAAAAATGAAGTTCAAGTCAATAAAGTGACACTTTTTTCACTAATACCTGGCTTAGGTCAGCTAGCAAATGGACAAAAAGCGAAGGGAGTCACCTTCTTCAGTATTTTTCTTATTTTTGTGATTCAAATGATCCTTGGTGGTTTTCAATCATTAGTTGGATTAGTAACACTGGGAAGTATCCCTATAGAAGATCATTCGTTATTTATTTTGATTGAAGGAACATTACAATTGATCATCACGATCATTTTCTTTCTCTTTTATGCGTTAAATCTTTATGATGCACACCGTGTTGCAACTATGCGAAAAAATGGGCAGAAAATCAATAGAACGATGAAAGAAACATTGCTGACAATTGGTGATGAGGGATTTCCTTACTTGTTGACTTTACCAGCGTATCTTTTAATGATTTTCACCATTATTTTTCCAGTATTAGTTACTTTATTCACCGCATTTACAAACTACGATTTTAATCATATTCCTCCTGCAAGTCTAATTGATTGGGTGGGATTCAAAAACTTCTTTAGTATCTTCTTTTTAAGTTCTTATCGAAATACTTTTTTATCAGTTTTCAGTTGGACTATCATCTGGACTTTGTGTGCAACGACTCTGCAAATTAGCTTAGGTGTTCTGACTGCTGTAGTTGCGCATCAAAAATTTATTAAATTTAAACGTGTATTTGGTATTATTTTCTTATTACCATGGGCTGTTCCTGCTTTTATTACAATTATGAGTTTCTCTAACATTTTCAATGACAGTGTTGGCGCGATCAACACGCAAGTCATTCCATTTTTGAATAATCTACCTTTTGTTGATATTGGTGCAATTTCTTGGAAAACAGATCCAAATTGGACAAAAGTAGCAATTATCCTTGTTCAAGGCTGGTTAGGATTCCCATACATCTATGTTATGGTAACTGGAATTTTGCAATCAATCTCTGAGGATCTGTACGAAGCAGCAAAAATCGATGGGGCAAATGCTTGGAAACGTTTCTCAAATATAACGTTACCTGCAATTTTCTTAGTGGCAGCACCAACATTCATCACTCAATATACAGGAAACTTCAATAACTTCTCGATGATCTATCTATTTAATAATGGTGGGCCGGGTAGTGTCGGTGGAGGCGCAGGTTCAACCGATATTTTGATCTCTTGGATCTATAAATTGACAACAGGGACATCACCACAGTATTCAATGGCTTCCGCAATCACTTTGATTATTTCTGCTGTGGTAATTTGTGTTTCTTTGCTTGTCTTTAAGAAAACAAATGCGTTCAATATGGGGGATTAGCAGATGAAAAAAATAAATTCTAGTGCGAGATTTCAACGAAGAGTATCACACTTTTTTACGTATGCTTTCTTGATTTTGCTCTCAATCATTATTTTATACCCACTATTGATTACTGCTAGTACAGCATTTAAACCAGGGAACATTGCTGCATTTAGTTTGGACTTATCTGGTGAATGGACGTTGAATAATTTTTCACGTTTATTTAATGAAACATTGTACGGCACTTGGTATAAAAATACTCTGGTTATTTCTGTGTTAACAATGGTGATACAAGTAACGGTGGTAACATTAGCAGGTTATACGTATAGTCGGTATCGCTTTATTGGTCGTAAATCAAGTTTGATGTTTTTCTTAGTTATTCAAATGGTGCCAACGATGGCCGCTTTGACTGCTTTTTATGTTATGGCATTCTTACTAGATGCGTTAGACAAGTATTGGTTCTTAACGATGATTTACATTGGTGGGGGGATTCCGATGAATACTTGGCTGATGAAAGGTTATTTTGATACTGTGCCCATTGACCTTGATGAATCTGCGAAGTTAGATGGCGCAGGGCATTTTCGAATTTTCGCTCAAATCGTTTTGCCATTAGTTAAACCAATGATCGCCGTTCAAGCCTTGTGGGCATTCATGGGACCATTTGGTGATTTCATGCTATCAAAATTCTTATTACGTACACCTGAGAACCAAACAGTAGCAGTCGGGTTACAAACCTTTATTTCTGATGTAACGAATCAAAGAGTATCGTTATTTGCGGCCGGAGCAATCTTGATTGCTTTACCAATCTGTTTGTTATTCTTCTTCTTACAAAAGAACTTTGTTACAGGATTAACTTCAGGAGGAACCAAAGGATAGGAGGTATCAGAAATGCAAACTTTCCCATTTAATTATTTCGCTAGCCTAGCTGGACCAAAACGCTTGTTTGCTGGTCGAAAGGAACTTTCATGGCCCAAATTTTTCTTAGTATTAGTCTTTTTAGTCTCTTTTATGACGATTCCAGTCACTCTTTATTACGCAAATCAGATTACCGCAATACCAAGCCAACAATTTTTAGCGGTCAATCAGATGATAGATCAAGCAGGTGCGGAACAGTTTTCTCACTTACAAGTTGTCAATGGTGAATTAAAGGGGAAAGAAGCTGTCATTTTTGAAAACCAAGAATTAATCGTGGGTGTGAATTTGCCAAAAAGTGTCCAACAAAAGGGTACGTTTATTAATTTTGAAAAAACACAGTGGCATATTCAACAAATAGATAACGGGCAAACAAGAAGTTATACGATGAACTATGGGCCGTCTTTTACGCCAGCGACGAGTCAAACACCACAAGAATTTGAACGATTTATAGAAGAACAATTTTATCTCAGCAATCGGCCAGTGATTATCTTGTCTTACAGTCTAAGTTTAGGGTTTATCTTACTAGTCATGACGATCATGATTTTGTTTGGTGCTTCTCTCTTTTTATGGATGACCCGAAAAAGCCGGTTTTCTTCTATCCAAACATTTAAAGAAAGTGCGAATCTGATGCTGAATGTCTTGGGTGTAGGATCGATTCTTGCTGCGATAGTTGGTTTTTTACATTTTGATTTGATTTTAATGTTGGGAATCCAATCAACTGTAGCTGTTTTGTTACTATTATGGATTTTTGCAAAAACTGGATTCAAGGATGATCAGCAAGTAGTTGAGGCTTGAAGGTCATCATTGAAATAGTTTAGTAAAAAAGTAAAGGAGAATAGGATAACTGCTTCCATGAAATTGCGCAGTGCACTTTTTAACAACACTTAGTTAATAAAAAAGTCTTAAGCACATGTGATTTCGAGGATGAATGTATCCTTTTTTCCTTCGGTCATTTTGATTGAAATCAAGGGGGGTGGTTTATGGCTACCTCTTTTTGTATACACTTTTTCCTCATAAAGGGAACGGAAAAAATGGAAAACTTAGCTGTTGAGTTAAAAAATATTGAAAAATTATGTTGCTAAAAGCATCTTAACTATTGATGAATTAACGATTTCTCAAAATGAACGCATTGCGATTGTTGATAAGAACGGATTATCAATTTGTTTTCAAAAAATCCAAAGCCATATGTGGAAATTTGTAACTGGTCTATGACATGATGGAAGTTCAATATGAATTGATTGATCTACTTGAAGAAGGCATAGTCAACAGGAAAAATTTTCTTGAAGTGATAAGGACAAATGTGGCTGCTTTTTGCGATGAATTTTTGAAAAGAACAAAAATGAGAAGATTGGCTTGAAAATTTGAATCGTGAAATGAACAAAAGGTTATGTTGATTGATAATAGAAATTAAAAATCAATTATCGCAAATAAAACGGTCAAGAGTTTTTTAATTCTTTTGACTGTTTTTTTTGTACGATTTATTGCCTGAGCAAACAGTTATTTAACAAAAAAATGAATCCGCCTTCAAAAAAACTATTGCAAAAAAGAAAAGTCATGATATAGTGAAGTTGAACCGGTTCAACTTATTTAAATGGGGGAGATTTACTAATGAGTTTTGTAGACAAGTTATCTGAAAAGTTATTACCAATCGTTTCTAAGATGAACAGCCAGCGTCACTTACTTGCAATTCGGGACAGTTTTATTATTACGATGCCACTCGTGATGGCAGCCTCTGTCATGGTTTTATTGAATGCATTGATTTTTTCTAATGCTTTTGTCCAACAATGGATCGACTTAAGTTTTCTAGCCAACCTAGCTTCAATCGTCAATAATGGTACGATGAGCATTCTAGCGATTGTTGTGTGTTACAACATCGGCTGGAATTTAGCGAATCATTATATTCGATCTGGTGAAATGAATGATCCAGCATTTAGCGCAGTTCACGCGGGTGTGTTAAGTGTTGCTGTTATGTTTATTTTGATGCCGTTGAAAAGCAATGTTACTTTGGTGGACGGTAGTACAGCGGAAGCAACTGGTGTATTTTTACAAAGTTTGACTTCATCTTCTGGCTTAGCAACAGCGATGATTGCTTCAATTGTGGGGACAGAATTATTTATGAAGCTAGCAAAAATCAAGAAGTTAAAAATCAAAATGCCTGATGGTGTTCCACCGGCAGTTGCCACTTCATTCAATTCGTTAGTTCCTGAAACAGCAGTTATTCTTTTATTTGCTATTTTTGTTTTTCTACTGGATAAGTTTACTGGTCTTGATTTTCCAAGTTTGATTGAATTAGCCATTCAAACACCTTTAAAAGCCTTTGTCTTGTCTGTTCCTGGTATTTTATTTTTACAATTTTTCTCTGATTTCCTCTGGGTTTTTGGGATGCATGGCTCAAGTATTTTGGCACCAATTCGCCAAGCACCACTATTACAATCGATTCAAGAAAACATGGATGCTTTTTCTGCTGGAAAAGAAATTCCTAATATTATCACCGAACCTTTTACGAATGCATTTGGATTGATTGGTGGTGGAGGTTGTATCTTACCATTGGTAATTGCGATTTTGTGGGTTTCAAAACGACAAGAACAGCGACAAATCGCTAAGTTTGGTTTGACAACGTGTTTGTTCAACATTACTGAACCTGTGATGTTTGGATTACCAGTCGTAATGAATCCAATCTACATGATTCCTTGTGCACTTATTCCATCTATCAATTTAGTTATTGCTTATGTTGCAACAAGTGTTGGCTTGATTGAAAAAACAGTTGCTGCAGCCCCATGGATCACACCACCAGTTATCCAATCATTTATTGCAACAGGTGGCGATGTTAAGGCAGCCATTTTGACAGTTTTATTGATTATTTTAGACGTCTTTTTATTTGTACCATTTGTATTAGCTGCAAATAAAGCAAGACAAGAAGGAGCGGGAGAACTTGGTTAATTATCCATATCAAAATGCACAGTTAACTATTCGCGAACGTGTAGAAGATTTAGTAGCACGAATGAACCTTAGCGAAAAAGTTGGGCAAGTCAATCAACATCTTTATGGATGGGAATGTTATGAAAAAAAGCAAGAAACAATTGAATTAACCGAAAAATTTAAGAATCATGTCCAATGGGGTGGAGGAATCGGAGCGCTCTATGGGTTATTTCGTGCAGATCCTTGGTCAAAAGTCGATCACAAAAACGGCATTGCTGCAAAAGATAGCTGGAAAGTAGCAAATCAGGTTCAAGCATATGTGATTGATCATTCTAGATGGGGGATTCCTGCTTTGATTGTCGAAGAATGTCCTCATGGACACCAAGGACTTGAAAGCATTTCTTATCCTACGAATATCGGTCGTGGTAGCAGTTTCAATTTAGAACTTGTTAAACAGACGAGTCACTTGATGGCAAAAGAATTAGCAGCAAAAGGTGTGCATTTAGCTTTGGTTTCAACTTTGGATTTATTAAAAGATCCACGCTGGGGAAGGTCAGAAGAATGTTTTGGGGAAGATCCGATTCTTAGTGCGCGAATGAGCGAAGCAATCGTTGAAGGGTTTCAAGGGTCGTTGATTTCTGATAAAACAACTTTCTTAGATCAACGGGTGATGGACATTGATCGGTCGAAAGAACAAATTGGCGTAGTTTTAAAGCATTGTATTGCACAAGGAGAGGCTCTTGGGGGACATAATTCTGGAACTGTTCCAATTGGCAGACGAGAATTTGCAGATGTTTATACACCGCTATTGAAAAGTACACGTAATGCTGTTGGGGTAATGGCTGCGTACAATGATATTGATGGTGTGCCTTGTCATGTGAACCATGAATTGTTTGAACAAAACCTACGAGGAAAAATGGGTTTTCAAGGATTAGTCATGGCAGATGGGATTGCTCTAGATCGTCTGAATGATGTGTATGAAAGTCAAACAGAAGCGGCAGGTCATGCGTTAACTGCTGGGATTGATTTGAGTTTATGGGATGAAACTTACACTAGAATTGAAGAAGGTATTTTAGAAAATGTGATTGACGAAGCAATGCTTGATCGTGCTGTACGACGCATTTTGTCAATTAAATTTTTATTAGGGTTATTTGAAGATCCTTTTATCAAAGATCCAAAGAGCCAATGGAAAAAATTATGGACAGAATCAAGAGAACTAAATCAACAATTGGCGGAAGAAAGCTTAGTTCTTACTAAAAACAATGGTGTCCTTCCGTTAAATCCAAACGGCAAAAAAATTGCAGTAATCGGACCAAATGCAGACAATTTATATCACTTGTTAGGTGACTATTCAGCCCCACAAACAGGAATGCAATTAGAAAAAACGATTTATCGCGAAATCAAAAAGTTGTTTTCTTCAGCAACTGTCACATATGCCGAAGGTTGCGAGATCCGAAATGAAGTGTCACAAGAAGCAAAAATCAAAGAAGCACTTCAACTAGCGAGAGAGGCTGATATAATTATCACTGTTTTAGGTGGATCAAGTGCGCGAAACTTTGACATGGAATTTTTACAAAATGGTGCGGTCTCATCCAAAGGGGTGAATATGGATTCTGGAGAAAACGTAGATGTCGCCTCGTTATCTTTAGGAGGCAAGCAAGAAGTTCTCTTGACTGAACTTGCGAAACTTGAAAAACCGCTTGTTTCAGTAATGATCCAAGGTCGTCCTTCTGACTTGTCTTTAGTTGAAGCAGTGTCTGATGCTGTTTTGATTGGTTGGTTTCCAGGGCAAGAAGGAGGAAAAGCAATCGCGAAGACATTACTTGGACAATCAAATCCGAGTGGTCGTTTAAGTATTACTTATCCTAGAAATAGTCAGCAGTTGCCGGTCTATTATTATCAGAGAGATGCCTCAAAACAAGAGGATTATTATGACCTAAGTGGCAGTCCACTACATGATTTTGGGGAAGGGTTAAGCTATACTCCATTTGTTTATTCAGCGCTTCAATGCAAAACAAATATTGACAAAATAACGGTATCCGTTAAAGTTAAAAATAAAGGATCGATTGCTGGCAAAGTCAGTTCACTTATATTTGTCAAACTTCTTGGAGGTTCCGTTATTCAGCGTAAAAAGATGCTTAAAGCTTTCAGCAAACACGAATTAAAAGCGCAGGAAGAAAAAACGGTGATGTTTGAGTTGTTTCCAGAAGATTTCCAATATTTAGGTGCAGACAACTGCTGGCATTTCGCCAAAAAAGCAAAAATCATGATTGATGATCAAGAGGCAGAAGTCAATTGTGATTGGTAGGAGTGGAAAAAATGGCATCAATTAGAGACGTTGCTCAACTTGCTGGTGTTTCAGTAGGAACAGTGTCGCGGTATTTGAATGGTCAACAATTAAGGCAGTCAAATGTTGAAAAAATCACTTCAGCGATTAAAGCTTTAGACTATAAAGAAAATATTATTGCCAAAGGTCTTAAAAATAATCGAAGTTTTTCCATTGGCTTACTGATGAATAGTATTTCCAGCCGATTTGGCTCTGAAGTTGTTTCTGGCATTGAAAAAGTTGCTGAAGCAAATGGCTATAGTATACTGCTTAGTGGTTTTTCGAAAAGTGAAAAACAAATGGATGAGAAAATTGATTATTTGTTGAAACACTCCATTGATGGATTGATTGTCTTTTTATCAAGTGAAGAATGGATCGACATGGAAAAATTAGCGCAAGTCAATGTTCCAATCGTCTCTTTGAATTATCCAGATCCATTGAATAATGCAGATGTCATTTTATTAAATGATCGTGAAAGTGTCTCAAAAGTGATCTCTGATTATATGGCTAAGGGACATCAAAAGATTGGTTATATCACTGCTCCACAAACAGATTACACAGCAAAAGAACGGCTGTTAGGCGCGAAAGATGCAATCGAAAATCAACCTACAGTAGAACTAGAGATATATGAAGGAGATTATACTAGAAGGAGTGGTTATCAAGGAACAAAAGAATTATTGGCGAAAAAGGTAACGGCACTTTTTGTCAGCAATTACAATATGTCTCTTGGTTCCTTAGAATGCTTTAATGAACAAGGTATTTCTGTAGGTAAAGATATTTTGTTTGGTCATTATGACTATTTATCTGAAGGCGAGCAAAGTATTTTACCACAAGTCACGATTAATCCACCCACAGAAAAAATTGGGGAGACAGCGGCAACGATCATCCTTGAACGAATCAAGGGGGCAACAGAAAACCTGCCATCTGAAAAGCAAACAATTATCTTGGATAATCAAATTTTAGGATGACTAATGAAAAATAATTAAAAAAGTTTATTTCATAAAAAAATGAACAAACTAAGTAATTGTTGTCATATTAATGAAGAAAAACGTACGAGGTCAATCAGATCTCGACGTTTTTTATTTAAGGCAAAACATCAAAAATGAGTATTGTTCTCATTTTATTGAAAAAAGTGAAAACTTACTAGGTTTTTTATTGATATTTCCATTTTTCCATGCTATTTTCTTTTTGAGGTGAAAGGAAATGATTGAAAATAAAAAGAAAATATGGTGGTTATCTATCTTGCTTGGTACATTAAGCGCATATGGTCCCTTGCTACTTGATACTTATTTACCAGCTTTACCAGTGCTAGAAACAGATTTCGGGATCCCGACATCAATGGTTCAGTTAAGTTTGACCATGTGTTTAGCCGGACTCGCATTTGGACCATTATTTATTGGTGCAATTAGTGACCGCATTGGGCGGAAGAAACCACTGTTGTGGGGTATTGGTATTTCTGTTATTGCCTGTTTATTATCAGTATCTGTAACAAATATTTGGTTATTTCTAGGATTACGATTGATTCAAGGAATTGCTAGCTCCACTGGGGTGGTTTTAACACGAGCAATTGCGAAAGACTTATTTTCTGGTACTCAATTGACTCGTTTCATTGCCATGTTGATGGCGATCAATGGTATCTTTCCGATTGTTTCTCCTTTACTGGGGAGTTTTTTCTTGAGTTATTTTTCTTGGCGCGGTATTTTTATTTTTCTTGCAGTAGTTGGTTTGTTATTATTTTTAGGCATTCTAATCGGGTTTAAGGAAACACATGAAGTTCAAGTGGTAACTGAAAAAGTCGAACAGAAAGCAGGATGGCAAGCAGTATTTAGTGATCGACCATTTATGATGTTCGTGCTGATCCAAGGGTTTGTTTATGCGGCGATGTTCTGTTATATCTCTGGCTCTTCCTTTATGTTACAAAATGTTTTTGGTTTGTCAGATAAAATATTTAGTTTGATTTATGGAATCAATGGAATCGGGATCGTGGTTGCAGCAGAACTTGCTGGTGTGTTGTCGAAGAAAATGAGTAGCTTCCGTCAGTTAGGTTGGGGCGTGGGTCTTGGTTTTCTAGGTAGTATTTTGGTTATTATTAGTGGTATCCATACCAATCATTTGTGGCTTGCTTTGCTTGGTTTGTTGCTAGTTGTATCGACACTGGGCTTAGTAAATGCAGTGGTAACAACAATGGCTATGGAAAGACAAGGCGAGCATGCTGGGATTGCCTCTTCCGTACTTGGATTAGGAATGTATGCAATCGGAATGGTTTTTACGCCGTTAGTAGGAATCATGGGAAGCAATACTTATTTACCTTTAGCTGTATTGATCTTTATTTCTGAAGCATGCGCCGTTATTTTATATAAAATGTTAGAAAAAGATATTTTTTTGAAAGAAAAAAAGAAATCATTCTTAAAAAAATTAGTTAAGAAAAGTAGTTGAGTGATTGAATGTAGAAAAGAGACTGGACAGTGTTCCAGTCTTTTTTGTGTAAAAAGATAGGTTTTATGGTAAGTGAAAACGTCTAAAATGTGGATAGAATATTTTTATCTATGGAGACTCTTTTTCTTCATCTGTTACATATTGATACGTATTGAAACAAATAAGGTTGGTTGCGTGAAGACGAGCGCTCATCATTAGTGGGATTAACAATATCCTTGTCAAAATAAACTTTATTCTTTTAAAAGGCGAACATTACTTAGTTAGTTTGAAAAAAACTAAGTTTTTTTATTGATTTTCTAGTTGAAAATGCTAAACTAGATAAAATGCCTTTGAAGGAGCGATTATCTTGAATTTAGAAATGACCTTTGCCAACCATACTTTTGCTAATCCGTTTATGAATGCGTCTGGTGTTCATTGTATAACGGTGCAAGAAATGCATGAACTAGCAAGCTCAGATGCTGGTGCGATGATTACTAAGAGTTGTACGATTCCAGAGCGTGCAGGAAATCCCGAACCACGTTACTATGATGTAGCGTTAGGAAGTATCAATTCGATGGGGTTACCTAACTTAGGTTTTGCTTATTATTTAGATTACGCACTTCAATATGAAAAAGAAAATCCGGCTGCTGCTCCGTTATTTTTCTCAATTGCAGGAATGAGTGTAGCAGAGAACTTAGAAATGTTAGAAATGATCGAAAAAAGTGATTTTCGTGGAATTACAGAATTAAACCTTTCTTGTCCTAATGTTCCAGGAAAACCACAACTTGCTTATGATTTTGATGCAACTTTTGAAACACTTAAACAAGCATTTGCCATTTTTACTAAACCTTTGGGCGTGAAATTACCACCATATTTTGATTTTGCTCATTTCGATGCGATGGCAGATATCTTGAATCAATTTCCGTTGACTTATGTGAATGCCGTCAATAGTGTAGGAAACGGATTATATATTGATCCTCAAAGTGATACAGTAGTAATCAAACCGAAGGATGGTTTTGGTGGAATTGGGGGCGAGTATATCAAGCCGACAGCTTTAGCAAATGTACGTGCTTTTTATACACGATTAAAACCTGAAATCCAAATTATTGGAACTGGTGGGATTTGTAACGGTCAAGATGCCTTTGAGCACTTATTATGTGGTGCAAGCATGCTCCAAATTGGAACGCAGTTGCACAAGGAAGGACCAGAAATCTTTACTAGAATCATCAAAGAATTGGCAGAAATTATGGAAACAAAAGGGTATCAATCAATTAGCGAATTTCAAGGGAAATTACGGACCATTTCTTAAAAACAACAAAAAGCGTGAGACAGTAGCTGTGTCACGCTTTTTGTTGTTTTAATCGCTTTTTTTTGTTAATTTTTTTTGTGGAGAATGTTTCATTAGCAACACACGTAACGCATCAACGTCCATATTCGTTTTGAAATCATTTGTAATATAAAGGTCTTTGTAATGGAAGTCGCAAAGAGAGAGAGTCGAATTAGTAATCAAAATATCGTAATTTTTCCCGTGTTCAGCGATTTCACAGGTAATAAAAAAATGATTGTCAAATTCTGTTTTAACAGTTTCGACCATGATATTACTGTGAAGATAATCATCGCTAGAGTGAACGCCAATGGTAATTTGACTTGTCGAAAAGCGTTTCATTTGATTGATAAAATAGAGATAAATACGTGTGACTAATTCCTTTGTTTCATAGAGCAATGGTTGATTTACTAACTGTTCAGCTTCATCAAGAATTTGTTGTGTAAGTTCAAAATTAGGGATAAATACCGTTGCTTTTATCAGTCTTTCAGAAAGAATTTTTTCATCGAGAAAGCTAATATTTCCTTTAAAATATAAAAGTGATCCATGCACTTGGGTTAAATAATATTTCCAATTGATAATGAACGTTTCATCGATATTTTTGGAATCGATTTTATAAGCAGTACGAACCTTATCCACGACCAATTCATTCAACAAAATGATTTGTGGATTGTTTGTCGGCCAATAGTGATCGTCACTCAGTGTTTTTGAATTAGGGGGCAAAATCGACATAGACGAAATAAATAAATAGAGATAAATTGCGTTATGTGCTGAACCAAAAACAGCAGAATGGCTAAGGGAAAGAAAGTAGGCATCTCTGATGATTTCGTAAATCGAATCCTCTTTTTGAAAATCAAATAGCATCTGTATTGTTGGATTGGAATCGATAGTCGGCTGTTTCACAATTCGCGTTTTAAGAATACGAATCCAAAGATATAGTTTTAGCTTCGCTTCACTTGTGAAATTCTGTTCTAACTTCATTTCTAAATAATCAACAAATCGTAGACTACTATGGTCGTTTGTTCTCTTTTCTAATTGGTCTAGTGGCACAGCTACCCAAAATAACTGGAAAAAGAAATAACAAATTTGTAACTCGTCACCAATGATCGTTCCTTTACGTATCTGGATATCAAATTCTTTGATTTCATTGTTTAATTTTTTTAACTGTCGATAGATAGCTGCTTCGCTTAAAGAAACACTGCGACTTAATTCAACAATTGAATAATTAGGATGACGATAAAGGTAAATCAAGATTTGGTATCCAACAGAATCTTCCAGATAATAATAATAAAATTTGTCTAAGCTAGTGTGATTGTCTTTTTGCAGGGTGATATGATCTTGCGTTTTGTCGTATTTAAGGGATAATCCGATATCTAGTTGATCAAGGATGTTGCTGACTTCTTTGATATTTGTTTCAAAAAGAAAGCGAGTTAATGATAGTTCTTCTATCATTGCTGTGATATTTGTTTTTGTGTTATAGTCCATTAAAAAGTGGACCATTGAGATTTGAATACGACTATTTTTATCCAATAAATTCAAAAGATTCAAAATCAACACCTGCTTTACACAATTTTAAAAGAGAAATACTTCATTTATAAGCGCATTATAAAATCTGAAAATAACAATACATTTGGCAGAGATAGTATAGACAATTATAGCATCAATTCAAAAAAAGCAAAGAGTATTTTCTGTTGGTCAAAATGTTTTTTTCTTCACAATGAATATAATCAACGAATAAAAATCAAAAGGAGACTGGAACAAAATAAATTCCAGTCTTTTTTGTGTTTTTGATCTAGTTTTAAAAGAAAAGACGAATGAAAATCATTTGAGAAAGTAAGTGAATCTTATTTTAAGTTTGAACTTGCTGAATATTCATTTCTATATTGATCCGCTTCTTTTGTTAAAGAAGAAAAAGGACATTTTTGAGTTTATCTTGGCCTTCAAACTTAATTTCTTCATCTATTTTTTCAAATAATAAGTAGTAATCAAAATATCTTGCTTATGATTGCCAAAACCAGTGCCGAACAGGGTCAATCCTCCTTGATGCTTAGCATCGTCTTCAACGGAAAAACGTAATTTGATAAAAGGTAGCTCATGCAGTTTCAAATCCCCGATTGTGATATCTGAATAAGCCTCGCCATCGATTCCCGTATCTAATTTATTGATACGAAGATGCTTCAAAAGACCATATTGACTAAAGCTATCATTCCACCATTCTGGTGTATAACGTCCACGAATATCTGAAAAATTTCCAGGAACAGTGTAGATGGCAACTTTGACATCATTAACATAGATGGAGATATCACTTGGCCAAACGTTATTTGACAATGGGAATTCTGAAGCAATTTCAAAACTGATTTCAAGCATTTCTGGTGTTTCGTTTTCTTGTAATAAATTTGGGATCTTATACTCAACAAATCCGCTGCTGAACCATAATAATGCGGCATCTACACGTTTTGTATCCATAAAATATTTTGGATCATCCGCTTTACCCACAACATCTTCAGTAGTAGCTAATCCACAAGTTGGTTTGACGGAAAAATCAGTAAAATGTCCCAGTTTCAGGTTAGTAGAATAACGTTGAAATTCCTGGTAAATTTTTTCTGGGAAACGAATATTGATATCGTCAACTTTTAGGTAGACCATTTTTTTGTTTCGATTGGCACCGACGCCACGCTCAGAATGGATCAAACCAGCATCTTCCATTTTTTGAATATGTCTAGTGGTGATTGCATTACTAATTTCCAAATGTTTTGCAATTTCTCCAACGCTTTTTTTCTCGCTTCCGATAAATGTTAAAATTTCTAAGCGAGTAGCACTAGCGAGACATTCAAAAACAGGTAAAGAACGTTTATCTAAAGAAAGTTCCATAATTTTTCATCTCCTATTTAACTAAAAAGTTAACAGCCTGACTCTCAATATGATTATATCCTAACATCCGTTTAACTGTATAGTTGTTTTTGATAAACGTTGACAAAATAATGTTGACTGCGCTTACATACGATGCTAATTTAACAATGTACTATTTGTTCAAAATAAAAAAATACTAAAAAGTTAATTACTTGAAAAATGATTATCGTTGGAAATTAACTATTTAGTAAAATTGAGAGAGGGACAGGAAAATGAAAAAATTATTAGGTATGGCATTGGTAACGGGTGCTTGTTTGATGACATTAACAGCATGTGGCAACACTGAAAGTACAGGGTCAACCAGTGAAAAAGAAATCGTTTTTTGGAATCCATTTACAGGAGCAGATAGTTCAAATGTTAAGGCAATGATTGATGAGTACAACAAAACTGATCCTGAATATAAAATCAAAAATGTCTCATTAAAAGAAACAGATATGTATACCAAAATTCCAACTGTTGTTAACTCAGGCAAAAATATCCCAGATCTAAACATTGTTCACGCAGAACGGATCAAACAATATAAAGACAATGACATGTTAGAAAATTATGATGATATTTTGGCTGATTTTCCTGAAATCAAAGCTGAAAATTATGTAACTGAGGCATGGAACTTAGGTGAACTGGATGGGACTCGTTATAGCTTGCCACTTGATATTCATAACTGGGGAACTTATTACAATAAAGAGTTGCTTGAAAAATATGCGCCTAGTGCGCTGGATGACAATATCCTAACCTTTGATGAAATCAAAGAGGCAGGTGAAAAAGCAAAGGCTGATGATATTCGAGGTGTAGCTGTTACTTGGATGAAACCCAATTATTTATCAACATTCAAACAAGCAGGTGGCGAATTAACGGAAGATGGAACTGCTCCTACCTTAGATACACCAGCTGCGAAGGAAGCAATGAATGCATGGGCAGATTTATATCAAGCTGGGGTGACAACAAAAGATGGGGAAGATCCAACACAATTATACTTAGCTGGGAAACTCCTCTTTTTCCCAGAAGGCATTTGGCTACAAAATAATATCAAAGATGCAAAATTTGACTGGGGATTGACTAATTCACCACAACTAACAGATGATGCAAGCAAAATAGTGAATTGGGCATCTTCACATCAATTTGTTATGTTCAAGAATAAAGATCGTTCTGCTGAGAAGACCAAAGGAATCATGGAATTCATCAATTGGTTACGGACGAATTCCCTTGAATGGGCGAAAGCTGGCCAAAACCCAGCGACATTAGCAATTTTAGAGAATGAAGAATATCAAAAAATGCCACAATCATTCTTTATTGAAACACCTGAACAACAAGCAACACTTTCGATCTTTGATTACAAATACAATGGTTACGTTTCAGAATATATTGATGCGCATGGTTTTGATACAGTCTTTGGGAAACAGTCAGTAGCTGATTTCACAAAAGGAATGCAAAAGGAAGTTGTCGATAAAATTGCCAAAGATAGTTCCAATAAATAACTTTTAATCACAACGTATCTTGATTTAGGAAAGGATTGTGCAGGTATGATGACTTCTACAGAAACGATGTCAGCTACAGACAAGGTGACCAAGAAAAAGAGATGGTTGCCTTGGGTATTTTTGGCCCCACATTTGACGATTTTTACAATTTTTTTCTTGTTACCAGTGATTTTTGGTTTGTACATTTCTTTGACAGATTGGGATTTGTTCAACTCACCAACTTTTGTAGGTTTAGCTAATTACCAAGATCTCTTGTTTAATGAACAGTCTACTTTTTATGAACAGTTACGGATTGGATTAAAAAATACATTTCTATTTGTGCTATTTTCGGTGCCCTGCTGTATTCTTGTTCCGTTGATTTTAGCAGCAGCATTAAATACGAAACCCAAATTAGCAAAAATATTTCAATCACTGTTTTATTTACCTTCACTTTTTGCTATTTCTGCCGTAGTGATCATCTGGACATTAATTTTTAATGTCAATTATGGCCCAATCAATACGATTTTACAATCGGACATTCCTTGGACCGGAACACAGCCCTATGCTTGGATCGCGTTAGTGGTTATAACGGTTTGGTGGACGATCGGGGGGAATATGATTATCTATCAAGCAGCATTAAATGGCATTTCAAAGGATTTTTATGAAGCAGCCGATATTGATGGCGCTACGACATTACAAAAATTTTTTAAGATTACTTTGCCAGCAATTAGAGGACAGATTTTATATACCGTAGTAATGACAACGATTGCACAGTTTAATGTTTATGGACAACCATTGATGTTGACGGGGGGAGGCCCCAATAATTCAACGCGGGTCTTATTGATGTACATCCAACAAAATGCTTTTGGTTCAGGGCAATCAATTGCTGGGATGGCATCTGCTATGGCAGTCATCTTAGGTCTTTGTATCATGGTAGTTTCTGCTATCCAATTTAAATTGTTGCGAAAAGAGTAGGGGGAGACAAGATGAAGAAAAAGTCAATGTCTAAAGTAATCGCATGTTGCTTTTTACTCGTGATGGGAGTTATCTGGATGATTCCATTACTGTACGGCGTGTTAACATCGTTTAAATCAGAAATGGAACTAATGACAGCAGGGTTTAAGTTATTACCAATTGAATGGGTATTGACGAACTACACAGAACTTTTAGTGAACAATTCAAGCACACCATTGGTTAAGTGGTTCTTTAATTCATTATTCATCTCTGTGTCACATACTCTATTAGTTTTAGTAGTCGTCTCATTTTCGGCATTTGCCTACAGCCGTTTAAGTTTTAGAGGGAAAAATGGACTTTTTTCCTTTTTGTTAGCAACGATGATGTTTCCAAGTGTGGTGAATTTGATTCCGTTATACAAGATCGTTGATATTTTAGGCTGGGTCAATACGCCACTTGCGATGATTGTGCCTGGAGCAGCTGGTGTATTCAATATTTTTTTAGTGAAACAGTTCATGGATAATATTCCAAAAGATTTTGATGAAGCTGCACAGATTGATGGTGCGAGCGAGTGGACGATTTTCCGTAGAATTATTTTACCTTTGATCAAGCCAGTGTTATTAGTAGTAGCGTTATTTGCCTTCACGGGTTCTTGGAATGACTTTTTATGGCCATCCATCGTATTTAATGATATCGAAAAAATGCCGATTACTTCAGGGTTACAACTTTTACAAGGTATGTATCAAGCACAACCGACTTTGTTGATGGCTGGCGCGTTAGTGGCAATTATTCCGACTTTTGTTTTGTACCTATTTGCTCAAAAATATTTTTTACAGTCGATGTCTTTATCAGCTGGTGTGAAAGGATAGGAAAAAATGGAACGAAAAAGAGAACGACAATTGATTCGAATCATGGGAATCTGGCAAATCCTTGACGGCGTGTTAACAATTGGAATCTATGGCTTCTATCAGCAGCAAATCTTTTCTGGTATGGTCGAAAGTAATTTAGCACAATTGCATGCAATTGATGCATTGTTTGGAAATGTTTTCTTGTTTGTCTGCACATTTGGTACGTTATTGATAGGTTTAGGTTTGGCAAATTTGGTCATTAGCCAACGATATGTAAAAGACAATCAGGTGAATATAAAAATAGGTGTGTATTTATTAGTTCAAGGATTATTTTCTTATTTGATTTTAGACATCATTAGTCTAGCGTTAGGAATGACAGCAGGAATTATTTTACTTGCTAGAAATAAGGGAATTAAATTGAACCTTCAAAAATCTTAGTTGGGAGTTAAAAATATGATGCGTGAAGAGTATCCTCGTCCGCAATTTGTCCGTGAACAGTTTGTCAATTTGAACGGGGTCTGGTCATTTGCTTTTGATGATGAAAATGTTGGAATAAAAGAAAGGTGGTATTGTAAACCTGAAAAACTGAATCAAAAAATTAAAGTACCATTTGTTTATCAATCAGAGTTGAGTGGAATCAAACAACGTCAGGTTCATGATGTTGTTTGGTATCAGCGAACATTTTCCTGGGAAAAACAGGAATTAAAAAAATATTTCTTACATTTTGGCGCAGTGGATTATCGAGCAGATGTTTACGTCAATGGTTGTTATGTAGGAAATCATATTGGTGGACAAACATCCTTTTCATTTGATATTACTGACTTTTTAATAACAGGAGAGCAAAACTTAGTTGTTCGCGCTTGGGATCCTCATGAGGATGAAACGATTCCTAGAGGAAAACAATTTTGGGAACCCGAATCTAGGGGAATCTGGTATACAAATAGTACAGGGATCTGGCAAACAGTCTGGTTAGAAGAGGTATCAGAAAAACATCTTGAAAAAGTTGAATTAACACCAGATATTGACCAAGGAAATGTCTGTTTTGCACTAACCGTGTCTGCTGCGGCTGTAGGTCAAACCTTGCGCTACCAAATTACATTTAAAGGTGTCGTGATTTGCGAAGATCAGCTGACCCTCTTTTCAACTTTTACCAAACGTTGGATCGATATTTATAATCAAAATATTTTTCGGACCAACTTTCATGACCAAGGATGGACTTGGTCACCTGAAAACCCAAATCTATTTGGTATTCGTTTTGAATTAGTTGAAGGCGAAGAAGTATTAGACCGAGTAACAAGTTATTTTGGTATGCGTAAGATTCATGTTGAAAATGGAATGATTTTCTTAAATAATCAACCCTATTATCAAAAGCTAGTATTGGATCAAGGTTATTGGCCTATGGGATTACTAACAGCTCCCAATGATGAAGCCTTCATCAAGGATATCGAATTGGCGAAGGCAATGGGATTCAACGGTTGTCGGAAGCATCAAAAAGTGGAAGATCCACGGTTTCTATATTGGGCGGATCAGTTAGGGTTCATTGTTTGGGGAGAATGTGCGTCTGCACCTGTTTATACTTCAGATGCAGTTTCTAGGCTGACAAAAGAGTGGATAGAAATTATTGAGCGCGATTATAATCATCCATCAATCGTAACATGGGTTCCGTTAAATGAAAGCTGGGGTGTTCCCGAGATTCATCTGAACACACAGCAACAAAGCTTTTCTAAAAGTATCTACAACTTTTTACATGCGTTAGATACAACTCGATTAGTTATTTCTAACGATGGTTGGGAAATGACCGAAACGGATATTTGTGCGATTCACAATTATAATCATGGTGAGGAAAATGAAACGGAAAAGTACAATCACTTCAAACGAAGTTTAGCAAGTGTTGAGGGACTAATTAATCATCCACCAGGAAAATGGGCAATTTTTGCTCAAGGATTTACGTATCAGAATCAACCGATTTTGTTAACTGAATTCGGAGGAATCGGCTATCAAGTCCAAAGTCAAAAAGGGTGGGGCTATACCTCAGTAAATGATGGCACACAATTTCTTGCTGATTATGGTCGGATAATGCGAGCAGTTTATGAGTCTAAAGCATTGTGGGGTTATTGTTATACGCAGTTAACAGATGTAGAACAAGAAATAAACGGCTTGCTTACCTATGACCGACAAGCAAAAGTTCCTTTAGAACAAATCAAGGAAATCAACAATCAGTATCATCCAGAACGGGTTTTTATCAAAAATCAATGGAGAAAAGAGGCAGAATATGAATAATCTTCGACGAGAGCATCCACGTCCGCAATTCATTCGAAAAAATTGGACTTTACTCGATGGCACTTGGGCATTTCAATTTGATGACGAGAATCAAGGGATAAAACAACAATGGTATCAAGGGGTCCCCAATACAGTTCCAATTACAGTTCCTTTTACTTATGAAACAGAATTGAGTGGAATCAATGATCCTTCCCATCATTCCGTTGTATGGTATGAGAAGAAAATCGTTTTGGAGGAACAGAAAAAATACACCTTATTATTTGAGGGTGTTGATTATTTTAGCCAAATTTGGTTGAATGGCAAACAAATCGGGACACATCAAGGAGCGTATGAACGTTTTGAATTTGATTTAACGGAAGCTTTGCCCGGTGAAAATCATTTGGTGATTCGTGTGGAAGATTCACTTGCGGAAGACCAGCCACGAGGAAAGCAACGATGGTTAACAGATAACTTTGGTTGCTGGTATGTACAAACAACGGGAATTTGGAAATCAGTTTGGTTAGAGGAACAGCAGTCAGACATCCGATTGGCGTCAGTTAAAATGACGCCTGATTTAATAAATGATCAGATAATTTTTGAGCCACTTGTTAAAGAAGGGGCGACTTATCCAAAACAAAGTTACTTATTTGAAGCGGACGTTTCATTTGCTGGACAATCCGTTAGTTCATATCGAGGATTACTGACTCATTCACTCAATCCGATTTCATTGCAAACAAAGCTCAAAGAAGATGGTTGCTGGGGGACGAAAGTCTGGTCACCAGAATCACCACATTTATACGATGTTACTTTCCGTCTTTTCACTGAATCAGGTGAATTATTGGATGAAGTATCTAGCTACTTTGGGATGCGTGATATTTCTATTAAAAAAGGACAAGTTTTGTTGAATCATCATCAGCTTTATCAACGATTGATTTTGGATCAGGGCTATTGGAAAGAATCAGGAATCACACCACCTTCGCTTGAAGCGCTGGAAGTAGATCTTGATTGGATTATAGAAATGGGTTACAACGGGTTAAGAAAACACCAAAAGATCGAAGATGAACGATTTTTATATCTATGTGATGAAAAAGGTTTGTTAGTTTGGTCTGAGATGGCATCCACTTATCTGTTTAATGATCAAGCCATGGAGCGCTTTGTCGATGAGTGGCAAGCGATCATCCGTCAAAATTATAATCATCCATCAATTATTACTTGGGTACCGTTTAACGAGTCTTGGGGAATCAAAGGAATCGAACACGATCAACGACAGCAGCACTTTACTGAAAGCATCTATTATTTGACGAAATCATTTGATAAGCAACGACCAGTAATCACAAATGATGGCTGGGTTCATACGATCTCTGATATTTTGACATTACACGATTATGAAGAATATGGGGAACGTTTCAAAATGCGTTATGAAAATAAAAAGGATTTTGTAACCAATGAATACCAGTTTAATCAAGATTTTTATGCCTTCGCTGATGGATATCATTACCAAGATCAGCCGATTATTATTTCTGAATTTGGCGGTATTGCTTTTACAACTGAAAAGGCAGAGGATTGGGGTTATGGACATCAAGTAAGAGATGAAGAACAATTTCTGACACGCTTTGATGCGATCCATCAGGCGATTCAGGACTTACCATTTATTACAGGTTACTGTTATACGCAGTTGACTGATGTTGAGCAAGAGGTGAATGGTTTATTGACAACAGACCGAAAACCAAAAGTTGATCTAGCTAAAGTGAAAGAAATAAATATGAGAAGAGTAAAATAAGTCAAAATAGTTACGAATAAAAGTTGGGCTTAGTCGCAGATAAAAGTGACGTCCAACTTTTTTATTGTTTAAAAGTTTGTGTATAAATGTGCAAGCGTATTCATTGTTTTGTATAGAAACTTATGGGAGAATGATTTGGAAAAAAAGGAGGGTCTAAAATGAAAGATGCGGTCTATCTATCTCAGGCATTGAAAGAGAAGCAATTCAGTCAACAAGAGTTTCTTGAGGAAACAGCGAAAAAGGCCAAAAAATTAAATCCTGAATTGAATGCTTTTGTGACATTTGCCACTACTGATTTGCCTTCAAAAAAAACTGATTCGTTGTTGGCGGGAGTGCCTTTTCCGTTAAAAATGTTAGGGCAGGAGAAAAAAGGTTGGTTAGCAACATCAGGTTCTATTTTGTTCAAAGATCATCGTGCTTCAATGAATTCAAACTATGTTCGACAAATTGAATCGCTTGGTTTGTTGCCACTTGGACAAACAAATTCACCCGAATTTGGATTCAAAAATATTACAGATCCTGTACTTTATGGTCCAGCAAAAAATCCGTGGAATGTTGCTCATTCACCTGGTGGTTCAAGTGGTGGTGCAGCGGCGGCTGTCGCAGCTGGTATTGTTCCTATGGCGGGAGCAAGTGATGGTGGAGGGTCTATTCGAATCCCAGCTTCGTTTTGTGGTCTGATTGGTTTGAAACCTTCAAGGGGAACGATGCCTGTGGGACCCTACGCATGGCGTGGCTGGCAAGGTGCTGCAATTGACTTTGGCTTAACGATTTCGATGCGAGATACAGAAGCCTTGTTTTATGGATTACGTGGAACAGCTTCAGGTGCGCCTTATCAAGCATCACCAGCAGAATGGCAAACCCATCCAGATAAAAAAACATTACGAATAGCGGTCTGTTCTGCTTCACCGATTGGTTCAAAAATTAGTGAAGAAGCAAAACAAGCGGTAAAAAATGCGGTTGATTTTTTAGTTGAGAAAGGTCATGACGTAGTAGAAATTACTTATCCTTTGGATGGTCGCCACTTGATCAGTTCGTATTATCAAATGAATGCTGCTGAAACTGCGGCAATGATTACTTCGATTGAGGAAAATCTGAAGCGTTCTGTCAGACAGGAAGAATTGGAACCAATTTCGTGGACGCTATTAGAGTATGGGAAAAAAATTGCTGCAGCTACTTACATCGAATCGTTGCATGTTTGGGATCGCGCAGCGGTAACAATGGAAGAACTATTCCAAAACTATGATCTGTTTCTTTCACCAACGACCGCCTTCTCAGCTCCAGAAATAGCCAGAGATTTACAAAGTGACGTGATTCGCGAGAAAATGAGTCAAGTCTCTGAACTGTCAGAGAAACAAGCTTTTGAGATTGTTACGGAAATGTTTGAGGAAAGTTTGCAAATTACTCCGTATACTCAGCTAGCGAATTTGACCGGACAGCCAGCTATTAGTTTGCCAACACATCTAACGGTTGAAGGATTGCCGTTAGGAATTCAGTTTATGGCAGCTAGAGGTCGTGAAGATCTTTTATTTACTATAGGAAAGTTATTTGAAGAAAATCAAAAATTTTATTTGCCGAAAAATGTTCAATAGTGTGTGATTAGTAGGAGGAAAAAATGAAAAAGTCAGTTTTTGCAATTATTGTAGTTAGTGGTTTATTCGCTTTAACAGCTTGTGGGCAAGGAAGTTCTAAAACAGTAGAAGATAATAGCTTAAAACAAGTAGAAGACAAGAAAGAGATGGTTGTTGCAACTTCAGGAACATTGTTTCCAGCATCTTATTATAACGATGATAATCAATTAGTTGGTTATGATGTTGATGTAGCAAAAGAAGTAGCTAAACGTTTAGGCGTTGATATTTCATTTAAAGAGTATAATGTTGATGGTCAAATCACTGCTGTATCTAAGCAATCAGTTGACTTTGCGGCGAATGATTTTGGTATCACAAAAGAACGTGAAAAAAAATTCTCTTTATCTGATCCAATCAAATACTCTTTTGACAGCATGATTGTGCGTCAAAAAGATGATTCTGGGATTGCTTCTTTAGAAGATTTAAAAGGCAAGAAAGCTGCTGGCGAACCTAACACTAGTTATATGAAATTAGCGGAAAAGTATGGCGCAGAATTAGTTACCTATGATAATGCGACAAATGATCAATATCTAACAGATGTTGCAAATGGACGCACTGATGTGATCTTAAATGATTACTATTTACAAAAGATGTCTGTAGCTGCTTTGCCGGATATTCCAGTTAAGATTTTGGAGAATGTGTATTTCAATGCAAACAGTAGTGGTTTTTTGTTTAAAAAAGGGCATGATGCTTTAGAAGAAAAAGTGAACAAAACACTTAAAGAAATGAAAGATGATGGTACATTGAAAAAAATTTCGGAAGGCTATTTCCAAACAGATGTATCAGTGAAACCAAAAGAAGAAATCGCTGAGACGGTGAGTGACTAATGTATTTTCCCACAATTGATTTTCTTCTAATGTGGCAGTCCATTCCCTTTGTTTTACAAGGGCTAACATATACGTTAGGTATCGGGGTTCTTTCTTTCTTATTAGGAAATGTCATTGGGATTGTATTAACAATACTTGGGCTCGTTCGCTGGCGACCTATTCGCTGGTTCGTTCGTTTTTATCTTTCTTTTTTTCGAGGAGTTCCTGCGTTAGTGTTACTCTTTTTATTGTATTTCGGCTTACCTTATCAACTGAGTGCAGTGGCAGCATCAATCATTTGTTTTACGATTACAAGTAGTGCTTTTCTTGGAGAAATTTATCGTGGCTCGTTAGCTGGCGTGCCTCAAGGACAATGGGATGCTGGTTTGGCGGGTGGTTTTTCTTTTTTAGGGGTTTTACGCTACATCATACTGCCACAAGCTTTTCGCATTTCTATCCCTGCACTAAGTAACGTGGCAATGGATTTGGTAAAAGGTACTTCTTTGGCAGCGACGATTACCGTTCCAGAAATTTTTCAAAAAGCAAAAATCATTGGTGGTCGGACATTTGACTATTTTTCGTTGTATATTTTAGTTGCTTTGGTTTATTGGTTGATTTGTATTGGGATCGAGAAAGTCCAGCAACTATTGGAAAAGCATTATGCGAATCGTTTAATCCAATGAAAGTGAATAGATAATAAAGAAAGTTAGGATAGAAAATAATCCTAGCTTTTTTTTAATTGCTATTTCATTCTTCCTATTAGATAATTTTATTGATAGGAGTCATCTTTAGTACAAGTATTATGCAAGAATGAGAAAAAAAGAGTTTTTTTGAATGAAATTTTGTCATGCAATATTTCATGCTACAATTTTTTGTACAAATAATTGAATGAACTGAGGGATAAACGTGAAAAAAAGAGGAGTCACATTGTTAGGATTGGGCTTATTTTTAGTAATCGGGTTACAAACAGAATGCACACAAGCAGAAGAAATAGCAACAACTAGTGTAGGTAGCATTCCCATGTATCGCTTGTTCAACAAATATAGTGGAGAGCATTTATATACACGCAGTACAGGCGAAAGAGATAATTTAAAACGTGTTGGTTGGAATTATGAAGGTGTTGCGTGGCAAGCACCAACAAGTGGTTCACCAGTTTATCGCTTATACAATCGCTATAATGGGGAACACTTCTACACGATTGACGCAGGCGAAAGAGATAAGATTTCCCATACTGGTTGGACGTATGAAGGGATTGCTTTCTATTCCTATAAAGGCAGTGGCGGTGTTCCTGTGACTCGTTTATATAGTAAAAAAGTGAACTGGCACCATTACACCTTAGATCAAAATGAAACGAGCATTATTAGTAGACAAGGTTGGAAAATCGAGGGAACAGGTTGGTATGCGAGCCCCGGTAGTGCACCAGCACCAGCTCCAAGCAATGAAAAAGTATTGAATGTGCCAGTTGTTTGGCAAGGAAACACCATGCTGTGCGAAGGGGCTTCATTGCTACAAGCGTTGCGTTACAAAGGCGTAACGAATCAAGAGTTGCTGACATTTGTTAATTCAATGCCACGCGCAAACGACAATAACCCCTATCATGGTTATTCAGGTGAATGGCGCCACAATGTTTCTGGCACGTATCAAGGAATGATGGCTGATCCAGTTGTTCAATGGGCAAAAAAAGTTGGTGGAAATGCGGTGAATATTACTGGTCAAGGAACAAATGGAATGAAAAATGAAATCAGAAATGGCAATCCTGTTGTGACTTGGATCACTTATAATTATGCGTTACCACAGTTTAAACAAATGCCTTGGGGAAGAGCTGTCTGGAATGGGCATGTGGTATTAGTTGATGGATTTAAAGATGGTGCGTACCACGTAGTCGATCCAGTATTTGGGGCAAAGTGGATCAATGCGAGTACCTATGAAAATGCCTTTAATGTCACTAAGATGGCAGTAGCTGTTCGATAATCAGGTATGGTAAATGAAAAGCTCATGGGGAGTGTGGCAGTTGCTGTCGCACTCTTTTTTTGATTTGCCAGTTGATAAGAAATAACTGGCATTTTTCATCAGCGTTGTGTAAAATAAACAAGATGATTAGGCGAAAATACGTTCCCATTGGAGGTGGAAAGATGAAAACATCCTTAACAATTGATATGGAGCAATCACTCTACCAGTATTGTCTTGAGCAAGGAGGAATCGTGGTAGAAGAGGTAACGATGCCAGAAGAACAAGGAATTGTCGATACATTATGCTGTTTAACAAAAGCAGACGGGACGCGTGAATGGCGCTGTTATGAATTAAAAGTAACAAAAGCAGATTTCCGTTCGGCAGCAAAGCTTTCATTTGTTGGGCACTATAATTATTTTGTTTTACCTCAAGAACTCTATGAGGCTGTCAAGGCAGAGATTCCAGCAGAAATTGGTGTTTTTGTTTACCGACCCTACGTTTCAACGGAAGAGATGCCTGCACCAGGAACCTTTGCAATTGCCAAAAAAGCAACGAAAAAAGAATTGACAGTACCAGAAACGGCACTGACTAACCGTTTTATGGCCTCACTATTCAGAGAAGTTCGAAAAGCGAAACAAATGGAGCGTGGAGTGAGATATTTTCCGACTGAACAATTGTATAAAGAACTAAAAAACCGTTCAGATGAACAAAATCCATTTTCAACTGAACGTTATTATGAACGTTTCATGGAAGACTTGAACAATCAAGCTGTGGCTGAATTACAAGAAGAGGTTCTTGCTCTGCAACAAGATTATGAGTATCTACGACAACAACAACAAATTCGGCGTTTGCCAACTGAGCCATTGGAGTGATCTTATGTATTATCCTTATTTGCGTGGAAAACAATTTGATCTGTTAGCCCTGAAAGAAGCGATAAATCGTAATGTTTTATCTGCTAAAGTTCAGCCAATTATTGAACCAGTCAGAGATTCGGCGACACTTAAAAACGTTGTTGAACTTTTCCAAAAGAAAAACCACCCGTTCATCTTGATCGATAATCCACAAGTAGGCCAATTTAAACTGTTTCAAGAACATCTACATTCATGGACGGAAACACAGAAAAGTGCCATTCAACATGGGGTGATTTTGACACCACAAAATTTTCAAGAGATTGTGAGCAAGCCGCCTGAATGGTTGATTTTCGATGGGCAATACTATTTAAGAGAGCCAGCAAGCTGGAAAAAATTGGCAAAGAGCGAAACGAAATTCATTATCCCTGATAAGAGTCGCTTACGTATTTGGTTACCAGAAAATAAAATTATTTTACGAGACTCTTTTCAAACGAAAAAATATGTTGAACACTATGCCGAAAAGCCAGATGATTTTTTTAGCGATGACTACTTGTTTCATCGAGAAGATGGTTATGTTGGCTTTGCTGATTTTACAATTGAAGGTAGTCGTTATTTTGACAAAGGGTATCCTAGTCGTGCATTAGCCATCCATTTAACCTATGTGGATGCTTACGGGAATATCCGAGTGAAACATTTTATTTCTGATAGTAATGAGTCTGCAAAAGATCAAGCGCTCAAATTCTTTGAAGCAGCGGCGAAAATGAAAAGTTGGGTTTGGCGAAATCAAGACCAACTACTGATTACTTCAGGGATGATCGAGCTTTTGTTACTAGAAAAAAAGCAAAAATTTCCAGGATTAGGGGTATTAAAAAAGTGGACCTTACTACATCACTTAGAGCTAATGAGTCGGCTAGTAGAGCATCCAACAAACTGGTTGAAAGAAGTGACACAAACCAATCGCTTACAAGAATTAGATCAATAAAAAAGGAAGTTACGGGAGGCAATTAAAATGTACCTTAGAAAAACAAGACCTGAAGACATCGATAAAGTGATGGAGATCATTCAAGCAGCGACACAATTTTTGGCAGCACAAGGCTTGCCACAATGGCAAAACGGCCACGGGCCAACCAAAGACATGATTGTGATGGATCGTGAAAAAGAAGAAAGCTTTGTGTTGATTGATGACGAACAAATCGTAGGTACAGCAGCTTTAGTTTCTGGTGTTGATCCTGTTTATACAGCAATCGATGGTTCGTGGGAAGAAGTCTCATCCGTCTATTTGTCTATTCATCGCGTGGCAGTTGATCCAGCAGTTAGAGGAAAAGGCTTAGGAAAAAATTTGCTCAAGCATTTAGTAACAATTTCGGCCATCCAAGGAGTCAAGGATATCCGAATCGACACGTATCCGACCAATGAGCCAATGAAAAAAACAATTTTAGCAGCAGGCTTCCATTATCGAGGGATGATTGAATTTCCATTTAAAAATGGGGAGAGGCTGGCTTATCAGTTGGTGATTTAATGGGGAAATCATTAATTAAAAGGAATTCATATGTTGTCATTTGAAGAAAAGTAAAAAAAGGAATCAGAGTGTGTGTCTGATTCCTTTTTTGTGTAGTAAATAACAAAAAAATGATTGAGAAAACTTATCTTAAAGTATTTTCTTCTAAAATTTTTTCGAGTTGCTGCTGAGCTGATTCAAAAGTTTTGTCATTTGAAATAATTGCAAGGGTAGGGATACTAGCTAGGTGATGGAGTTCTTCTTGGTCACGTTCAAAAAGTGCCAGTCTTTTTGAACGCTCAGTTTGTGAATCCCCTCGCTCTTTTAAACGTTTTTGTAATGTTTCTTTTGAAATTGAAATGAAGATGGGACGAATACGGTCACCAAATAGTTCATGAAGTCGCCAAAATCCCGAGGCTGTTAGAACGGCGTAACAATCAGCTTTTTTTAGTCGATTCGCAATTTCCATTTTACTAGAACCATAATAATTTCCCGCATATTCATCCCATTCAGCAAATGCACCATCTGAAATCATTTCTTGGAATTTTTTTTTAGAGACAAAGTAATAATCTTTTTCGTTTAGTTCGCCAGGGCGCTTTGGGCGGCTGGTATGCGTAATGATTTTTTGATCTGGACGAAAAACGGAAGCAGCTAATGAAGTTTTCCCTGAACCAGATGGACCAATAATCACATAACAATGGGTCATATTTTACCTCCTTATTAGTTATTAATATAACCTAATGATGCTTAAAATGAAAAGAAGAGGCTGGGAAAAGTTTTGCTCCCAGTCTCTTTCTTTTGAGTCAATTTAATTTCACGATGAGATAAATTAAATTGGTTTGATACATCTTGTTTGTCTGTTTTTTAAATTAACAAACCTGTTACAATCGCACTAAGGAAGCTGACTAATGTTGCAGTAAGCAAGATTTTCAAGCCATGCTTTGCGACCAAGTTTCCTTTTTCTTCATTCAATCCTTTCATCGCGCCAGAAATAATTCCAATAGAAGAAAAGTTTGCAAATGAAACTAAGAAAACAGATAAAATAGCTGTGGTTCTTTCTGTGAAATGAAAGTTTCCAGTTGAAAGTTCAGTCATGGCGACAAATTCATTAGTCACTAATTTTGTTGCCATGATACTTCCAGCATCAACTGCTTCATTCCAAGGAATCCCACTGATAAAAGCAAGTGGGGCAAAGACGTATCCAAGGATTTCTTGGAACGTAATGCCGAATAATCCGTTAAAAATTGCATTGATCATTGCAATCAAAGCAACAAAACCAATCAGCATTGCTGCAACAGTCACTGCAACGTGAAACCCATCTAAAATATATTCACCAAGCATTTGGAAAAATGTTTGATTTTTATCTTCTTCAATAATCAACTCGTCTTCTTTAGGATCGAGTTCATAAGGATTAACGATCGAAGCCATGATGAAGCCGCCAAGCAAATTTAAAACAAGCGCAGTAATCACATATTTAGAATCAATCAAGGCCATATAAGAACCGACGATCGACATGGAAACTGTTGACATTGCGGAAACGCTCATTGTAAACAAACGTTTTTCAGATAAGAAAGGTAGTTCTTTTTTTATAGAAATAAATACTTCAGATTGACCTAAAATAGCAGAGGCAACTCCGTTATACGATTCCAATTTCCCCATACCATTGATTTTGCTTAACCCAAGACCAACTGCTTTCATAAATAAAGGCAAGATTTTGATATAACGTAAAATTCCAATAATTGCTGAAATAAAGACGATTGGCATCAAAACATTTAAGAAGAAGGGAAAGCTTCCTTTATTTGCGACACCAGCAAAAACAAAGTTGACACCTTCACCGGCGAAGGCTAATAAATGGTCAAATAATTTTGCTGCAACAGAAACAACTGCGTGACCCACAGAAGTTCGCAAAAGCACAAAACCAAAAACTAATTGAAGCACAAACATAACAAGTAAAGGCTTCAACTTGATTGCTTTTTTATTATTGCTAATGAAAAACGCAATCGCTAAAACTAGTATTAAACCGACAATTCCTAATACATAACTCAAAAAATCACTCCTAACAAAATTCCGTCTAATTTTACCTGTTTTCATAACGAAATACTAACCTTTCAATTAAAATTTCATTGTTTTTTTAGAGTGAAGCGGATACAACATAAAAACCATGTGATTCTAAAAAAAGTTTTTAAAAAGGGGCGGGACTTCAAGCATAAAAAACCATATTGAACAAAAAAGTTCAATATGGTTTTGACACGTTTTATTCAAAAATTGATTACTGATAATAAAGATTTTCAGAGGGATAAACCGGCGCGCAAGTTAAATCGATTCCTAACTGTTTCAGCGTCTGCTCATCGTTTTTGTTCATCATAACTGTCGAATGCGCTTGGGCACCATCTAATTCACTAAGCTGTTCATAAGCAACTTGTGCAATTGGATTTGTCACTGCGCTAATAGATAAAGCAATCAAGACTTCGTTGATCGTTAATTTATCAATGGAAGAATGCAAAGCTTGTGACTTCATTCCTTGGATCGTTTCTAAGATCAATGGTGAAAGTAAAGGAATATCATCCGCAATATGTGCAAGATGTTTTACAGCATTCAAAATGACAGCTGCGGAAGCATCCATCAACTTCCCTGTACGTCCAGTAATAATTACATTATCTGGCAGTTCAATTGCAATTACAGCAGTTGGATCTTTTGAAGGGTTTTGAATTGTTTTGGCATATTCATGGGCAGGAGTAACCACTTTACGATCTTCAGGTCGTAGTCCAACTTCTTCCATGATTAATTTAATGCGGTTTACTGCTTCTTCATCAATTTGTCCTTTTTTAAAGTCACATTTTGTTTGGAAATAGCGACGAATGATTTCTTGCTTAGAGGCTTCCTGAACAACTGCGTCATCGGTGATGCCAAAACCGACACGATTCACGCCCATATCAGTAGGCGATAAATAAACAGATTCTTTACCGGTGATTTTTTCAATGATACGTTTGATGACAGGGAAGGTCTCCACATCACGATTATAGTTTACCGCTACTTTGTTGTAGGCATCAAAATGGAAGGAATCAATCATATTGACATCTTTTAAGTCAACAGTTGCAGCTTCATAAGCAATATTCAATGGATGTTTTAGTGGTACATTCCAAACTGGGAAAGTTTCAAATTTTGAATAACCAGCAGCATGTCCTTGTTGACTTTCATGGTAAAGTTGGTTCAAACAAGTTGCTAATTTTCCACTACCGGGACCGGGTGCTGTGACCACAACGATTGGTTTTGTTGTTTCAATATAAGCATTTTTACCAAAACCTTCTTCAGATACAATTTTATCCACGTTAACAGGGTAATCTTCAATTTCTGAATGTGTGTAAACTTTGATATCACGACGTTCAAGTTTATTGATGAAAACTTTCGTTGCTGGTTGGCCGTTATAACGAGTGATAACGACACTATTGATCATTAAACCATAGCCGCGTAATTCGTCGATCAAACGCAAAATATCCATATCGTAAGTGATTCCGTAATCACCACGGATTTTGTTGCGCTCAATATCGCCTGCGTAGACACAAATCAAAATTTCTGCTTGATCTTTCAATTTTTGCAGCAATTTGATCTTAGCATCCTCTTCAAAACCAGGTAGGACACGTTTTGCATGCTTGTCGTCAACTAATTTTCCACCAAATTCCAAATATAATTTGTCATAGTGATTTACTCGCTCCAAAATATAAGTAGATTGTTCTTCAATATATTTTTCTGAGTCAAAACCGATTTTTTTCACTAGATTCCCTCCTTAAGTACTAAAGCATTTTTTCATTTTTTTACTGATTCGTCAACCTTCGTGAGAAAATTTGAAGAAAAGAATCATGTTGATTTTAAATAATCAGTGATTTTAACTAGAAATAGTTAGATTAAAAAAACAGAAAAGTTTCCGTCAATTTTTTGATTCTATCTTGTCTACGAAGCTATTCATTGGTATGATACTTTTGATAAGGAAGGTGTCCTATGAAAAAAAGACAAAAAAAGAAAAATGCTTATAAAAATTATATCCGTTCGATTTTTACTGGGTATGAAAAGATGCTAGAAAATCCTGAATTAGGCGAACTTAGACTTTCATATTTAAATGAAGAAACATTACTAACTCGCGACGAACAACAACGCATTCATTTCACAACCCGCGAACTGCCTAACAAATAAAACAATCATTGATTGATGAAAGCAGATAAGAAGAGTTGCCGCAAATGTGCATTCTCTTACGCTGTTTTAAGAGCTGTGACATGGGTCTCTCGCCTTTGTTACAGTTTTTTTGTTTTTTAAGATTTTATCTAAATGAGCGAGCGACTCGTTATTTCCGTGTCCCATTTTGTAACAATTTTTCGAAGAAAATGGTACTATTAAGTTATCAATTGAAAGCAAGGAGGTAAAAAATATGAAAGATTCTTTAACAGAAGAACATCATGAACCTGAGACGGTAGAGATGGATAAACATACTGATGAGTCATCTTTTGATGATATCAAACAAAAAGCAAGTACAAACTTATCTCAATTGCTAGGAGACTTGCAGGCATTTGAACAAGCTGTACGTGAAGAAAATATTCCTGAAATTTATCGACTATACAATAGTCATTTAAATGATGAGTTAAAACGAAGCTCAAATGAAAACCATGAAATTGATCAATTACTTATGAGAAAAATCCAAGATCGTTTCTTGCAACAATTTCCTTTTATGGAATTGGTAGATGAACTATCGCCAACTTTAAGTTATTACAAAATTGGCACCTACTACCATGAACGTCCAACGATTGCAATTGACGCTAGTTTGCCGGAAATTTTTGTTTTACCGCAAATTGATGCTGAGTGGGAGCAGTATGCGCAAGGTGAAGTAGTAGATTATAGCCATGAACTAAATGAGTTGGATGCAAAAGTAATTACTGCACAAACAGAAATTGAGCGTCTGGATGAAGAAATTGGCGCATACAATAAAAAGATAGCTGCTTTAGAAGAGTCAAAAGGTTTCTTAAACCGAAAAAAAGTTGATGAAGAAATTGAAGCATTGGTAAAAGAAAAACAAGTTTATGAAAATGAAAAGCTAGGTTGGCTACCTTATATTGACGAACCAGCTAAAATTCAAAAACAAAAAGAAGATATGATGCAACAAGCAAAAGCAGATCAACTAAAAGCTGCCATCGTACAAAAAGAACAGCGCCAAATTACGCGTTACTTTGGTGGGAAAGAAAACTTTGGTCCAGCTATTCATCAGTTTTTAATGAATTATCTTGGTAGTGAAAACCCTGAAACAACAATCCTTGATGAAGGAGGTTTGGAAGAATGAGTGAGTACGAAAAAGAAGAAGCAGAAAAGGTAGTCGAACCTTCAGAAATCGAGAACGAAGAAGTAACAGGTGATCCAACGGAAGAAACAGTCCTTGCTGAAACAACGACTGAGCTTTTAACAGAATCAGATTCTGAAGAGGAGCAAAGCACAGTTGAAGGAACAAAAATTCATGAAAAAGAAAAAATCGTTCCTCAAATGACCGCTGACACAACGCTTGCAAAAAAAGAACAAGCGTTAGCTGATAATCAGTCTTACTTAAGTGGAAAAGAACAAGACCGCCAAGAAATCGTCCAAATGATTCATGAAGCTGAAGTACAGCTTGCTGATTTAAGAATGCGTAAAGCATTCATTGAATCTGGATTTTCGGAGTTGCTAGGTGCGTATCAACAATATATTTTAGCTGATGAGCCAATTTCGCCGATTGCTCGAACGAGTTTGGTTGAATACTTTGCCTATGAGCTTTTGAAACCTTTAAATGACATTGGTCTAGAATTGTCAAGAACAACCTATGATACATGGGAAACACGTCATTTTTCAATTAATTACGCGTTAGATGATTCAGACAACTTGATTTTTTCTTTTGCACTGCCAACGATTGATGAACGTTATCAAGTGGATGCGATCAACCTCTTGAAAGTTTCTCCAGAAACAATGACGATTGACGTGAAAGATGACCAAGTTTTAGCACTTATTCGTTATTGGTCAGTTGAGCGTGTCTTTTCAGTCGGACAAATGACGATTTTTAATCATAAATTGAATCAATTATTGGAACATGCTCGGCAGCTTGGGTTCACTGTCAATGAGACACTTTTAGATAATACCAAAGTTTTACGTTTGAATTTACAAAGTGAGTTCGAATTAACGGAGCAGGTTCTTGATGATATCTTTATCGTTGCAATGGAGCACCCACAATATGATATGGAAAAATTAGGTGAAGATGCTTATGAGGTCTTACTTGATAAAGGCCAATCATTGACGGTATCCAAAGAAGGAGAGCAAACCGCATTGTTTGTTTCTTCTGGTGAATATCATCGTTCGGTTATTGATTTCTTTATCAACTATGAGTTTCTAATTCCATTAATGGTACGAAAAGTTTGAATACTGGAACGTTGTTAATAATGAAACTGGCACAAACTGGAACACGCGGTTTGTGCCAGTTTCAAGTGTTGATTTTTAAGATTGAAGAGGAGAAAAAATGAGTACCAGAAAACTTGCACAGTTGAGTATGCTCAGCGCTGCTTGCGTAGCAGGTAGAGTAGCTTTTCAATTTATTCCCAATTTCCAACCTATGACGGCAATCTTGTTAATGGTCGTTTTTTACTTGGGAATGGTTGATGGATTGATTGTCATGAGTTTGTCGCTAGTAATCAGCAGTTTTTATTTTGGCATGGGCCCGTGGGTAATAGGTCAATGGCTTAGCTATGGGGGAATTTTCTTGTTGTTTACTTTATGTAGACAGTCGAGTTATTTCAGAACAAGTGGTTGGTTGAAGGGTGTTTACTTTTTTTTAGCAGGTTTTATTTATGGAGGACTAATGGCGATTTTTGATACGGTATTGTATCAGTTACCTCAGCCTTTCGTTTATTATCTACAAGGTATTTCATTTGATGCGTCGCATGCAATAGGAAATTTCGTTTTTTATGTCCTTTTCTTTCCTATCGTACAGCGACTAGTAAAACGATTTGGGGGAAAAAATGAAAAAGATTATTTATAGTTTGGTTGTCGTTCTTGTAGGTCTGGGAATATTAGGTGGATGCAACACTATAGAAAAAACAACTAGTAGTCAACTGAGTGCCAGTGTGCAACGGCAAGAAGCAACAATCCTTCTTCAAGAAGATGGGAAAGAATTCGCTAATCAGAAAGTTACTTTTGAAACAGGCGAAAATCTTTTAGAAGTTTTACAAAAAACTTTTAAAGTTGAAGAAGAAAAAGGATTTATTACCGAAATTGAAGGATACAAACAGGATCAAACGCAACAGAAGTATTGGTTGTTTACGATCGATGGCGAATCTGCTACTAAAGGTGCCGCTGAAATCGAATTGAAACCGGGACAAAAAATTGTCTTTAATTTAGCAAAAATCTAAGAGTAGACTCAAAGGAAAATGAATCTATAGAAAAGAGGAACATAGGTGGAAAATTTAAAAAAAAGTGGCATGTTTTCTGTCTTAGCAGCATTGGGTGCCAATATTTTAGTTGCGATCAGTAAATTTATTGGTTATGCGATTAGTGGAAGTGCTGCAATGTTGAATGAAAGTATCCATAGTATCGTTGATTGTAGTAACCAAATACTACTATTATTTGGTAATAAACGTGCTGCAGCTGGTCAAAGTGACCTTCATCAGTTTGGAGAAGGTCGAGCAAAATATTTTTTCAGTACAATTGTTGCAATGATGCTCTTTTTTGGTGGGGGCGCACTAGGTGTCATGGAAGCTTTTGAAAAACTATTGCATCCTGCACACGAAGTGGAAAACCCGATGATTATTTTAGTTATCTTGTTATTCGGAATTATTATCGAAGGAAGTTCTTTACGGATTGCATTTAAAGAAATCAAAGAATTGAATACAGAAAATCTATCACTATTAGCCTTTTTACGTGAAAGTCGTCATAGCGAAATTTTGATTATTTTCACAGAGGATTTTTGCGCAGTAATTGGTTTGGTGTTAGCTATGGCGGGAACAATTTTAACTATGGTGACTGGCATTGCTGCTTTTGACGCAATCAGTGGTCTGTTAATTGGTTTCCTATTGATGGGTGCCGCTATTTTCCTTGCGAAGGAATTTTATAGTCTGATTATTGGTGAAAGTGTGACTGCGCATGATTTAGTGTTAATCAAAAAAGCATTTGATCGGCCAGAAATAGAACGGTTAATTGATATTAAAACAATTCACATGGGACCAACTGAAATTTTGGTTGCGGCGAAAGTGGACATTTTGGACATCAAGGAAGAGTTTGCTTATGCAATTGTCAACGATATTGAACGAATGATCCGAAAAAGTTTACCTGACAAGAAGATTTATATTTATATTGAAACTGATAAGTATGATCCTAATTACCACCGTGAATAAGCTTGGATGAAGAAAAAAGATAAATTGAAGCTGAAATGAGAAAAATTTAATATTGTTTTTAGATAAAACGGCTACAATTTATTGAAATTATGTTACAATGAGTCCGCTGTTTATTTGTTGTAATCAAAGGAGACATTTTAATGAGTAGAAAGAAAACTGCGCCATGGCTTCAGTCTTTTCATGCAGTGATGCCGCTTTGTTTTAGCTATATCCCGGTTGGGTTAGCCTGTGGTGTTCTGTTACAGAAGGTTGGATTTGATCCATTATTGACCGGTTTATTATCAATTTTGGTTTTTTCCGGCGGTGCGCAATTCTTAGTTGCCTCAATGTTAGCAACACACGCATCATTTGCAACAACCATCTTGATGGTATTTTTCTTAGAATTACGTTATACATTGTTAGGCTCAAGTCTTTCGGTGTTTATGAAGAAAGAAAGCCGTCCATTTTTAGCTGTCTTTTCTCAATCACTAAATGATGAAAACTATGCAGTTAATTACTTGAAATATTCAACAGATCCAACTTGGAACAAGCAAAAAGCCATGTATGTCAATTGGTTTTCTATGGCCGCTTGGGCAGGAAGTAATGTGATCGGAAATGTTTTTGGTTCAGTGATTCGAGTAGATGCTGACTTAGTTCATTTCGCGTTAACTGCGATGTTTATTTTTATGTTTATCATGCAAATGAAGAATGGTTTATTGATTTTGACTGGTATTTTTTCCGGTGTCTTAGGGGTTGCTTTTATGATTTTATTCCAAAATACATTTGGCTTGATCGTAGCAACTGTGATTGCTTCTTTCGCTGGATTACTTTTGGAAAAAGCTTTCCAAAAAGAAAAAGAGAAAAAATTACGACATCGTGCGGAACAAGTAAACGAGCCGTTGTTTAACTTCCCAGATCAGGAGGCGCAAAACCATGAGTAAAGGTTATTTGATTTTATTAGTTGCTTGTTTATTTCTAGCAGCTTACATTCCCAGAGTGGTACCGATGCTTTACTTTACACAAAGAAAGGTTCCTGCCTGGTTTAGTGATTGGATGAAGTACGTTCCAGTAGCGTTGTTCTCTGCGTTGGCATTTAAAGATGTTTTTATCACACATGAGCATTTAGATTTTGCTTGGAATATCAAGATCTTAGCTATGATCTTAGTAGCAGGTGTAGCGTATAAAACGCGATCTATGGCGTTATCTGTAGTAACTGGTTTAGCAGCCGTTTTTTTATTATCAATGATTTAAACAACGAAGTTAAGGGTGGGACATCAATGCGTCCAAGCCCTTTTTTTGTTGTCAAAATGAAAAAATATCTCTCTGGTTTATCAATGGTAGCAGAAGAAATAGTGTGTCAGTTTTTTCGTACGGAAGTGTAAAAAAATTGTGAAAATCGGATTGACAGCGCTTACTAAAAATGGTAATTTTATTTTAGGATAGTTATTATTCAGTTAAGCTAAACCTAAACGACATTTATTTGTGGTGTCGTTTGGGTCTTTTTTTATGCATTGGTGAGGCTGAAAGAGATGGGGGAGTCAATTGAAAATTCTGCGGATTTTGAATAACAACGTCGTAGTTGCTTTAAACGATGAAGGACAAGAAATCGTTTTGATGGGCAATGGTTTAGGATTTCAAAAAAAGCCTGGTTTTAAGGTTGATCCAGGGAGTATTGAAAAAGTATTTGAAATAAAGAATCAAAGTGAGTCGTTACGAGTGGAACAAATGCTTTCAGAAATTCCTGAAGAGGTGATCATAATTGCTTTTGATATCTTGAACTACGCAAAGAAAAAGCTGAACAAAGAATTTAATGAAACAAGCTTTATTTCTTTTGCGGATCATTTATACACGGCGATCCAGCGTGAAGGCAAAGGGATTCAAATGAAGAATTTTCTACTATGGGATATCAAACACTTTTTCCCAGAGGAATTAGCTATTGCACGAAGAGGTATCCAATTCATCAATGAAAAAATGGGTATCGAGCTATCCGATGACGAGTCTGGTTTTTTAACGTTACATATCGTAAATGCTGAGTTGGACATCACGAATGAGTCAGCCGTCAGCCTTACACAAATGATTGAAGAAATTCTAACGGTTATCAAATATACATTGAAGATCAACTTTACGGAAAACGATATTTACTTTCAGCGTTTCATTACCCATCTACGATTTTTTGCGGAGAGAGTGTTGAATGCAAGAGGAAGGGAAGCAACCGAAGAACGAGTCGAAAATGAACTATTTATGCTCGTCAGCCAAAAGTATCGTGAGGCTTTTGAAGCAACTAAAAAGGTAGTTGAATTGTTGGCAACGCGTTGGAAATATCAAGTCTCTAAAGATGAACAAGTGTATATCACTATTCATATTGCAAGAATCATCGAAAAAACGAAGTAAGAGAGTTTCTCTTAAAATAAAATGAAAGGAGTAAATTTGGCTTACAGCAAAAAGAATTGGATCGTTACATTTAGTTGGCGAGACCTCTGGATTAAAAAATATATTTAAATTTGGAGGAAAAAATCATGGGAAAATATGAGCAACTAGCACAAGATATTGTCAAAGAAGTTGGTGGAAAAGAAAACGTTAATTCATTAACGAACTGTATTACGCGTTTACGATTTAAGTTAAAAGATGAAGGTAAAGCAAATACAGATGTGTTGAAAAAAATGGATGGCGTCGTAACGGTTATGCAATCAGGTGGTCAATACCAAGTGGTGATTGGCAATCATGTTCCTGATGTACGCAAAGATGTGGATGCGGTTTTAGGATTATTAGAGGAGAAAACAGATTCAGGGCCAAAAGGGAATTTATTCGATCAATTTGTAGATATTATTTCAAGTATTTTCCAACCGATTCTAGCACCATTATCTGCAGCCGGTATGTTAAAAGGGGTTGCCGCAATCTTGTCATTTGCTCTAGGTGCAGAGTTTGCAGCAACACCGACTTATGCTGTAGTCAATGCCATGGGAGATGGATTATTTTTACTTTTACCGATTTTTATTGGTTTCACGGCAATGAAGCGTTTTGGTGGATCACCGTTTTTAGGAATGATGATTGCAGCAAGTATGGTATACACCGGATTTATTGATGGTTCATTGACCAGTCAATTTGCTGAAAGTGGTGGTTTGAATTTCTTTGGTATCCCATTTTCACTTCCAGCGGCTGGTTATGGTTCAAGTGTGATGCCAATCATTGCATCAACGGCATTTGCCGCATTTCTTGAAAAACAATTACGAAAAATCATCCCTGATGTTGTTAAGCTATTTCTAGTACCGTTTTTCACTGCGTTGATTACCGTTCCCTTAATGTTTATTGTGATTGGTCCAATCATGAACACAGCTTCAGAAGCATTAGGAAATGGGTTACTTGCAATTCAAACCTTTAACCCGATTATCTTTGGTGCGATTTTAGGTTTTACTTGGCAAATTCTGGTCATGTTTGGGCTTCATTGGGCGCTAATTCCATTTGCAATCATTGCTTTGTCTCAAGGACAACCAACAGCTTTATTGACACCAAGTGGTAGTGTTTCCTTTGCTCAAACTGGAGCAGTTTTAGCTGTTTTGTTAAAAACAAAAAATGCCAAATTGAAAGAATTATCTGTTCCTGCATTCATTTCGGGGATTTTTGATGTAACAGAGCCAGCAATCTATGGGATTACTTTACCTAAAAAGAAACCATTCTGGGCATCTTGTGTCGTTGGTGCATTTACAGGTGGGACGGCTATGGCTTTAGGGCTACAAGCATATCAAATGGGTGGATTAGGAATTTTCCGTTACACGGGTGCTATTTCTCCTGATGGCGATATTAAATTTGCGATTTATAGCATGATTTTAGATGCAGTGGCATTAGTTGCTGGCTTTGGTTTAGCTTGGGCGATTGGCTTTAAAGATGATGAGCCAACAATTGCGATGAGTAAAGAAGAAGCAAAAGGTTCATTTGCAGTACAAAAGAAAAAAGTAGCAAAACAAGAAATCTTTTCACCAATCACAGGAAATATTTTACCGTTGAGCCAAGCAAAGGATGCTGCTTTTTCAGAAGGAATTATGGGAAAAGGTGTAGTGATTGAGCCGACTGTTGGTGAAGTTGTCGCACCTTTTGACGGAACGATTATGACTTTGTTCCCAACAAAACATGCAATTGGAATTATTTCTGAAGATGGCATGGAATTACTGATTCATATTGGTATCGATACGATCCAATTAGAAGGAAAACATTTTGAAGTATTTGTGAAACAAGGTGACACGGTTAAAAAAGGAGATAAGCTAGTTCGTTTCGATATTCAGGCGATTGAAGAGGAAGGCTATAGTACACAAGTTCCAATAATTGTAACGAATACTCCTGATTATGCGGATATTATCATGACGGATGAAAATGAAGTACAGCAAGGAACATTGGTTTCTACCGCTATTCTTGCTAATTAAACCAAAAATGAGGGAGAAAAATCGATGAGTTTTCCAAAAAATTTTTTATGGGGTGGCGCGACAGCTGCCAATCAATGTGAAGGTGCTTGGAATGTTGCTGGTAAAGAAGATTCAATCAGTGATCATAATCGAGCAGGTAGTCGAACAGCAGGGACACGTCGAACATTCGACTTAGTCATTGACGAGGAAAAGTATTATTATCCAAGTCATACAGGTATTGATCACTATCATCGCTATCAAGAAGATATTGCCTTGTTTGCAGAAATGGGTTTTAAAGTGTATCGTTTGTCGATTGCTTGGTCACGAATTTTTCCAAATGGTGATGAAGAAACGCCAAATGAAGAAGGATTACAATTTTACGATGATTTATTTGATGAATTACACAAGTATGGGATCGAACCTTTAGTGACGATTTCTCATTTTGAATTACCGTTCCAATTAGGCAAACGCTATGATGGTTTTTTAGATAAACGAACAATTGCATTTTATGAACGCTACGCAATGACTTTATTTGAACGCTACCAAGACAAAGTGAAGTATTGGCTGACATTCAATGAAATTAATTTTGGGACATTAGAACATGGTAAGCAAATCAATGGCTTGTTTAACCGTGAGTATACAGAAACAGAACAATATCAAGCACTACACAACGTTTTTCTAGCATCTGCTAGAGCAGTGATTGCCGGACATAAAATCAATCCAGAGTTTAGAATTGGGTGTATGTTGGCGTATATTACAATGTATCCTAAGACATGCCGCCCAGAAGATGTACTAAGAACGCAACAGTTGAATGATCGTTTGAATTATTTCTGTGGTGATGTCCAAGTTAAAGGCGCGTATCCTTATTATATGAAACGCTATTTTGAAAAAAATAATATCCAATTAGAGATAACTGAAGAAGAGCAAGCATTGTTAAAAGAAGGGACTGTTGATTACTATACATTTAGTTATTACATGAGTACTTGTATTGCTGCTAATCTTGAGGACCGTGAAGATACTACGGGTGGAAACTTGTTTGGTGGTGTCGCAAATGAATATTTGGAAGCGAGCGATTGGGGATGGCAAGTTGATCCCGTTGGCTTGCGATTCACTTTGAATCAAATCTATTCTCGTTACGAAGTTCCACTTATGGTTGTAGAAAATGGCTTGGGTGCATTTGACCAAGTAGAAGAGGATGGTGTAATCAATGATGACTATCGCATTGACTATTTCAAACAACATATCGATGAAATGGATAAAGCGATTGACGATGGGGTAGATTTGATTGGTTATACACCTTGGGGCTGTATTGACTTGATTAGTGCAGGAACAGGTGAGATGAGTAAACGTTACGGTTTTATTTATGTTGATCGTGATGATGAAGGAAATGGTACGTTAGACCGCAGTCGCAAAAAATCATTCTATTGGTATCAAAAAGTAATTGAAACAAATGGTGAAGACTTATCTTAGAATAAAAATAACTTTCTTAAAAAGTGGTTGAGATAAAAGCAATCAGCTCTGAGAATTAAGAAGAATCATTCGAAAATCGCTTCAACTATTTTTGGAATGACTTGGCTTATTTCTAAGAGAATTGCTTTTGGAAACACCATGTAGTTTAAAAAGTGTCTGGAACATCATCTTTTTGATTGATGTTTCAGACACTTTTTTGTGAAATAAACCAATCGAATGTGTGATGCAAAAAGCGTTGAATAAATTTATATTGACTAACGGTTCTCATCTGGGATTGTGACAGGCAGAGAAAGTGTTAAAGTTCCTTTAACATACTTGATAGTTGCGGAATGAATGATACCATTTAATTCAGTAATCGAATGAAAGAGAGTTGGCTTTGATAGATTCGATTTGAAAGATAAAAGGTTAAAAAAAAGAGACAACCGACCACTGGCTGTCTCCAAAGAATATTGAACTAGACAAACAGTCTGTTTTCCGCCAACTGATTTGTCTAAATAACGAATGAAATCCGTTATGAGAAAAGTATAGCATAATAGTTGGATCAGTCTAGCTAGAAAATCATTTAGTGGACAGTTATTTGGCATTTTCAAAATTTGTCTATGCATAAGAATAGGCACGCGAGATAAAAAAGCAATGCTAGGATTACTTGTTCTTATTTTTTTGCTATAATGTAAAAGATGTTTAGATCCTAATATATATAGTTGAGGAAGATTTGATGAATAAAAAATTGATGCAGGGCACATTTTGGTTAACGTTTGCCAATTTGTTGTGTAAGGTTTTAGGTGTTGTGTACTTAATTCCTTGGTTAATGATGATGGGAGATAATCAAGACGGGATGTTAGCAACGACCCTCTATAATGTTGGTTATTTACCTTATGGATTATTCTTGATGCTGGGAACAGTCGGTTTTCCTAACGCAATCGCCAAAAAAGTGGCTATCGCAACAAAAGAAGGAGATGCGCAAGAAAGTCGAGTGATTTTTCGTAGTACGATTAATATCATGTTTGTCATTGGGATTGCCTCGGCTGTTTTGATGTATTTATTTGCACCAGCGCTGGCAGGAATCAGTCCAATCGCCAATGTGAACAATGGAATCTTAGCGATTCGCAGTTTATGTCCTTCCCTAGTTGCTATTCCAGTGTTAAGTGCAATGCGTGGCTATTTCCAAGGAAAGAATGACTTGCGTCCATATGGAACTTCATTGATCATTGAACAAGCAATTCGAGTTTTGGTTATTTTGGCTGGGACGTATTATTTGCGTGTTTTAACGAATGGAACGATTTTAGAAGCAGTCTTAGTCAGCACTGTTGCGTCGTTTTTCGGCGGTCTAGCTGCAATTTTCCATATGTATGTAGTGGGACGAAAGAAAGATTACTTTAGGTTGAAGGATTTCTTGGTATCTACTCGCTATTTTAAAAAGGATAATCGTCGTGCGTCGGTCGCGATTATTCGTGAGACACTCCCATTTATTTTTGTCGGCTCAGTTATTACGATCGTACAGATGATTGATCAAGTAACGATGAAACCATTGTTACATTTTTTCCGGCCAGATATTGCGGATCAACAACTGGAGTTTTTATTTAGTCGTGCGTCGGTCAATCCAAACAAGTTGACATTGATTTTGATTTCAATGGTGGGAACTGTAGCAATCAGTAGTTTGCCATTATTAAGCACTTTGAAAAAAGAAAATCGAAAACAAATTGAAAAAACAGTTGGAGACAGTTTTTCAATCGCTATTTTGATTTTACTGCCGTCACTTGCGGGAATGTCTTTATTAGCAGGACCGCTGTATACACTTTTCTTTGGTTACGATCCTGAAAGCGTGGGGTATTTCCAATTAGCATTACTCGCTTCGCTGTTCTTTTCATTATTTACGATTTTATCAACGATGTTGCAATCATTAAATCACCATTTGTTTGCTATTCGGCTAACAGTACAGGCAATTGTTTTAAAAGTTTTTTTCCAAGTCATTTTCTTAGCTTTATTTGGTGGTTATGGAATGAGTTTGTCAAATGGAATGGCATTTGGATACGTATTTATCCGAGGTTATTGGTACATGTGTCATGAATATCAAATTGCGCCGTTATACAAAATCAAAGACTTCTTCTTTAAAACGGTTCGTTCGACAGCGCTAATGTTGCTTGTATGTGTGACTGTTTTCTTTTTATTACACACGCAGCTCTCATTAGAAAGCAAGACGAACGCTGTGATTTATTGTGTGTTGATTACAGGAATCGGCGGATTGACCTTTATCTTAGCTCAGTTTGGCAAAAGTGGTATCCAATCATTGTTGCATCGACGTAACGCCTGAAGGAAGAGTTACGTTTTATCTTGAACTATGTGCTGCTACAAAAAGTTCGCTTTTTGTGGCAGTCTTTTTAATAGAACTGGATTTTAGATTTATCTACAAGCAAAAATATGCTATAGTTATAGGGTCTGGAAAAATTCTTTGAAACGAGGAAATAGATAAATGAAACTTGCAGTTGTTACTGATAGTACGGCGTATTTGCCGGAACGTATCAAGAACCATCCCGACTTATATGTAATCCCGATCCCAGTCATTTTAGATGGGAAGATTTATAATGAAGGTATCGATATTGAGGCTGATGAATATTACGGTCTTTTAAAAAACAGTAAGGATTTCCCTACGACATCTCAGCCAGTCGTTGGAGAAGTTTTGGCATTATATGACGAATTAAAGGCGAAAGGGTATGACACGGTAATCAGCATTCACCTTTCTTCTGGTATTTCTGGCTTTGTTAACACGTTGTTTGCAATGAAAGAAGATGTGAAAGGATTAACGGTGATTCCGTACGATTCGAAAATTACAAGCATGCCTATGGGACACATGGTTGAATCTGCCTTAGATTTAAATGATCAGGGAACGTCACTTGAAGAAATTTTATCACATATCGATCATATTCGCGATAATACCTATGCTTATTTGATAGTTGATGATTTGAACAATTTAGTGCGCGGAGGTCGTTTAACAAATGGTGCAGCATTGATTGGTGGGCTATTAAAAATAAAACCGATCTTGACATTTACAGATGGAAAAATCGTTTTGTTTGAAAAAATCCGTTCAAGCAAAAAAGCATTTGCCCGTGCAGAAGATATCATTGGTCAACGAAAAGCTGAAATTACAGGACCAGTTAAGTTATACGTGATTCATGCAAATAACTTAGATGTTGCAATCAGTGAAAAAGAAAAATTACAAAAGAAATACCCAGATGCAGAAATTGAGATTGGTCACTTTGGCCCAGTAATTGGAACGCATCTTGGAGAAAAAGCAGTAGGACTTGCAATTTCGGCGCAATAATTCTTATTTTATTCATTTTTGCCAGCAAACAAATTTGTTTGCTGGCATTTTTTTGTTTATTGGATTATAATCGCTTTGACCGTTAGTAATTTACTACGTTAGTAATTTAGTAAATTACTAACATTAATAATAAAGGAGTGTTTTTGATGGAAATCCCAACAAATTTAAAGCATAAACCTGTTCTTGTCGTCGAAGATTATGATAAAGTTGATGGCCGTAATGCCTTAGATACAGATGCAAAAGGCTTGTCTCTTGGTTTAGCACAATGGAATGATCGCGGAAAAGTCGATATTTCTGGAAAAGTTTGGCGTCATACAGGCGAAAAATGGTCACGTCAATCCGAAGAATTACCAATTACTCGTATTTTAGATTTAGCGATTTTAGCAGCACAAGGAAGCTTGTATTTCCAAGATGCATATCGTTATAAAAAATTCTATGATCCTGAAAATCCCGTAGTCGATATCATTGGCTTGCAAGGAAATCGAATGACTGTCGAAGTCGATACCAAAAATCCTAAGATTGATGAAGACATTATTCTTTACTATGATACTTTACAAAAAGATGGTGAACTAATTGGCGAACGTTTCCGTATCTTAAAACGTTTGTTAGATGATTTAGGTTATTAAAATCACCGACTCGTTAAAGGAGGTTGAACAATGAGTGAGTTCTCGCTTACACAAGATCGAGTATTTTCACGTCTAGAAAAACAGATGATTTGGCAAAAACCAAAAAGTCACCGAACGAGTGCAGAAGAAATCAGAATTGCAACAGAAATCAACGAAAACTGGTTTGATCCTGAGATGAAAATCATGAATATTTTATTGGAAGGTGATGCCGGTTCCGGTAAGACACAATTAGCCAAAGCGTTATCTGCTGATTTGCAATTACCTTACACAAAGGTGACATGTTTTGCAGATATGGATAAATCTGATGTTTTTGGTGCGTTATTACCAGTAGTGGAATCTGTTGATGCAGATAGCCAAGAGCTATTAGAAGCTATTTCTCAAACTGAAAGTTTTGACGCTGTTTTGCGTTTAATCCAATCGCATTATCAATTAGATGTACTTTCTGCACGGGAAAAACTAGCTGAATTTGTGCAACAAATTGAAGCAAAGGCTGAAACAACACCTATTCATTATAAGTATTATCCTTCAGAAATCGTTCGTGCGATGGAAAAAGGTTACTTACTTGAAATCCAAGAACCAACAGTGATCCGGGATGCGTCTGTCCTAGTAGCATTAAACTCAGCTTTGGAATCAAACGGAATGCTGAATCTACCAACAGGTATTGTCCGGCGACATCCAGACTGTATAGTTGTGATTACGACTAACCGAAATTATCAAGGAAACCGACCATTGAATGAATCCTTGCGGGATCGAATGCAACATGCAGAAAAAATGGATCTCCCTAGTCTTGAGGTAATGGTTGAACGTGCTGTTGGGAAGACAGGCATTCAAGAATCGCCCATTTTACTTAAAATGGCAGAAATCATTCGATTGTTAGATGAAACAGCGAAAGCAAATGCAATCAAAGGTGTTGCCGGAATGCGTTCGTACTTTTACTGGGTGAATACGATGAAGCAAGGTCAAGATGTATTACAATCAATCTACCCAAAAGTCTTATATAAATTGACCACTGATCCTGATGAATTAACGATTTTATCCCAAGCTTTAGACGATACAGGATTATTAATTGAACTAAGGGATTTGCTTCGAGCAAAAAAGTGGGGCGAAACGACTGCTGAACCAACAGTTCGTGGGCGAAAAATCAGTGGTTCAGAAGCAAAAGAGCGTCAGATTGAAGCACTTGCCCCAGAAGAGTTGACTTTGGCAGAACGAGAAACACCTGCACTGGAAAAAGTTGAAGAAATGGCTGATATGGAAAGTCCAGAAGAGACAAATGAATCTGATAATCTAGCTAACATTGAAGAAGAACGAAGTAGTGATGTCGAAGGAAAACATCAGACAGAAAAAAGTGTGAAAGATGAGTCTGCAGAAATGTCTGCTGCTGACATGGATGCCCATGACAAGGAAATGAAGAAAGAATTGAACAAAGAAGCACGCCAAATCATGAAAGATACAATGCATGAAAAAGAGGGACTACTTGTTCACCGACCAAAGTACCAAATAAATAGCGATGATGCGCGAGCAATCAGAGCCCAAGTCTTTCCAGTCGTTGATTCGTTGAGTCGACAAGTATTAGAACTTTTAGATAACGAAGAAAGCACAAGTTATCAAAAAGGTAAATACGAAGGGCAACGCTTTAACGCTAGTCGCATCGCATATGGTGATTTGCGTAATTTTGACAAAAAAAATCCACCCCATGAACAACCATCTCTAGCCGTTGCTATCCGATTAGATGAGTCAGGTTCGATGATTCGAGAAGATCGAATAGAAGCAGCAAAAAAGGCCGCAATTGCGATTGCAGAATTTGCTAAACGTGTCAATATTCCACTGATGATCAATGGTGATACAGCAGATGTTTCTGCACGTGAAAAAACATCCATTTTTTCTTATAAAGAATTCACTGATAGTTTTCAATGGTTAGATGACAAATTGGTAACGATGAAACCACGCCAAAACAACCGTGACGGAGCAGTTTTAAGAGTAGTTGCTGATAAACTGAACCAACAAACGGCAACTACCAAATTGTTATTGAATATTAGTGATGGGCAACCAAAAGCACTTCCAGATTATACTGGAAAAAAAGCAAAAGAAGATATCCAAGAAGTAATCAAAGAATATGATCGACAAGGAATTATTTTCATTGCTGCAGCGATTGGTCAAGACAAAGAAGAAATCAAAGAAATTTATGGGGAAAGTCGTTTTCTTGACATTACAGATCTCCAGGAATTTCCTAAGCAGATGATCCAATTGATTACTCGTTATCTATAGGAACATAAATTATCATTAAAACACTCGAAGTAATGAACGTATGTTTGTTACTTCGTTTTTTTTTTTTTTGAAGGAAAAGTACTTAATTCTTTTTTGTTAACGGTAACAAAGACTTATAGGGAGCAATTTCGTTTATAATTGATGAAATGGCAAAGGAGGGTATCCGCATGACAAAAAATGTACAGTGGTGGCAACAAGAAGTGGGCTATCAAATTTATCCCGCGAGTTTCAAAGACAGCAATCAAGACGGGATTGGTGATATTAATGGAATTCGTGAAAAATTAAGTTATTTAAAAGAGTTAGGGATTGGCTTCATTTGGATCAATCCCATTTACTCTTCTCCATTTGTTGACAATGGCTACGACATCAGTAATTATCAAGAAATCTTAGCAAAATTTGGAACAATGGCAGAATTTGATTTGCTATTGGCTGAAGCTCATCAAATGGGCATTCGAGTGATTATGGACTTGGTTATCAACCATACATCTGACCAACATAAATGGTTTATTGAATCAAAAAAATCAGTAGACAATCCTTTTCGTGATTATTATTTATGGGCAGATAGTACCGCAGAGTCAGCGCCGAATGAATGGCAGTCTATTTTTGGTGGTTCTGCTTGGACACGTGATGAGGAAACTGAGCAATCTTATTTACATGTTTTTGCCAAGGAACAACCTGATTTGAATTGGGAAAATCCAAAAGTGAGAGAAGAGCTATTTACCATGATTCGTTGGTGGTTAGACAAAGGGATTGATGGTTTTCGATTAGATGCTATTTCACATATCAAAAAAGAAGACTATGCTATTCCCGCAACAGCTAATCCATTTTCACCTTTTCAAAATGTAGCAGGAATCGGGGAATATTTGACTGAACTAAAAACGATTTTTGATGAATATGACATCATGACTGTCGGTGAGGCAAGTGGCGTATCTGCTGCGGAAGGCCCACAATGGGTTGGCAAATCTGGGTATTTTGATATGATTTTTGAATTTGATCATATTTCTTTATGGAACCACGAAGAACAAGGTGTACTAGATGTCGTTAAACTGAAGCAAGCACTTACTGAGTGGCAGAATTCTTTAGCAGGAAAAGGGTGGAATGCACTCTATATGGAAAACCACGACGTACCTCGAAGCGTTTCTGCTTTTGGTGATGACCAGAATTATTGGTTGGAGTCTGCAAAAGGGCTAGGAATGATGTACTTTTTCTTACAAGGGACACCTTTTATCTATCAAGGACAAGAAATTGGGATGACCAATATGGCTTTTGCGTCAATTGAACAAGTAGATGCACTTGATTCAAGAAAACTTTATCAACGATTGCTTCAAGAAGGTTGCACGTCGGAAGAATCATTGGCAATCATTCGTAGCACAACAAGAGATAATAGTCGGACACCAATGCAATGGACGGATGAAAAATTTGCTGGTTTCTCTTCACAGGAGCCTTGGCTAGTTGTTAATCCAAATAAAGATGTGATCAATGTCGAAGCACAAACAAAAGAACCAAATTCACTCTTATCGTTTTATAAACAAATGATTCAACTACGAAAACAGCATACTGCATTGGTTACGGGCCGTTTCAAAGAGTATTTACCTGAACACAAACAATTATTTATTTACGAGCGTGTGGAAGCCAGTGAACAATTTTTAATTATGGTAAACTTGACAGCGAAAAATGCAGTTTTTGATCTAACAACTGAAAAATTAACAGAAGATTGGTCAGTCATATTAACCAATCAGTTGGATGAACATATGGATGAACATCGATTTGATCTTATGGGCGAATTTGGACCTTATGAAGCTAGAATGTATCAACGAAATTCCCTCTAGTAATCCAACTAATGATCAAAAAAAAGAGGTATGACAATATTTTGTCATACCTCTTTTTTTGATTATAAATCATTTTAACTAAAAGTGGGAATAAACAAGATTCCTTTACTTAGCGTTCATTTGTATTATATTGTGCACGTGGACCACCAATATATTTAGGACGAGAACGTAAAGCAGTAACGTGTGCACCACCTAAGGTATTCGAACGAGGGCGGACAGGAACTTGAACATGTTTGACGTGCATCCCAATAGAGGTATCACCAATATCGATTCCTGCTTGTGCAATAATATGTTCGACTTCAACTGGATCAGTAAATTGCTCGAAGGCAGCAACGGAGCAAGCACCACCAGCGTGTAAAGCTGGAACAACGGTCACAATTTCAAAATCTTTCTTTTCGGCTACGCTACGTTCCACGACTAGTGCTCGATTTAAGTGTTCGCAACCTTGGACAGCTAGTGAGATTTCTTTAGAATCAAGGATTTCTTTTAGTGTTTGGACAATCCATTGACCAACTTCAGCACTAGAGTTTTTTCCAATGTGCCCACCAACAACTTCGCTAGTGCTACATCCTAATACAAATAAATCCCCAGCTTTGAGGTTTGCTTCATTCAAGATATCAGTAACCATTTCGGTTAATTGTTTTGCCAACATTTCTTTTGTTAATTCCATTTTCATTTATCCTTCTTTCGCTATGATTAACGTTGTTTTCGTAATTGAAATCGTTTCAAGGCAGAGACCAATGGGTAAGTCAGTGCAATTCCAAATAAGTTCTGGATCATATTTCCTGGAATTGACGCGACTCCTGCTGGCCAGCCATACAAGAACCAACCCGCTAGCAAGTAACCAATGATCATGATCATACTACCAGTGAATAGGCCAAGAAACCAGCGAAACGTTGTTTGTCGACCAACCAAGCCCACAATCAATCCTTGTAACCCATGAATGAGCAGGGAAAAGATCGCCCATTGTGGGTAGCCCGAAATCAAATCGATCAATAATCCGCTGGAACCACCAACAACTAAGCCACCAATTGGTCCAAATAACGATGCTGCTGTATAAATACCAACTTCACATAGAGTAATAAATCCATTCGTTGCTGGAACGGGAATGAGAATCGTCAGAGAAAGCACAACAGTTAGCGCAATCAGCATAGCATAGGTTGTTATTTGCCTGATGTTCATTTATCGTTATTCCTCCTCTCGTTTTCCTCCGGACCAAACACTACCGGAACCATCGTTCATTAAAACGCCATGGGCAATGCAGTGATAGACATAGTCTTTACTAGTTGCAATTGCTGTAGGTAAAGCGTCACCTCGGCACAAATTTGCTAAAATAGCAGAAGAAAACGTACAACCTGCACCATTAACAGTTGGTTTTGTTAATTTTTTACGAGTGAATAATTGCTCATTTTCGCCATCAAAAAATAAATCGATCGCAAAGTCACCTTGAATACCTTGCCCGCCTTTAATCACGATTTGTTTTGCTCCAAGAGCGTGGATGACTTTAGCCGCGCGGCGAAGGTCATCCAATGATCGTAACTCATCTTGGTTTGCCAACAAAGCCGCTTCCTTTAAATTAGGTGTAACAATAGTTGCTAAAGGAAAGAGTTCAGCAATCATTTTATCCATATAACGTTTATTTTCAGTCGTTTTAGTTTCTTTAAACGCAAGGACAGGATCTAGGACAACTGGAAGTTCTGAATTTTGTATCAAAAAATCATGGACAATCGTGATAGCTTCTTCTGAGTGAAGTAAGCCAATCTTAATTCCATCAAGTGTTGTCATTTTTGTTAATGAAGCTAATTGTTGTTTTAGTAGTCTCGGCGATAAATTTTCTAATTGGAATGTACCTTGTTCGTCCAAAAAACCTACACAGGTTAGGGCACTTAAACCAAAAAGTTGATAATTTTCAAAAGTTTTTAAATCGGATTGAATTCCGCCGCCTGCGAAAGGGTCAGATCCGCCAATTGTTAATACTCTTTTCATCTTATTTCCTCCATAAAAGCAAGTATAGCGAAAGTAAAATAAAATGAAAACAGCCAATTGGCAGATTCGGAACTCAGCCAATTTTGAAAAACGTAGGGAAATAAAAATACTTTCGACAACGAAAAAGCATCGTTATCAAAAGTATTTGTTTGTTTAAAATTATTTTATTGGTTTTTTAATTCTTGTTCGATTTGAAGGCGTTGGACTTTCATTGTTGCAGTTCGTGGAATGTCTTCGAAGGCACGAATAATCGGTGTATTCAAACGTGGCAGTTCGTGAACTTGTGTCCAATAAGCGTCCCAATCCATTTCTTTTCCAGGGGCTAAAGCAATGATTGGTTGTGGCGAATCATTTTTGTCACGTACGATTACGACTTCAGCTAGGAACTCAAGCGAATCAAGTAAATAATCTTCGATTGCTAAGGTACTATTGATTGTTTCAATCAAGTCGACTTGACGATCTTTCAAGAAAAGATGTCCGTCTTCATTCATCACACCGTAATCACCACTGTCCCACCAGTCGCCATAAACATTTTCTTGGAAGCGTGCATCTTCTTTATAGTAAGTCAATGCACGACCTTTTGATAAGAATTGAATGTGGCCATCTGTGCCAGTAGGTAAGAGGTTCCCTTGATCATCCGTGATTCGAGCTTTGGTCAAGTCACCAAGCCCAACACCCATATCACGTGCATCATTTGTCTTTAAGGATTCCAAAGTATGTGCTTTGAGAATCATTGGACCACATTCACTTTGTCCGTAAACTTGTAAAAAGATGGCATCTTTTGTCTTTGAGGTGTCAAGGAAAGTTGCCATTGTCTGGTTATTGATTGCATCGAAAGTTGAGTGATAGTAACGAATACCAGCAAACGCTTCTGGTACTTCTTTTGCAACGAAACTCCATTGAACGAAGTTATTTGGATGCGTTTCTAGTGCAATCGGTGGATTTTGAGTTAGCATTTTCACTACATGTTCTCCTTGTGCGTTAGCCAATGGCATCATTGGGAATCCCATAGCCATTAAGGAAGAAATTCCGATATTGAAGCGAGAGTGGACGGGAGAAATATGAAAAGCCACTAATTCCTTTGCTGCAATCTTTGTAAAAATCATTTTTTGCCATTTTGTTCGCCACCCCATAGAGTTTGCTGAATGACAAATTAATTTTGGAATACCAGTTGTTCCAGAAGTATGTGTCATATAGGCAATTTGATCTTTTGGTAATTCTTGTTGAGAAACTGGTGTTGCTGATTGGTTCAATAACTCTTTTACTGATAATTGTTTTTCTTTTGAACCATTTGAGATTCCCGCTACGCGTTCCGCAGTAACTTCGTCAAACAAGATAAAAGGATCTTCTAGGCGTTCCACAAACACTTCCATTGTTGCTGTCGGCAAATGATAAGAAGTCATCACAGGTACAGCACCAAGATAAGAAGCAGCAACTGCCATTAGATAAGTGTCGAATGCTGAACTTTTATACAGCATGATTTTGTCGCCTAGTCCAACACCCATTGCTGCCAACTGATAGGCGCGCGTTAAGATTGTTTCATAGCTTTCTTTGTAAGTGCTTTTAAATCCAAGCTCAGGAAAAGCAGCTAATGGTTCATCGATGATGATTGAAACATCTGGTGTTTTTTTTGCTGCCTCTTGGTAATTAGTAAATAAATTAAGTGGGGAATACTCGATTGTTTCCATAGGTCACACTCCATCATTTTTTTGTTAAAAGGGGAACAAATTCCGCTATAATCGTAGCACAAACGTTTTGAAAATAACAGATTATTTTGTGAAAAAGAGCGCAAAATATTTCTTTCTATAAAAGATGATCAAAGTGACAGAAAAGCTTTACTATTTTTTTCTTTCCCAGAAAACAATTTTAAAAACGTATATTAGTCAAATTGATGATAGGAAAATCCTAACATATTTTGGTAGACTTCGTGAAAGTCATGTGGATTAAGGTAGCGATTGCCACATAAATAGTTTACTGTGTCAAGATCATCTAAATACTGTTCAGTATAATAACGAAAAGTTTTTCGACACAATTCTGGTGAAAGATTCTGGTAAACGGTTACTTTACTTAAAATTTGTCGAATCGTCCGGGGAGAGATTTGTTGGTCATGTGACGATTGAAATACAAAATCTTCCGCAGTTAATTCATGTAGGGTGAGATATGCTTTTAGAAAGCTGAATGCTTCATTAGGAAGTGGCACTTGATTCAAGCGATTTTCTTTTCGATGAAGTTGAATCAACTGTTTTTCTAGTAGGAGATCTTTTCTCTTCAATTCCACAATTTCATGGATTTTGAGCCCACAATAAAGCAATAGTGCAAGGATTGCAAGATTGCGTGGTCGGTTTTTCTTCTCAAAGCTAGCTTCTCGACTTGTATCAAATCCTGCAGATGGAATGAATAGTGTTTCAAAATCAAGTAACAACTCTGCTGGAACATAGCGTGGTGCAGGTATAGTAGTTTCCGGAGTACTGGTTCCTAATAATGAAATTTCTTTTTTTAACTGCCCATTTTGAAATAAAAACTTCAAAAAATGATTAAGTGCGTATTGCTTTCTTGAAACACCGTGATAATTATTCCTGAATGTCTGCTCGATAGGCTGCTCAGCTGCCGTCTGGAAAGAGCGTGTATGACGATAAATACTAGCTAAAAAGTTCAGGTAATCTCGTTTTTCTAATTGCAAGATAAATTCATCATTCATTTCCTGATCTGGATAAGATTTTTGGAGGAAGTCCGTAAATAAATGGAAATCTTTTGCATATTCGTAACGACTACTTAAAGACAAATGTCCTCGATTTTCAAGTAAGAATTGCTCGAAAATAGGTGGTAATAATTGTAATCGTTGTTTCAACTTTTCTTGTACCTGTTTTCTAGTTTTACTATCCATAATTGTACTCCTTTCAGCTCTAGATAAAATGATCATGGATTCAAGTGTCACTAATGAGACTGATAAATCAAGGATCATAACTGATTCTTTCTCTTATCCTAAAACAAAAATCAAAAATAAGAAAGCGTTAGTGGAGGGAGAGTGATTCTGACAAAAATACCTAAATAAAAATCCCGATAGAATCAATCGATTGATTCTGTCGGGATTTTTTATTTTAGATTATTTTAGAGGTAATTCAACAGTAAAAATGACACCTTGTGGTTCATAATCCTTAACAGAAATCTTTCCTTTATGTTGGTCAATGATTTGTTTGGCGATTGCCAAACCCAACCCATAGCCACCAGTTTCTTTTGAGCGAGAACGATCTTCACGATAAAAACGTTCAAAGATTCTTGCTTTTTCATCAGAGGAAATACTTGGTCCAGTATTCGTAACGTCAATTTGCCATTCTTTGCTGGTTATTTGTGATTCAATCAAAATAGAGTCACCTGAACTGGTATATTTTAACGCATTATCAAGCAGGATAACTAGTACTTGATGGATTTTCTTTTCATCCATGATGACAGTAGCTGTGGACTCATTCGCAATCTGGAAATGTTTGCCATCCATTTCAGCCATTTCTTGAAATGGCTTGACTAATTGGGCGATGAACGGCTGGATATTTACAGCTGTTTTTGATAAAAGTCTTTGATTCGAATCATTTCGCGCAATCGTTAATAAATCGGTTGTCAGTCCGGTAAGTCGCCGTGTTTCTGCCAAAGCTTGAGCAATGCTTTCTGACTCTTCGATAACAGTGTGATTTGGTTTTGTAAATAAATGTTCTAAACTATTCTGGATAATAGACAAGGGTGTGCGAAACTCATGCGACGCATTCTCAACAAACTCTTTTTGCTGTTTCCACGAAGCTAGAATAGGGCGCATACTTAAGTTAGAGAGATAATAACTAATGCCAATTGAAATCAGCCAGAAGACAATCATACAAATAATCATAACAGTTTGAAAGGTAGCTAGAGAATCTTTAATCTGATTGGTATTTGCTAATACTTGAATATAAGCAATTTCGTTTTGATTTGCTTCAGCCTTGCGTGTAATAGAGCGAAATGCCAAAGAATGATCTTTTTCTGATTCAGATAAGTCGATACTTTGAATAACATCAAGGTTTTTTGTATCTAACTTCAAGCCTTGAATTTGATTTAAACGACCACCAATAGCGGCTTTATTCAAAATTTCACCAGAAGCAGACCATAGAATCACTTGGGTATTGAAACGATTGTTATCTGGTTCGTTTAAGGGCTGTCCGCCGGGGAAATTTTCCAAAAAGGGATTTCCTTGTTCGTAACGAGAAACTTCTAATTGAACGGCACGAGACGTTGTATCGATTTGTTTTAGACTTAGATCAGTTTCTCTATAGGCAGATTGGTTAAGTAACTGAAGCGTGATGAAACCTAATAAAATAAAAATACTAGCAAAAGCTGTAACGTTAGTTAAAAAGAAACGAATTTTTTGCTTGTTAGGAAATCTGTCTTTTATTTTTTTCATTTTGTTACACTTCCTGTAAAATATAGCCAACGTTTCGGAGTGTCTTGATATCTTTTGCAAGAGTCGTTTCACGCAAATGTTTTCGCAGATTACTCATATAAACTTCAACGACAGTTAGCGTCGTATCGGAATCAAATCCCCAAATTCGATCAAAAATCTGTTCTTTTGTTAAAATAATTCCCTTGTTTTGTAAAAAGTAAGTTAAGAGTTCAAATTCTTTTCCTTGAATGGATAAAATTTTGCCTTCAAAAGTGACCTCGTTACGATTTAAATCACAAATGACACCTTTGTACTCTAATGAATGTTCATTGAAAAGCCCCAACGAACGCTTTAACAATGCTTTGACACGCATAATCAACTCTTCGCGATAGAAAGGCTTAGTTAAGTAGTCATCGGCGCCTTTTTCAAATCCTTCGACTTTATCCTCTAAGCCATCTTTTGCGGTTAAAATTAAGACAGGTGTATGAATATTTGCTTTTCTTGCTTGTGCTAAAACTTCGTATCCATTCATCTCAGGCATCATCAGATCAAGAATAACTAAATCATAAATACCACTTTCCAATTCAAAGAGACCTTCACTACCATCGTAAACTTGGACGACTTCTCCAAGATCGTTAATAATTTCTTTGATGTTGTCAGACAAAACTTTTTCATCCTCAACAATGAGTAACTTTATCATTGATTCACCTCATTTTTCATTCTGATTAATTTTAACACAGTTATCCTAAAATTAGCTTAAAGCAATTTTGTGGAGCTGATCAGGAGAGAATTGTTGCAATTATTAATAATAAGTAAAAACAGATCTTTCTTAGTGAAAATAAATGTAATTTTTCTGAAAATGGATTTATAGTGTTGAAAAAGAGAGGAGATAGCCTATGTCAAATAAAAAAACAATCTTTTTGGTGACCCATAAGCAATCACCTGGAAAGTATATTGCCAAGCAACTTTATCGGAACATTCAGACAAGTAGTTTGAAGAACAAGCTGAAGTTTGTTTATGTAGAACTAGCGAAAAATCAAGACATGATTCATGCAGTTCAAGGAGACATCGTTTTAGTCGATTATTTCTTGAATCGAGACATACCTAAGCTTGCTTCTAATTTGTCACCTGATGTGTGTATTGATTTATTGAATATTGGAAGCACTAGTACTCATTCACCAATCATGCTCGAACGGCAACTGGCGCCTTTGTTACAATTAAATCCGTTGGAAATTCTCGTGCATAATAATCAAGATTTCTCTTTGTATGAATACGTATTACCAGCTGCAGACATTGGGCTAAATCGTTTATAGAAAAAACAAAGGGGAGGGGGGATATGGAAACCATTAGTAGTTATCGATTTACATGGTGTATGTTACGATCAAACTGAAACCTTTAGAGTAGGATTGCTAACAAAAACCAACGTTACTAGACTGTGGTATACAAACAGAATATTGTATCGATACAGCAATCAAAGTTACATATCATCAAGCGATCAAGTAAAGTTGCTACCTTCTTTAACAACGATTTACGATAATCCATTTATGTGTGAGTAAGAGATAATTGCTTTTTGATGAAAAAGTTGGAATCAAAGACTGGTTGAGTTTATGTCCTAAATGTATAGATTTTCTTTTTTATTCAATTACAAACATACTTTCGCCTTGCCTTATCAGACTCTTGATAAGATAAGGTTTTTTTTGTTGTCAGATTCAAAAATTTGTTCCATAATAGGTAAGTCGCAATTAGCTTGAATAACGGAGGAGAAGTCATGAAAACAGTTATTTTAGCAGAAAAGCCATCCCAAGCAAAAGCGTATGCTGAAGCCTTTCAACAACGAAAAAAACAGGATGGTTATTATGAAATCAAAGATCCGTTATTTACAGGTGAAGTAACGATTACTTATGGATTTGGTCATTTAGTTGATATGGTTCCACCGGGTGCATATGAGCAACGTTGGGCGAGATGGTCATTAGAAAATTTACCGATTTTTCCTGAGACTTTCCAGTATGAAGTTCCTATGGATAAAAGAGTGCAGTTTGCAATTGTCAAAAAGGAATTACAATCTGCAGATACTATTATTGTCGCTACTGATGGAGATCGGGAGGGAGAAGCAATCGCCTGGTCAATCATTCGCCAAGCAAAAGCATTTTCTAAAGAAAAAAAATATCTTCGCCTATGGATTAATTCATTAGAAAAAGAAGCAATCTATGATGGCTTTAAAAATTTAAGACCAGGTGAATACTATTTTCCAAAGTATAAAGAAGCAAAAGCAAGGCAAAATGCCGACTGGTTAATTGGGATGAATGGTAGTCCTTTATACAGTCTATTGCTTCAAAAGAAAGGAATCGATGGTAGCTTTTCATTAGGAAGAGTACAGACGCCTACGTTATATATGATTTTTAAATTACAAGAAGAAATCAATCATTTCAAAAGGGAACCATATTTCGAAGGTGAAGGAGAGATTCGGCATCAAAATGGACAATTCATCGGAAAAATGGAACCAAAAAAATCTTTCAAGACACCAGAAGCCTTGACAGCAGAATTACAAAAATTAGGTGCGCATTTAGGTGTTCAAGAGGGACAAATCAACCAAGTAATAAAAAAAGAAAAGCAACTTCGTAGTCCACGTTTATTTTCGCTATCTAGTTTGCAATCAAAAATGAATCAGATGATGAAAGCTAGCGCAAAAGCAACGCTAGAAGCGGTTCAAGGGCTATATGAAAGTAAGTTTTTAAGCTACCCCAGAACGGATTCGCCATATATCACTGATAATGAGCATCACTACCTAGTGCAACAATTGGAAAAATATAAAGGATTTCTTGGTGTTGAAACAATTGACACACCTGAACTATTTCCAAAGAAACGTTACGTTGATGCTAGTAAAGTGCAGGAACATCATGCTATTATTCCGACTAAAACAATTCCAACGAAAGAGCGTTTTAGTAAACTTTCGCGTCTTCAACAAGCAGTCTATTTGCAGGTCTTACAAACAACGATTGCCATGTTTGCCAGTAACTATATTTATGAAGAAACAACTGTTTTGACAGCTGTAAATGAATTGAAGTTAAAAAGTATTGGTAAAGTCCCTATCCAACAAGGTTGGCAAGCGATTTTAAACACTGGAAAGAAAAAGAAAAAAGATCTGCAAAAATTGCCAGTGCTTCAAGAAGGCGATCTTGTTGAAGTAGAGCTGAAGTGTCTCGAAAAAGAAACGCAACCACCCAAACCATACAATGAAGGAACGCTGATTACAGCTATGAAAACAGCGGGGAAAACGTTGGACGATAACGAAGCACAAGAAATATTGAAAGAAGTAGAAGGAATTGGAACTGAGGCAACACGTGCAAATATTATCGAAAATTTAAAACAACGACATTATATTGAAGTGAAGAAAAATGAACTATTTGTTACTTCAAAAGGTGTAACTTTATGTAAAGCTGTCGCAAGTGAACCTCTTTTGACTAGCGCCGAGATGACCGCACGCTGGGAAGGGTATTTACGAAAAATTGGAGAGAATCAAGGAACGCCAGAAGTATTTTTGGAAAATATCAAAAAATTCATTTTACATTTGCTAGAATCTGTTCCTCAACAAATTCAGCAAGTTGATTTATCAAAGGAAATTACTGGTACACGTCAAATCAAGGCGATGGAGAAGAAAAATGATCAATTAGGTCGTTGTCCAAAGTGTCAAAATGGACTTGTGATGTTGTACCCTAAGGTAGCAAGTTGTCTCAATCCAGAATGTGACTTCAAATTATGGCCAATAGTCGCTAAAAAGAAACTAACTAAGACGAATCTTCGTGAACTTTTGTCGAAAAGAAAGACTAGTAAAGTAATTAAAGGATTTACTGGTAAAAAAGGTAAGTTTGATGCAGTTCTGGTGCTGAAGGAGGACTTAACAATCGGATTCGAATTTCCATGGATGAACAAAGTAAGGACAGAAGAAGAATAACGATCAAAATAAATTTATTTATTCCGAAAAGTGAAAAAATCGAAAAACAAAATATTTATAAACCAATAAAGATAAGAGGTACCATTTTTGCGGAAAATTCATTCATTACTAAACTATCTAATGAGTGTAACTGTCACTCCAGAAAAGCAAACAGCTTATTCACCAACTCTGGTTTTATCGACAGTCACAGCGTTAGCAAAAAGTATCTTATATTTTTTCCATAAAACAACAAGTATGTTGAAACATAAAAAGCAAAAAACAGCTATTTTTAGTACTTGGAGCTGCAGGCGTAATTTATTTCTTACCTGTAATCACGCAGCTTTTTCATCAATTGGTAGCTACTTTTAAAAAAAGATTTAATTTTATTAGACATTTCAGAGGAATCATTGATCTATGATTCCTCTGAAATGATTGTTTATTGCTCAAAAAAATTGATAAAGGTTCAAATTTAGATATTATTTATATGTTAAATGTGTTTTACAGCTATATAAATAAATTCACTATTATACAAAGCGTTTTAATCTATTTATGAGCTACTTGTGAACTATGTAGAGCGAATACGGATGAATAATTGTTACAAAAAAATAATTTTTGCTGTATTTTGCGTATAAAAAGATAAAAAACATCAATCGATACGAATAATGACTTAATTGGTAAGGAAGAGAGGTACAATAGAGAGAACTTATTTTTAAATTTATTTTAGTTTACATAATATATATTATACAAAGTAGATTGTGAGAATATGAGCCACTCTCTTAATCAAATATTTGCTGTTTTGGTATCAATTTTAGCAATTCATTACAGATGCAACATTTAAAAATTATTTTGCATGAATTTTTATATTATTTCTGATATTTACACAACTACTAAAAATAATTTTGTATTGTAATCTTGTTTCTATAAAAGAATTACTTTTTATTTTATAGGGTTAATCTTGTTATGTATATTGTTACTTTACTCAATGCTGAAAAAACTTTTGGTTTCATCTAAATTTTTGATAAATATTTTTGAGATTATTCTTACCAATAGTTACTAGAGTTTGTTAGTTTTAAACTAATTGATTGTTTTTTTAGTTCTCTTTGTGTTCTTTCGCTATATTTTAAGTGAAACACCGATTGTCTTTCATATTATTTTCAGAAAAATAAGATTATAATACTTGCTGGAGGTTATGTTTGTATGGAAGAAAAGAAAAATTTTATTTCGTGGCCCGTGTTAGCATTGATGTCTTTTGTTACGGTTATTGGATTTGATGACATTATTTATAATTTTGCTAATCAAGGCATGGGTGTTATTACTTCATGGGTTATTTTGTTAGCACTATACGTTGTTCCCTATTCATTGATGGTTGGTCAGTTAGGGTCTGTCTTTAATCATGAAGGTGGCGGTTTGAGTTCATGGGTTCGTGGTACAAGTGGTGATAAGTTGGGCTATTTTACAGCATGGACTTACTGGGCTGCTTCAATCCCCTACGTTGTTGATACGGCAAACGCAGTGGTAGTTGGTTTTGGTTGGTTGATCAACGGAGATGATTCAATGGAAGACAAGATGTCTAATTCGTTATTTGCTTTATTGACATTCGTCATTTTTTTGACATTTATCTTCTTGCAAAGACATTTTAAGAAATCTTTAGAAGTTCTAAGTACAATTGGTGGTGGTGCTATGTTCGTGATGACGATTCTATTCGTTATTATGACTTTCACTTCCCTTTTTATGCCAAATGGACATATTGAAACACAACCAATGAATATTAAAACAATTTTACCAAAATTCGATTTACATTATTTAACAACAATCGGGTTACTGATTTATGCAATTAATGGAGCAGAATTAGTTGCACCTTTTGTTACTCGAATGCGTAAACCGAAGAAAGAATTTCCTAAAGCAATGATTATGTTAACTGTTATGACCATTTTCTTGACCGTTTTCGGTTCCTTTTCGTTGGGTGTATTCTTTGATGCGCACCACCTACCTAATAATCTGAAGATGAATGGTTCTTATTATGCTTTTCAACGTTTGGGTGAATTTTTCCACTTGGGAAATAGTCTGATGTATATTTTTGCGGTGACACAAATCATTTATATGTGTGCTCTTCTTGCTGTTTTGCTTGATGCTATGACAAGGATGCTTATCTCAGATACAGGAAAAGAATTCATGCCTAAAAAATTAACGAAATTAAATGAAGACGGGCTACCAATTAATGGCTATATTTTGACGACTTCATTAAGTGCCTTTATTCTACTACTAGGTGTTTTCTTACCGGAAATGAATGATATTTTTAATTGGTTGTTAAATTTGAACGGAATCATCTCTCCAGGTGTGACTTGTTGGATTTTCTTTGCCTTTATCAAAATCCGTTTAAATAGTCAAAAATACCAATCAGATTACGTGTTTATCAAAAATGATCGATTTGCTGTTACTGTTGGTGTCTGGTGTTTTGCTGTCACCATGATTGCCACTCTTTTTGGTGTTTTACCACAGGATGCCGCTTTTGGTTCATCACTTTTTTGGCATGAATTAATCATCAACATTGTTGGGATTGTTGTTTTGATTGGTTTAGGGTTCGTTATGCCCTATTTAGCAAAACGCGAGAGAAATCAAATTTAATTATTAGCGTAAGAAACGAAGAAAAAAGACAAGGCGCTCGATTTTAGTCCTTGTCTTTTTTCGTTTATTTAGAATGATTATCTTTGGATGTCAATTCTTCAAATTTTTCTTTTACGTCGGCTATGACCTCTTCAACTGCTTCTTCGAGTTTGTTTGGTTTCTCTTTTGTGTCATCTTCAACAGCATTTGATCCGGATAACGCAACGTTTTTTTCTTCTCCAGAGTTAGTGCCAGATAATGCTTCTTGTTTATTTTCTGTTTCGCCAGAATTAGTACCAGCTAAAGCTACTTCATCATCTGTTTTTGGTGCCATTGAACCTCTTAGTCGTTTTCCTTTTTCGCCATCATAATTAGTCATAGATTTGTCCCTCCAGAAAGTTCTCATGTTTTCTTATTTATCTTACCTAAGAATAAAAGGACTGTCAAAAAGGATTACTTTCATTTTGATTTTGGGATAAAGCTGTTATACTTTCTCTTCGTTTTCTTGGATAGAACGGATACCTTCTTCTAAAATCTGCATTTGTAAAATAGTTTCTTCATCTTTAACGATTTTTTCTTCACCGTTGATTAATGTCTCGTAAATACCTGCATATACACGGCTATAATCGCCTATCTCTGAAATAACCTTTTCTTCATGATAAACATTATTGTCATCCATGTAGGTTAAAACACCATAATGTTCCGGCAAATCTATCCCAAAATCAGCGTTGTCTGGCATATAGAACATTTTCAAATGTTCTTCTTGACGATCCTTCGTTTGTTTGACAAACATTCCTTTTTTCCCATAGACAGTAAAGCTGGGACGTTCTTTGATTCTGAAATAACTTGATTTTACTGAGATTTTCATTGATCCGTAGAAAAAATCCAGATCAAAATAATCATTCATCCGACCTTTTCCTAACAGTTGGCGAACATCATAATGAATATCATCGGGTTCACCAAAGTAAGAAAGAACCTGATCGACCGTGTGGCAAGCATGCCCATAAAGATAGCTGTTTGCTGTAGAAAAAGTAGTAGCGTTTTCGGGGATTTCTGGTCGGAAATAGTCATAATGCATTTCAATTTCTAAAATATCTCCTAACTTGCCACTTTCAATTACCTTTTGTACAGTCAAAAAATCTGAATCAAAACGTCTATTCTGATAGCACTGAATAAATAGACCTTTTTCTTTAGCCAAAGAAAAGAGCTCTTTTGCCTCTTTTGAAGTTTCTGCAAAAGGTTTTTCAACTAAAACATTTTTTCCATGCTCTAATGCGAGTTTTCCATATTCATAATGAAATTGACTAGGCGTAGTGATAACGACTAACTGAATCTCAGAATCGTTCCATAATTCATCTAGCTCTGCAGTGTATTCGATATCATCAAAAGTTTCCCAAACGGGTTCACTTGGCGAGTAGATTTTTTTGATTCTGATTTTGTCTGATAGTTTTCTAGAAAAAGGTAAATGATAACGATTTGTACTCTTCCCATTTCCTAGATAAGCAATTGTTAACATAAATAATCCTCCTATATAGTTGATACGCCAAGTATACTGAAAACTGTGTTTAAAGTCTCAGTACACACGCATTTTGGTAAAAATGTCCTAATTTCAGCTAAAAATTAACCTTTTTTTGAAAAAAAGTACCAATTTATGATAATCAGTAGCCAACATTGCCGTTTGTTAGTAAGATGATAGAGACGTTAGGAGGTTGGAAGCATGTTGATTGAAGATAAATTAACCAAACAAGAGACATTTACTACTACAGAAAAACGGATTGCAGATTATATCCGATTAAATTTTGAAGAGGCTGTCTATTTAACAATTGAGGAATTGGCAAAAGCTACATATACATCTCACTCAGCGATCATTCGTTTATGTAAAAAAATGGGTTACACTGGATTTAAAGAATTTCGATTTGAATTAGGACGTGAAGTCCATCAATTAGTTGCTCAGTTCAATCATGTGATTGATCCAAATTTTCCATTTTCACATGAAGATAATGCGCAATTGATTGCGAAGAAAATGGCAGATCTTACTGTTCAAACGATAAAAAAAGCACAATTGCAAATCGAGGGACAAGAATTGGATGGGATAGCTACAATGCTTAATCAAGCAAATAGAATTTTTTTATTTGCAAAAGGTGACTCACAGATTACTGCAAGGAAATTTCAAAATAAGTTAGTCAAGCTCAATAAATTTTTGATCCTTGCTGAGGAGTACAGTGATTCTTCATGGAATGCTGCTAACCTGATGAAAAACGATTGTGCAATCTTTATCAGCTATAGCGGTCGAATTCATCATTACGTACGGATTCTCACTTACTTGAATCATGTTGGCACCCCTTCTTTACTTATTACAGGAAACGAACATTCTGAAATGGCTAAAAAAGCCTCAATGAGTTTAGTCGTTTCTCAAGATGAATATGATTTTGCAAAGGTTGCTACTTTTTCCTCGCAGATTGCATTTGATTATGTATTGAATACCCTATATTCAGTTATGTACGCACAGGACTTTCAAAAAAATGTAATGAATCTTAAAGATAAACAAGAGCTTCTACAAAAAGGGCTCTTGAAAGAATACCATAATTAAAAAAAGGAAGAGCGATTGCTCTTCCTTCATGCCGTTTTTTACAATTATTCCACAGTACTTAATACTTCTTTTAATTCGGATACAGACTGATTAAACAATCGTTGTTCTTCGTCAGTGATAGCCAACTCAACAATTTCACGAACTCCATTTTCATCTACGATAGCTGGTACTCCAGTAAAAATATTTTTTTGTCCATATTGTCCTGCCAAATAAGCCGAAATTGGTAATACTGCTTGTTCATTATTCAAAATTGCTTTTACAATTCGTGTAGTGCTCATCCCGATTCCATAGTAGGTCGCTTTTTTGCGATCAATGATTTCATAAGCAGCATTCTTAACTTTTTCGGCAATAATCGTTAGATCATCTTTAGTTAATCTGTGATCCACTTCAACGATTTCAAGAATGGGTTTCCCGCCTACCGTTGTATGTGACCAAGCAGCAACTTCTGAATCCCCATGTTCTCCCATGACATAACCATGAACACTTCTTGGATCAATCTCCAATTTTAATGCAATTTCTTTTCTAAAACGTGTTGTATCTAATGTTGTTCCAGTACCAACCACGCGGTTATGTGGTAATCCTGAGGCTTGCCAAGCAATATAAGTCAAAATGTCAACAGGATTTGAAGCAATTACAAGAACACCATCAAATCCAGACTCCATAATTTGTCTCACAATGTCACGCATGATACTTGCATTTGTTTGAACTAAATCTAAACGAGATTGCCCTGGTTTTTGGTTGATTCCCGCAGTGATTACTACTAGATTAGCATCTGCACATTCTGTATAGTCACCAGATTTAACTGCAATATTTTCTTCTCCCCATGCCATACCATCAAGTAAATCAAGCGCTTCTCCTTCAGCTTTTTCTTGGTTAACATCAATCAACACTAATTCGTTGGTGATACCTTGATTGATCATGGCATAGGCTATACTTGTTCCAACAAATCCAGTACCTACAATCACAACTTTTCTACTTGTTTTCATCATATATAATCGTCCCTTTTCATATTTTATTTTCTTTTCATGAAAATTATATGATGATATTTTACATTTGTTAAGATGATATTTTTTATAGTTTCTATAAAAAAAAGTTATAAATGGAATTGCAGAATCTGTTTGTCCTGTGTTATTTTGATGGCAAATAAATTACCTCAAAGAGTAATTCTCAAGAACGGCTTGTTGAGCCTTCAAAGGTTCTTTGATTTTCTCCATAACCTCTTCTTCCGTCAGAGCATTTGGATAGTCACACCAGATGGCAAAATAAGTTCCAGTCACTTTAGTTAGTTGTTCTCGTGTAATGTGTTGGTTGCCAGAAAAAATCATTGGATTCCACTCGTTTTTTATTTTATCTTCAGTAGGATAACGGTAGCCAGCCCCTTCTCCTAACACAAAATAAAAATAATTATCATTGAAATTCAATACTTGATGACCTTCATTGAAAAAAGTTTGGACATCTGCCATTTGCTCACTGTAATTTGTCCAATAAGTGATTTGGATCGTTTTTTTCAGTGTGCTCTTCATTCTTTGGTTCTTTTTGTAAACACCATCATTCCAAATACGGGCAGTTTTGCCAGCTGACTCAATCAAGTCAGCTAGATCGTTGATATAATCAATAAATAAGTCATAAGCTCTGCTGGCATCTTGATAAATTTCTTCTGCTTTTCTTGTTAATTGAGGATAACGGGCCAATTCATCAAAACTAATATACTCGTCTGCTCCTAAGTGGAAATAACGAGAATCAGGAAATAGTTCTAAATATTCTGTGATAATTTCTTTGACTTTGTTGATTGCTTGTTGGTTTGTAATATCTATGGCTCGATTTGCAGGAAATACATCTGAATCTTCCCCTAAACGTTCTATCTGCCATTCTGGATAGATGCTAAGTAAACGTTTCAAGTGTCCGGGGCTATCGAACTCCGGAATAATTTCAATCCCAATTTTTTTAGCATAAGCAATTAATTCTTTGATTTCTACTTTTGTCAAAAAGTGAGTTGAAGTTAGTTCTGGCACAGTTTCACATTCAATTCGAAATCCTTCGTTGTCCGAAAAATGAAGCTGTAATGCATTCATTTTGAGCGATGACATGTAATTAAGTAAGTTTTTCAAAAAGCTTGATGAATAAAATTTGCGTCCAATATCAATTGATACTCCTCTTTCTGGAGAAATTGATAAGGAATCTGTTAATTTTGCCATTTTATTTGCACCTCTGATTCATATATTTATATCTCTTTAGTAGTATGACACAACTCTTAAATATGTAAACCCTTTCTTTTTTGGATGTTACTAAGGAATTGATAAGAAAGTACCTAATCTTACTTTTAACAGTTTTCTTTTTAAGTTTGTTCATTCTATAATGAATTTGTTACGAGTATTTTTTTTAGGAGGTTGTGTGATTGTCTTTTTACCAACGGTTTTTGGCAAACGAAAAAATTCGTAGGTTGACTGTTTTACTTTCAGTTATCTTACTACTTTTTTTATCCAGAGCAATGATTACGACGGTTTTGCTCACATTTATCTTTACTTATTTAATGATTCACCTTGTTCAGATTATCCAACGTTTTATTAAGATTCCTACTGCTGCATTAACAGTAGTCATTTATTCAATAGTAGTTTATCTGATTTATCTGGCACTAACGAAGTATATTCCTGTTTTGATCCATCAGACTTTTGATATGGTTGGTTCAGTCATTCACTTCTATGAGCAGCAGCCAAAAGACGATAATCCACTATTAACGTATGTTCAGAATTATATTGAACGCAATGATTTTTTTGAACAATTACAAAATGGTGCATCAATTGCTATTGGCTATCTGCAAGACGTTGGGAAACTGGCTGTAGCATTTGCAATGTCCTTTATTTTGAGTTTCTTTTTTATGATTGAAAAGAAAAAAACGGTTCTTTTTTCTCGACTCTTTTTAAAAAGTGAATTTGCTTGGTTTTTTCAAGACATTTATTATTTCGCAGATAAATTTGTTAATACGTTTGGTTTAGTTTTAGAGGCGCAATTTGTGATTGCTATCTTAAATACTGTCATTACGACTATTGCTTTAGCTGCATTTGGATTCACTCAATTACCAAGCTTAGCAATCATGATTTTTATTTTGAGTTTGATTCCGGTAGCAGGTGTGATCATCTCTTGTATTCCATTATCGTTTATTGCCTATTCACAAGGGGGAATCAAAGATGTGGTTTATATTTTGGTCACGATCTTGATTGTCCACTTGATTGAGTCTTATGTGTTGAATCCTAAATTGATGTCTAGTAAAACAGAGTTACCGATTTTTTATACCTTCATCGTATTATTAGTAAGTGAACGCCTGTTTGGAGTCTGGGGATTAATTGTCGGTATTCCGATATTTACTTTCTTCTTAGATATTCTAAAAGTAAAAGAAATTCCACTGCATCTAAAAAAAGAACAGCGTGAAGTAATCAAAAAAGAGTAAAAAAAAACCATCCAAGTTTGGATGGTTTTTTTTTCTCTTTTTTATGTCTACCATAAATAAATGACTACCTGTAGAAACAAGAATGTCCCCTAAAAGTAGATCATCTTCTTTATTGTAAAGCGTTTGTTTCTTAACATCGCTGCCAACAAAAATGGAAAATTCTGTTTTATCTAAGTTAATTGAATCTGTTACTTCTCCTGGAATAATGAACTTGATCAGGTGCATTTGCTTTTAAAATATCCAGCCAGACAGAAAGCTTCTCCTTATAGTTCCCTTTGATTCTTTCAGTATTAGGATTAAGAGCCACGACTAAAAGTTTAGCATTCGGAAATTTTCTTTTTGATATGGATAGTTTTTATTTGCAGTGAAAAAATTTAATTAGATGATCAAATTTTAGGATTGCGTTGATGTTTTTGCCTGATCAATGATCCACATCACAGATTCACTATGCTTTAATCTTTTTTGCATGGAAACAAAATCTTTGTTTTGAATTAGTTGCTCAAACGTAACAAATTCTTGATACATTCTGTGCGGGTGACTATTCTCAGAGATCGTTTCTAAAAGTTGGTTATTTTGATAGATACCGAAAGAAGTTAGAACATTTGTAGGGCTGTCAACTATGATCGACCTAGTTTCACCTTGAATAACTGAGCGGACAGGTGCATCAGAATTCTTAGCTGCAATACAAACTGCTTGATATTCCTTATATTGCAAGACTAAAATTCCAGAAGTATCAATTTGGTTTTCCATATGAGGGAAGTAATGGACTCCCAGTGGCTTTCCTAATAGTCCCACAACAAAATGGATATTGTAAATATTAAGATCCATCAATGCTCCCCCTCCTTTTTGAGCATCAAAAACTGGAGCAATCTCTCCGTTTTTAAAAGCATCATATCGTGAAGAATATTGAGAATAATTGCATTCAATTAGCTTGATATCTCCTAATGAAGATAGTTTCTTCTTGATTTCCAAGTAATTTTCCAAGTATTGGTTTGTAATTGCTTCAAGCAGCATTTTTTGTTTGCTTTCTGCCAACTGTTTTAGTTCTAAAAATTGTTGGTAATCAGTAGTAAATGGTTTTTCACAAATGACGTGCTTGCCAGCTAATAGTGCTTTTTTTGTAAAAGAGAAATGTAAATGATTAGGAACCGCAATATAAACGGCATCGATCGTATCCTCTCGTAAACATTGTTCGTAATCGGTAAAATAGTTCTTGATTCCATATATTTTTTTAAGTTCTCCTAATGTCTCTTTACTTCTTGTTGTTCCGACGATTGCTTCTAATTCGATTTGTGGTAAGTCTTTTGTAATTGTTAAAAAGTCTTGTACAATTTTTCCTGAACCAATTATTGCTAACTTCATATTGTTCACCCTTTTGTTTAAAATTCCCTTTCCTTGAACTGTTGTGACTCCATTCAACCATGAAAATGATTCTTTGGTAAGCGAACGACTGAAAATTGGTAGTTTGTACCAAGAAAAGGTCTTTTTATCAAAAAAAACTGAAACTTTTTGCCAAAAAAGAAACTACCTATAGACACAAAGAACACATTGTTCTAAGCTCTAAAGGTAGTTGATTCAACGAAACACCAGATGATAGTCCTGTGGGTCGCAGCCTTCGATATATTGATAAAGCAACAGTTCCATCAAGGCAATCATTGAGATATGAGAAGTAAGATTTAGTTGATTCAGGTACAGTTCGTCCGTGAATAAGTAGAGATTGATATCACTTGTATTTTGCATCAGGTTATTATCGGCACCAGTGATCGATACGATAAAAGGATGTGACTGTTCTTTTAATTTTCTAATCAGAGTAATCAACTCGTTGTCCTCACCACGATAACTAAAAACAAAGACCAGGTCTTTTGATTCAGCTTGCTGCAAAGCAATTGTTCTTGTTTGCTGATCCTCTGGAAAGATGACAAAAAATCCCGCTGTAGTATAGAGATATTTGATATAACCCATAATTTCTTTACTCATTCCCTTAGCAAACAAAAAAATCTTTGGTTTTTCCTGCATAGTCAAAACAATTTTTTTAATCTTGTCACTATCCATTACACGAACGGATTCAATTAAATTTTTCAAGTATTCTTCCCGATAATCTTTTTGAGAAACTACAAATGGAGTTTGTTGAGGAACGTCATTTTTGGTTAATAAGGTATATTTGATAACTGTTGAAAATTCACTATAACCACTAAAGCCTATTTTTCTAACAAAACGTAAAAAAGTTGTGGTTGAAACAAAACATTCTTCAGAAACTTCTCTAATGCTTTTATTTTTAATTACATTTAAGTTTGAAATAACATAATCAAACAAAACTCGTTCATTTTTCGTAAGTTCTGCTAGATGGGAATTAACAATTTCATAGAAATCCATAATCATCCTACTTTCTATGTTTTGGTAGTGCCTGAGCAATGCAATGGATATTTCCGCCACCTAAAAGGATCTCTCGTGCAGGAACGCCAATGACTTCATATCCAGGATACAAGTCCTGCAGTATTCTATGAGCTTTTTGATCGTTATTGTCGTTAAATATAGGATAGATTATGCCTTGATTTGCCGTGTAATAACTAACGTAGCTAGCTGTTAAACGATCTCCGGGAAAGCGTGGAAGCATACCATTTACTGGATCAACTCCTAGACTTTCCTCTTCAGTAATGTACAGTGCTTGCGGTAAAGGCATTTTATGGATTTTTAATGTCCGTCCTTTGGCATCTGTTGCTTTCGATAAGTACATAAAAGCTTCTCTTACAATCTCATACATTGGGTCTTCTGGATCGTCACACCAATTAAGAACAATCTCGCCGGGACGAACGACATTCAATAAGTTATCGATATCGCCATTTGTTTCGTCTAAAAAGAAGCCATGTGGAAGCCAGATGATTTTTTGAGCTCCACAATATTCCAAAAGAATTTCCTCGATTTGTGTTTTCGTAAATTGTGGATTTCTTCCTTCAGATAATAGACATTCTTCAGTAGTAAAAATTGTTCCTTCTCCGTCACTATGAATGGAGCAACCTTCTAGTACAAAATTTGCGAGGGAATAATAATCTAATCGTTGCCAATTACATATTTTTTCTGCCAATAAATCATCTTGATCCCATGGAAAAAACAAACCATCTAACAGCCCGCCCCACGCATTGAATCGAAAGTCTACACCACGAAGATTTTTTAAAGTATCCATGACATAGACTGGTCCTGTATCTTTGATCCATGCATCATCGGAACTCATTTCTAAGACACGGATATTTTCATTAAGTAAGTGGCGAGCATTTTTGTATTGTCTCTTTGACACAAGCATTGTTACTGGTTCGAATTTTGCAATAGTTTGTGCAACTTCTGCATAAGTAAGCTGAGCGGGCTTTGCACCATTCCGCCAATTATCAGTTCTTTCTGGCCAGATCATAAAGCATTCCTCATGAGGAACTGTTTCTGCCGGCAAATGAAAGCCATCTTGTTTAGGGGTACTGTGTTCTATTTTCATTTGGACAACTCCTCTTCTTCTGTTAGTATAGCAAAAAACGAGGATTCGAAACAAAAATGTTCGCGAACCCTCAAATCTTTGATTGAAAACCATTTAATTAATTATCCGTTTTTTAGTCAGTGGCTACTAGGTATTTGTTGAGTGATGCAGTGAATATTACCACCGCCTAGAAGAATTTCTCTTGCGGGAACTCCACTGATTGTACGATCTGGATATAACTTTTCTAAAAGTTTTTCTGCTTCATGATCCATCGAGTCACCAAACAATGGAAAGACGATTCCACCATTAGCTGTATAATAATTAACATAACTAGCAGCTAAACGGTCACCCTCTTCTCTCGGCAAAGTGCCTGCTACCGCATCAACACCTAAGCTTTCTTCTTTAGTAATCGTAATAGGTTTTGGTACATACATTTTATGAACGATCAACTTCCGCCCTTTTGCATCTGTTTCATTTTCTAAAATATTCAAGCATTCTTGAGAAATTTCGTACTGTGAATCAGTGGTATCATCTGTCCAAGCAAGAACCACTTCACCTGGTTTAACAAAATTAGCAATATTGTCGACGTGACCATTTGTTTCGTCTAGATAGATTCCACGTTTCAACCAAATAATTTTTTCAACAGCTAATTGCTCTTTTAAAACATGTTCAATTTGTTCCTTAGACAATTGAGGATTGCGCCCGTTTGAAAGTAGACACTCTTCTGTTGTTAATAAGGTACCCTCCCCATCGACGTGAATTGACCCACCTTCCAAGACGAAGCTATCTAGCCGATAACGATCTTTACGTTCAATTTCACAAATTTTTTGAGCAACTTGATCATCTTTATCCCATGGGAAATAAAGACCATCTTCTAATCCGCCCCATGCGTTGAATGACCAATCAACGCCACGGACTTCGCCGCTACTATTTTTGACGAATGTTGGGCCGCAGTCGCGCACCCAAGCATCATCACTAGCAATTTCAACTACCCTAATTTCTTCTGGTAGTAAATGACGTGCATTATTATATTGGTCAGGATTTGCTCCGACGGTTACAGGTTCGAAGGCAGCAATTGCTTTGGCTACTTCAACAAATGTTTGTTGCGCTGGCTTTCCACCATTGCGCCAATTATCAGAACGTTGGGGCCATAAAATATAAACGCCTTCATGGTTTTCAAATTCGCCAGGCATCCAAAACCCATCTTGTTTCGGGGTACTATCAATTGTTTTCATGAGAATGAACTCCTTTTTCTAACGTTTTTCCTGCGTGTTTTATCATTATTTCACCAATCAATGCTACAAGAATTGTACCTATTAATACCGGAATTTTTCCGGAAAACTCTTCGGGACTATTATCAAGTGGTACGACTGAGAAAATTAAAGTTAAGACTAGTAAAGTGAATGGAACATAGGTCATGATTCGAAGAAACCATGTTGGACCAGGCACCTTGAATGGTCGTGGTGTATCGGGATCTATTTTGCGTAGTTTTAAAAATGACGGGAACATCATGATATATGACAGTAATAATGCAACAACATTTAATGAAAAGAATGCCCAAAAAATGTTTTCGTTGGGAATCATTGGTGCTACGACAACAAGCAAGGTTGCAATGATTCCGTTAAGTAAAGAAGCACCGACAGGCATTTCATTTTTAGGATTTACACGTGCAAAAATTGCTGGCATATCTTTGTTCTTTGCTGCATATAGAGCAACATAATTTACTCCTAAAGACCACGAAATCAAATTAGCAGCTAAAGTATACATAAATAATAACCCAATAATCACTACAAATGGATTCAAACCACCGACTAATAAGATAAAGCTATCGATTAATCCGCCTGACGCAGACAATTCTTCGGCAGGAACCGCTGCTCCCATACCAAAAGCTGCGAATAGATAAAAGAATGCAATAAGTATTCCGCCGTAAATAATTGATTGTGGGATCTGCTTTTTCGGATTATCCATGTCGCTTGCCATAGTGGTTACTACTTCAAATCCTAAAAAGTTAAATAGAATGACAGAAAGAAAACTTAGACTCTTAATATCCATTTTTGGAAGTAAGGCTGCTCCTGAAAAATCATTTGCTACACCTTTCGTTACTGCATGATAAATCCCTAGAACGCCTAGACAAATCATAATGGCAACTTTCGCAAAAGCAGCAAAATTTAAGATCCATTTACTGTCACTTACTGGATAACAACTAATAAAAGTAACAATCCAAATGAAGAGCAATTGGATGCCAATAGCTATGAACAAATTAAGCTGGATTTGAAAAATTTGTGAGAAGACTTCTTGAAAAAGAACAGCTAGACTTGCCATCCAAATAGGAAAATTGATCCAATAAAGCCATGCAACTCTTCCACCCCATCGGCGACCGAAAGCTTTTTTTACCCAATCGTAAATTCCACCATCACCTTCATAAGTGGTACCTAACTCTGCGGAAATTAATCCATAAGGTAAAAAGAATAGAATTAGTAGTAGCCCCCACCAAAAAAATTGTGAGGAGCCAATTGCTGCGGCGGGGGCAGCAGACTCTACTACCAAGATAACCACAACTGCCATGAGTACAGCGTCAAATAATCGGAACTTCTTTTTTTCCATTATCCTTGCTCCTTTCTAACTTTAATTTTTGCGTTCGTATTGTTTCGTTTGACGTAATAGACGCTCAAACTCACTATCGTATGTTGTTGCTACTGCTTCACTCGCATAGTTTAAGTACGGATTTAAGAAGTAAACCAATAAAGCCCGCATCGCTGTTAATCTGTTTTCGGCTTCGTCTAGCACAACTGAGCAAGGCGCATCCAATACTTCATCAGTTACCTCTTCACCACGAGTAGCTGGTAGACAATGCATAAATTTAGCGTGTGGCGCAGCTTTTTTCATTAAGTCTGCATTGACTTGATATTTTGGATAGAAAACATTCATTCGTTCTTCTTCGGATAATTCCGCTTCATACAAGCCATACCAAACATCCGTATAAACAAAGTCCGCATCTTTCATCGCAAGATCAGCATCGTCAGTAATTAATACGCTTCCTCCAGATATTTTTGCATTTGCTTCACCGATAGCCAATGTTTCTGGTTTGATTTGAAATCCTTTTGGGCCGAATTGAACAAAGTTCATACCCATTTTTGTTGCAATAAACATTAAAGAAACACAAACCTGTGTTGCATCTCCGACAAAAACAACTTTACAGTCACTCAATTTTTTGCCAACTGGCAGATGTTCTGTCATAGTGATAATGTCACCTAATTCTTGAGTTGGATGATTGTAATCACTCATACCATTGATTACAGGAATTGTTGCTGTCTTGGCTAATTCAACTACTGAGTCATGACGTTCTACCCGAGCCATCAAAATATCTACCAAACGAGATAAAACACGAGACGTATCTCCTAGACTTTCGTGTCCGCCTAATTGAATTTGTCCAGGTGCAAGGTATTGTGCGTGCCCGCCTAGTTGTGTCATAGCTGTTTCAAAGGATACACGTGTACGTGTAGAAGATTGCTCAAAAATCATTCCTAACGTTTTGTTTTTCAATAATGGAGGATAGTACCCATTCGCAATTGATTCTTTTAATTTTAATCCCAATTTAATCAAGTATTCTACTTCTTCTCTTGAATAATCATTTGTATCGATAAAGTCACGTTTTTGCATCTTGCATTCTCCTTCAGTTATTTATTGTTTGTCGTTTATACTCGAGTAATTCTTTTGACATTTTGAGCATACTAGTTTTTCTTATGAGTTGTAAGGGCTTTTCTAGTTTAAGAAAAGAATGGAAAACAAAAAGAACATGTTACATTTTGCGTAACATGTTACATGTCTTTTCTATAAAAGTAAGAGCAAATGGCTACTGATTACATAACATACTTTTCAATGGTTTTCTGCTATAATAAAACAGATATTGATGGTGGATTTGGAGGAATGAACATGATGGATAGCTTACAAAATCAAGCATACCAGGAAATTAGAAAACGAATTATTTTTTCAGATTTAGAACCAGGACGCAAAATTTCTGAAAAAAGTTTAGAAGACTTACTTGATATTGGTCGTACCCCTATTCGTGAATCTTTGATACAGCTACGTCAACAAGAACTTGTTTATACGATTCCTCAAAGTGGCACCTATATTTCAAAAATTGATCTGTCTTCTGCACAAAATGCGCGCTTTGTCCGCGAGCAACTCGAACAGCAAATCATGGTTGAATGTTGTACAAAACTAACGCCTGAAACACAACAACGATTACAAGAAATATTAAATTTACAACAAAAAAAAATTGAAGAACAAGATGCACGTGGATTTTTCTATGCGGATAATTTGTTCCATGAGACTTGTTTTGATATTGCCGAACGCAAAGAAGTTTGGAATTGGTTAGACAATCATAATACACATTTAGAGCGATTTCGTTGGTTGCGGGTAACGATTTCTGGGTTGCCTTGGGAAACTATCACGAACCAGCACCAGCAATTATTTGATGCACTGGTGGCTAAAAATCCTGAAGAAGTTCGTTTTTTGACGATTTTACATTTGCATATGATGCTGAATGAGCAAGAGTCAGTTGTAGAAAGATATCCAGAATATTTTGCATAAGTAGGAAAAAGAGCCAAAAAATTATAAATCATTGGCTCTTTTTCTAATAGTTTTGTCTACACTTACCTGTTTAAAAATCTTTTTATATTCTTGATAGCTGGTAATTCTCTTGAATTATAAATCCTCTTTAATCATTTTATTTGATAAAAGTACGAATGGTAAATAGACAAGAATTCCTAATAAAATAATCACAGCTTGTAAAAGCGAAGCACGGATATCACCTGCTGTTGCTAAGTAACCGGAAAGAATTGGCGGAGTTACCCATGGGATAGAAATATATGTTGGTTTGACCCATTCCCAACTTGTTGCTAAATAAGCTGAAACTGTCGCTACTATTGGTGTCAGACAAAATGGGACAGCATAAATTGGATTAAATACGATTGGTAAACCAAACATCATTGGTTCGCTAATATTAAAAATACTAGAAATGCCACCTAATTTTGCAATCATTCTTTCATCTTTTCGTTTAGATGCAATTAACACAGTGATTACTAAACAAATCATTGTGCCCCCTCCGCCCATATACACATAGGCATCAAGAAACGACTGAGTAACAATATTAGGGACTACATTTCCACTATTGATGGCATCAATATTTTGTTGCAAAGAAGTTAATAAAATAGGACCTGAAATTGCACCAAAAACGAATGAACCGTGAATACCAAAAATGAAGACAACTGTTGAAAGAAAAACATACAATAAAATACCAGACAATGATTGGAATCCGCCAACTAGTGGTGCTTGTAGCACTTCAATGACTAATTCAGGAACAGTTACTCCAGTTAAAGTTCTGATACCTGTTTCCAACAGTGCAAAAACAGTGATCGTCAATAATGCAGGAATAAGTAAATTAAATGACTTTGCGATTGCAGGGGGCACACTATCAGGCATTTTTATTTTCAATTTTTCGTTAGTAGATAATTTACATAAAAGAGTAATGCCAAACAACGCAGCTAAAATACCTAGCAACATGGTTGAGGCGCTAGTATAAGTTTGTGTCAAAATACCATTGGCTTGAATTGATTCTCCATTGTTTCCTACAATAGTCAATGTATTGGGAATTAAGGTGATATAACAAGCTAAGGCAATGATTCCTTCAAGCGCTCCGTCATTTCCGTAAGAACGTGCTAAACGATAGCCAATCAAGAATGTGACCATAATTCCCAACATCCCGATCGTTCCGTTGTAACCTTGGACACAGAGCTCTGAAAGGAACGTTCTTCCAGGGATTTCTCGTAGTAGACCAGTTTCTTCAGCAAGCAAAACATTATTAATCAAAACAAAAAATGCGGAGGCAATTGTAATTGGAATCGTACTGGCAAAAGCATCTCGAATAGCAGCAATGTATCGATTGGTTGAAATTTTATTTGCATAAAGTGCAATTATTTCGCCGATTGTTTCTTTAGTTATTCCGGGATTTTTCAACATAGTCATTCTCCTTTTTTATATACTCAATGCATGAACGACGGACAACCACTTTCCTGCAAGTCCAACCCAAACTTCTTTATATGTGGCATTGTTAAATTGTGGCCAATAGGGAATATCTTGATTTTCAAAAGTCTGAATCCCAACTGGTAGTTCACCAATCATTTCACCTGAAGAAACAGTATACATCTGCGGATAGTTGTACCCTTCTCCATACATCATTGATTGTCCGAACGGATTTTTTCCAATGAGCCATTGAAGCTGTTTGAATCCAATATTCTTTAACTTATCATCTGTTAATAAATTTCCTATTATCGTTGCACTTTCACCCATTGATAGAAGCACAGCATTATTTCCACGGAAGGAAAACCACACAGGAAATTTTTTTAGATAAAGACCTGGTGCAATCTTTTGACCAGCTAATAGCTGCTCTTTAAATTCGACGCGCGCCTTTTCATCGACCAATAGGTGTTGACGATGAAATGATGCATCGTCGTCTTTCTCACTCATTTTATAAATCCCGCTGGCAATCATTGGATAAGGGGCTGTAGCACTCGCTAAATAGGTTAGATAGTCACCGTAATGTCTAGCGGCTATACGAATCTCACTTTGTAGATTTTTATTCACAACTTTGATTGCCTCTGAGAAAGCGTAGGCATAAAGATGCTCTCTTGCTTGATGATTAAAGTGTTGGATGATTTTTTTTTGTTCATCACGATAGAAAAATCCTTGTAAAAGTGTTCCATCGTCCAATGAAATACCTGTTTGTTCCTGACACATTAGTAATTTTGGAAGTAGCTTCTCTGTCTCAATAATAAAAAAGGATTTACCGGTCGCTTGATACATCAAACTATTGGTCCAGATTAGCGTAGCTAAATATAAACTTTTTGAGGTGTTATACGTATGTTCCCAAAAAATTGGCTCATGATGAAACGGCGCTTGTTCAAAACCAATTTTTGCATCCTGATAGTCTTCTTCTAGAATAGAAGAAAGAACAGAATGTAATTCATGTTCTTTTGGTAACGTTACCAAAATTTTCGCTAAACAACCAACAATTAAAAAATTATCATAAGGGCTGTTATGTACTCGCGCAACTACGTCATCCATGTCTCCCAATTGATTATTTGTCCAACGTGTCACCCCCGCACTGGTAGCGCGAAATCCTTGGCCGAGTCGAGTTTTTAAAATAAAATCTATTCCCCAAGCCCCTTCTTCTCTTAGACGTTCTGCTAGCAAAGTATCTCGTGAATCTTGACTCGCGGCTGCTAAAAAAAGGGCTAAAGTAACTTCTGTCGTTTGAACTAATTGTTGAGAGAGGTCACCTGCATCATGCCAGCCACCATTAAAAATAATTTTTTTGCCTTCATGAGTAGCCAGTACATCTTGATGGCATGTGCCATGTATCCCACTGATTGGACATCCACACCGTTCACAAAAAATAAAGTTCAAACTTTTCCAAAGCGAGTTTTGTAACAATGAAATGAACTGATTTTTAATTGCGAAGGTCTTTGTACTCAGCTGCTCTACTTTTAAATGATAGGTTCCAGGAACTTGCCAATCTGTAAAATCAAGAATCCCAAATTGCCCTTGGTCATTAGTTATCAGTGATACAGTCTGACTGAAAACGACGGTGCTCGTATTTTCCTCAACTAAGTAAAAAGTCTTACCAGCGTATAGTGAAGAGATGATTGCTTCCTTTTGACCATTTGTTTGATAACCGATGTGCGAAAAAATAATTTTATCCTTATCGGCATGCCATCCTTTAGTTGAGAGAGAGTAATTACTTTTTTCCAAGATGAGTTCATCAATTGATACGTCCAATGTGCCGGGAAGATTCATATATGAACCATTGGAACCAATCGTAAAAGAAATCTCTTTAATGACATCTCTTGGCAAACTGCTAAAATCTAAAACATATTCTTTCGTTCCAGAGAAGAGGTTAATTACATGGTAACCTTCACGATCGTAACGATCAGGGATTTTTATCTTTCCATCGTTAACAAAATGGATTGTTAGTGTGGGATTGCTGATATTTTCACAATTATTAGTGATTGTCATTTTTAACTGTGAATAATCTTGCCAGTCAGCATTGACTGATAAACTTGCTCTTGTATATCCATAGTTCACGTAATCACCATCTTGTGGGTAATTCTCGGGCCAAGAATCATAACTAGGTTCAGCTGTTAAACGTATACCTTTCTCAGTTTGCGAGACTATTCCTCTACCTGATTTGTGCCAAGTACCATAAATTGGAATTTGCTTGGTTATTTTGACTTTTTTTTGTTGATTCTCTTCAAAAGTATCAAGTGTGTCTAGCGATAATGGTCGGTGGATTATTTGACTTTTAAGCACGTAATTTTGCACGTTTTTTCTCCTCCTGCTGTAGTTTATCAAATCCTCGAATTCCAGCACCAATTAAAGTAATTTGATTGATATCCAAAGAGGTTTGATGGATTCCTTTTTTTACAAAACGAATTGTTTTTTTATTTAAACGAGTGACAATTTGGTGGAAAAAAAACTGATTATTCATCACTCCACCACCTAAAATAACTGCTTCTGTATCAGAAACGCGCACGAGATTCATGATAAGTTCGCTAATTCCCTGAACAGCTCTTTTAAGAACTTTTTCTGCTAAATCATCACCTTTTTCTGCTGCTTCAAATATCTCTTGGGTATAGTAACGTTTTGGCATTTCTGCTCTAGCCAATAAAGATTCAGGGAAATCGGGCAACCACTCCTCGATTTGATGGCTCATCCCTAGCCCTGAAGCAAACGTTTCGACACAACCTACTCGACCACAGGCACATTTTCGCTTCATGTTCATATCAACTACCATATGCCCGACCTCCCCCGCATTAAAGCTGTTACCATGAATAAGACTTCCGTTTGTTACGATTCTGGCAGCAATTCCTGTTCCGACATTTAAATACACAAAGTTTTTTGTTTGCTTACCTATCCCCAAATAACTTTCTGCATAGGTTGCACTAGTTACATCATTGTTGATGATGCATGGTAAAGTAAAAAAATTTTCTAATTCCTTTGCTAACTCAATTGAATCTGAGTTTCCTGGAGAAAGCTCGAACCAGATACCACTATCCTCATCTACGCGCCCGACAATAGCTAAACTAATCCCGATTATCTTACCAACTAGTTTTGTATTAGTTAAGAAATCTTGAATAGCAAATTTAATTTGTGTTATAGCAGCCCGTTGAGATGATACATCTGAGGCATAATAGTTTGTGGCAAAGATGTGTCCTTGTTGATTGATTTCTCCAACAAGTAGTTTTGTTCCACCGAGATCTACAGCTAATACTGTTTCTTGCATTTTTCACACTCCTAAAAAATGATAACGTTACCAAAAAGAATAACTATTGAACCGCTTACAACGATTATGTTAACCGAACTATAAAACGCTGTCAATACTAAAAAATACAAATTGGTAACGTTATCAAAAAATGTTGTATTTTAGTTGTATATCCTTTATAGTTGTTTTGTAAAGGAGGTTTTCTCTTGAAGAAGAAAATTACAATCAAAGAAATTGCTCAACAAGCAGGTGTTTCGGTGACAACTGTTTCACGAGTAATTAACAACCATCCTTCTGTTAAAGAAGAAAAAAGAAAACTTGTTCAAAAAATAATTGATGAGCAAGAATTTCAACCAAGTATGCTCGCTCGTGGCATGGTATCAAGTGTAACTCGAAATTTAGCTGTTGTTGTACCAGATATCAATAATCCCTATTTCACTGCGTTGGTTTCTCATTTGGAGACAGCAAGTTATGAAGCTGGGTATTCTCTTTTATTGTTCAACACCATGGCTGCAGGTAAACAGAAAGCATTACCCACTACGCAACAAGAACAATCTGTTTTTCATACTATCCTTGAAAAACGAATTGATGGTGTCTTTATTCTTGGTGGCGAAATCGACAAGGATTATCCCTCTGACACTTACATTCAGGCGCTAACAAATTTAAATCAGCAAATACCCGTTGTAGTTATTGGTCAAAAAGATCCGACCTTTCCACTAACATTTATTGAACGAGATTTAGTTGCTGGAACAAAAGCTGCAGTTCAACACCTATTAGCTTTAGGTCATAAAAAGATCGGTTTTCTTGGTGGAGAATCAGGCATCAAAATTACTTCAGAACGTCTTGCAACCTTTAAAAAAACTATGAGCCTCTATGGGGAGTTTGATCCAGATTTTGTCTATCTAAGTGATTTTTACACGAAAGATGGTTATGAAAGTATGGAGTCTTTACTCTCGGCTGAAAAACAACCAAGTGCTGTTATCACCATTAATGATAAAGTTGCTATTGGTGCCATCCGAGCATTAACTGATCACGGATTGAATTGTCCAAAAGACCTAAAAATTGTTAGCTGTGATGCTTTCCCAGATGGTGAATATACTGTTCCTCGTTTGACAACCGTTGATCAAAAAAATGCGACACTAGCAGTTTCTGCAATGGAATCACTATTAGCTTTAATCAATGACAAACCACTTATAACTTTACACAAACATACACCTGAATTAATTATCAGAGAATCATGTGGTATACAAACAAAAGGAGAATAAAATGAAAAAGCACCTTATATTTATGGATATTGATGGTACTTTAGTTGATTCAGATTTAAAAATTTCTGAAAAAAATAAAAGTGTAATCAATCAGCTACTCACTATGGGACATATTATTTATGTTGCTACTGGAAGAAAACATTATGCTGCGAAAGAAATTGCTCAATTCCTAAGTCCAGATGTCCAAGTTGTGGCTTCTAATGGTTGTGTTTATGAGTATGAAGATCGTTTATTTTGTGAACAAATCAATCCACAAGCAGCAGCTCAGCTTGTTGACTTAACTCATAATTCACAGGCGGCACTTTTTTTCTTTGGTAAAAGGAAAACTTTTTATACGAATCAACTACCAGAATATTTTAAAAAAGAAGATCAAGCTAGGCTAAGTTCTGGACAAGATTCTCAATTGTTTGGAATCGATTCGAAAACCGAACTAATAGAGGTTGCAGATGAGTTAGTCAACGCAATCGTGATTGCAGAAAACGATTATTCGATCTTAGAACCTTTGAAAAAGCAGCTTGCTACAATTGAACAGTTAACCCTTTCTTCTTCTCACGAAAATAATATTGAAGTTACGCCGTCTGGAATCAGTAAAGCCAGTGCAATTCAGGATTTACAAAAACGTTATCAAATTCCAAAAGAAAGAACCATTTCATTCGGAGACGGTAAAAACGATTTAGAAATGTTTTCAGCTTCTGGCATTAGCGTTGCAATGGCTAATGCATCCGAAGAAGTGAAAAAACATGCAACACATCAAACATTGACAAACAAACAATCAGGAATTGGCTACTTCCTGTCAAACTATTTTAATCTAAAGGAGAATAATCATGAAGGAACTGACCATGTGGAGTTACATCAACCAAGAACAGCCTATTTTACTTGAAGCTTTAGCAGCATATCCAAAAAATATAGATGCTGCTCTTTTTCAATTACAGGATTTTGATGATATCTTGATTTTAGGAACAGGATCCAGTATCAATGCAGCAATGAGTGCCCGTTGCTATCTTGAAAAGATGACCAAGAAAGCTGTTACGATTCAAGAACCATTTAATTTTCAACATTACGCACATAAGAATAATCATCCACAATTGGTTTTGGGTATTTCTCAAAGTGGTCAGAGCACCTCAACGATTGATGCATTGAATCATTTGAACAATCAATCTTTTAAAATTGGTGTGACAAGTATTCCCGATAGTGAAATAACGGAAGTAACTGATACTACTTTGGACATTTTATCGGGTAAAGAACGTGTGGGATATGTTTCTCTCGGCTTCACTGCTTCAGTTTTAGCATTAATGCTTTTAGGACTTCGTTTGGGCGTACGATTAGAAATTGTAAGTGAAGAACAAGAGAAACAAGAGTTAGCTGAATTTAAACAATTGCTTGAGCAAATTGAGTTAACGATTAAATTAAGTCAATCATTTTTCGAAAAAAATGAGCAAAGTTTGCGTGAAAGCCAACGATTCATGTCTATTGCATACGGTCCAGCGCTTGGGACAGCTAAAGAAATGGAAACAAAGTTTTCAGAGACGATTCGAGTACCATCACAAGGACTTGATTTGGAAGCATTTATGCACGGACCCTATTTAGAAATGAATGATACTTACCGTCTTTTCTTTTTAGATACGCCAGCTAAACCTATTATTCAAAAAAAAGCACAGCTACTGCGTACATACGAAGAAAAGGTGACTTCACACATTTTTGTTATCTCAATTAAAAATAAACAGACTCCTACTTTAGCTGAGCCCCATCGTCATTTACTACTTCCAGAGATTTCTGATGAAAACAAATGCCCTTTACTTTTGATTTTACCTTTTCAAGTGTTATGCTGGTTTATATCTAGAAGTAAGGGGATTGATATCACACAACGAATTTTTACGGATTTTTCACAAGCAGTAGAAAGTAAAACGACTGTTCAAGATTATGTGTGATTAGTTAGTCTCAATCAGGAGGAAAAAAGATGCCCAAACATCGAATTTACACAACTAGTTTTGCCAGTGTCTACCCCCACTATGTCACAAAAGCAACGAAGAAAGAGCGAACAAAAGCAGAAGTGGATCAAATTATCTCATGGTTAACTGGTTACACACAGGATGAATTAGAGCAGCAATTAGCTAAAGAAGCAACTTTTGAAACTTTTTTTGAAGAAGCTCCCTTATTGAATCCCAAACGTTCACTGGTGACTGGGATGATTTGTGGTATTCGCGTGGAAGAAATGGAAGATTCGTTAATGAAAGAAATTCGCTACCTTGATAAATTGATCGATGAGTTAGCCAAAGGTAAAAAAATGGAAAAGATTTTGAGAAGTGAGCCTATACAATAAAGGCAGACAACGAAAGCCCTCAAGTTGTATTGAACTTTTACAACTTGAGGGCTTTTAAATTAATTATTTAGTGAAATCCAGTTGTTTTCCCGACTAGAAGCATAGATACCTAAAACAATTTTGAGTGATTGAAGAGCATCCATTCCGGCAAGACTTGTTATACGCTCGTCCGCTTGTCCATTGATTTCATTGATAAAAGCAGAAAGAACTGCTTGATGTCCACGCCCCCAATATCTTTTTGAAATACGAGTTGAGTGTTGTGGTAGATCTTCTAGGATTACTTCTTGGTTGAACAGCAATTGCTCTGCTGTTAGTTCAATCTGCCCTTTTTCACATTCAAAGGTAAGTTTCGGCGATGGATTGCCTGTATAGTTATTTGTTGCTTGGATCACTAAAGGCGTGTCGTCATGGTATAGGGCAATTGCCATCGCTGTATCTTCAACTTCGATTACATGATCCAAACAAGCAGTCATGATTTTTCCTTTCATTTTCTCTGGTGTGCCAACTAGCCAAGTAACAGCATCAATCATATGAATTGCCTGATTAATCAACACACCTCCCCCTTCTCGTTGCCATGTTCCCTTCCAATCCGATTGATAGTAATCTGGCGTTCTTTCCCAAGCCAATTCGCATTTGATGCCAGTGATTTTACCATAGATGTTGTCTACTAGTTGTTTTTTTAGTAGTAAATAAGTTGGGTTCAATCGATTTTGATAGCAAACATGGTAAAGCTTGGATTGTTTCTCTATGGTAGAAATCAAGTCTTGTATTGTTTGAAGCGTTATTGCCATTGGTTTTTCACAGAGAACATGTTTTTGTGCCTCCAGTGCAGCGATACTCATTGACTGATGTAGATCATGAGGAGTACAAATGATTACCAATTCGATTTCTTTCATTGCTAAAAGCTGGTTAAAATCTTGATGAAAAATACAAGAGAATCGTTCTGCGAAAGTGATGCCATTTGTCTGGTCTATATCACAGCAAGCGACTAACTGGGCGCCATCCAATGTTTGAACTACTTTAGCATGTGTTTGGGCAATTGCACCACAGCCTATTATTCCGACACCGACCACTTTATTTTTCCTTCTTTCTAATACGTATTTTCTGTGTCTAAAATTACTTCTACTCGTTGTTTTTCAGTTGATATCTCAATTTTTTTAGTTAATTCTTCTAAAAATAAATCTTCATTAATTGGTAATGGTACCCATTCTTCAAGCCATGAAGAAAGATGGATGGCGTTTGAAATACTTAGGCCTTTAATTCCCTCTTCTGCAGGAGAAATCAGTTCTTCCTGAAATAAGATGTGATTAATAAAATTTTGAGTGATTTTTTTATGACCAGATTCACTATCAAAAGTGATAGGAATCGTAATAGACCAAACTTCTGGTTCGCCAAATCCTTTTGTATAGGTTTGATTCCAAGTGGTTTCATCCATTCGAGTTTGCCAAAATTTTAATTGTTGATCTTCGATGACGATTTTTCCTTTAGAACCCACAATTTCAAAACGATTTGTTCCTGGAGTTTCAGTGGTCGTTGTAACAAAAACACCAGTGGCTCCGTTTTGATACTCCACGTAGGCGGTAACTTCTGTTTCGACTTCAACCTCTCGGCGTTTTCCATTATAAGTAAAAGCGAAAATTCGCTGAGGCATACCACAGATCCACTGCCATAAATCAAGCTGATGCGGATCTTGATTCAGTAAAACGCCTCCACCCTCTCCTTTCCAAGTCGCACGCCAATTGCTAGAGTCGTAATAACTTTGCGAACGATACCAATCAGTGATGATCCAATTTGTCCGTCGAAGCTCGCCGATTTCTCCTGAACCAACAAGTTCTTTTGCTTTTTGATAAAGTGGATTCATCCGTTGATTGTACATCAGTGCGAGGGTTAATTCAGGATGTTTTTTTGCTTCAGTTAACATTTCTTGCACTTTTTTTGTATATACACCCACAGGCTTTTCAATTAAGACATGTTTATTCGCTTTTAGGGCTTCAATGGCTAAAATGGGATGATCATAATGTGGCGTAGCAATAATAACTGCATCAATTTTAGAAGAAGAAAATACGCTGGCAGCGCTTGTAAAATACAGATAATTTTCTCCAAGTTTTTCACGGATTTTGGCTAACTTGTCTGGCTGGTTATCACAAAGACCAGTCAATACGACATTTTTTAATTCATTACCTAATAAGTTATTTACGTGAGCAGTTCCAATATTTCCCACACCAATAATCGCGATTCGAATTGGTTTCATTATTGCCACCCCACATCAAGTTTCGTTAATAGTTTTTTAAAGGATTCTGATGCAAGAATAAACATTCTTTCATTGTCAGCTTTTTTTGTTATTTGGTGATTAGTTGGTTCTAGATGTTCAAAGCCTTCAAAGAAAGTCAGATGTGGCTCAAGCGAAACAAAACCGGTATAACCGTTGTTAGTTAAATCTTTTAGGATTTCTTCAAGTTTTCCGTCACCAAAACCAGCTGGTCTGACTTCGTGATCACTGAACCGAGCGTCCTTAATGTGGATGTAAGCAATGTAAGGCTTCAATAATTCATACGCATCAGGAAAAGCTTCCACGTTGCATTGAACAAAGTTTGCTGGGTCAAAAACTGCCTTGACTTGCGGACTATTTAATTCATTGAGCAAATAGACACATCGTTCGGGGGTATCACCAAAGATTTCTTTTTCATTCTCATGAAGTAATGTGATTTCAGGATATGCTTTTGCAGCAGCCACAAAGGCTTTCCATCGACTAACTACTTCTTCTTGATAATCATCTGGATTTTCTGCAGGATCAATAAAGAAACTAAACATACGAACATAGGGACTCTGAAAAATTTTAGCTAGGTGTAACACGTGTCTAAAAAGTTCTAAGTGTCCAGAAAACGAGTCATTGATGTTGATTTTACCAATAGGTGAACCAATACTGGATACAGTGATTCCTGCTGTATCTAATTGTTGTTTATAGCGGTGAGCCTCTTCAATAGTTAATTCACTGACATTTTTGCCATCAAGTGTTCGCAACTCAATGTGTTTAATTTTTTGTTCGCGTAGCCCAACAATTTGTTGTTGCATACTGGGATTGATTTCATCTGCGAATGCGCTAATTATTACGGTCATTTTTTTCTTCCTTTCTTTTTTCCTTTTATCCTTTCACACCACCAGCAGTTGAACCACCGATGAACTGTTTTTGGGCAGAGAAATAAACAACTAAGGAAGGAATCAAACCAATAATCGACATCGCGATTGTTCGATTCCAACTGAAATCTGCTGAGGTAGTGTCCATTGCCATCCGCAAGGCAATCGATACCGGATATTTTTCTACAGAAGAGATGTAAATTAACGGGCCTTGAAAGTCGGTAAAGGTCCAGATAAATTGAAATAAAGCAGCCGTAATTAACGACGGTTTAAGAATTGGTACAAGTATTCTTATTAAGATTGTGAAAGAATTACAACCATCAATCGTTGCAGCTTCGTCTAGTTCTTTCGGTACTGTTCGGAAAAATTGAACCAGCATGTATACGAAAAATGTATCGCAGGCAAAGGCTGAATTCGTAATCAAAGGTAGATACGTATCAAGCAAATTTACATTTCGCCAAAAAATATACATCGGAATTCGAGTAACGATTCCTGGCAAAAATAAAGTAGCAATCATTATTGGAAATAAAATTTTTTTAAAAGGAAAATCAAATCGAGCAAAACCATATGCTGCCAAGGTACAGGAAACCAAAGTCAAGAGAACTTTAGGTATAACAATCAGAAAAGAATTCAAAAAATAAGTAGCGAAGGTGTACTGACTTGATGTTTGCCAACCTTCAATGTAGGGCGTAAAATCAAACGTTTTTGGCATAAACCAAATGGATTGAAAAATTTCACTATTTGTTTTGAAGGAAGCACCAAACAACCATAAAATTGGATAAAGCATGGTGAGAGCACCTGCAATCAAAATAAGATATTTGACCGACGAAACCAATCGTTTTTTTCGTTTTACTCGTCGATTAACTTTTTCTGTTTCAGTTTTGTGTGGCAATGTTTGCTGCATGGTTAGTCCCTCCCATCGGCATAAAAGACCCAATTTTTAGAAGTCTTAAATAAAATTGCGGTAAAGATCATGATCATTACAAATAATACCCACGACAATGCACTTGAATAGCCCATATTAAAAATTTTAAACGCATTGTCATAAATATACATAGGTAATAAGTAAGTACTACGCATTGGTCCCCCACCTGTGATTAAAAATGGACCATCAAATTCTTGAAATGCTTGAACCAATTGCAAAATCAAATTGAAAAAAATAATTGGTGTCAACTGTGGCAAAGTAACAGAAAAAAATTGTCGGAATTTTGAAGCGCCATCAATTGCTGCTGCTTCATACAAATCTTGAGGCATCTCAGTCAACGCGTTTAAGAAAATTACCATAGCTGAACCAAACTGCCAAACACGTAGTAACACGATAGTCAACATGGCACCCGTCCCACTAGAAAACCAAGCAACATTTGCAATGCCAATACTGTTTAACACCATGTTGACTAAACCATCGTTTTTGAATAAGAACTGCCACAACACAGCAATTGCGACATTTGCCCCCAAAATAGAAGGGATATAATAAGCTGTTCTGAAAAAGCCAATTCCCTTTAACTTAGCATTCATCACATAGGCAACAAAGAGTGCGAAAATCAGCTTGAAAGGAACAGTTAAGAAAACGAATTTGATTGTTGCTTTGACTGACGACCAAAAAATAGGATCATCAGTAAACATTTTGATGTAATTGTCAAAGCCAATAAATTTTGGCTCAGTTAACATCGAATAATCCGTGAAGCTATAAAAAAGCGACATTGCAAAGGGATAAACAACGAAAAAGAGAATCCCGATCATCCAAGGTGTTAAATATAAAAGACCAATGTATTTTTTTTTGATCATTTTTTTCCTCCTATAAAAGTTAAGGAACCAGATACATAATTTACTGTGCTTTAAAACATAGCTCGCTTAGTTCACGGAGTCTTCCTCTTCTTTGAATGCTTGGTAAAATTCTTTTGCAGCTTGCTTAGTGTCGATTTTCCCATAATCCAAGCGAGTAATGATATCTAAAGTGGCATCATTTAACTTGGCAGTATCCCAACGATACATGGTAGATAGATTCGTATCGACCTTCTTCTCGCCTTCCGCTAAAATTTCTGTTGCTAATGGCGTAATCAATCCACTTTCTTCTAAAGCTTGCTTACCACTCTCACTATCAGGTACGCCATTTTCTAATTTTTGAATTTTATTTGCTTCTGAATTATTCATTAAGTAATTGATTAGCTTTGCAGCAGCTTTTTGGTGTTTACTAGAGGTTGGAATAGAATAAACCATTGATGGTTTCGTCCAGACTCCAGTTGATTTTTCATTGTTCATTGAAGGGTAACCTGCTAGTGCTAATTCAAATCCTTGTTCTTCCAACTGACTCTTGATGGTATTCACGTTGGCAATAAATTCAAAGAGGGTTACCCACTTTCCTTCAAGTAACGCTGGTGCTGGCGCGCCTTCAATAGTTCCTGCATTGTCTACATCTTTTTTAGAAGGAATGATTCTTTGTTCAACGAGTTGATGATAAAAATCGATCAGTGTAAGGAAATCCTTTTCTGTGTAATTTAACTTGCCATTCTCATCTGAAATGGGTAATCCAGTTTGTTGCGCAACAAGTTGAAAGAGAACAATTGGGGAACCATACTTAGCACCAAAAAAATTCGCAGCCGGATAATAATCATCTGGTAATTTTTCCCGCATGGCAATTAAATCTTCCCAAGACTGAGGTGCCTCGATATTGAATTTATCTGTGACTGTTTTGTTGTACAACAAAGGACGATAGTTGGTTGATAATGGTAACCCTAACAAATGATTGTCATATTTTAGTGAAACCAAGGACTCTTCAGAAAAATTGGTAGAAATGGCTAACTCTTTTGAGAGAGTCTCTAAATCAACAAGTTGGTTTTTGTATTGATTTAGCCACATCGAATCTAAACGAATGACGTCAGGTGCTGTGCCACCAGATAGTTGTGTCGTCATTTTTTCTTGATAACCTCCGTACCCACTAAACTCTGCCTTGACTTTGATTGTGGGATTTTCTTTTTCAAAATCTGTGATGGCTTCTTGCATGACCTTATTCCGCGCATCACCACCCCACCAGCTGATTCGAATTTCTTCGGTTTTGGCTGAACCTTCTGAACTTTTGCCACAAGCAACCAAACTAAAACTTAAAATGGCAATCCCCACGAATTTGATGATTCTTTTGTAGTACACTTTGGACACTCTCCTTTTGAGTTGGTTTCCTATCGATAGTATTAAGCGCTTACAAGTGAAAATATTAGCTTGAACAAAGGGAGGCGTCAATAAGTTTAGCAAGGTTCGAGCCACTTTCAACTGAGAAGTTAACGAGTGCATTTTATTTTCTATAGGGTCTGTTAACCCTACAGTTAACAATTCGATTAGGTAATTGAATTCTTTAGCGGAGATATAGTTTACTTACATACATAACTAAATTATTTATGAAAGGAATTATTAAGATGGAATTATATTTAGATCAACATTCTTTACCAACTTATAAAGCATTGGCATCAGAAACGCGGTTAGCAATTTTGCAATTACTAGCAGAAAGAGGTTTGACTGTCACCGAACTTGCAAAGGAACTTAATTTAAGTAAGGCAATTATCTCAAGACATGTTCGTCTACTAGAAGATTGTCAGTTGATTCGACTTGATGATTCTTGTCTAAATGATGATGGGCAGCACAAGCGCTTATTTTCGTTGGCGCTTGACCGAGTAGAAATTGTTTTTCCTCAAAAACTTTTTTTACCTTTTCAAAAAGCAACTGCCGAAACTCGACTAGGCTTATTCTCCGACTTTATGGTCATGCCCACTTGTGGACTAGCAAATACGGAAACGATTATTGGTTTGTTAGATGAGCCACAGTCTTTTGTTGATGAACATCGATCAGAAGCTGCTCTTTTATGGTTTTCTCGCGGGTATGTAGAATACATTATTCCTAATAAAGCACCAATTGCTTCGATGCTCCAACTATTGGAGATCTCCTTTGAAATCTCCTCAGAATTTCCAGAATCAAATAATAACTGGCCAAGTGACATTAGTTTCTACATTAATGGAATCAAGCTGGGTACTTGGACTTGTCCTGGAAATTTTTCAGATGTCAGGGGGAAATTAACACCTGCTTGGTGGAAGAATCGTTTTAGTCAGTATGGACTTTTAAAGCATTTACGCATCACTAATTCTGATACTGGAATTGATGGAATCAAAATTTCAGAGGTCCGATTAGTTGATCTAGGTATCGAAGATCAACCGTTTTATCGGTTTAAAATTGCTGTGGATGAAGGAGCGGTTAATCAAGGAGGTGTTACTTTATTTGGAGATACCTTTGGGAATCATGAACAAAACATCCGAACAACGATTTATTACAGTGAAGAATAAAACACCTGAAACCAATGATTCGTTTCAGGTGTTTTATGCAAGGGTGAATAGTCAATTTTTTTGCTGAGAATTTTTACGCGGGTGTTTTTTGTAATAAAAAGTTGCGCGAATACTCGCACCTAATAAAAAGGCTCCGCAAATAAATAAGAAGTGGAAAAATTCAGGGATGTGAAAAAAGGAATCTACTTTATTGACCGAGTATCCAGAAAGAAATGCAATAAGAAAAATATACCGCATTTTATCATTACGTCCCCACTCGTCTAGCCAATAATAAAATTCTTTCATGAAATTCTCCACTCCGTTCTTTTATTTTTTAAAAAACTGAAATAAATTCTTTATTAGTAGTTCTTTATACTTGTTCGGGTACAATCCAATCTTCAAAAAAAGTTTTTTTATATTTTTTAAAGACTGTTGTGTCTAAGTGACGATTGTTTTCAATTCCTGAAAGACTTACTTCATTGGGATTGATAAAGTGACGATTGAAAAAGGTAAATTGGTCAGCGCTATCTAAAAAAAGTTCCTTGTTTCTATGTGTAGTTTCAGGTGTTGTACTGGCTTTTTTTGCATGTTCTTGGTTGACAATCATGGATTTCCTCCTAATCTTGCAAGTTCACTTGCTTTCATCTTGGGAATCATTTCATTTTACATTCTAATGATTCAATGAATTATCGTCAACTAATAGCTGAAAAACGAATAAGCACAAGCTTAGTGGAATCCTCTACCAAAAAAATTAGGGGCAAATGATTTTATTTAGCGCCATTTCGTTCGCTACGTTTATTACCTACGCACTTTTTTTCGTTGGTGTCGTCTATAAAAGAGGAGCAATAACAGACTAATCAGGAGCAATGTACTTAGAAAAATGCCCCACAGTAAAAGTTGGTGGCGCTGAGTAACTTTTTTGATTCCTTCCGAAACTTTTTCTGGTGTGTAAGGTATACGGTGCCCTCTCACTAATAAGCGATGACTATTGATCATGTAAGGTGTACAGGTTAATAACGTTACTAAATCTTTTCCTTCTTCGATATGCAGATATTGCGTATCCGTAGGTTCAACCGTCTTGATTTGATCTACTTGATAAGCAAGAGTTTTGCCATTTACTTCTAAATAAAATTCATCCCCTTCCGTTAATTCAGGTAAGTCGGTGAAAAGTTTTGCTTGTGGTAACCCTCGATGGCCAGAAATTACTGCATGAGTGCTTGTTCCGCCTGTAGGATAAGAAGTACCTTCTAGTAATGAACTCCCCTTTTCTAATAATAATGCATTTGTTTTATCAAAAATAGGTAACCGAACATTGATTTTTGGGATTGTCAGGACACCAATCGTATGACTTTCAAAATAAGTTTTATCTGGTTTTTTTTCTGGCTTTTTTTGTTCAGAAAAAGGATCTAATCCTGGATTTCCACCTTCCTTAGCTAATTGTTTATTTCTCTTTTCCATTTTTTCTTGTAATTTCGCCATTGCATCCGCATTTTCTTGATTGGCTTTTGTTTGATAGTGAGAAATGATCTGTTGATCGAGGTAGTTATTCAAAGCATCACTGACAAAAGGATAAGCTAAAGCACCTATGCCAATGAACAACAAAAGAATCATTATGCTGTCGATCACTCGTCGTCTGTTTTTACGTTTCATGGATACCTCCCTAGATGAAGATCAATAAATAAAAGAGCCCAGGACAGCACAATGTCTCAGGCTCTTTTATTGTTTTGGTAGATAGAATCCTTCGATTATTTTTCAAATCGAAAGTCTTGCTTCACTTTTTAATGCAAGCTTAGCTTCTATACATTTTCTTTGCGGCGTTTAGCAAAGTATAGCCCTACAACAACCAGTAATAAAGCACCTGTGCCAATGTACAAGTAGATTCCGCTACCACCAGTTGAAGGTAAAGTTCCTTTGTGTTTATTTGGAACTTTTTCTGGAGCAACTAAGTTTTCAGTTGTTCCGTATGAGTGTTCATCAACTTCAAATTCAATTCGATTTGTTAATAAAACGTAATCGTTAGGAGCAACTGTTTCTTCCAAGTAATACGTTCCGTAGTCTAACCCAGTTACATCTACTAGTCCATCTGCTGATGTTGTGAAAGTAGTTGCACCTGCTTTGTTTTTTACCCAAGTGACTGCTTTTGTTGCTTCATCGATGTTCAAGTAATTAGCTGTGTCACTATCTTGATCACGTACGACAAATGAAGCGCCTGCTAATGCTTGTGTTGATGAGACATCGCCATCCACTTTGATAAATCTTTTCCCACCAGTAACAACTTCAACAGTTGGCGGTGTTTTATCATCTGTGTGTCCGTTATCGACGTTGGCTTCGTTTTTAAATCCTTTAGTTGGATCTGCTTTTTCATTTAAGTGCATGTAATAAACAAATTTCAAAGTACCGCCTGGCGTCAATGAAGGAATAAATGCAGGATCAACTGCTACAGTGAAGCCATTTTCTTGTTCTGTTACTTGATAATTTGCTGGCGTGATTAATGTATCGCCATCATAAAGTGCGTAGGCATTGTTACCTGAAGCAATGTTGTCAAAAGTCAAGGCTTCGTCATGAGTATCAATCAGATTGAATTTAACATATTTATTTGCATCGCCTTCTTTATCTGCAATACCTAAAGGAATATTAACAGAAATCTCATATTGGATTTTTTCGCCGATTGCAACGTCGTTTCCATCTAAATTAGGTGTTGTTTTTTCTACTTTTGACGTGTCATTTTTAATTGTTTTTTCTACAGCTGTTTGGTTATCCGCTTCAATTGTAAAATCTGTTTTTGTTTGACTTTCAATTAATTCTGCATTATCAGGTGCTTTAACTTCCTCTAGTACATAAGAACCGACTTCAAGATTTTTGATTGTCAATTCACCAGTTGCAGCATCTGTTTCTGTAAAATCATTTTCACCAATTGCATAATCTTTCCCAGTGATGAAGTGCTTCGCTTGGGTTTTATCAGCTGTCCAAGTGTAAAGACCATCTTTCACACCTTGGATATATTTTACGACGCTTGGAGTTCCTTCTGTCTTTGAGATAACAAATTCTGCGCCATTTAAAGATTCATTTTCAGCAGTACCAACTTTTTTGACGTGTAATGCGCCATCGTTGGCTACAATATTTTTTGGATAAAGATGAATGGTTGTCAATTCTTCTGTTCCGTATTTGTAAGAACCATCTGCTTGTTTGATTAGTTCATAAACAGGAAAAGCAACGACCATATTTGCAGCAGCAGTTACGCCGTCTTTTGCTTCTTCTTTGATAGTATAAACTGCGTCTTTACTTTGTTGTTTCTTTGGCAAATCTAAACGAACATTTCCGTTCGCATCGGTTGTACCTTGTGCAAATGGTGTGCCTGTTGTTAACCCTTGAACAGCTTGTTTAGCAGCATCGACTGTTGCACCTGCTTCGCGTTGTGCATAAAATTCTGCTGTCACGTCGTAAACACTAAATGTGACGCCAGCTAGTCCTTGATACTGGTCGAACTCACTCATCTCTTTCCCACTATTTTGAATCAATGGGTCAGGAAAATCAGTCATTTTTTTCTTGTGTAAAATCACTTTTGCTGTGTCATTATTTTCTGCTGCGAAAGCTTGAACTGTACTTAATAGACCTGTAAAAAGTGGCAAGGTCAGTAACAATGTGCTTAATAAATACCAAACTTTTTTAAACTGTTTCATTTTTTTGCTCCTCGCTTTTGATAAAAGATCCAACCAATCACTACACCAATTAATACTATTCCAACTACTCCCCACCAAACGGTTTGTTGGTCATTTGTTTTTGGTAATAATCCTGAATTTTTTATCTTTTTATTGACGATTTTTAAAGGCATCGTCTCTTGCCCATTAGATAAATAAGAATGTTCTGTAATCGTAAATGGAATGGTTTCCTGACTTAAAACGTAATTATCAGGCGCTTTGATTTCTTCTAAGAAATAACGTCCATCTTTTAGTCCTTTGACTGTAAAATTTCCAGAACGATCAGATGAAAATTGTTGTGCTGTTTGCTTCTCTTTGTTCCAAGTGTACCCACTAGCTGATTCATGTAAGTAGTTACCTACTTGGTCTTTTACGAGAAAGACTGCCCCAGACAGTTTTTCTGATTGATTTTCACTAGAGACTTTAACAAATCGTTTGCCACCTGTTCGCACAGCTGTTTTCTTTGTGATGGAATGTTTGTCGCTGTCTAAACGACCTTCATTCAGAATAGCTGTATCAGGTTTCGCATCTTTTCCTAGTGTCATCTGGTAAGAAATTGCTAGTTGTTTTTTCGCAAACTTCTGGAGCTCTTGAATTGAAAAATCTAACGTAAATCCATGAGCGTTCGTCTTCGTCGTGTAGCCATTAGTTAACTCTTGTCCATCCACGGATACCTTCAGTGTATTTGGTAAAGGTGTCAGCGTTGGATCAGCAGTATCTGAAATACGAAACTGTTGATAATCTAAGATGTTTGTTGGGATGGTTGTCTTCAATTGATAATGAATAGCATCACCTACAGTAAATCCAGATTCTCCCTCCAACACAGTTTTTTCTAGTGGTGGTAGGTCGTACGTATTTTCTTCATTTTTAGGATAAAGATGGATTGTCGACAAATCAGTGCCGTTTGCATCTTGCACTGGTAAAATCACGACCAGATTACTTGCTTTTTCTTTAACAACTTCTGGCGCGTTAGCTTCAATAAATAGATAAGCTTTATCACGTTGCTTTTCATCTTTACTTGGTAAAGTGAAAGATAAAATTCCATCTTCACCGTTCACACGGCTTGTTGTTCCTTCAGCAACCAGCTCCCCGGCTGAAGCACCAGTTTGAGCTAATTTAGTTTGAGCCGATTGAATAGAATCTCCCCCACTACGTAACTGATAAAAGGAATCCGTTACGTCAAATACTTGATAATCCACATCATTGAGCCCACGATAATTTTGTAGTAAGGTACCTTCTTCACCAGAATTTTCTTGTTCTGTAGGCAATTGACCTTCAGGAAATAGTAATTTGTGTAAAGTAATCTGAACGTTTGCTTGCTTGCTTTCTGCTAACGCTTGTTGTGAAAAGCCAAAAAGTACAAGAACGAACACACACACTTTCAATAATCGCGTGTTTTTCATTCGTTACACCCCTCCTTCTGGTCGTTGCTTGATGAATAAATAACCACCGACTGTTGCTAAACTAATTGCAGCAATCAAGTAGAGCCAAACACGACCAATCCCACCAGTTTCTGGTAGAGGGATTTTTGCTTGGTTCGTTACATCTAAGTCGATTTGGTTGTTTTGTTCACCAGTAATGAGTACATCATCGATTTCTTTTCCGTCAATGGTTACTGTCCCTTCTTCACTAATCACGAGTTGAATAGGTTCTTTTAAGCCTTGATAACCTTCAGGAGTAAATGTTTCCGTCAATGTGTATTTACCAGGTTGCAAGCTTTCAAAGAGGAAGGTATCTGTTTCTTTGCCATCTTTTGGTAATTCAATATCTGTATCTGGACCAGTTAAGCGGAATCTAGCTCCTTTTAGTGCTGTTTGATCATCTGCTTTTTTGTGAACAGTCAAATCAAAAGCTTTTAAATGATTTTCGTGAGATATTGTCCATTCTTTTGCTTCTTCGTCGACATTCTTACCTTCATAATGAATCTGTCCGTATTTATCAACTTCGAATTCATAATTTCCAGCAAGCGTGTCATATCCGAGCGGACCAGAAGTTTCGACCATTCGATACATTCCCGATTGGTCAATCACAAAATGAGCGATCCCCGATTGGCCTGTTTTTTCAGTACCTACTTTTTGATAGATACCTTGCTCATCTTTTCTTTGCAATTCAAATGTTGCATCTGCTAGATTGACTTGTTCGCCGTTTTGCAGCGTGTATTTTCTGATATTGACTGGCAACTCGGAAAATTGATTTTCAATTTCTAATGAAATTACTTGGTTACTCGTAGTAACTTCTTTTCCATCGACATTCACTGTACCTTGGTTCGTGATCTCAATGTTCCAAGTTGTCTTTTCACCTAATTCATGACCTTTCGGAGCTTGGAGCTCTGTCAGTGTATAGGTCTGCCCCTTTTGTAAACGAATTTCTTTAGGCAACGAATAACTACCATCTTGGTTGTCAATCAAATTTGTTTTCACGCCATTTCCGGTTAATTCAAAAATTGCTCCTTCAAGATTTTTTTCACCAGTTGAAGAGTTTTTGATTACTTTCAAATCTAATGGCTTGAACTGCTTCGTGTTTTTCCAAGTTGTTTCATCTACTTTTTCTTGGTCATAACCCGGCACTGCAACTTCATTGGTCATCTGATAGCTGAAATTTTCCCCTTGGTTGTTGTATTGAGGAAGACTAAGGGTTTCATCATAAGAATCATCAGCTGTTTTGGATAACTGTGTGATATTGGTTCTTTCCCACGTGTTACTAGTGTCATTTTCAGGTTTCAAAATTTTGATGTAACCAGTCTGCCAATTCGCTGAATTTGTTACTTGTTTACGCGTAACTTCATAAGTAACATTTTCTGGTCGACTGCTTGTGTCTTGATCAAATTCTTCCCAAAGTTTTTTGAAATTCAATTTGACTCCAGGCGCCTTACCAGAAGGAACGCCGAAATCTGCAAGTTCATTTGAAGTTGCCACTGGTTGAAAAGTTGTTCGCCCATTCATTTGGTACCAGAAATCTGGTTTGAATGAGTCTGATTCAGTTTGTAGCCTAATTTGATAATGAATTTGAATTTCTTGCTGCTTACCTAAATAAATACCATCACTTTTTACCGTTGTTCCGTCCATTGTGATGCTTGGCATAGATGGAACTTGAACTGAGCCAACACTTTTAATACTTAAAGTATCTGGTTCATAAATAAAAGGTTCAGCAATTGGATCAGTAACGTTACCGTTAACAACAGTTCCAGCAATTTGAACGGCTTTCTTTGCTAAGTAATCAGAGATATCTGGCGCATAATCAGCAGATTCATAGTACAAATCGCCATTCTCATCTTCAGAAACCATTTGTCGCATTTTATTTTCAACTTCTTGTTTCGATAAATTAGCACGAGGATCACTTTGCAATTGAATACCTAATCCATGAATTTCAATACCCCGTTGTTTTAATGCTAGTGCTTCGCCAATTGTCGCGACAAACGTACTGTCGATTCGACGGTTCGTATTATTTTGATCACGCGCGTTGTAGCTATTTGAAATATAGGAAGTATTGCTTGGTGTATCTTGTTGATTCGTAAATTCCGTACCATAGTAGCTACCATCTGCTTCGGCTTGAACACGGCTGACTTTATATGAAAATGTCGGTACACCGTCCGTTAATAAAACAATGACTTTTTTATGTCCATTAGGTGTTGCTAACATATCTCCGGCATCACGTAATGCTCTTTGTGTAAACGTTCCTCCAGTTGTACTACTTGGTGTGATATTTTTGATTGGGTCTTTTACAGAGTCAAACGAACCTATCGGAACTGTGCCATTTCTGTAGCCATCACTTGAATATCCAACGTAGCCCATACTAATACTGTCAGTAATTCCGCTATCTGCTAAAGTATCGACGAAACGATCGACCCCTTTTTGGACCTCTCCGATTCGATTGTTATCGTTCATACTTCCTGACCAGTCAACGACCAAAACTAAATCTAGCGGTGTGATCTCCTTTTGAACGTTTCCCCGAACATTTAAGTAGACGTCAAAAAGTCCCGGCGTCGAAGTTTCTTTTGCATATTTACGAATGGCGTAATCGGCTTGGTCGCCAGTACCCCCGTATTCAATATATGAGTTCGTTTTGTTTAAAGGATCACCATTCCACGAAGTTACTCCGTCCCATTCGGTGCTGCTTCCTTGTTTATTTCCTTGGTGATTGATAACTTGCTGATTACTAGTTGGTTGCCAACTAGCTGTTGGGTAAGTTCCCGAGCTGTCTGTCGTGTACTCTGGCATGATCGACTCTTGCGCTTTTTGAGAAAGATCAGCAGATGCAGCCATTTTTGCTTCGGCGAAAGGACGAACGGTTTCTTCATCAGTTGGCTTAACAGCATTATCTTCTGCTATAGTGTTATCTGTTGTGCTATCTATTTCCGTTTCTTTTGGAGTTGTTTCACTCACAGTTTTATCAGGCATGAAAGATACTTCAAATTCATTTTTTTCGTACAATAACTTAGGTGTTTGGGTAACATCTAAGGATTGAGAATCAACAGCTAACGAAAGTTGAATTTGCTGATTTGTTCCACTCGCAATTGCTAAACTGAGAATATGATCTTCTACTTGGTAAGAGTAGCCATCTTTTTGAAGTTCTTTTGTATCGATCAAGCGGGCATTTGTCAACTTGATTTCCTTTTTTAATGCTGTATCTGTCTGATTGATAAGCTTCAGATCCACTTGTAAAGTGGTCTGGTTATTCTCATCTGTCGTTATCTGCGCTGACGTGATTTCAACAGTATCAACAGTTTCTGCATTCACAGCAATTGGCATTAAATAAGATGAAACAAGTAGTAGTGCAGCACCAATAATCCCAAGTTTCTTCAATAATTTAATTTCTATTCTCTCCTTTCCTTTGTGGGTCAGTAATTCAATTAGAATAGCTAACGACATAATTTTTCATTATTCTAATCTAATAATTATTATACGAAGAAGCCGGTAATTAAATCACACCAGTTTTTATACCGAGCGGTTTCATTTATGAGATTGCTTCATTCTTTCGATGGTTGTTTCATTAAAGTAAAGGGTTGGGGAGGAAAAAGTATGATTAGGCTACTGGAAGAAAATTATAGGAAAATGGAAGAAATTATTAGAATATTATCCATTTCTGACGAGTGGATGACTAAAAAAGAACTTGCAAAATATATTGGAAGTTCTGAGTCTACGTTTATTCGTTATGTTGAAGAGATAAAACAGCGTTGGGGAAAAGCATTAACGATTCAAACCTCCCATAAACTTGGCTATCGGTTGGAGAGATTCAATGTCTCGGTTTATCTACAGATGCTAACGGATATGGCACAAACTTCAACGAATACCCAACTTTTGAATGAATTTATTCAAAATCCAGGAAATACAATTGAATATTATTGTGAGGCCATCAGTATCAGTCGCTCCTCCTTTGCCCGAAAGATAAAACAGTGTAATCAAGTATTAGAGAAATATTCACTGAAAATCGTCGTTGATCAAGGCTATCAATTGACAAGCACAGAAAGTGAATTATCATTACGGATTTTCGTCACCTTTTTCTTTTTGATTTATTATGGTCACTACGCACTGCCGTATCAAGCCGACAAGCAAGAAATGAAACAATTAATGCGTCGTAATCACTGCCAACTGAATATCATTAGTGGTGACAATAGTTACGAACACACTTTTTTTATTATGTATTTCATGGTTAGCTTGGAGCGAGAGAAGCAGGGATTTCTACTTTATCCAGAGCAACAATCTCCTGAGCATATGAAAATCAACCATGAAGATCATGACTATTTATGTCAGTATTTTTCCGGATTAGACATTGCTACGTATCAAGAAGTTCTTTATTATTTTCAAAAAGGGCCTTTCCAGCAGTTTTCTTATGAAGAAAAAAGGGATATCAGCGAAAAAATACGAATCAATCTAAAATTTAATTCTTTTTCACAAACAGAGAAGCTCACAGAAGATGCCGTCGATTTTATTGTGCATCTCTTGACTTGTCTTTATTTATTCTCTCAATTAGTCCCATTTGATACGACGGAATTAACACAACGAGCAACCTTATTTGCAAGACATATTCACTTTACTCAACTCCATTTATATGCAAGACTTCAAGCAGAATTACACTTCTTTTCCGCCCTATTGGAAACCAATTTACTCAACCATTCTTCTTCTTACATTTTTTGGCTATTGAATGGTTATCCAGGAATCAATCAAAGTATTTCATCATCTAAAAAAATCTTAGTCGTCAGTGATATGGGAATCAATCATAGCCAATATATCGGTAATTATATCCATGCAACGCTTTCTTTACACAAAATTCGTTCAGATATGTTAGCTATCACAGAGGAAGAAATCGTTGACTATGATTTAAGCGTATTTGATTTGATCATTACCAATCAGCCTATTCCGCAAACTGACGTTCCAAGTGTTTTGATAAATGATGCTATCTTATTTTCAAATGAAAATGAATTGTTAGCGCTATTAAATTTTTAATCACTTTGTTATTTCTAAAATAAGGTATCTTATTTTTTTCTTGGCGAATACTAATCGGTTTTCTTGGCAAACTAACGACTTATGTTATAGAATAAAAGAAAAGGAGGTTTTCATATGATGGAAGGATTAAAAAGAAATTTTAAAACTTATGCTTTAGTCAGAGCTATTATTTATATCATTTTAGGCGTGCTGATTGTTATTAATCCAAGAGCTGTTTTTAATCTCATTGGTTATCTAATTACTGCTTATTTTTGCTTGTTAGGACTGTTTAATTTATTTGAAGATTATAAACGTAAAAAACAAGTCGGAAGTTGGGGCTTTGGCCTGTTTAGTGGAATCGTCTTTCTCATTTTGGCATTGGTTGTGTTGTTTTTTGCACCAGCTATTGCTTCGATTTTACCGGTTCTGTTAGGCTTGGCCATTATTTGTAATGGCGTTTTCCAATTGATAATGGGATTGAATATGAAGTCAACACCGTGGCTTATCTACAGTGTATTAATATTGATTGGCGGAATCGTTCTGCTATTCAACCCATTTGCTAGTTTGTTAGTGTTATTCCAGATTTTTGGTGTGATTTTGATCATTATGGGCGTGTCAGAAGCAATCAGTTTTTTCAAATTAAAAAAAATAACGATCAACTAATCTAAGTATTAATCGTATTGAAAAGAAATGGTTCGCCTGATTTTTTTGTCTAGCAGGCGTTCTGTTTTTTTTTATTCAAATGAAAGGAAATGATCAAATGGAATTTATTGGAACCCTATGTCTGATTTTGATTGCAACAACTCTTGGTTCACATCTTTCACGCCGTATTGGGATTCCTGCTGTAATTGGACAGTTATTAGTCGGCGTGATTTTAGGACAGGCAGGTTTAAATTGGGTACATCCCAACATCTTAGTGCATGATTTTTCAGAAATTGGTGTGATTTTGTTAATGTTTCTTGCAGGCTTAGAAAGTGATTTATCTTTACTTAAAAAGTATTTTAAGCCAGGTATGTTTGTAGCTTTATTGGGAATCCTATTTCCAGTAATTTTTGGTTGGCTCACAGGCGAGGCTTTTCACGTTCCGTTAAATGAAGCCTTGTTTTTTGGAATCATCCTTGCAGCAACTTCAGTAAGTATTTCAGTTGAGGTATTGAAGGAATTAAATGTGGTCAACACCAAAGAAGGATCGACGATTCTAGGGGCTTCTGTAGTGGATGATATTTTAGTCGTCTTAGTGCTAAGTTTAAGTCTTTCATTCTTAACTGGTGATACATCCAACCAAACACCTCTCCCATTGATTTTATTGGAACAAGTGATTTATTTCGTATTTATTTTCTTGTTAGTTAAATGGATTGCCCCTTTATTGATGTCTTTTGCAGGAAAAATTTATGCGAATTCTGCTGTGATCATTGTTTCCTTAGTCATCTGTTTAGGTATGTCTTTTGTGGCAGACTTAGTTGGTCTTAGTTCAGTAATTGGCGCATTTTTTGCAGGAATCGCGGTCAGTCAAACAAAAGTTAAACAAGAAGTCTATCATAATGTCGAAGCGCTGGGTTATTCTATTTTTATCCCTGTTTTCTTTGTCAGTGTTGGTTTAGAGGTTGATTTTACTAATTTTGGAAGTCAATTGTTCTTCATTCTAGCCTTCACGATTATTGCAATCTTGACTAAACTGGTCGGTGGCTATCTTGGTGCAAAAGTGGCTGGTTTTTCTGGGAATAGTTCATTGATGGTCGGTGCGGGAATGATTTCGCGTGGCGAAATGGCTTTGATTATTTTACAAATTGGGCAACAAAGTAAGTTGATTGAAGCACAATATTATTCCCCACTAGTGATTATCATTTTACTAACGACTTTAGTTTCTCCATTGATTTTAAAATATTTTACGAGAAAGATTTATACTGTTAAAGCCAATTAGATTTAAATTAAAAGCAAACAAGGTAGAACAATATATTTTGTTCTACCTTGTTTCTTTACTATTATTTATGACAAAATTTAATTAACGATCTGTTCATTGACATACTCAGCATACAAACTATGGGAATGAATCAACTCGCTGTGAGTCCCATGTCCAGTAACCGTTCCTTTTTCAATGAAATAAATCTGATCTGCATCGACAATTGTTGATAAACGATGGGCAATGACTAAGGTTGTTCGACCTTTCATCAAATGATCTAATGCACGTTGGACTTTTTCTTCTGATTGTGAATCCAAGCTTGCAGTTGCTTCATCTAACATCAAAATTTGTGGGTTTCGTAAAAATGCACGGGCAATCGCAATTCGTTGTTTTTGACCACCCGATAATTTCACACCACGTTCTCCAATTTCGGTATCCAATTGTTCAGGGAAATCACGAACAAACTGATCAGCATACGCTAAACTTAACCCATGCCAAAGCTCGTCATCGTTTAATGTTCTACCCAAACCATATTGCAAATTATCTCGGATACTTCCAGCAAAAACTGCACTATCTTGTGATACATAGCCAATTTGTGAACGCCATTCATTCAAATCAAACGACTGAATATCTTGATTGCCAACAGTCATTTTACCTGCTGTTGGTTGGTAAAAACGTTCAAGTAATGAGAAAATCGTTGACTTCCCGCCACCACTTGGTCCAGCAAAAGCGACCACTGTATTAGGTTTTGCATAAAATGAAATATCCTTTAGAATTGGATGATTTTCTTCATAGCTGAAAGAAATATTTTCTGCTTGGATTGTTTTTCCTGCAACATTGACAGCAACTTCACCGTTTTTTTCAATCTTCGTTTCCAAAATTTGTTGGATACGTTCAGTTGCCCCCATTGCTTTTTGCGCTTGAGAGAAAAACATCGCAAAGCTTGTCACAGGTGTGATGATATTAAATAGATACAAAAGGAATGCTACCAGTTCACCACTTGTTAACGTACCTGCTTGAACACGAACTGCGCCATATCCAAGAATCCCAACAAACAATCCAAGCATTGCTGTCATCATAATTGGTTGTAGAACAGCTTCGATTTTGGCATCTTTGACACCTAATACAAAAATCTTTTCGATAAACGTACGACCACTATTTTTTTCTGCTTCTTCCCCGTTACTTGATTTGATTAAACGGATTTCAGCAAGTTTTTCTGTAGCATCCGCATTAAAATCAGCAGTTGCTCCTTGTAGTTGGCGCCCAATTTTAGACATCATCTTACCAATTGGAATCATGATAATCATGACGATTGGTACTGCAACAAACATCAACATTGCCATCTTCCAATCCATAATGACCAAAATAATAACTGAGCCAACTAATTGGATTGCTCCGGTAATAAAGTTTGGAAATTGCGTCGTTACTAAATCTTTGATCACTGTTGTGTCATTTACTAAACGAGAGCTGCTTTCACCTGATTTATGTTCATCATAATAACTTACAGGTAAGTGAAGCAAATGTGCCCATAACTTTTCTCTTAGAGATTTAACAGAATCTTCACCAACATAACGAAGTAAAAAACCACCAATCGTTCCAAAACCAAGATAAACAGCAAATGCAACAAGTAGCACTGCGACCATTTTCCCGTCAATTTTTGATAATTCACTGGTATCAACCAGCCCCTTTGTTAACTGAGGTACTACCAAACTTGCGCCACTTGTCACTAAACTAAGTAAGATCCCAAATAAAAATAAACCTTTCTTTGAGCTTACACTGTTAATCAATTTCATAAAATCTTTGAATTTAAATGCTCCAGTAGATGCTGGTAGTTCTTCAGCAAATCTTGCGGGTTGTCCGCCGCCACCTCGTGCCATTTTCTTTTCCTCCTAATACCTAAAACTCATTCTAAAATTTTTGATAGTTTAAAAATCTTCCCATTCATCCTCATTGTTTCTATGAGAATCATCGTTGTTAAATGGTTGTTTTCCTCTGTTTGGGCCACTTCGCCAGAAATCACGTCGAAAATCACGACCAAATCGGTTTGGAAAATCTTGTGGGAAATCTGGACGACCACCACGTTCACCAAATGGCGATTTTCGCATCATTCGTTTCATTTCGCGACGCATTTTTCGTAAATCCTCTGGTGATAAATTTTGCCAATCTCCACCGTATTCTTCAAATAGAGCTTCACGCATTTCTTGCATTGCTTGGAAACGATCTAATGGATCAATAAATTTTTCGGATTGACGATGAAATTCGCCACTCCAACCACTAGAAATTTTTTCTAACAAGTTACTGAAAGTTGTTTGTTCTTCTTCTGTTAAACCAGCAAAAAAGATTTCGCTTTGGTTTTCTTGCTTGAAGGACGCATTTTTCTCCGCTTTTTCTCTTCCTTGTTCTGTTAGATAAACACGTTTTGTTCGTTTATCATTTTCATCTTCTTCGCGAGTAATATCTCCACTTTTTTCCATTTTCTTCATTAGTTCCGCCAACGAGCTTGGTCGTAAATCTAAAACTTCAGCAAGGTAGCTTTGGACTAATCCATCCTCTAGTCGTAAAATTGACAATACTCGTTGCTGTCCAGTAAACTTTTGCTTTTTTTGACTCATAAAAGCATTACTTGCTTCACTAATAAAACGTAGTTGTTTCATCAAACGTTCAGATAATTCACTCATTTTCAAAATCCCTTTCTTTTAGTTCGGTACCGAACTTTATTTCGTCACTCATTATAGTTCGGCACCGAACTATTTGTCAACTATTTTTTATTAATTATTTAATGTAAAAATCAACTAGCTTGTCTTACAAAATTATTTTCTTTTCCAACTAATTTTTTTTGCAAAAAAATAAACCTCGCCAAACGACGAAGTTTATTACACTTTTTTAGTTTCATTCCACATAAGGATTCATTAAACCATTCTTTTCTTTTTCAGCAATTGCATAGCTTACTTCTAAAGCAACTTGTTTTTTCGCATCCTCCGAACTATACATACCAATCTTGTAGTCGATTTCTTGTAAACTTTCTTCGATTTTTTTCTGCCTTTCTAATACTTCTTGTCGGTGACTCAACAAAAGTTTCTTTCGTAAATCAACCGTTTCAGGACCAGCCATGACAAATTCAATGTACTGTCGAATATCACTTATTTTCATTCCTGTTTCTTTTAGACAGCAAATTGTATGAATCAGTTTTAAGTCACCCTCTGTAAATTCACGGTAACCTGCGTCATTTCTTGCTACAAAAGGAAGCAGTCCTTGCTTGTCGTAGAATCGTAATGTGTAAATAGATAGCCCGACTTTTTGAGAGACTTCTTTGATTGAGTAACTCATTTTTTCACCTTTTTTCTTTTTTCCTTGCCCTAGAGTATGCTCTAGGGTCTAGTATAAGTAGCATAAACAAATGAATCAAAAAAAAGCAACTGATAGGAGATAGAAAAATGACAGATAAAGTATTAGTTACAGGTGGAAATGGCTATTTAGGTATGCAAATTATTTTAGCTCTTTTGAATCAAGGGTATGAAGTTCGCGCAACATTAAGATCCCTCACTAAACAAGCAGATGTTTGGGAAACGTTAAGGAATAATCAGGTGGAAAATAGTGAAAAACTAAGTTTTATCCAAGCTGATTTGGCTAAAGATGAAGGTTGGGAGGAAGCAATGGCTGGTATCACCTATGTCTTGAGTGTTGCTTCACCTCTTTTCGATGCCAAAAATAAAGATTTGACTATTAGCCAGCAATCAGAGGAAGGAACACTACGAATTTTAAAAGCTGCCGCGCGAGCAAAAGTAAAACGTGTTGTCATGACAGCAAATTTTGGAGCAGTAGGTTTTAGTAACAAAGACCGATCCTCACTCACAACGGAAGCAAATTGGACGAATCCCGATGAAAAAGGCTTGTCTGCTTATGAAAAATCCAAGTTGTTGGCTGAAAAAGCAGCATGGAAATTTATTGAAGATTCAAACACGTCATTAGAATTAACTACCATCAATCCAGTTGCAATTATGGGTGCTTCTCTTAATGAACATGTTTCTGGTAGTTTCGTATTATTAAACAGCCTGTTCAATGGTTCACCGATGCCCAACCTTCCTTTAAACCTTGTTAATGTCCGTGATGTCGCTGATTTGCACGTTCGAGCAATGACACATCCACAGGCAAAAAATCAACGGTTTATCGCTACTGAGGATGGCCAAATCTCAATGGCTGAAATCATTGCGCTTATCAAAAAGAAACGACCAGAACTTGCTAAAAAAATGAAACTCAATCATCTTTTACCCAACACCTTTGTTAAGTTAGGTGCCCTGTTCAATGCTTCCGCGCAAGAAGGCAAGCTAATGCTTGAAATCAATCGTAACGTTAGTAATCAAAAGGCAAAAGATCTCTTAGGTTGGCAACCACTTAGCAATAACGAAGAAACCATTTTAGAAAGTCTTGATACGCTTGAAAAGTATCATTTGATTGGCTGATTGATAGATTTGAGAGAATGATTATTAAGTAAAAAGCATTTTCTTTGAGACACTTTTCAAGTTTTTAATGATTTTTGAATGTCCGGAAAAGGTATCAATTTCCATTTATCGTTTCAGTAAGCTTAAGATTAAGGTTTAATAACGTTTAACTAGATGATTCAACGTAGGTTTCACCAACAAAAAGGAGGTATGACAAGACTTTTGTCATACCTCCTTTCGTTGAATAGGCAGTCTTCCCAAAGCAACTACTTCAGCAACAAGCTCTTCTTTGATAAAAACATGAGGAACTATTTTTAGAAAGAAAATCTTATTGCTTGAAGCTGAACGTCTTGCGCCACAACCTTTCCCTCGTTGTTCCCAAAATAACTCCTCGATAGAACTTGCATTCCCTTCAAAATATGAAGGACTATCATGAGTGACTGCTTGTTATATTGTCGGAGTTAAGTATTTTGCGCTACAACCTTTATTGATAAGTTGCATTTAGATAGTTTACTAATTCTGGTGCTCGTTTTGTTGCAGAATCATCTTCTTTTTTATCCTCTAACATACTTACCATGAGATAGCCTTGATTAGTTGGATTTGTAGCAAATAAGAAGCTATTCTCTTGTCCTTTTTCATCTTGCTTTTCTTTGATTTCCGCTGTACCTGTTTTTGCTGCTATAGGAATACCTAAGCTAGCCAGAGAATGTGCAGTCCCATTAGGATCAGTTACAACAGCTTCTAAGTCTGGCAAGATTGTTTGAACAGCAGCGTCACTAATCACATCATCTTTGGTTTTTGTTTTCGCATCTACAACTAGCTTAGGATAGATAAGCTTTCCATTGTTAGCAAAAACGGAATACATCGTCGCTTGTTGGATTGGTGTAATCAATAATTCTCCTTGGCCATAGCCAGTATCTGCTAACAAAATTTCTGATTTAAAGCTATCTTCATTAGAAATCTGTGCAGGATTCATACTAATAGGTAAATCCAACTCTTCGCCAAAAATGAACTTGTCTAAGCCTGAGCGAAATGCTTTTTCCCCCATTTTCAATGTTTGCTGTGCCATATAAATATTATCAGAGTAAACCAACGCGTTTCGTAAATCAACTTGTGCCACATCACTTACCCGCGTAACTTCGTAAGAGCCCCAAGAAGAATCTTTTTGCCATTTTAATCCATCAATAGTTAGATTTTCTTCAGGATTTAGTGTGCCATTGTCCAAGCCAATTGCTGCAGTGATCATTTTAAATGTAGAACCTGGTGCATAGCCAGTAGCAAAACGGCTGATAAATGGTTGGTTTTTATCATCGGCATATGCTTGGTAGTCCTTTTCAGAGATGCCATTAGTCATTTTGTTGGGATCGTAACTTGGTGAACTTGCTAAAACGAGTAAATCACCTGTTTTTGGTGTAGTAGCCACAGTTGAGCCAGCTTCTCCACCTAATTCATCATAAGCAATCTTTTGAGCTTTTGCATCAATTGTCAATTTTATTGATTCACCATTTTTAACTTTTTGTTCTTGAAGTACATTTTTTTCATTGCCATTTTCGTCTGTGATAACTAATTTTCCACCGTTAGTTCCACGTAACTCTTTGTCAAAAGCCATTTCCAGACCAGAACGTCCAATTTTTCCTACGCTACTTAATTTTGGATTCTTTTCAATATCTTCGGCAGTAATATCTCCTACATAACCAATTAATTGTGCAGCGGCTTCACTTAAAGGATAGTATCGCCCAGTTACTTCTTGAATTGTTGCACCCGCAGGTAATTCTGGGGTTTCCCCGTCAATTATTTTGAGTGGAACAAAATAATCTGGTTGAACCCAGCTCTGTGAGATGGCTTGATTGATTGTGTCTTCTGTCAATTGTGTTCGCTCAGCAAGGGTTTTGATATTGGCATTTTTTTCTTCGCCTTCGCCTAACTTACTTGGCACGACACCTAGTTGCTTCAACTGACCCTTAGTTGCTAATCCTTCGCCATTTCGATCTAGTATCTCACCACGAGTTGCCTCTTGAGTGTTCAAACTAACTTTGTCCCCATTTTCCATAGTAGGAAAAATTAAATTGGGTTGCCAATTGATTTTGGGTCCATCTTTTTCGCGAATTAGCGTTCCTTCAAAATTTAGGTCTTTTAGTTCGCCCAGAGCTGTACTCATTTTAGCTGTATAAGAAAAAGTATATGTATCCTTTTTCTTTTTTTCGACAGTTAAATCCGATACAGTATATCCTTTTATATCGACAGCATCATAGATATTTTGATACTTTTCTAAAATTTCTTGAGTCGTCCATTCCGATTTTTTCGTGGTTGGTACTAATAAGGTCGTTGCTTTTTTGTAATCGCCTTTATCAAGTGCCTTCACAAATTGTTTAATCGTTGTTTTCGCTTCGTTAACAGTTTTGGTTTCTTGAGAATGTTGATAATAAAAAAAACCTCCACCAGCTATTGCTACAACAGCTGTGGCACCTAGAATATATGGAATAAAGCTTTTTCGTTTTTTCTGGTCGCTTCTTTTCATTTGAATCCTCCAATTTTTGTTTCATCACTTCTATTCACTTCATCAGTCATTAAAACACTTCTATTATATCCAACTATTGCCTAGGTTGCTATCTTAAAATTCTTTAAAATTTGTTGTTTTTCTGTTTATGTACCGCTTCTTTTCCAATAAATAAAAACCAACAAGACAAAAATCATCACTGCCTTGCTGGTTCTTTTTAGTTAAAAAGTTAAATGTCATCAAAATCAAAATCATCTAAGTTGATTTCATCAAGTTCTTCTTCTTTGGTTTTCATCTCTTCTCGAAGATATTGGACATCCATTACTTTGATAAACGGATAATAAATTGCCATTCCTAAAACAAATAAAATTCCTTGTAACACAGCACCTTGCCATCCACTAACTAAAAATCCAGAAATGATTGGTGGAGTTGTCCATGGCAACTGAATACCATTTGTATAAGGAACCAATCCGATATTCATTGAAAAGTAGGCAATAATGATATTGATTGTTGGAACTAAAGCGAAAGGAACTAATAAAATGGGATTCAAAACGATCGGTAATCCAAAAATAACTGGCTCGTTAATTCCAAAAATTCCAGGAATTAAAGATAACTGCGATAACTTTTTGATTCGTTGACTTTTACAGAAAAGAACCATTACCACAATTAATGACAAAGTTGAACCTGCACCACCAAAAGTTGCGAACATATCTTGGAATTGTCCAGTAATGATATTCGGAATTTCATGTCCATCTTTGAATGCTTGAAGATTTTCGACGGATAACGCTCGGAGGACTGGGTTGAATACAGCCCCAACGACACTGCTTCCATTGATTCCAAAAAACCAAAAGAAATGCAAGAACAGATATGCGATAACCATAGCCCCTAACGTATTTCCTAAGCTTAATAATGGCGTTTGTAAAAACGTGAAGATAACATCTTGTAGATTGCCGTAAGAAGTCAACGAAACGAGCCAGTTGACCAAAAACATCATCGTTACTACGACAAAACTTGGAATAAGTGCTTCAAATGATTTCACTACAGTAGGTGGTACACCATCAGGCATCTTGATTGTCCAACCTTTGCGCACCATTGCAACAAACAAACGAGTAGAGATCAACGCGACAATCATTCCAAGGAATAAACCGCTAGAACCCATCCACTTAAGAGGTAAGCTAGTTACTTCGTAAACAGTGGTGCTTCCTTCGGGTGTAAACAATGTCTGATACGGCGTTAAAATAAAGAAAGAAACCAATGCGATAATCCCTGACTGCATTGCGTCAACATGAAATTGTTTCCCTAAACTGTAGGCAATTCCGACTACAGCTAAAATGGTCATAACATCGAAACTCGCGCTGGCAGGTACGGACATCATTGACTCCCAGTTGTCACCAAGCAAGGTAGACATCCATTCGTTCCACTGGGGCAGAGGAAAATTAGCAATCAAAAGAAAGACAGAGCCGACAATCAATAAAGGCGTTGACAATAGGAATCCATCACGAATAGCAACTAAATATTTATTTTCACCAATGACTTTGGCTAAAGGAGTTAATACTTTTTCCAGCCAATTCAAAAATTTTTGCATAGTTGTCCTCCACGTTATTGTTTATTTTTCTTGATCAATTTAAGTGCTTCTTTCAACGCACCTTCGCCGTCCATCATGCCATAGATTTCGGGAGAGATTGCAGCAACTGGAATATTTTGTGGTGAAAACTGTGTCCGAACTTTTTCGAGCAAAAAGCGCACTTGAGGCCCCAATAAAATCGCAATCGGTTTTTCTTGATCAACGACTTCTTGTGCTCTGGCAACTGGAAATGCAGTAATTTCTAACGGCATCTGATGTGCTTGGACAACTTCCATCATTTTATTGACCATAATACTTGTGGACATGCCAGCATCACAAAACAAATAAATTTTTTTCTTCATTTGATTCACTCCTTAACTTATTTTTTATTTTTAATCAATTGGTGCTTTGATTCTTTTCTCATAGGCTTCCAGCCATTCCTTCGTGATAGGTTCAATCAGCGTTGTCTGATCTTTCCCTGGATTGGCAAGGAAAATTTGCGGTGCTTGTGTTTGTGTACCAACACTAAAGGTAAATTCAACATTGGTGGCGACCCCCCACTCTCCTGCTGTATTCATTGCAATGAGTGAAAATGCACCAGCTTTTCCATAGCGTTCTTTGAGTTTTGTTTCAAAAGAATAGACTGCCTGGTCACAGGCATCTTGAGGACTAACGCCACTGCCCATCAATCGAACAATTTCATAAGACAAACAACCTTTCATCAAATCTTCGCCTAATCCAGTTGCAGCTGCTCCACCAATCGTACTGTCTACATAAAAGCCTGAACCAGAAAGCGGTGAATCTCCGACACGTCCGGGCTTTTTCATGAATAAACCCGAGCTGGAAGTCCCTGCTGCCATCGACCCGTAGTTGTCTAAAGTGATGGCTCCGACCGTATCATGACCATCATAAGGATTTAGCTGTTTTTCTTGGATTTCTTTTAACCGCTTTTCCCAAATTTTATGCGCACGAGGTGTTAACATATTTTTTCGCTCAAAATCATGTAACATCGAGTATTGTGTTGCACCGTTTCCAACTAAAAAACTGTTGAATTTTTCCTCACTTAAACGTCTAGCCACCGTAATTGGATTTTTAACATCGGTTATTCCAGCGACAGCACCGATTTTAAAAGAGTCACCATCCATAAAAGCGGCATCCATTTCTAAAATACCTTGAGCATTTGGTAACCCACCATAACCTACTGATTTATAATACGGGTAATCCTCCACGGTTTTAATCAGTGCTTCTACCGCATCGCCCGCTCGTTCATTTTTTTCTAAAATTCGTAGTGCTTCAACGACACCATCATGTGCCATTCGCCAAGTAGCAATCGCACCTCGCATCCTATTCACCCTTTCCATTTCGTTTCAACTAATGCGCTTTCATAAAAACATTATAATTAGTATATACTATTTTGTATATACCGAAAGAATCAAAAAGTTGACTTTCTCATAAAAAAACAATCAAGCTCTCATTTCTGTAAGAAAAGAGGTCGCAGCTCCAAGCGCTTAACTTCAAGCAATAAGGACACGTTTCTAAAAATAGATTCTCAAATTTTTATGGAATTTAGGCTTACTTGAAAGGAACTACTGCTTAAACACTGTTTATTTGAAAAAAAGACGAGAAAAACTAAAAATCCAGTCACCTTAGTCTATTTTCAATTTTAAAACCGCCTAAAATCACCGTTTTTTAGAAACGAGTTTTAGGCGGTTTATCTATTTGGGAAACTTTTGTTCTAGACTCTTTTTGGCTTCTTATTCGGTCAAAGCAATGATTGCCCGCATATAAATTTCCAGATTTAACAATAAATCACTTTCATCCATATACTCATCTTGATTATGCGCAATCCCTTTTTGTCCTGGAAATGAAGGTCCGAATGCAACGGTATTCGGCATGAATCTGGCGTAAGTTGCACCAGTGGTCGTTACAGGCGCTCCATCTTCTTTCGTTACATCTTCATAAACCGCAGTCAACTTTTGGACAAACGGATCATTTTTAGGAAACAAACTACTTTTGATTCGGCGCACAACTTTCATTGTACTATTTTTTGGTAACTGACTAAGGAGCATTTCGGTAACTTCTTCTTCAGTTATAGAAACAGGATAACGAATAGCAATTGATAAGATCAACCCAGTTTCTGTTTTCAGCAATTCATAGGGTGTCAAAATCAGTTTGCCACTGTCTTCGTCTTCAAAATTTAACGCTAATCCTTCCCCATTGTGTTGATTTGCAAGAGAATTTGCTATCCAAGAAAAATAATTCTGCAATTCTCCCGTTACTAATTGGTCTTTTATAATTTTTTCGGCTATTAAAGTAATGGCATTTTCACCTAACTCTGGTGCATTAGAAGGTGCACGTTTTCCGCTTACCGTTATTTTTTCTTGATTGATTGTGATAGATAGTTGGTCAGGTACATGATCTTTTGCTTGGTCACCGTCAAAATTTCCTAGTTGATTTAATTCCTGCGTATCAAAAGTGGTCAAAATTTGGTAGTTGACGATTCCGCGTTCTCCATACACAACAGGATATTTACAATCAGGCGTGAAACCAACTATCGGTGGCTTTTCTTGGCTCAAATACATAGGAATATCAGAACTACCACTTTCTTCATCTGTTCCAAAAAGGATTCGAATCGTTTTTTTAGGGACAAATCCAGCCTCTTTTAATAACTTCATACCATACAGACATGCGATGATAGGACCTTTGTTATCTAAGATACCACGTGCATAAAAACGCCCAGCTTTTTTTGTCAACTGATAGGGTGGAAATGACCAACCAGCACCTTCTGGAACAACATCCAAATGTCCGATAATTCCAATATACTCAGAATCGTTTCCCCATTGTGCATACCCAACCGCATCTTTGACATTCATTGTTTTGAAACCATAGCTTTCAGACAAAGACAGGGCTTTTTCAAGCGCTTCTTTTGGCCCTCGACCAAATGGTGCATTTTTTTCGGGTGTGCCCTTCACACTTTTGATTTGTATTACTTCATTTAGATCTTGATAAAACTGTTCCTTGTTTGCTTCAATTAACTGGTGAATATTCATAATGACCTCCTATTGGCTATAACGAGTTAATGTATTTTTAAATGTATAACGGTCTGCTCGATAATATGAAGTGTCATAAAAAATAGGTTCTGCATCAATTGCATAGGTGACAGACTGCACTCTTAATAAAGGATTACCAACAGAAACATCTAGTAAATCGGCCATTTCCTCCTCCACTAAAATCGCTTCGACTTCTTGATGAGAATAAGCGATTTCGACTTGCTTTTCTAATAGCTCAAATAGCGAACCACTAAAGTCTTCAATCGTAAAATCTGCAACGAAGCTTTCAGCTAAATAAATTTTTTCGACAGTCATCGGTTCCCCGTCAAGTAAACGTCTTCGAATCAATTCGTAAATGGTTGTGTCAGGAGTTAACTGTAGGGCGTGACGAATTTTTTCGTTGTCTTTGAGTAATTTTCGAAAAGAAATAACTTCTGTTTTGCTCGTCTTTCCATATGATTTAGCTGCTTCAGTAAATCCTTGGAGACCTGCACGGCCACTTTGGATTTTTTGCTGAGACATCACATAACTGCCTTTACCTGGTCGTTTTACTAACACGTTTTTTTGAATTAACAGATCAATTGCCTTTCGAATGGTCAAACGACTGCATTGAAATTCTTTGGCTAAATCATATTCTGAAGGTAATTTTTGTGAACTGACATAGATCCCCTCTTCAATTCGTTGTTCGATTTTTGAAGCGACTTGCGTAAATTTGTTTTTGGTTTCTTTGTCCACCATAAAAATAGTCTAAGCTCCTTTAATTTTGACTGAATTTTTACAAAAAAAGATATAGTATATACTTCACGGTATATACTATATCTTATGGACAAGAATTTCAATTATTTTGAGAGCGTTTTTTTCGAAAAAACATTTTAGTCATCTACTTCTGTTTCTAAAATTTCACCTGTCTGAGCATTCATTTTGACGGTTGTTTCTTGCTGATTGTTTTCAACAGTAACTTCCCAAAAAGTAATTCCAAGATCTTTATCTAGATCCCAATCTGTAGCTGTTCCACCACCGACTTGCTGGACAGCAATCTCAGCAGCTTTTTCGATACTTAACAAGTTTTGAATGTCGATTTTATCTTCTCTTCGTTTCACGCCATTCTGCTCATCCCTATCAAGTTGTTCTTCTCGTTCTTTCTCCACCTTTTTCGTGACACCATCCACTTTGATTTCAAACTCAGTAGTATCATTGACTCCTTCAATCTTGTAATAATAAGCACCGAATGATGTATCTAGTTCAAGAGAGGTAATGTCACTATCAGGATAAGTATCTTGATAAGCTTTGATTGCCTCTTCAACTGAAACACGTAAATCACCTTTAATCGATTTTCCTGTTGTACTCGAGGAAGCACTACTATCTCTCACCGTTTGTGTTTTGCTTGTCTGTGTGTTCGATTGATTTTGGGGCTGATTCTGGTTCTCATTACTTTGGCACCCTGCCAATAATCCAAGTGTGCCAATAGCAATGCTTAAATAAGCAATTTTTTTCATTTTTTAACTCCTTTTAGTCTAAATTCAAGTAAAAGTAAAAAGTCGACAGCTGAATAGAGTCATTCATCCATGAACTTTTCAGACTATCAAATTTATTATAACGGAAAATTGGATAAAGGTCAGAATTTTTAGAATAAACAGTTGACTTAGAGTGCACTCAAACCTGTATGATTTAATTAAAGACAGATAGAAACGCTGCAATTAACAAAATTTTAAGTAAAGAAGGAATGAAAAATGACAAAAAAATTATATCTAATGCGACACGGAGAAACGTTATTCAACCAACTAAAAAGAATCCAAGGTTGGAGCGATTCACCACTAACGGCGAAAGGTATTGCTCAAGCAAAAATAGCTGGTAATTATTTTTCTGACAATCAAATCACCTTAGATCATGCTTATACTTCCACTTCAGAAAGAGCCATTGATACGGTAGAACAAGTTACCACGCTTCCTTATCAGCGAGTAAAAGGATTAAAAGAATGGAATTTTGGTGTCTTTGAAGGCGAAAGCGAGTCGCTCAACCCTCCTCATAAACTAGGAGAAACTTCATATGGTGACTTTTTTGTCCCTTTTGGTGGAGAAAGCAGTCAAGAGTTACAAGAAAGGATGGTCGATACACTGACTGAAATCATGGAAAAACCTGACCATCAAGAAGTGTTAGCCGTTAGTCATGGTGGCTCTTTGTATCTGTTTCTTCAAAAATGGCTTTCTTTTCCTGAAGTAAAGAAGGTTCAATTTTCAAATTGTTGTATTCTTGTCTTTTCTTATTCAGATAAGGAATTTCAATTTTTAGAGTCAATCAATCATGACTTTAGTGAGTTATAAAAATGCACAGAAAAAAAGAAAAATATCCGTAAGTCCTTCATGTTTTTTTGTGCTATTTCAATGACTTTTGTTTCTATTTCTTTAACGACATGAACAGAAAAAGAGGGACTGTGACAAA
>NZ_JAFLWA010000011.1 GCF_017316125.1 Enterococcus sp. DIV0660C | reverse complement strand
GTTCAGTTTTCAAAGGTCTAATCAATTTGTTTTAACAACTTTTATATCTTAACAGATTCTTTAGAAGTTGTCAACACTTTTTGTTTTTTAATTTCAAGCCGTTTATTTAACGACTTGATAAGTTTAACATCTTATTCGTTATTTGTCAATAACTTTTTTATTGAGATATCAAACTTTTTGAAGCTTTTTTCTCAAGCGACTTTGTTATTCTAACATGTCATTCTTTATTCGTCAACACTCTTTTTTAAAGAAATTAGTGTTGTTAGTAAGTAAAGAATTATTTGAGAACAAATAATAATATAGCAATCTATTTCTTAAATTGCAACAGAAATAATTACTTTTTTGAATAATATTTTTAAAAACGAATATTCAAAAAAAAAGTTTCTTCTTTGTTCTATTTTTTCTGCTATTTTCTTGCTAAGCTTTACAGATTAGCGCTTATAGTTCGTCCATCAAATACTTGCGTTTCTTTTACCTTGCAGCCCTTTTCTATAAAAACGGAAAAGACAAGCAAAACGAAATTGTTTTACTTGTCTTCAGATTTTACTATTGGAATGAATATCCGAAAAATCGTCCCTTGTCCAACAACGCTCTCAGCAATAATTCTCCCCCTATAGCTTTCGACTAATTGTTTAGCTATAGATAATCCAAGCCCATTTCCACCTTTTGTACGTGCTCTAGCTTTATCAACTCGATAAAACCGATTGAATATTTTCTTCAAATCTTCTTGTGGGATTCCCTCACCAAAGTCTTGAATCGCAATCTCAAATTCACTTAACGTAGAAGAAATAGAAATATGTACTTCTTTTCTAGTCGTAGAGTATTTGACTGCATTATCAAGAATGATAATGATCAATTGTTCAAAATGATTACGATAGATTTGTAAAATCACTTCCTTAGATAGATCATCATCCAAAGTGATTACATAATCTGGATATAGAATCTTAAAATTATTATAGACTTGATAGGTAACTTCTTTTCCTTTTGTAGTTTCGTTACCATAATGAATATCAACTTGCTCCGCTCTAGAAAGATCCAACATTTCTTGAACAAGGCTCTTCATACGGCTAATTTCTTGCATACTTGCGCTAAGAGACTCTTCTAAGATTTCAGGATCATCTTTTCCCCAACGATTTAGCAAACTCAAATGCCCTTCAATGATTGCAACAGGTGTTCGTAATTCATGAGACACATCTTGAACAAATTGTTCTTGTTGTTCCATATATAGACGCATTCGATCAAGCATCTCATTAAAGATTTCAGCTAAATCTGCCAACTCGTCATTTGTATCAATTTCAGGCATATGGATATTCGACTGAGGGTCCTTTCGGATAGTATCCATCGTATCTCGCAGAACTTTTAACGGTTTCAGGAAATAAGAAGATAGGAAAAAACCTAAGATACTACTTAGAATCAACGAAACGACTTCTAAAATAATCAGTGTCAGCAATAATTTATTCCGTATATCATAAAAAGAGGACAATTCATAGAAAGTTTGTGCATACCCAATTTTTTCTCGAGTCCCTTTAGAATAGATTGGCTGGATTGACAAAAATCCTGTTCTACCATCAATTGTCACAATTGTCGGAACTTTTCTGGTTGTTTGCAACAACGCTTGACTATGCTGTTGTGTCTTAAATATCAACTTTTCTTCTAAATCATAGACGAACAAATCTAATGATGACTGACCAAGTTCAGCAATGAAGGAATCAATTTTCATCAAGTTCCCTTCGATATTCGTCGTTTGATCATCAATGTTACTATCATTAGTAGTTGTATTCGTTAAATTTCGGTACGTATTGACTAAAGTCAGCTCTTCATCTGAATTAGCTAAACGGGAAGCCACTTGCGAAATCGTTCGTTCCACATTGTTTCGTTCTTTAGCAACAATTAGATTAATTGAAGATTTGTAAGTAATAACTGCAAAAATAGTAAAAACAACAAATATAAAGAAAGAACTTGCAAAAGCCCACTTGATGGTCAAGGAAGGGCCTTTCAGTTCTCTTTTTTCCGATTTTTTCGGTTTGATCACGAGCGCATCACATAACCTGTTCCACGGACAGTTTGGATGTAACTTTCCTCCCCAGGAACATCAATCTTATTACGCAAGTAACGAATATATACATCGACAACATTTGTTTCGACTTCTGTTTCATAACCCCAAACTTTGTTTAATAGAACATCGCGAGCTAATACAACATTGACGTTTTCCATCAAAGTCAATAATAACTCATATTCACGTTTGGTTAATTCAATTACTTCATTTCCACGACGTACCACGCGATTTTCTTTTTCAATCGTTAGGTCACGATAAGTAATTGTTGTTTGTTTTGCTACGTTTTTATCACCTTCGATATCGATTCGACGTAACAAAGCTCGCAAGCGGGCTAATAATTCTTCGATTGCAAATGGCTTAACAATATAGTCATCTGCTCCATGGTCTAAACCTGACACACGATCAATCACAGAATCTCTAGCAGTCATCATGATGATTGGTGTATTCTTCACTTGACGGACACGTCGACAAACTTCTAATCCATTTAATTCAGGTAACATCAAATCTAGTAAAATGGCATCCCATTCATTATTTAAAGCGGCGTCTAATCCAGTACGACCATTATAATGAACTTCAGCATTATACCCTTCATGCTTTAATTCCAACTCGACAAAGCGAGCTAAGTTCTTTTCATCTTCAATGATTAGAATATTACTCATCTATTATTTTATCCTTTCCCTCTACGCGATTTCTACAAACTCTATCATTATACCGATATTCTACTTAAAAATCTATAGTCATTCTATCATGAATAAACAATTTTAAAAAGAGCCGAAGTCTATTCGTAACAAATGACTTCAGCTCTATCATGATTTCGCTAATTTTTCAGTTTTGCAAAGTCAAGAACTACTTACTCTTCATGATACCAAGAGTAGTGGAAGATTCCTTCTTTATCCACACGTTCATACGTGTGTGCACCAAAATAATCACGTTGTGCTTGAATAATATTAGCTGGCAAACGCTCTGCTCTATATGAATCAAAGTAAGAGATTGCTGAAGAGAATGTTGGTACTGGTACACCAGCTTGAACAGCTAAAGCAACTACATCTCTCACAGCTTGTTGATATTTCTTCGTGATTTCAACAAAATAATCATCTAACAATAAGTTTTCGATATCTGGGTCTTTATCATACGCATCTGTAATTTTTTGTAAGAAACGAGCACGGATAATACATCCTGCACGCCAGATTTTAGCAATTTCGCCAAATGGCAAATCCCAATCATACTCTTTTGAAGCCACTCGTAATTGAGCAAAGCCTTGAGCATAACTCATGATTTTGCTAAAGTACAATGCTTCACGAATTTTCTCAACTAATTCTTTTTTGTCGCCAGTATATTCAAAATTATTTGGATTTGACAAAATTTTACTTGCTTGGACACGTTCCTCTTTATAAGCAGAGATATAACGAGCAAAGACAGATTCTGTGATCAATGGAAGTGGCACGCCTAAATCTAAAGCACTTTGGCTTGTCCATTTACCGGTTCCTTTATTACCAGCAGCATCAAGGATAACATCAACAATCGGTTTGCCTGTACCCTCATCATCTTTACGAGTTAAAATGTCAGCAGTGATCTCGATTAAGTAGCTATCAAGTTCACCTTGATTCCATTCCTTGAAGATTTCAGCCATTTCTTCAACTGATAGTCCAAGAATGTTCTTCATTAAATCATAAGACTCAGCAATCAATTGCATGTCTCCGTACTCAATTCCATTGTGAACCATTTTTACATAATGTCCTGCACCATTTGGTCCGATGTAAGTGACACATGGTTCGCCATCTTCTGCTTTAGCAGAAATTTGTTCTAAAATCGGTGCCACTAGTTCGTAGGCTTCTTTTTGACCACCAGGCATGATAGAAGGACCTTTAAGTGCGCCTTCTTCTCCACCAGAAACACCAGTACCAATAAAGTTGATTCCAGAATTTGCTAATTCTTCGTTACGACGGATCGTATCTTTGAAGAATGTATTTCCGCCATCAATCAAAATATCACCTTTATCTAAATGAGGTAATAATTCTTGAATCGTCGCATCCGTAGCTGGTCCTGCTTTAACCATCAAAAGAATACGACGTGGTTTTTCAATTGAAGCAACAAAGTCTTCCATTGTATAAGTTGCTTTAAAGTTTTTATCTGGATGTTCTTCTACTACTTCTGTCGTTTTTGAACCAGTGCGGTTAAATAATGCGACTGAATAACCGCGGCTTTCAATATTCAAGGCTAAGTTTTTGCCCATAACGGCCATACCGACAACGCCGATTTGTTGTTTCGTCATATGAACTCCTCCTACATTTGGGGTTACTCCCCTAATCTCTCTCATTATAGCCTATCATCGGTGCAATGCAAACCAATGTGCAAAATATTTTGGCGTTTTTCGAGAAAAAAATAAACCCCAAGGCTCCATGGTTAGCCTTGAGGTTTTACATTTTCTAATTAAAATGTATTAAGCTTCTTTAGACATTACGTCCTTACCATCATAGTAACCACAATTTGTACATACGTGATGGCTTTTTTTCATTTCACCACAGTTAGGACATTCGTTTAACCCTTTGATTGTCAATTTGTAGTGTGTACGACGTTTTGCTTTTTTAGCTTTTGATGTTCTTCTAGCTGGTACTGCCATTTTGCTACACCTCCTTGTAAAGTCTTGCATCAAATTAGATGCAATATATTCCAATCTTACTTATTATCTTTATTCCTTTGATTCATCATCAAAAAATTCCGATAGTTTTGCAAGACGAGGATCTACTTTTGTCTCAGCTTCTTCCATTTTTCTGCGCTCATGTTCTGCTTCAGAAATAACTTCCCAATCCATACCTTTAGGCAGATTGGCTTCATCTATTTCCTCTGCTTCAGTAAGCACACGCATTGGAATCGCCAATAAAATATTATCTTCGATTGACTCTGTCAAATCAAGCTGTGTGCCTTCAATCAACAAAATATCATCAGCCGATAATTGTTCGTCTCGACTTTGGTACTGTTCTACTGTCATGAATAATTCATCAACTGGAAAATCCATTACTAGCTCAACAGGTTCTAATGAACGTGTTGATGGAACAGTCAGAGTCGTTTGCACAGTGTAATGAACGATATAGCCTTTTTTATCAACGGAAATAAATCCTTCAACAGCCACTGGTGCAACATCGAGTATTAAGTTATCACGTTTCATCAAACTTGATTTTAAATCAAGTGTTTCATGAAATACTAATGGTGTCTCTTGATATTTTCGTAATTCTAGTAAAGACCATTTCATTTTTCATCACTCCTAAGCAACAAAAGCAATTATACAGGGCAAAAACGTCCTTGTCAATGAAATTTTCTTGACACCTTACACTTCATAAAAAAACAGTACATTAAATACAAAATCAGTTTTCTTTTTTTACTTTAGTGACAAAATTTTCGTTTTCTTTTTTGCCAAAGTTCTATTGAGACGTCTTTCATGTCATTGAATTCTTTTCCGAAAAAAAATTTGAGTTTTATTTCTATTCAATCGAAATAACAAGTAATCGTTTATTGATTTCGTAAAATTTCCAAGTGTATCTGCTTAATCTTTTCTTTTTAATTATTCGAATCACTTCATAGAGTTTTCAGTTGCTATCAAGAAATGAATCTATTACAATAAATATTATTTATATGGATAATGAGAGGAGCTAACATATGAACACACGAGACATTGAATATTATGTCCAGTTAATCAAATTAAAAAATTTTACAAAAGTTGCGAATCTATTTCATGTTAGTCAACCTACAATTACTTACGCTGTCCAACGATTAGAGAAAGAGTTGAATGCCGTTCTCATCGTCCGAGATCGTTCGCACAATGAATTATTGATCACGCCTGCTGGCTACCAACTATTTATCCATGCACAGTCTATCCTTCAAGAAATTACTCGTGCAAAAGCAGAGATCCAACAACTACAAACAAAAAAAATTCGTCTTGGCATGCCACCGATTATTGGAAACGAATATTTTCCAAAATTATCCGGCTACTTTATTCGACAAAAATTGATGAGTCAATTGGAAATCATTGATGGTGGTTCTCGCGACTTATATGGAATGATTCATCAAGGACAAATTGATTTGGCTTTACTCGGTTCAACTCAGCCAATTGTTGATCAGTCGTTAGAAACGCAATTGCTCTTAGACAAGCGATTTATGATTGTCGTCTCACCTGAACATCCTCTTGCCCAAAAGCAAGCTGTTTCATTCAAAGAATTGATTAACGAAGAATTTGTTTTATTAAACGAGCATTACGTCCATCCAACTGCTTTCTCAAAACTAGCAAAGCAAACACATATCGAGCCAAAGATCGTTTACCAAAGTAATGATTTATCCATTCTAAAAAGTATGATTCGGGAACAAGTTGGGATAGGATTTTTAACAGAGATTGCGATCCATCAAGAAGACCAGTTGATTGCGCTTCCACTAACCGATACTGTACAACCACGCTTTTTGATTTCACTTGTCACACGCACACAACAATTGCCAACAGATTTACAGCAACAAGTTGTCCGTGTCATCAATGAATTCATTCAGACACAAAAAAACAGCCCCTCAGATTGAGGAGCTGTTTTTTTTATACTATCTAGTAAATTAGATAGCTGTTGTTTCGCCACGGTATACAATACCACGACGTGAATCAACAGTAATCAATTCACCATCAACGATTGTTGAAGTTGCATCTTTTGCACCAACAATTACAGGAATATCTTGAGCGATACCTACAACTGCTGCGTGTGAAGTTAAGCCGCCTTCTTCAACTACGACTGCTGCTGCTTTTTCAATAGCAGGCATGTATTCTTTATCAGTTGTTGGAACCACTAATACCATGCCGTCTTTTGCTTTTTTAATTGCTTCTTCAGCAGATGAAGCAACTACTGCGTTTGCAACAACAGATTTTTGACCAACGCCTTGAGCTTCTAATAATTTAGAACCAATCATTTGAATTTTCATTACGTTAGTTGTTCCACGTTCACCAACTGGTACACCAGCAGTGATCAAGATTAAATCGCCTTCTGAAGCAAAGCCTAATTCAACTGCTTTTTTAGCAGCTAATTCAAACATTTCATCAGTAGTTGTTGGTTTTTCAGTAACTGTTGGGTATACGCCCCAGTTTAACATCAAACCACGTTTTGTGCGTTCGTCAAATGTAACTGCCAAGATGTCAGCATCTGGACGGTATTTAGAAATCATTTTAGCTGTGTAACCAGACTCAGTTGCAGCAACGATTGTTTTAACACCTAAGTTTTTAGCAGCACGAGCTACTGACAAACCGATTGTTTCAGTAACATCAGTTTTGTCAAATTGATTGATTTGGAATGTACCTAATTCAGCTAAAGCTTTTTCAGCTTCTTGGTCAATACGAGCCATTGTTGCAACAGCTTCTACTGGGTAGTCACCATTTGCAGATTCACCTGATAACATTGTTGCGTCTGTACCATCAAATACAGCGTTGGCAACGTCAGATGCTTCGGCACGTGTTGGACGTGGGTTTTCTTGCATTGATTCTAACATTTGTGTAGCTGTAATAACTGGGATACCAGCAGCGTTACATTTTTTAATGATACGTTTTTGAACCATTGGTACTAATTCAGCTGGGATTTCAACACCCATATCACCACGAGCAATCATAACACCATCAGAAACTTTGATGATTTCGTCGATGTTGTCGATACCTTCTTCAGATTCAATTTTAGGGAAAATTTGAACGTGTGTCATATTTTTTTCTTCTAAAATTTCACGAATGTCTAAAACGTCTTGCGCTTTACGTACAAAACTTGCAGCGATAAAGTCGATGTCGTTATCTAAACCGAAACGAATATCGTCAGCATCTTTTTCTGTAATACCTGGTAAGCTGATTGATACGCCTGGTGCATTAACCCCTTTACGTGATCCTAGCATACCTGCATTTTTCACTACTACAACTAATTCGCGGTTTGCTTCGTCTTTTTCAACGATTTCCATGTCAATAAGACCATCATCGAATAAGATGTGTCCACCAACGTGAACGTCATCGAATAAACCTGGATAAGTTACAGCGATTTTTTCTTTTGAACCAACATGTTCAGGATCCATTGAGATACGAGTTTGATCTCCAACTTCAAATTTGATATAGCCAGCACGGCCAAAATCAGCTTCTGTTGTTCCTTGAACAGTTGTACGGATTTCTGCACCTTTAGTATCTAAAAGGATACCTACATCTTTACCTGTTTGTTTAACAGCTTCACGAACCATTACCATACGTGATAATTGTTCTTCATGATCTCCATGTGAGAAGTTAAAACGGAAGACATTTGCTCCAGATTCGATCAGTTTAGAAATAGTTTCTACTGAGTTACTTGCTGGTCCTAATGTACTAACGATTTTGGTTTTTTTCATTTTACAAAACGCTCCCATTCAATTTTGTTTATTTAAAGCTTTACAGCTTAAATAGCTACTAATATAGATAATTTAGTTGAGTCAAACAAAGTTTGCTCTACTCATTCCTTCTTTTGCTCAAATCACTTTAGAATGAAAGAGTATTATTTAATTCGTATAATGATAAGTCTGGTTTATGTTTGTTGTTTTCCAAAGTATCAATGATGTCAGAAGCAACGATTTCATTGTCGTGGATACCAACACATAGTCCGCCTTTACCTTGTTGTAATAATTCAACAGCATAAGCGCCAAATTTACTTGCTAACACACGGTCACGTGCGCTTGGTGCGCCCCCACGAACAACGTGTCCTAAGATAGATACGCGTGTATGGTAGTCACCGAATTCTGAAAGTTTTTCAGCAAATTCATTTCCGCCCATTACACCTTCAGCCAAGATGATCAAGCAATGTTTTTTACCACGATCGCGGCCTTCTTGGATTTTTTTAGCAACAGCAGCCATGTCAAAGTCATGTTCTGGAATGATGATTTCGTCAGCACCACCTGCAACACCTGACCATAGAGCGATATCGCCAGCGTTACGTCCCATTACTTCGATAACGAATGTACGAACGTGTGATGTAGCTGTGTCACGAATGCGGTCAATTGATTCAAGCACTGTATTGATTGCTGTATCAAAACCGATTGTGAAGTCTGTACCAGGAATATCATTATCAATTGTTCCAGGAATTCCCACTGCTGGGAAACCACGTTTAGTTAAAGCCATCGCTCCGTGATAAGAGCCATCGCCACCGATAACTACTAATCCTTCAATACCGAATTTTTTCAATTGTTCAATACCCTTTAATTGCCCTTCTTCTGTAGCAAATTCTGGGTAACGAGCAGAGTACAAGAAAGTACCACCGCGTTGGATTTTATCACCAACATCAGCAACGTCAAGACGACGAATATCTCCGGCAACTAATCCGGCAAATCCGTAGTTGATTCCATAAACTTCTAGACCTTCATAGATTCCTTTACGAACAACTGCGCGAATCGCTGCGTTCATTCCAGGTGCGTCTCCGCCACTGGTCAAAATTCCGATGCGTTTCATATAAACATTCACCTCATTAAAATACTTTATCCTAAGAAGACTTAGGCTATAACCGTTTGTTTGCAATAACCACGTCTAACATTCTAACATTATTTTTCTAACTTGTCTTGGTTAATAGCTAAAAAAATGAAAAAAAATGAAAGCACATAGTATTTTTTACCGTAACTTATTTGAAAACAACATTTTCCTCCTGAAGTAAATAAGAAAGCTGCCCTTTTAGACTATTACTCCCATCTACCCAATTTTCCTCTGATAACACAATTTTCCGATGATTTTTTTCATAGTATAAAACAACTGGAATGTACCCAGGGTGTTTCTGAAAAATTGTTTTCAATTGACGCATTGTTTCATGGTCTTCTTGTTCTTCCGTAATTCTTAAATAACAAGTTTGATCTGGAAACTGTTTTTCAAATTCTTTGGCATCTGCAAATGTTTCACCGAGCAATTGTAATTCTTGGTTATAATGGCTTATTTCACTACGACCTTGTACAAATAATACTCGATTCATTTCAAAAAGATTTCTGAATTGACGATACAACTTGGGAAAAACGGTGACTGTTACTTCGCCTGAGCTATCTGTCCCTTCCACAAAAGCCATTCGTTCACCTTTTTTTGTCCGAATTTCACGAATACTTTTGATGTACAACAACAAACTGACCGTCTGCTGAGGCACGATTTCGGTAATCAATTGAACCCGTTTAGCTAAACGTAGTCGCTCATAGCCTTCCGTGGGGTGCCCAGATAAGTAAACACCTAGATATTCTTCTTCAAGGGCTAAACGTTCATCTAACGAATAATCTGCAACTTTTTCTTCTTTCAACGCCATGATTTCCATAAGATCCAAACTCCCACTACTATACTGAACATTTTGAATTTTTCCCTCTAAGTCAATCATGAGCTGCTTTCGATTTTTTTCTAGCTCATCAAATGCGCCGACCGCAACTAAAGGTTTTAAAATCTCTTCTTTAAGCCAACGCTTATCTATACGAATCAAAAATTCATCAACAGATGTGAACGAGCCCTTTGCCTTTCTTTCATTAATAATCTCTTCTACAAAGTCTCGTCGAACTCCTTTGATTGCTGTCAATCCAAAACGAATCATTTGTGAATCAACTAATTCAAACCCATAAGCACTTTGATTGATAGAAGGCGGACTTAATGTCAGCTTGTTCTTTCTCGCCTCAGCAAGGTATTCTTTTAACTTAGCAGTATTGTGCCGAACAGCATTCATCAAGCTAGTAAAGAATGCCCCTGGATAATGTGCTTTAAGATAAGCCATTTGGAATCCAACAAATGAATACGCAAATGCATGCGACCGATTAAATCCATAATTAGCAAAACGTTCAATATAATCATAAACTTCAATCGCCTTTTCTTTGGAGTAGCCCTGCGTCAGTGAACCAGCTACAAAATGTTCTCTTTCTCTATCAATAACTTCCTTTTTTTTCTTACTAATCGCACGACGCAAAATATCTGCTTGACCTAAAGAAAAACCAGCCATTGTTGAAGCAATTTGCATAATTTGTTCCTGATAAACAATGACCCCATAAGTATTTTCCAGAATTGGTTTTAATGTATCATCTGGATATTTGATAAGTTCTTTACCTTTTTTACGTGCAATAAATGTATCAATATTTTGCATAGGTCCGGGGCGATACAAAGCATTTACAGCAGCGATGTCTTCGATATTTTCAGGTTCTAATCGCCGTAAAACATTTCGAATTCCTGCGGATTCAAATTGGAAAACGCCTGTTGTTTCACCCTTTTGAAATAAATGGAAAGTTTTTGCATCGTTCAGTGGTATCTGTTTAAGTTGAAGATCGATTTTTTCTACACGTTTGATTGATTTAAGCGCATAATCGATAATCGATAAATTTCGTAATCCTAAGAAATCCATCTTCAACAATCCGATTTCTTCTACAGCATTCATGGTGTATTGTGTTAAAAATGCTTCGTCTGATCCCCGCTGTAAAGGAACTAATTCCAACAGATTTCGGTCACTCAATACCACTCCTGCAGCATGTGTCGATATATGGCGTGGTAAGCCTTCTAAAATCATTGCTGTTTGAAACAGCAGTTGGTTTTTTTTATTTGCTTGTACTAATTCAACTAATTTATTTGAAGATTTGTAGGCTTGCGACAAAGTGATTTTTAACTGATTTGGAATCGCCTTCGACCACCGATTTGCCTCACTTTGTGAAACACCAAACACTCGGGCAACATCTCTTAATACCATTTTAGCAGCCATTGTGCCAAAAGTTGCAATTTGTGCCATATGGTATTGTCCATATTTTTCGCGGACATAGTTCAAGACTTCTTCACGTTTATTATCAGGAATATCCAAATCGATATCAGGCATTGTATAACGTTCAGGATTTAAAAAACGTTCAAAAAGTAAATGATATTTCAAAGGATCCACATCTGTGATTGCTAAAACATAAGCAACTAATGAACCAGCTGCTGACCCCCGCCCCGCACCAGTAACGATTTTTTGTTTGTGAGCGAATGCCATCACATCCCATACAATTAAAAAGTAATCATCGAATCCCATTTGATGAATAATCGACAATTCATAGTCTAAACGTTCTTGATATTTTGGTGTCAAAGTTTTCACCCTTTTGGCTAATTGGCTTTGACATAATTGTTTCAGGTAAACTGCTGCAGATTCATTATTTGGAACTGGATAATGTGGTAATAGCTTTTGATGAAATTGAAACTCAAAGTTTATTGATTCAGCTAATTTTTGAGTGGTTTCAAGAACTTTGTGCATATGTCTCTCATTAAATTGCTGAATTCTCTTACTCTCTGATTCAAGAAAATTTTTATTTTCTAATTGACTAACTTCTACTAATTCCTCAGGTGAAATCTGTGTTCCTTCTTTAATATGCTTCATTGTTTCCAACGCAAACAAATCTTCCTGATGCAAACTTGCAATTGGATGCAACGCACATAGTTGTTCCTCTTCCGTTAGTAAAAAATCATACCATTCTTCAGAAGAGGAAGGGGTCTGGATAGTCACACCTCCATAAAAATCTTGTGAGTGAACTTTTTCTTTTAGCATTTGCCAATGACTTGCAAAAGTTTCTACCTCACCATAATCATTTGCAATAGAGTGATTATCCGGAACAACTAAAATCAAATGATCTGTTTTCGTCCAAGTGTTCAGTTCGATAGTACCTTCAATCATCTTTTTGCTCGATACATTCATCAATTGTTGGTACCCAATCTTATCTTTTGCATAAACTAGCAGTCCGTAATCATTGTCTTCAAAAGTATACTCAAGATGTATGCCAATAATTGGTTTGATGCCCTCTTTGACACACTCTTGGTAAAATTCTGCAGCACCATACAAAACATCCTCATCCGTGATAGCTAAATAAGTGTAACCCAATTTTTTAGCCTCACGGACATATTCTTGGATGCGAATCGTGCTTTGTAATAAGGAATACGAAGTTCTCGTATACAGTTGTGGAAAAAACATCTTGCATTCCGCCTTTTTTTTCGTTAAAATTCACTATCGTTAGTACAATGAAGCCTTGTACCTTGCTTTACATTCAAAAAAATTCTGTTAAAATTGGGATAGAAAAGAGGTGTTCTTCATGCGATATATTGTAACGTTATTTTGGTCTCTAGTTTTAGGACAAGTTGTCGGTTACATTGGTGGTGCCTTGACACAAGGAACTTACGATTTTACTTTGACAGCAATTCTGTCACTAGTTACTGGTATCATTATCATCTTAATCGGTGCAGTTGCTCCAACAAAAAAAGAAGCCTCATCGCACTCATAGTAAATCAAAACAGATTGGGAAAGCAAGTTTTCCCAATCTGTTTTTTTGTCTACAATTCTTTTTTTAAAATTTACTACGCAAAACCTTTCTAAAATTAAAAAGCGAAAGGCCGATATTGGATAAGACAAAACAACTCGTTACCACGAAAACTGCACTGTAACCAAACGAGTGGGCTACGGTCGAACCAAGCATTGGTCCTAAAACCTGCCCAAAGTTACTAAACATTTGATTGTAACTATACACTCGGCTTACACCCTCTTGAGGAGTGATTTTGCTAATCAACGTATTAATAGAAGGCATCAACGCCCCAGTCGAAAAGCCTAAAATAAAACGCAAGATACCTAGCTGTAGTGGTGTTTGAACGAACGCCATAGGGAGATAACAACAAAACGATAAAACCAACCCAGCAAGCAGCACCTTATGATTACCAATTCTATCGCCTAATTTTCCTAATTTAGGTGAAGATAACACCGCCGAAACCCCAGCAACTGAAACAATCAATCCACTAATAAAAAGAACATTGTTGATATCCCCACTTAATTGACGAATATACAATGTCAAAATCGGACTGATACTGGTTACACCAATTTGTAAAATCAACGTGGTGATAAATAGTCCTACTAAAATAGAGAAATGGTCCATTTTTGAAAAAATTTCTTTCGTGCTAACTAAATCTTTCTTCTCAACCGGATGAAAATCTTCTTTTACTAGAAAAATGGTTAATATCGTTGTTACCAAAAGTACAGCACCTGTGATAATAAACACATTTTCCATTCCAAACCATTGTGCCAATGCACCACCCATTGAAGGGCCAATCAAATTTCCTGCAATCGCTCCAGTCGAAAGTGTCCCTAATGCCCAACCGCTTTTTTCCTTTGGTGCTTGTGAGGCAATCATTGCTGTAGCATTTGGAATATACCCTGATAAAATTCCATTAAAGAAACGCATGATTAATAGCCAATACACATTCGGAACAAAAGCCAGTGAGCCCATGGTGATCGTCATTCCCGCTGCCGCTCGAACCATCATAATTTTTCGCCCTTTTCGATCTGCTAAATTCCCCCAAACTGGAGCAACGATTGCTGCCGCAAAAGCAGTAACTGAAATCGCTAATCCAGAAAATAATTCAATCTGATCTTTAGGCGTTCCTAGTTGTTCGACGTAAACAGGAATAAACGGCATGACTAAACTAATACTTGCACCAGTGAAAAAACAACCAATCCATGCAATAATTAAATTCTTTCTCCATTTAATCCCCATTCATCATCCCTCTTTCATCTTTCTTCATCATACCTATTTTTAAAGCAACAAGCAACGAATGTGAAAGTAAAAATAAAAAAAGACAAAAAATTCTGACTTTTATAACTTTAAGCGAAAGAAAAAGACAAAAAGTAACGTCAACAGACGCACCTTTTGTCTTGAAAATTTTAACAAACTAAACATCATTCCTATTAATTTGTTAATTTTTTTAATTAAATTTAATTAAATAGTAGCTAAAATAATAAAGTTCAAGATAAACAAAATATCAACCACCCACAAAGCAAGCGATACTTCTTTTGCTTGTCCTTTAACTACCTTAACGATTGTATACATAATAAAACCAGCAGCAATTCCATAAGAAATGCTATAGCAAAGTCCCATAAAAATTGAAGCAAAGAAAGCAGGTAAAGCTTCATCAAGATTTCCCCATTTGATATCCGCAAATGATGCCATCATCATCACGCCTACTAAAATCAAGGCAGAAGCTGTTGCTTGTGCAGGCACAATCGCAATCAACGGAGAAAATAAACTACTTAATGCAAACAAGATAGCGACAACTACTGATGTTAAACCAGTTCGTCCCCCTGCCCCAATTCCAGCAGCAGATTCAACATATGTTGTTGTATTTGATGTACCAAAAACTGCACCTACGGACGTCGCAATTGCGTCAGCAAACAAAGCTTTATCCATTTTTGTTTTGAATCCTTTTCCGTCTTCCAACGCATCCTCATCTTCTTTTGAGAAAATGCCTGTACGACGTCCTGTTCCGATAAATGTACCAATCGTGTCAAATGTATCGGATAAACTAAATGCAATGATTGTCATTAAAACTTGTGGAAGTCTTGAACTATCACTGAATAAAGATTGCATTCCCTCTGCTCCAAAAGCAGCTCCAAAGGTTGTTCCTAATTCTTTAACTGAGTTTCCTAATGAATTAGCTTGCCAATCAATGGCTTGAAGATCGACTACACCCATTAATACACCTAAGATAGTTGTCACTACAATCCCAATCAACATTGCACCGCGAACATTTTTAACTACTAAAATTGCGGTAATAACTAACCCAATAACTGCTAATAAAATTGGTGCATTATTGAAATTTGCTAAAGCTGGAACAATTCCACCATTAATGGTTACATTTGTTGCTTTGCCACTTTCAACGACGGAACTCGTAATTGCTGATTGATCCGCACTGAAAGAAAGAAACCCAGCATTTTTAATACCAACATACGCAACGAAAATCCCAATCCCCCCACCAATGGCATGTTGTAAACTTTCTGGAATTGCATGAATAATCATTTTTCGAATTTTTGTTACTGTAATAAAAATATTGATCAAACCACAAATAAAGACCATTGCCAAAGCTTCCTGCCAAGAATAACCAAGACCGAATACTACAGTAAAAGTAAAGAAGGCATTCAAACCCATTCCTGGTGCTTGCGCATACGGAACATTCGCAAACAATCCCATGACTAACGTCCCGATAACTGAAGCGATAATCGTTGCCAAGAAAACTGCTTGAAATGGCATCCCTGAAGCTGATAAAATCGTTGGGTTAACAAAAAGAATGTAACTCATTGCAAAGAACGTCGTAACCCCCGCCATTATTTCTGTTGATACATTTGTTTTGTTTTCCTTCAATCCGAAAAACTTATCCATAAAAAATTCCACTCCCTGATTTTTTCTGATGAGGAAAGATAATAAATAAGACCAACGCATGATTTCCTCGAACAATTATTGATTATATAGTTGCTTCATTCGTTTTTCAACTAAAAAATGATATTTAATCATCAAAAAGAAAATAACGTTCGTGTTTTGGCTCTGATTTTTTCAAAAAAGCTTGCTTTTCATTCTTTGGTTATTGATTTTGTCACTTGTTTATTACGTCAAATATGCTAGACTAAAACAAATATCAGCTGAGAAAGGACTATCGCCATTGAATAAAAAGCTAATTGCCATTGATTTAGATGGGACTACTCTGAATCAAGACTCTTTAATTACAACTAAAACTGAACAAACCTTAAAAAAAGCCATTGCAGCAGGTCACTATGTTAGTATCGCTACTGGCAGACCTTTTCGAATGAGTTATCAATTTTATCAACAGTTAGAATTAACAACCCCAATGGTTAACTTTAATGGGGCTCTTGTACACATTCCTAATCAACTTTGGAGTGGCGAAAAGGAATCACAAATCAACCGTGAGATTGCTTTTGAAATTGTCTCACAAAAAAAAGCATTGAATCTTGACTTCGTTGCTGCTGAAAATCGCGAAACATTTTTTATCGATAGCTTAGAATTTTTCGATGAAAAAATTTTTGCTTCTTCAAATCCAAGTGAAAAAAATCTGCTTTCCCCTCAAAACTTAATAACTAACCCGACTTCTCTATTAGTTCGTACAGAAAAACAATTTGCCGAGCAAGTATCAAATGAATTGACACGGCAATTCGGCAGTTATGTAGATGTCCGCACTTGGGGTGGCCCAACAGCCATTCTAGAAATTGTTTCTAAAGGAATCGAAAAAGCAAAGGGTGTTCATCAAGTAGCTAATTATCTGGATATCAAACAAGAAGATGTCATCGCGTTTGGCGATGAACACAATGATCTTGAATTATTAGAGTATGCTGGTTGGGGCGTTGCTATGGCAAATGGTACAGATCAGCTAAAAGGCATCGCTAATGATATTACGGAAAAAACAAACCAAGAAGATGGCTTAGCTGACCATTTAGAAAAATTACTTCAACTATAATTTGTATCTATTAGAATAGAAACAAAATAAAAAAGCCTAGGACAGTCAATGGAGCAACCTTCAAAAGCTAGACAAAAATCTAACTTTTGAAGATTACTACATTCAATGCCTTAGGCTTTTTTGTAATGAAAAACTAACTCATTTAGAATCAATCCAAGCACTTCAGCCATTGAAAAATAAGTTTTCCAATGGCTGAAGTGCTTTTTCATTTATAAATAGTAACTCTCGTTTGCTTCTATCCTTCTTAAACAGTTACATAATCAATTGCTTCTGCTTGAGGAATTGTTTCATCAATAAAGTAAACTTTATACCAAGTCAAGAAGCTAAAAATTGTCCAAATCTTACGTTGCTCTTCTTTGATTCCTTCATGATGATTGTCCAATAGTTCCATGATTTTATCTTGATCAAAGAATTCTTTTGCAAAGTCTGCTTCAAATAAAGCTTTCACTTCTTGGTAACCATGTTCTTCTTTTAACCAAGCTTTGATTGGCACAGGGAAACCTAATTTCACACGGTTTGACCATTCTTCTGGCAACTGTTTGTTTGCTGCTTGTCTGAAAATATCTTTCGTGTTGTTTTGGTTTAATAAATATTTACTTGGAATTTGTTGTGCTAATTTCATCACTTCGATATCCAATAATGGCACACGAACTTCCAAAGAACTTGCCATTGATAATTTGTCGGCTTTCAACAAAATATCTTTTGGCATCCATTGGTGCAGGTCAACATATTGCATTTTATTGACTTCATCTTTGATTCCATCCGTTTTTTCGTAATGGACAGCCATGATTTCATTCACAGATGGTGCATCTTGATAAGTCGCTGTCAATAAATCAGCGGCTTCCTTTTCCTCAAAAACACGTGCATGACCAATGAAATACTCTTTAGCTGGCGCAAGTGATTCATATAAATGAATACGTCCGTGGAAGTTTTTCATTTTACCAATTTTACGGCCTAAACTATAGCGTGTTCCTTTTGGTAATTTTTTCAATCCTTGTGCAATCACACGAATAAATTTTGAGTTTGTATGGAAACCATATGTTTGGTAACCCGCAAATAATTCATCCGCTCCTTCACCGGATTGAACCACACGAACACTTTGTGAAGCAAGATTAGCTAAAAAATACAAAGGAACACAAGAAGGGTTTGAATCTGGCTCATCCAAATGATATTGGATTAATGGGAATGCTTTGAATGACATATCTCCGTCGATAACCGCCGCAGTATTGTCTAAATCTAAAATCTCTGTTAATTTACGTGCTTCAATTGCCTCATTATACGTTTTATCATCAAAACCAATTGAAAATGAATGATCGGGTTTTAAAACAGAGGTTACGTAACTTGAGTCAACACCACTTGAAAGGAATGAGCCAACTTCAACATCACTGATTGTGTGTGCTTTAATTGAAGCTTTAACTGTTTCATCAATTTTGTCAATCCATTCTTGGCGAGAATGTGTACCTTTTGTTTCAAAATCAGCATCCCAATATTCTTGAATATCTAACTTGCCGTCTTTATAAGTAAAATAATGGCCTTCTGGTAAACGGTATACATCTTTAAAGAACGTTTCACCATTTAAAGGTGAATATTGGAAAGTCATATAAGGTTTCAATGCTTCCTTATTTAATTCTTTTTTGAAATCAGGATGTGGTAAGAAACTTTTGATTTCTGAACCAAACATGAATGTACCATTCATGTTTGCATAGTAATAAGGTTTGATTCCAAAGTGATCACGGGCACCGAAAAGTTCATTTTTTTCATTGTCCCAAATAGCGAAAGCAAACATTCCACGAATTTTTTGTAATAATTCTGTTCCCCATTCTTCATAACCATGAAGTAGGACTTCCGTGTCAGCATGTGTGCGAAAAACATGTCCTGCGGCAAGTAATTCTTCTCTTAATGGACGATAGTTATAAATCTCACCATTAAAGATAATGATCTTTGTTCCATCTTCATTATAAATAGGCTGTGTTCCGCCTTCTAAATCAATAATACTCAATCTTCTAAAGCCTAAAGCAACGTGTTTATCGACATACTCACCAGAACTATTTGGTCCACGGTGTACAATGCGATCCATCATCGCGTTTACAACTGCACTCTTGTTATCTTTGTCATTGACAAAACCGACAATCCCGCACATTTAACTTTCACATCCTAATATAAATTACTTTTTCATTTTTTATTTCATGATTCTCATCTTAACACACTCGAAAAGTGCTGGCGAAAGGTTCTTCCCTAACAGTTTCGTCACATGAAAATAAGTCATGAAAACTTTTGCACATTTAATAAAAAGTTTTTCAATAACTAATTTAACATGTTTTCTTTGATGATGCTATCTTAATCGCTCATGTTAAAAGAAATTTTTACTCTTTCATTTGTTCTATTCTATTTTTTTAATTGCACGACAACTAAAAAGGATTTTTTTTTACTTTTCTCTCATTTTTATTCTATTAAACCTGTATTTATTCACGATTATTTTTTGTTTAGTCGTTATGTGACAAAACAAAAAAGATTGAGACATGAGCCTCAATCTTTTTGTTTATTCCAGTTTAATTAAGGAAGGTACAGGATTTGAACCTGCGCGCCGGTATTAGCCGGTTCGGCGGATTTCGAGTCCGCTGCATTACCACTCTGCCAACCTTCCGCGATTTCTATTTTTAATCTTTTCAGCCGAAATGTCAAGCACCATTTTTTCAGGCCAATCTTTTCGTTTTAGGTCAAAAGAAAAAGGCCACACGCAGTCAGACACCCACGTTAGCCTTTTATAAATTTTTAGCGGATAACTTCTGGATTGTCTATGGACAGCACAGAGTCAATTGTTCTAGAAATCAAAGAAATGATTTGTTCTTCTGTTGGCTGCATAATGTTTGAGGACATCAATGAAGCTAATCCAGTCACGACTACCCAAGTACCCGTATGTAACGCATCTATATATTCGTCAGATAAATGACTATATTTCTCGTCTTTCTTTGCAGCTTCATAGAAATAATTATATGAAAAATCATGCATTTTTTTACCATCACCATGTTCATCGATATACAATGCCATGTACAAACTATGATGCTTTTTTGCAAAATTGATATAATTTAAACCTAAATCGATAATTTTGTCGCCAGTATGCTCGATAGGAAAAACTTCCTCTTTGAGTTGCTCAAAAATAGAATCTAAAAGTGTATTCTTTAAATCTTCCATATTCTTAAACTCTAAATAAATAGGTTGTGTCGAAATCCCCATCTTCTTTGCAATGTTACGAGCAGTAAATCCTTTGAAGCCTTCTTTAGCAACAACTTCGTATGCTGCTTTTAGAATTTGATCTTTAGTATAGACTTTTCTTCTCATAAAAACTCCCCCACTTTGTACTGCATATATGTTCTTTAATTGTAACCGATAACTAACCATTTTTGCAAACATTTTACTCATAATTGTTATATTTAAATCAAATGAAGATAAACTATTTAATCAAATTCTAATAGGTAAATGTTTCTTCATCAAATTATGCATTCCCTTTCATTTTTTAAGCATTCCATTTTTCCTTATTTTTTCACTCTTTTTTTGTCAGCTATGGTGAAAACATCGTTACTAATCCGATAAGGAAACTATCGTTATTTATATTTATTTTCAAAAAGAAATAATTACTAAAAAAATGCCCCGATAAAATTTAAATAAGTCTTTAGTAGGATGTAATTTCTTCACAAATCTTTTATACTTACTTCGAACTTACAAAACTGTTTGAGTAGTGTCATCTAAATAAGTAGCATATTTGCCACTTTATCGCGTATAGTAATCTTAGATTAAAAAACTTCAAGGAGATGATTCAAAATGAACGTTACAGCATCAAGAAAACTTATCAACTTTATTTCAATTATCGGTTTAGGCGTGTCGATCGCACTGACTGTTTACTTTATCAATCTTGGAGTCTTCAAAGACATCAATGCATTGAGAGGTCTTGTTGGCCAATCAGTTATTCTTGGACCCATTATTTTCATTTTGATTCAGATCCTACAAGTAGTCATTCCCATTATTCCCGGTGGTATCAGTACCGCAGCTGGTGTTCTGATTTTTGGTCCTTATGCTGGTTTTGTTTATAACTACGTTGGGATTTGTATTGGCTCGGTTATTATCTTCCTATTAGGTAGACGCTACGGAAAACCATTTATTTTGTCTTTAATCAGTGATAAAACATATAACAAATATATTGGTTGGTTGGATAACCAAAGCCGGTTCGAAAAACTTTTTGCGCTTGCAATTTTCTTGCCAGTCGCGCCCGATGACGCACTTTGCCTGATGGCTGGTTTAACAAACATTTCCGTAAAGAAATTTTCACTAATTATTTTCCTTGCTAAACCACTCTCTATTTTCTTATATAGCATGGCATTGATTTACGGTGGACAATACTTGACCAGTTTACTTGGGTAACAGGATGAAATAAATGAAGACATTCTGACACAGATTAGTGGTCTGACCTCTAACCTGTGTTTTTTTTATTTTTAGGATACAATAGGATTAGTAGGTGATAAAAATGAATTATTTAAAACATAGTTTAGGGAATGCTTGGGATTTTCTCAAAGGAACACAAAATTATTTTCGTGATGTTCTACTAATGCACGGCTTCATTTTATTTATTTGTCTGCCGTTATTGAACAGTACAACTCGCTTTATTTTACATCGTGGTGCAATTGATTATTTATCTTATGACAATATCGCAACTATATTTTCTAAACATCCTGGTGTACTAGGTGCGCTTTGTTTAGTCTTGTTGCTGATATTACTTTTAGTCTATTTTGAGTTCACTTTTTTATTAATCAGTGTTTACTTCATCAAGAAAAGAAAACCTGTTTCTTTAAAACAATTGCTTCGAATGACCATCTTACAACTAAAAAAAGTTCGTCCCGTTACGTTTCTCTTTTTCTTAGCTTATTTTCTACTGATTTTACCGTTAAGCGGATTGAGTTTTAATTCTGATTTACTATCAAAAGTCAAAATTCCTTCATTTATTATGGATTTTATTTTTGAAAATCGGCTCGTGATCGTTAGTTTATTCGTTTTAGTTTACCTTTTCTTAGCATATATCGGTATCCGGCTGATTTTTGCGTTACCAGAAATGATCTTGCGGGATCGACCATTTCGCGAATCAGTTCGAGAAAGTTGGCGACTTACGAAATCCCGTTTCTTTGCGATTCTAGGTCAATTTATTATTATCGGTGGTAGTATCTTACTGATTTCCTCACTAGGTTATCTGTTTATCATCATTTCACAGACAGCTGTTGAGAGTTTTTTACCTGATTATTCATTGATTAGTGCTGTTTTTGCAATGACACTATTACAATTGATACTTTTGTTTAATATAGTTATGTCAACTGTTGGAATATTTTACATTATTGTCGACTTCATGGATGATGAAGGTTTTTTACCAGAAATTCCTGAATGGTTCACTCCTGAGCCACCCTTACATCGACATTCTACCTTAAAGAATACTGGACTTATTCTTTTTTGTGTTTTCTTTGGTGTTGGTGTCTGTTTATATAATATGAACTACTTGACTTCTGCCGCACAAACTACACCTTTAACCATTTCTCACCGTGGTGTCAGCAATCAAAATGGTGTTCAAAACACCTTGCCTGCCTTAGAAAAGACGAGTCAAACTTATCATCCCGACTACGTTGAAATGGATGTTCAAGAAACAAAAGATGGTCAGTTCGTCGTTATGCATGATTTCAATTTGAAGAATTTGACTGGCCTCAATCAGATACCACAAAATTTAACTTTAGAAGAACTAGAAAAATTAACAGTTAAAGAAAATGGTCAAGAAGCACCGCTTGTTTCTTTTGATGATTATTTAGCAGCTGCTAAAAAAATCAATCAAAAATTACTGATTGAAATTAAAACGACGAAACATGACTCGAAAGATCTTGTTGAGCGTTTCACTAACAAATATCGCTCAGAGATTTTGGAACAACATCATATTTTACAGAGTTTGACTTACCAAACTGTCGAAGATTTGAAGAAAACTGAACCAAAATTTTACGTTGGCTATATTTTGCCTTTTAATATTGTGGGTCCGCCGATTACTTCTGCAGACTTTTTAACAATGGAATATAGTACAATTAATCGAAACTTTATTTCATCTGCTCATGAGGATAATAAAAAAGTTTATGTTTGGACAGTCAATGACTCAGATGCAGTCAGTCGAATGATGTTTTATGGTGTAGATGGAATCATTACCGATCAGATGAGCATTTTAAATAAAGAAGTACAATCACTTGATGAGGAGATAACTTATTCTGATAAATTGCTTAACTTCGTACTAGGTGTTGGTTAATCCAGAAAATAATAAAAACAGCGATCG
>NZ_JAFLWA010000010.1 GCF_017316125.1 Enterococcus sp. DIV0660C | reverse complement strand
GGATGGTTTTTTGTTGTTTATGATTCAACTGAATAGTTTGGTGCTTCTTTAGTGATTTGAACATCATGTGGATGTGATTCTTTTAGTCCACTGCCACTCATTTGGATGAATTGTGCATCATCTCTTAATTGTTGTAAGTTTGCAGCACCAACATAGCCCATTCCAGATTTTAATCCGCCAATCATTTGGAAGATGATATCTGCTACGCTTCCTTTATAAGCTACACGGCCTTCAATACCTTCAGGAACTAATTTATTTGCTTCATTAATGCTACCTTGGAAATAGCGATCTTTTGATCCTTTTTCCATTGCACCTAATGAACCCATTCCACGATATGTTTTGAAACGACGACCTTGGAAAATTTCAAATTCACCTGGTGATTCATCTGTCCCGGCTAGCATACTACCTAACATAACCGCATGTCCTCCAGCAGCTAAAGCTTTAACAATATCACCTGAATATTTGATCCCACCATCGGCAATAATTGTTTTACCATATTGACGTGCAACGGAAGCTGCATCATAAATGGCTGTTAATTGAGGAACACCGACACCTGCAACAACCCGAGTTGTACAAATCGAACCAGGTCCAATCCCAACTTTAACAACATCAACACCAACATCATAAAGTGCTTTGGTTGCTTCAGCAGTTGCTACGTTACCAGCAATCAATGTTGCTTCTGGGAAAGTTTCACGAATTTCTTTAATCTTACGAATCACACCTGCACTGTGACCGTGAGCTGTATCAATGATGATTGCATCTACACCAGCAGCTAATAAAGCATCCGCGCGCTCAAAAGTATCACTCGTTACACCTACTGCAGCGGCAACGAGTAAACGACCATGTTCATCTTTCGCAGCATTAGGAAATTCGATTACTTTTTCAATATCTTTAATGGTAATCAAACCACTTAAGCGACCATCTTCATCAACGATTGGTAATTTCTCAATCTTGTGTTTCTGTAAAATTTTCTCTGCATCTTTTAGAGAAGTTCCTTCTGGGGCAACAACTAAGTTATCCTTTGTCATCACATCGTCAATCGGAATATGATAATTTGTTACAAAACGCATATCACGGTTAGTGATGATTCCTACTAATTTTCTATTTTCTAAAGTTTCAACAATTGGAACACCACTAATACGATATTTACTCATTAGTTCTTCGGCATCAGCAACTAGATGTTGTGGTGTTAAAAAGAATGGATCAATGATAACGCCACTTTCTGAACGTTTCACTTTGCGAACTTCTTCCGCTTGCTGGTCAATTGTCATGTTTTTATGAATAACACCTAGACCACCTTGACGAGCCATTGCAATTGCCATTTTACTATCAGTTACCGTATCCATACTTGCGCTCATAATTGGAATGTTTAACTTAATATTTTTTGCTAGTTGTATGCTCATATCCACTTCGTTTGGTAACACGTGACTTTCTGCTGGTATCAATAAGACATCATCAAAAGTAAACCCTTTTTTCGTGAACTTTTTTTCCCAGTTGGACATTGTTAGTACCACTCCTCTAATTTAGTTTATCTATTAAAATAAGCGATTTTAACCTTTAAGTCAATAACCAAGCAGAAACTGCTGCTTTATTTCTCATAAAACAACGATTTTCTTTCGATTATTCTCATTGTTACGAAAGAAAACAAAAAAAACAACGCACAAATAAATTCGTGCGTTGTTCGTTCATTTATCTTCTTGGAACAGATAAGCTGCCTACAATTTCATATTTTTTCTTCAAATAGTAACGTAGTGCTAATGCCCCGGCACCAATAACAATTACTATAATTGGATTCAATACAGGATTAAGAACAGGTGGAAGTAAAGTTGTCGCTGAAAATGCGATTACCCACACAAGTGTTGAGCCACCTAAAATCAATAAAGTTTTTAACATTCCTGGTTTCTTACTTCTATCTGCACCTGGATATTCATATTGATAAATATATTTATACATCATATAAAACACCCAACCACCAATTGCTGACCCGAATAGAAGCGTAGAAATTCCATAAGCTGGAGCTGTTTCACGTGAAAAGAAACCTGTAATTGCAATCATGATGCTCAGTAGACCTAGTAACAATAATGTATTATCTAGCCACATCAAAACTGGTGTAGAAGATTTCTTTGGCGCTACTGGCTTACTAATAATTGATTCTGTTCGCTCAGAAACCGTTCCAAAAAGTTGACGTGCAGTTTTACCGCCTTTTTGTTCTTTCACCAAGACTGGTAACATATCATGAAGCGCATTAACTTTTTCTGCCTCAGATAAGTTTGCCGCCTCTAAAGATTTCTTCAAATCAAAAATATACTGTTGGTTTCGCTTCGTTAATTGTGTTTCTAAATGATTATTTTCTTTCACCATTTCACGTAATTGCTCTGGTTCCATGATCTAGTAGTCCTCCTTAGCCGTTAGTTTGCTTAACGGTTGTCACAAAAAATATTTTAACATATTTTTAGCAAACTATGATAGCCCTTTTATACATTAAAACGGAACAACATAACATCTCCATCTTGCACAATGTACTCTTTACCTTCTAAACGAACACGACCAGCTTCTTTAGCTGCGTGCATATTTCCATATTTATTCAAATCATCAAATGAAACTGTTTCTGCACGAATAAAACCACGCTCGAAGTCCGTATGGATAATTCCAGCTGCTTGTGGTGCTTTGATTCCCTTTCTGAAAGTCCAAGCACGCACTTCTTGTTCGCCTGCTGTGAAATAAGTTGCTAGTCCAAGCAATCCGTAAGCTGCACGAATCAATTGATCTAAACCAGATTCTTCAATCCCTAAAGCTTCTAAGAATTCTGCTTTGTCTTCTTCATCTAGTTCGGCAATTTCTTCTTCTGCTCGGGCACAAACTACGATAACTTCTGCATTTTCTTCAGCTGCAAAATTACGGACTTCTTGAACATAATGATTTGATTCTGCATCCGCAACATCATCTTCTGATACATTTGCAACATATAAAATAGGTTTAGTTGTTAGTAAAAACAGACTTTTAACGATTTTTTGTTCTTCTTCAGTGAATTCGATTGATCGAGCAGAACGACCTTCTTCTAAAACTGGTTTGATTTTATCCAATACAGCTAGCTCTGCTACGGCTTCTTTGTCTTTTGTTTTTGCTACTTTAGCCACACGTGTATAACGTTTAGTAATCGACTCTAAATCAGCTAAGACCAATTCTAAGTTGATTGTGTCAATGTCCCCTAAAGGATCCACTCGACCTTCAACGTGAGTGATATTGTCATCATCAAAGCAACGAACAACATGACAAATCGCATCTACTTGGCGAATGTGGCTTAAAAATTTATTTCCTAATCCCTCACCTTTACTTGCACCTTTAACAATACCCGCAATATCGGTAAATTCAAATGTCGTTGGTACGGTTTTTTTCGGTTGTACAAGCTCTGTTAAACGTTGTAAACGCCAGTCTGGTACTTCTACCATTCCAATATTTGGATCAATTGTTGCAAAAGGATAGTTCGCTGCTTCTGCTCCAGCTTTGGTAATTGCATTAAATAAAGTTGATTTTCCTACGTTGGGTAACCCAACGATTCCAGCAGTCAATGCCATAAATTAATTCACTCTTTCTTTGCCTTTTTTTCAAGTATTTTTTTTAATTTTTTTTCAAAATCGCGACGTGTCATCATCACGATATGGCCACAGTTTACACACTTGATTTTGATATCTGCTCCCATACGAATGATTTCCCAACGATTTGTTTGACAAGCATGAGGTTTTTTCATTTCAACAATATCGCCTAAATCATACATAAAATAGCCTCCTGTTTCTATTCTTCATCAAATTGAATGTTAAGAATATCAAGAATCCTTGTTAAATCTTTTTGTGAAAGATATTCGATTTCAATTTTCCCTTTGCCATCTTTTTCTTGAATTGCAACACTCGTACCAAATTTATCCATCAAGCGATCTTCACTTTCTCGAATATAATAAGGTTTTTCTTTTGCCAAACGTGGAATTTTTTTCTTTTCTTTTCCATCATTTTGATTCAATTCAGATACTATTTGTTCTAATTGACGAACAGTTAAGTTCTCCGATACTACACGATTGGCTAATTTCAAAATAAGATCTTTATTTTTTAGACCTAATAATGTTCTAGCTTGCCCCATTGACAAACGATGATCTTGGACCATTTCCTTCACCAAATCTGGTAAAGATAACAATCGTAAGTAGTTCGCAATGTAAGGACGACTTTTACCCAAACGATTAGCTACTTCTGCTTGTGTCAAATTCAAATTCTTCATCAACATTTCGTAAGCTTCTGCTTCTTCTAATGGATTTAAGTCTTCTCGTTGCAAGTTTTCTAAAACAGCAACTTGCATCATAGCTTCTTCATTGAATTCTCGTACAATTGCTGGAATTGTTTCTTTTTCAGCTAATTTTGAAGCACGAAAACGTCGCTCACCAGCGATGATCTCATATCCTTTTACTGCAGATCTTCTTACAATAATTGGTTGGAACACACCAGATTGTTCAATTGAATTAGCTAATTCCTGTAAAGATACTTCTTCAAATGTTTTTCGTGGTTGATAAGGATTCGGACGTAGCTCATTCAAAGGTAATTGAATAACTACTTCGTCTTTCACATCAACACTTTCTAAATTTTCTAAATCTTGAAATAGTGCGTTGATTCCTCGACCTAAGCCTTTATTTTTCTTCACGATCAACCACTTCCTTTGCCAATGCTTGATAAACTTCTGCTCCTCGAGAACGTGGATCATAGTCAATAATTGGTAGACCATGACTTGGAGCTTCTGATAAACGAATATTTCTTGGAATAATCGTATCATATACTTTTTCTCGGAAATACTTACGGACTTCTTCCACAACTTCTGTTCCAAGATTTGTTCTTGCATCATACATTGTCAATAAAACACCAGCAATTTCTAAATCAGGATTGAAATGTTTTTGTACCAAACGAACGGTATTAAGTAGTTGGCTCAGTCCTTCTAAAGCATAATACTCACATTGAACAGGTATTAAAATTGCATCACTGGCAGTAAAAGAATTGATTGTTAAGTGACCTAAAGAAGGTGGACAATCAATCAAAATATAGTCATATTGATCTTTCACTTCTGCTAAAGAACCCTTTAATCGAGACTCTCTAGCCATCATAGAAGTTAATTCAATTTCTGCTCCAGCTAATTGGAGAGTAGCAGGCACGATATTTAAATTTTCATGTTCTGTTACAATTGTTGCTTCTTCAATTGGCAATTCGTTCACCAATACATCGTAAATATCTTGCTTGACATCCGGTTTTCGGACACCCACACCACTGGTAGCATTTCCTTGTGCGTCCATATCAACTAAGAGTACTTTTTTTCCTAGGCTAGCAAGACAAGCACCTAGATTAACTGTAGTTGTCGTTTTACCAACTCCACCTTTTTGGTTTGCAACAGATATAATTTGTGCCATCTCTTCTCCTCCTACTTAATGGGTTGCTTATTAGGCAATCCAGGTTTTCTTGGATATTTTTTGGGTGTGATTTTTTTCTTTTCTATAATAAGAATATGACGTTGATCCGAAATTTTTGGTAAATCAACTGCTGCCTCTTTGATAAATTTACCACCCAAGAGTGCAATTGCATGTTTCGCTTCAGTCAGTTCTTCTTCACTTTTAGCAGCCTTTAGTGCATAAAAATGTCCATCTAACTTCACTAGTGGCATACATAATTCTGCCAGTACATTTAACCTAGCGACAGCTCTTGCAGTAACTAAATCAAAAGATTCACGAAACTCCATGTTTTGACCAAACGTTTCTGCACGATCATGGTATAAAGAAGCACTGATGCCTAATACGTTCGTTAATTCTGTTAAAAAAGTGATTCGTTTATTTAATGAATCAACAATGGTGATTTGTAACTCTGGAAAAACAATTTTTAATGGGATACTTGGAAAACCTGCGCCTGATCCAACATCACACAAAGAAAGTCTCTCGGTGAAATCAACTTCAAAAGCCAGTGTCAGTGAATCATAAAAATGTTTCAAATACACTTCATTTTCATCTGTAATAGCTGTTAAATTCATTTTTTCATTCCACTCGACCAGTGTTTTAAAATATGTAGCAAATTGCTCCATCTGATGATCCGATAAATGAATTTGTTTTTCTGCTAATGCTTGGCGAAATTCTTCTGGTGTCATAATTAGTCCTTTCATTGTGAAACAGAAATTGTTTCACAGAATCTTCTCCTACTTTAACGCAATTTACTTTTTCTTGCAATGCTTCCAGGTACAATCTTAAAAAAATTCGCACTAAAAAATAAATAAAAAAGAACTCGAGGAAGCATAGAAATTATTCCCCACTCAAGTTCTTTTTTAGTTCTCTTTTTATTTTAAAAATTTATTGGGCAGATACGTCCACTTTCGCGATCTTCCCTTGTTCGATGTAGACCATCAAGATACTTAAATCTGCAGGATTTACCCCACTGATTCGACTTGCTTGAGCAATCGTTTCAGGTTGAATTTTTTGCAACTTTTGTTTTGCTTCTGTGGCTAAGCCATTGATTGCTGCGTAGTCGATATTTTCTGGGATTTTTTTAGCTTCCATACGTTTTAGTTTTTCAACTTTTTCCATTGCTTTTTTGATGTAACCTTCATATTTGATTTGTATCTCCACTTGTTCAATTTCTTTATGTGTCAATGTATCGTTTTCTGGAATAAATTTTAACAAATCTGCATAAGAAATCTCTGGACGCTTCAAGAAATCACTTGCTAGGACGCCATCCTTTAATGGAGCTGCTTCAATACTACTCAAGAAAGCTTGGACTTCCGTAGTAGGCTTGATTCGAACGCTCATTAATCGTTTGATTTCTTGCTCAACTGCTGCTTTCTTCAATAGATAAGACTCATATTGTTCTTCTTTTACTAATCCAATTTGGTGACCCATCTCAGTCAAACGTAAATCTGCATTGTCATGTCGTAAAATCAAACGATATTCTGCACGAGAAGTAAGTAAACGATAAGGTTCATTTGTTCCTTTTGTCACCAAATCATCAATCATTACACCAATATACCCATCACTGCGCTTGATTACGAGTGGCTCTTTTTCTTGAACTTTTAATGATGCATTGATCCCAGCAATCAGACCTTGCCCTGCTGCTTCTTCATATCCACTTGTTCCGTTTGTTTGACCAGCTGTATACAAATTTTCAACTACTTTTGTTTCAAGTGTTGGACGTAGTTGATGTGGTTCAATGACGTCATACTCAATGGCGTATCCCGTACGCATCATTTCAACTTTTTCCAAACCAGCAATTGAATGCAATACATCTACTTGAACATCTTCTGGTAAAGAGGTTGACAACCCTTGGACATATACTTCTTCTGTATTTAATCCTTCTGGTTCTAAAAACAATTGATGACGTGGTTTATCAGCAAAACGAACAATTTTATCTTCAATTGATGGACAATAACGCGCACCCACACCTTCAACGATCCCAGTAAACATCGGTGCACGATGTAAATTGTCACGGATAATTTGATGGGTTGACTCACCAGTATAAGTTAACCAGCACGATTCTTGGTCAACTTTATATGCACTGTCGGGTGTGCTAAAACTAAAATGATTAGGCTTTTCATCTCCAGGTTGTTCTTCTGTGACTGAATAATCAATTGTACTTGATTTTACACGCGGTGGCGTTCCTGTTTTAAATCGTTCAATCTTAAATCCTAATTCTTTTAGATTATTGGCTAAGCCTACTGATGGCTGTGAATTATTGGGACCTGATGAATACTTTAATTCACCAATGATGATTTCACCACGAAGAGCTGTCCCAGCTGTGATAACGACAGCTTTTGCGTTATAACGTGCGCCTGTCGAGGTAACGACACCTCGACAGACACCTTCTTCAACGATTATTTCTTCAACAATTCCTTGGCGTAGTGTCAAATTAGGTTCTTTTTCAATTGTATGTTTCATTTCTGACGCATAGGCGTGCTTATCAGCTTGTGCACGTAACGCACGCACTGCTGGTCCTTTTCCGGTGTTCAACATTCTCATTTGAATGTACGTTTTATCAATATTTTTCCCCATTTCTCCGCCTAGAGCATCAATCTCGCGAACAACCACTCCTTTAGCTGGTCCGCCAACTGATGGATTACAAGGCATAAATGCAACCATATCTAAATTAATTGTTAATAATAATGTTTTCGATCCTAGTCTAGCTGAGGCTAATGCTGCTTCAGATCCAGCATGGCCCGCTCCGACAACGATAACATCATATGATTCTGCTTGATATTGATTCAAAAGATGTTCCTCCTCTATTTTCCTAAACAAAATTGACTAAATAACTGTGTTATCAATTCATCTTGAACACTATCTCCAACTACTTCTCCAAGGTAGTCCCAACAACGGGTCATATCAATTTGAACCAAATCAACAGGCATACCCGCTTCTATCCCTGTAACCACTTCATCTAATGAAAGAGCTGCTTTTTCTAATAATGCGATATGTCGTGTATTGGAAACATAAGTTGCATCTTTCTCACCTGTTTTTCCACCGAAAAACAGTTCAGTAATAGCAAGCTCTAATTGATCCAAACCATCATTTTTTGTGACTGAAACTGGAAAAACAGGCTCATTATCAATAAACATTGCTAATTTATCTAGTTCAATTTTTGCAGGTAAATCAGTTTTATTTAAAAGAATAATTCTCTTTAAGCCATTTGTTGCTTCCAGTAACTGTTCATCTTCTGATGTTAAAGCTTCACTTTGATTTAAAACTAATAAGATCAAATCAGATTCAGACAAAGCTTTTCTACTTCGCTCTACACCGATTCGCTCTACAACGTCCTCTGTTTCGCGAATTCCAGCTGTATCAATCAATTTCAAAGGTACGCCACGAACATTGACATATTCCTCAATCACATCACGTGTCGTTCCAGCAATGTCAGTTACAATTGCTTTTTCTTCTCGTAATAAATGATTTAGCAAACTTGATTTTCCTACGTTAGGACGTCCAATAATCGCAGTGCTTAACCCTTCTCGCAAAACTTTCCCTTGTTTTGAAGTTGCTAAGAGTTCTTCAATTTTTTGATGAACCATTCTTGCTTTTTCGAGTAATAATTTAGTTGTCATTTCTTCAACATCGTCATATTCTGGATAATCAATATTGACTTCAACTTGTGCTAATGTTTCTAAAATTTCTTGGCGCAATGCGCGAATTAATGAAGAAAGGTTCCCATCTAATTGATTAATTGCTAAATCCATTGCTTTATCTGTTTTCGCACGAATTAAATCCATGACAGCTTCTGCTTGTGATAAGTCCACACGACCATTTAAAAATGCACGCTTTGTAAATTCCCCTGGCTCTGCTAATCGTGCGCCTTCTCTAAGTAAAAGCTGAAGCACTTGATTGACAACAACAATTCCACCATGACAATTAATTTCTACCACATCTTCGCGAGTAAAAGTTTTTGGTGCTAACATTACTGAGACCATTACTTCATCCACTAGATGATTATCTCTTGGATCAGCTATATGGCCATAATGAATCGTGTGGCTAGGTACATCGAGTAAGTTTTTTGCTCCACTGCGATAAACTTTATTGGCAATTTGAACTGCTTGATCACCACTTAGACGTACAATACTAATTGCACCTTCACCTGGGGGCGTCGAGATTGCTGCGATTGTGTCAAACTCCAAAGTAATTTCAGCCATTTTTTCACTTCTCCTTTAATTTTACGCACAAAAAAAGCGCCCACTCCACCCCTTACATAAAAAGGTGAACTTAGCACTTTGACTGCTTGTTCTTGATTAAATTCTTGTCATAGACTATCACATTTCTAAAAATGAATCAAGTTCTTTTGATTGACTAGTCTCTAACCTGATTTTTAAATAAAAAAAGCACAAAGCAAATGCTTTGTGCTTCTTTCTATCAAAGTTAGACTACTACGATCGTATACTTCGATAAGAATGATTTCTAGTAAAATATACTTGGTTTAAAAAATTTTGTCAATCTGATTTTGTTTCTTCACACCAATTAGCCATAAAAACATATTTTGGCATACTTTTTTATCTTCTACGCTATATAGAATAGAAAACAAAAAAGGGAGCGTCATAAGCCAACTGACTTCTGACATTCCCTTTTTGTTGTTTATTTCATTTAGTAGAATTTTTTTGCTGGCTCAACAACTAAATATCGATAAGGCTCTTCGCCCTCAGAGTGTGTTTTTACTCCATCATTTTTACTTAGCACTGCATGAATCTGCTTTCGTTCAAAAGCCGGCATTGGTTCTAGAAATACTGGCTGACCTGTACGAATGACTTTATCAGCAGTTCGCTCAGCTAAACGCTGAATAATTTCTTGACGTTTTTCGCGATAGTTTCCTACATTTACAACAATTGATAGTTTGTTTGTAGCCACCCGATGGATAAATACTTGTGCTAAATATTGTAAAGCATTCAGCGTCTTTCCATGTTTACCAATTAAAATTCCTTGCTTTTGCGTTTCTAAGTGAAAAACAATTAAGTTCGCTTCTCTCTCCATTTTTACTAGCGCGGGCGCATCCAAATGTTTAGAAATTTCAGTAAGATAAAGTGCCAATTCCGTTAAAGCTGCTTCATCATCCAAGTCACTTAATTCTTGTTCTACTGAATTTTCTTCAGACTCGGCTTCAAATTCATCAATCACTGTAATTTCTACAGGAGTTTCCTCTAGGACGTCTTCTACTGTTTCTTCCACTACTTCTGAAATAGTTTCACTAACAGATGGCTCAATAGAAACTTGAGCAGCTTTACGACCCATTCCAAGGAACCCTTTTTTTCCTTCGTCAAGTATCTCAATTTCAACTTGATCTTTAGTCAAACCTAATTGATCCAAACCATTTTGAATGGCTTCATCTACTGTTGCAGCTTTATAAATCGGCATTAGCATTACCTCCCTTATTTTTTACGTTTTTTCTTAGGATTTGTAGCTTTTTTCAATGCTTTTTCTTTTTCACGAATCTTCATTGCTGCTTCTTCGCGTTCTTTACGAATCTTAAACGGATTGTTAATCAACAATGTCTGAACAACTTGAAAAGCATTTGAAACTACCCAGTATAATGAAAGACCACTCGCCAAGTTAACACCCATAACTAAAATCATCACTGGCATAGCAAAGCTCATAATTTTCGTTGTTGGGTTCGACTCAATTTGACTCATACTAGATAGGTAAGTACTTGCAAAAGTAAAAATTGCAGCTAAAATTGGCAAAATAAATGTTGGATCTGCTTCACCTAAATTAAGCCAAAGGAAATGTCCCTGTTTCAATTCTGGTACACGAGAAATTGATTGCCATAATGCCATCAAAATTGGCATCTGTACCAGTAGAGGAAGACATCCAGCGTATGGATTTACACCATTTTCAGCATAAAGTCGTTGTTGTTCTTCTCTTAATTTGCTTTGAGTTTCAGGGTCTTTAGAAGAATATTTCTGTTGTAACTCTTTTAATTTGGGTTGAACTTCTTGTGTTTTTCGCATACTTTTTGTTTGAAAATGCATTAGTGGTAATAATATTACCCGAATCACTAATGTAAATAGGATTATCCCGATTCCAGCATTCCCAAAAGATAAGCCTTTAATTGCTTGAGCAAAATTATAAACAATGTAGCGATCCCAAATTCCTGTACTTTGTGCACTCACTTCCCCAGTTCCACAACCAGACAAGATGACAACTAAACTAATTATGCCAGCCATCAAAAGTAAACGTTTGTATTTCTTCACGTACTCGTTACCTCTCTATCGATTATTTTTGCAAGCTTTAAGACATGGACTAAATTTGAGCGAATCTCATCGTAAGTTAGTCCTTTAACACTTGGTCTTGCAATTACAATAAAGTCTAATTCTGGATCGATTTCATCTTTAAAAGAATAAATCGCTGCACGAATTTTTCTTTTTACGTCATTGCGGGAAACTGCATTTCCAACTTTTTTACCTACTGAAAGCCCAACTCTAAAATGAGGTTGGTCTTTTTTATCTAATCGGTAAACAACAAACTTACGGTTAGCAAAGGAAGCCCCTGTTTTAAAGACGGCTTGAAACTCTCGTTCTTTTTTTACTCGATACGCTTTTTTCATTAGTTTTCTTTCCTTTTCTATCTCTCACTTACGTGAACCATCATACCATATTTACTGTTATCAGTTCATCATTTCCCTAAAAAAGGACATAAAAAAAACCACTGAAACCCCAGTGGCCTAAGCTGAAAGAACTTTTCTTCCTTTACGACGACGGCTTGCTAAAACACGACGTCCATTTTTAGTACTCATACGTTTACGGAATCCGTGAACTTTTTGACGTTTACGTTTATTTGGTTGGTATGTTCTTTTCATGTATTCCACCTCCAAAATTTCTTATCTAATTATAAACACAGACATACTTTGATAGTATACCGACTAGAATGCTGTTTTGTCAATATAAAATAATATTAACTCATTCAAAACTTATCCACAACATTCTTTTTTGCTGTGTGATTTTTTTGTGGAAAAAGTTATCAACAGTAATTATCCACAATTTTTTTACCATGCTTTTTACACAGAATAAACACATGTAAAAAAAGAAATCCACAGGGTTTCATTTTTCTGTGAATTGTTTCGTGAATCACTAGTATATATTCATTTTTTTATACACACATACTTGTTGAAAACTTTTTTATATCGTAACTTATCCACCTGTTAATTACTCCTGTGGATAAGTTTTTTCCTCCCTTGTGATTTTCTCTTTTTTCTTTGAGTTAATTTTGTGGATAATACAAATAAATTTATTTTTTTCTTTTCTTTCTGTGGAAAACTATCTAAAAAAATGCTAAATTAGTACTAGTTATTCACTTTTTAATGAAGGAGGAAGCCTTATGGTATCCCTCGATGCTTTATGGAACGAATTAAAAACTACTTATCAAAGAGATTTATCTCCAGCGAGTTATAATACTTGGATTGAAACTGCAACACCTCGCTCACTAGACAAGCATCAATTTGTCTTAGAGGTTCCAAGTAAGATTCACAAAGAATATTGGGAGAAAAATCTAGCTACAAAAATTGTTGAAGTTGGCTATATGTTGACTGAAGATGAAATTATTCCACGTTTTGTCACTGGTGATGAGATTGAACAAGAAGAAATCGTTATTGAAAAAAATGAGAAGCCAGCTGTCGTTGCCCCGATAAAAAAAGCCATGTTAAATCCTAAATACACTTTTGATACATTTGTCATAGGTAAAGGAAACCAAATGGCGCATGCTGCAGCATTAGTTGTAGCAGAAGATCCTGGATCTATTTATAATCCACTCTTCTTTTATGGTGGTGTTGGTTTGGGTAAAACTCACTTGATGCATGCAATTGGTCATCAAATGTTGTTAAGCCAACCAAATGCAAAAGTAAAATATGTAAGCAGCGAAACTTTCGCAAATGATTTTATCAATTCAATCCAAAATAAAACTGCTGAAGAATTTCGCCAAGAATATCGGAATGTTGATTTACTATTAGTAGATGACATTCAATTTTTTGCAGAAAAAGAAGCTACCCAAGAGGAATTTTTCCATACATTTAATGCACTGTACAATGAAGGTAAACAAATCGTATTAACAAGTGATCGTTTGCCCAATGAAATTCCAAAACTACAGGAACGCCTAGTTTCACGCTTTGCTTGGGGACTTTCTGTCGATATCACGCCACCAGATCTGGAAACTAGAACAGCAATTTTACGAAAAAAAGCTGCTGCTGAGCAATTAGAGATCCCAGATGACACCTTAAGTTATATTGCAGGTCAAATAGACTCGAACATTCGCGAACTTGAAGGAGCTTTGGTTCGAGTTCAAGCTTTTGCCGCAATCAATAGCTCAGATATTTCAACTAGCTTGGCCGCTGATGCTTTAAAGACATTAAAATCTGGAAAAGGTCATTCTCAATTGACTATTTTACAAATCCAAGAAGAAGTTGCTAAGTATTACCATGTTCAGCTGAAAGATTTAAAAGGGAAGAAACGTGTCAAGTCTATTGTTGTTCCACGTCAAATTGCGATGTATCTTGCACGCGAGCTCACAGACAGTTCATTACCAAAAATTGGTGCTGAATTTGGCGGAAAAGATCATACAACTGTCATCCATGCACATGAAAAAATTCAACATTTGATGGATTCAAGCATGAGCATGCAAAATGAAGTTTCAGAAATCAAAAATTTCTTACTTAATTAGTTTGTGGATAAATATGAAAGTTTTTCTTTTTTTATCCACAGTTTGTCCACAGTCTTTTTTTCTACGGACAATTATGGTTTCACTAGTTTTCCACAAAATTAACATGCCCTATTACTTTTATTATTTTAATTAACTAATAATAAATTAACTAATCAAAAGGAGATTCATCATGAAAGTTACTTTAAATCGAGCTAGCTTTATGCAAGAACTACAAACTGTTCAAAGAGCTATCTCAAGTAAAACGACTATCCCAATTTTAACTGGGGTCAAAATCACGTTAACTGACGAAGGTTTAACTTTAACAGGGAGCAACGCAGATATCTCAATTGAAACACTTTTATCTGTTGAAAACGAAAAAGCTCAAATGCAAATTGAATCTACAGGTTCAATTGTTTTACAAGCACGCTTTTTCAGTGAAATTATTCGTCGTTTACCGGAAGAAAATTTTACTTTGGAAGTTTTAGAAAATAAACAGGTAGCAATTACTTCTGGTAAAGCTAACTTTACTGTCAATGGATTAGATGCAGATAATTACCCACATTTACCAGTTGTTGAAAGTCATAACCAAATGAAATTACCAGTACATGTATTAAATAAATTGATTAATGAAACAGTTTTTGCTGTTTCTCAACATGAAAGTCGCCCAATTTTAACTGGGGTTCATTTAATTTTATCGGATGAATCTTTATTGGCTGTTGCTACAGATTCACATCGTTTAAGTCAACGAGTTATACCAGTAGAACAAACAGCTGATCATTTTGATATTGTTATCCCTGGTAAAAGCTTGACAGAACTTTCTCGCTCGTTGACAAACGAAGAAGAGATTGTTGAAATTAGTATCATGGAAAACCAAGTACTCTTTAAGACAGAAACAATGTTCTTCTATTCTCGTTTACTAGAAGGAAACTATCCTGATACAAATCGTTTAATCCCATCAAGCTTTAACACAGAAGTTGAATTTTCAGTACCAAGCTTATTAGCTGCGATTGAACGTGCTTCATTATTGTCTCATGAAGGTCGCAATAACATTGTTCGTCTATCTATTAATCCAGATTCAGTTGTGTTATATGGAAACTCACCTGAAATTGGTAAAGTAGAAGAAAGCCTAACTTATACGACTAGTAGTGGAGATCCATTAGAAATTTCATTTAATCCAGATTACATGAAAGCTGCTTTACGTGCATTTGGGGATATGAGTATCAAAGTTAAATTCATTTCAGCTATTCGTCCATTCACACTAGAACCAGCTGAAGAAGGTGTTCAATTTATTCAATTAATCACGCCAGTTCGAACAAATTAATCTTTTTTTTCACTCTTTTGCAAAATACTTTGAAAAGAAATAGAAAAAATAAATTTTTAAACAGAGGGCCCTAAAATCAATTTTAAGGCTTTCTGTTTCTTTTTATTCAAAAGACCTTTTTAGAATTAAATCTTCTTATATTTGAAAATATGTGGGAAAATTTGTTTTATTCCTCAAAAAAAGGTATAATAATGCTATGTTTAATAATGAAAATGAGGGATGGATATTGAAACAACAAGTCATTTTAGAAACAGAATTTATGACGTTGGGCCAAATGTTGAAAGAAACTACTGTTATTGGTAGTGGTGGCCAAGCAAAGTGGTATTTAGCTGAAAATACTGTTTTAGTTGACGGTGAACCAGAAAACCGTCGTGGAAGAAAACTTTATCCCGGGATGATGATTGAAGTTCCAGATGTAGGAACTTTTTTTATGGTAAAAAAAGGAAAAGTGAATAATGAGGCTGAATAAGCTCCACCTTAAAAATTATAGAAACTATGATGAATTAACTATGGATTTCTCCAAGAATTTGATTATTTTTTTGGGGGAGAATGCTCAAGGAAAGACGAATCTATTAGAAAGCATTTATGTACTGGCTATGACACGAAGTCATCGTACAACCAGTGAGCAGGAACTAATTGGCTGGGAACAAGAACAAGCGCTTGTTCAGGGAGAAATTAGTAAAGGTTCTTCTAAACTTCCTTTAGAGATTTTACTATCTAAAAAAGGACGTAAAACTAAAATCAATCATATTGAACAAAAAAAATTAAGTAGTTATGTTGGGCAGCTAAATGTCATTTTATTTGCACCAGAAGATTTATCATTAGTGAAAGGTAGCCCTCAGATACGACGAAAATTTTTAGATATGGAATTAGGCCAAATTAATCCTATTTATCTGTATAATTTGGTTCAATATCAGTCAATTTTGAAACAAAGAAATCAATATTTAAAGCAATTGAGTGAAAAAAAACAATCAGATTTGCTTTATCTAGATATTTTATCGGAACAATTGGCAGACTTTGGAAGTAAAGTGTTAAAAGCTAGAAGCCAATTTATTAAAAGATTAGAATTTTGGGCCAATTCACTACATCGACAAATCACGCATCAAAAAGAACAGCTAAGAATTGAATATGTGACTACGCTTAATTCTTTAGAAAATCAAACACAAGAACAAATTCAAAAACAATTTTTAGAAGAATTAGTGAAAAATCAAAAAAAGGATCTATTTCGAGGTACGACAACAGTAGGACCCCATCGAGATGACCTTCATTTTTTTATCAATGAAAAAAACGTTCAAATTTATGGTTCACAAGGACAGCAGAGAACTACTGCTTTAAGTGTAAAATTGGCCGAAATCGATTTGATTAAAGAAGAGACGGGTGAGTATCCAATTTTGTTATTGGATGATGTGATGAGTGAATTAGATGATAACCGCCAATTACATTTGTTGGAGACTATTGAAGGAAAAGTCCAAACTTTTTTAACAACGACAACACTTGACCATGTAAAAAATAAAATGACCGTTGAGCCAGAAATATTCTATGTTCAACAGGGAAAAATAAAAGGAGACGAAACTGAATGACAGAAGAAAAAAGTTTAGTGGATCGCGCTAAAGAATATGATGCCAGTCAGATTCAAGTATTAGAAGGACTGGAAGCCGTTCGTAAACGTCCAGGGATGTATATTGGGACAACAAGCTCAGAAGGATTACACCACTTAGTATGGGAAATCGTTGATAATTCAATTGATGAAGTATTAGCTGGTTTTGCTACTTCTATTCATGTAATTATTGAAAAGGACAACAGCATAACAGTCATTGATGATGGTCGTGGTATACCTGTTGGTATTCAGGCTAAAACAGGTCGTCCTGCTGTTGAGACAGTTTTTACTATTTTGCATGCTGGAGGTAAATTTGGCGGTGGCGGATACAAGGTGTCTGGTGGTCTTCATGGTGTAGGATCTTCTGTTGTTAATGCATTGTCTACGTCGTTAGATGTCAGAGTTTATAAAGATGGAAATGTTTATTATCAAGAATATCGTCGAGGTGCAGTTGTCGATGATTTGAAGATTATTGACACAACTGATCGTCATGGAACAACTGTTCATTTTATTCCAGATCCAGAAATATTCACTGAAACAACTGTTTTTGATTTTAATAAATTGGCAACACGTATTAGAGAATTAGCTTTCTTAAATCGTGGCATGCATATTTCAATTGAAGACAAGCGTGAAGAAGAACCGGTTATTAAAGAATATCATTATGACGGTGGTATTAAGAGCTATGTCGAATTTTTAAATAACAGTAAAAATGTCTTGTTCCCAGAGCCAGTTTATTTGGAAGGTGAGCAGCAAGATATCACAGTCGAAGTATCAATGCAGTATACAGATGGTTATCATTCAAATATTATGAGTTTTGCCAATAATATTCATACATATGAAGGTGGAACACATGAATCTGGATTTAAAACGGCACTGACACGCGTTGTTAATGACTATGCAAGAAAACAAAAATTGATGAAAGAAAATGATGACAATTTAACTGGGGAAGATGTTCGCGAAGGTTTAACAGCTGTTATTTCAATTAAACATCCCGATCCACAGTTTGAAGGTCAAACGAAAACAAAACTAGGGAATTCTGAAGTTCGTACTGTAACAGACCGCTTGTTTAGTGAACATTTTATGAAATTTTTACTTGAAAATCCAAGTGTTGGGCGACAAATCGTTGATAAGGGATTACTAGCATCTAAAGCACGTTTAGCTGCTAAACGGGCACGTGAAGTTACTCGACGCAAAGGCGCACTAGAAATTAGTAATTTACCAGGAAAATTAGCGGATTGTTCAAGTAATGACCCTGAAAAGTGTGAATTATTCATCGTCGAAGGAGACTCTGCGGGAGGATCAGCAAAACAAGGACGTGATCGACAGTTCCAAGCAATTTTGCCAATTCGTGGGAAAATTTTAAACGTCGAGAAAGCAAGTATGGATAAAATTTTAGCCAATGAGGAAATTCGTTCATTATTTACAGCAATGGGTACAGGGTTTGGAGCAGATTTTGATGTATCAAAGGCACGTTATCACAAATTAGTCATCATGACCGATGCCGATGTCGATGGCGCTCATATCAGAACATTACTATTAACACTGTTCTATCGTTACATGCGTCCAATCGTAGAGGCAGGCTATGTTTATATTGCACAACCACCTTTATACGGGGTAAAACAAGGAAAGAAAATCACTTATGTTCAGCCTGGAAAAAATGCAGAAGAGGACTTGAAAAATATTATTGCGACCTTACCTTCATCACCTAAACCAAATGTTCAGCGTTATAAAGGTCTAGGGGAAATGGATGACCATCAACTATGGGAAACAACCATGGATCCTACTAATCGAATGATGGCTCGTGTAACTGTAGATGATGCAATTGCTGCAGACCAAATTTTTGAAATGCTGATGGGAGATCGCGTAGAACCTCGACGTGCGTTCATTGAAGAGAATGCACACTACGTTAAAAACTTAGATATTTAATCATGAAGGGGGAAAAGAATTGTGAGTGAAAAATTTAGTGAAAACATCCATGATGTCAATCTAACCAATGAAATGAAAGACTCCTTCATCGATTATGCAATGAGTGTTATTGTAGCTCGTGCATTACCTGATGTTCGAGATGGATTGAAACCAGTTCATCGTCGTATCTTGTACGGAATGAATGAATTAGGTGTGACACCTGATAAACCACATAAAAAATCAGCCAGAATTGTTGGGGATGTTATGGGTAAATACCATCCCCACGGAGACAGTGCTATTTATGAATCTATGGTTCGGATGGCTCAGCCATTTAGCTATCGCTATATGCTAGTTGACGGTCATGGAAACTTTGGCTCTGTAGACGGTGACGGAGCTGCCGCAATGCGTTATACAGAAGCTCGAATGAGTAAGATTGCTATGGAAATGCTAAGAGACATTAACAAAAATACAGTTGATTTCCAAAGTAACTATGATGATACGGAAAAGGAACCAGAAGTTCTTCCTGCTCGGTTCCCTAACCTTTTGGTCAATGGAACAACTGGTATTGCGGTAGGAATGGCAACAAACATTCCACCACATAATTTATCAGAAGTTGTGGCAGCAATTGATTTATTGATAGAAAACCCAGAAGTTACGACAAATGAACTAATGGAAGTGTTACCCGGACCTGATTTTCCAACTGGTGGTCTAGTTATGGGGAAATCTGGAATACGCCGTGCATATGAAACAGGTAAAGGATCAATTACTGTTCGAGCAAAAGTTGAAATCACTGAAATGCCAAATGGGAAAGAACGAATTTTAGTTACAGAATTACCATACATGGTAAATAAAGCGAAACTAATTGAACGAATTTCTGAACTTCATCGGGATAAGCGAATTGAAGGAATTACTGATTTACGAGATGAATCTTCTCGTGAAGGAATGCGTATTGTTATTGATATTCGCCGTGATGCTAGTGCTTCTGTTATTTTGAACAACTTATATAAAATGACTTCACTACAAAACTCGTTTGGATTCAATATGTTAGCAATTGAAAAAGGTGTTCCAAAAGTTTTAAGCTTGAAAGAAATTCTTGAAAATTATGTTGAACATCAGCGTGAAGTAATTACACGTCGTACAATTTTTGACAAAGAAAAAGCTGAAGCAAGAGCACACATTTTAGAAGGTTTACGAATTGCGTTAGATCATATTGATGAAATTATTGCTATTATTCGTGGATCAAAATCTGACGATATTGCAAAAGCAACAATGATTGAACGATTTGCTTTGTCAGATCGTCAAGCACAAGCCATATTAGATATGCGTCTTCGTAGATTAACTGGTTTAGAACGTGAAAAAATCGAAAATGAATATCAAGAGTTACTAAAACTAATTGCAGATTTGACAGATATTTTAGCTAGACCAGAACGAATTACTGAAATCATCAAAACGGAACTTGCTGAGTTAAATCAACGTTTTGGCGATAAACGTCGGACAGAACTTTTAGTTGGTGAAGTTTTGAGCCTAGAAGATGAAGATTTAATCGAAGAAGAAGAAATCGTTATTACTTTGACAAATAATGGTTACATCAAACGTGTTGCTAATAACGAATTTAGAGCCCAAAGACGTGGTGGACGTGGTGTACAAGGTATGGGCGTTCATAATGATGATTTTGTAAAAAATCTAGTATCTTGTTCAACCCATGATACTTTACTATTCTTCACGAACAATGGAAAAGTATATCGTGCAAAAGGATATGAAATTCCAGAATATGGGAGAACTGCTAAAGGAATTCCTGTTATTAATTTACTTGGAATTGATTCTAGTGAAAAAATCCAAGCAATTATTGCTGTGACAGGGAAGGCAGAAGAAGGCCATTATCTGTTCTTTACTACTCGCCTCGGAACTGTAAAACGGACAGCGGTGACAGCATTTTCTAATATTAGAAGTAATGGTTTGATCGCCATCGGATTAAAAGATGGTGATGAGTTAGTCAATGTCTTACTAACAAATGGCGAATCGAACATTATTATTGGAACACACAATGGTTACTCTGTTACGTTCAAAGAAGAAGCTATCCGTGATATGGGTAGAACAGCTTCTGGTGTAAGGGGAATTCGTTTAAGGGAAGAAGACTATGTCATTGGCGCAGCTTTGATGACAGAAAATCATGAAGTTCTTGTAATTACAGAAAAAGGATATGGAAAACGCACAAAAGTATCCGAGTATCCTGTAAAAGGTCGTGGTGGTAAAGGAATTAAGACGGCTAATATTACAGAAAAGAATGGTCCTTTGGCAGGATTAACGACTGTTACTGGTGAAGAGGATATCATGTTGATTACGGATAAAGGTGTCATTATTCGATTTAATGTATCAACTGTCTCTCAAACTGGTCGTTCAACATTAGGTGTTCGTTTAATGAAAATGGAAGCTGATACGAAAGTTGTAACGATGGCAGCAGTTGAACCTGAAGCGATTGAAGAAGTTGCAGATGTAAATTCAGAAAATGATGTAGAAGAAACAACAGAAGAATAAAAATTTTCTTTGAAAATCATTTATAATAAGAGTACCTTAATTTTTAAGGTACTCTTATTTTTTTGTTGCGCAAAGAGTGGCTTACGTGTATAATCAAAGATTGTGAGTAGTCTAATTATATTAGAAAACTCTCCTTGCTCTTGGAATAACAAGAGCCTAAAGTCCATAGGGAGGTGAAATCAATGGAAAATACGAAATATGAAATCATGTATATTATTCGTCCAAACATTGATGAAGAAGCAAAAACTGCTTTAATCGAACGTTTCGATACAATCTTAAAAGATAACGGAGCTGAAGTTATCGAATCTAAAGATTGGGAAAAACGCCGTTTAGCTTATGAAATTAACGGTTACCGTGAAGGTATCTATCACATCGTTAAAGTGTCTTCTCCATCAAATGCAAGTGCAATCAACGAGTTTGATCGTCTTGCTAAAATCAACGACGATATCGTTCGTCACATGATTGTTAAAGAAGAAGCTTAATTTGTTTCACATGGAACAAAAGAAAACGATGAGAGGAGATGGCTGTTTTGATTAATAATGTTGTACTAGTTGGACGTCTGACTAAAGATCCGGATTTACGATATACATCAAACGGAACTGCAGTAGCAACGTTTACTCTGGCCGTAAATCGTAATTTTACAAACCAAAGTGGAAATCGAGAGGCTGACTTTATTAACTGCGTTATTTGGCGTAAATCAGCAGAAACAATGGCTAACTATGCACGTAAAGGTACACTCTTAGGTGTTACCGGACGTATTCAAACACGTTCTTATGATAATCAACAAGGACAAAAAGTTTATGTTACAGAAGTAGTAGCTGATAACTTCCAATTATTGGAATCTCGTTCTGCATCAGAGAATCGTCAACAAAGTGGCGGGTATCAAAGCTCAAACCAATCAACAAACACATTTGGTGGAAACAATAACTTTAATCAAACATCTCAATCATCCAACGGTATGCCTGATTTTGATCGTGATACAACTGATCCATTTGGTTCAAGTTCAACGATTGACATTTCAGATGATGATTTACCATTCTAAACGAATTGATAGGAGGGAAATAGAATGGCACAACAAAGAAGAGGCGGACGTAAACGTCGTAAAGTAGACTACATTGCTGCTAATCATATTGAATATATCGATTATAAAGATATCGAATTGCTAAAAAGATTTATCTCAGAACGCGGTAAAATTTTGCCACGTCGTGTAACTGGTACTGGCGCTAAAAACCAACGTAAACTTACTGTTGCAATTAAACGCGCTCGTATTATGGGCTTACTACCTTTCGTTAGTGAAGACTAATAAATTGTAAAAGTTGAAGCAACAACCTTTTAGGTTGTTGCTTCTTTTTTATATAAAAGAGAACTAGTTTTTGATTTAGTGAGCAATATAGATGTTAGTCGCTTGTAATGATGAAAATATGGTAAAATTGAACTAATTATTAGTGGGAGGGAGAACATGGAAAATGAAAATTTAAATTTTACCCCTAAACCATTCTTCTTTTTTTTATTTATTCTAATTGAAGTTACGGTCATTCTAGTGTTTCCATTTCGATTAATTAGTGCATTAATTGTACTGATCATGAATGCGCTTTGGTTCCGTTATTGGTTGAAAGTGAGTCGATGGTTAGTTTTAAGGAATCGAGAGAAAATTCAACAAGCATCAACTGTGGCAGAAACCAACCTTGCATATGTTTCAGAAATTATGCCTGTAGGGGTAATCGCTTACCAGCCAACAACACAAAAAATCGAATGGTTAAATCCCTTTGCTCTAGATATAAAAGATAAGAGTGCGTTATCGGAAACTGAATTATTGGATGCTTTTTTCTCTGCAAAAGAAAAAAATAAAAATCAATTATATTTAGCAGATAAAACCTTTCAGTTTGATTTAGATACAATCAAAGGGGTTATTTACTTCAGTGACGTTACACAAAATCAATTATTAAAATTGCATCAAACAAATGTACAACCCGTGATTGGAATTTTGTCAATTGATAACTATGCAGATGCAATTGATAAATTAGATGATAAAGAAATTTCTTATCTAAATTCATTCATTACCACCTTGATTTCTGATTGGATGGACGAATATCATATTTTTTATAAGAGAATAAACGCAGAGCGTTTTTTCTTTTTTGCACAAATGATTGACTTAAAAAAGATGATGGAAAAGAAATTCGATTTGTTGGACCGATTGAGAGCTGAAGCGGAGAAACAAAATTTACCGATTACACTAAGCATGGGTGTTGCATATGGGCAAAAAACGTTAGAAGAAATTGGCGATGAAGCGCAGAATAATTTAGATATTGCTCTAGTTCGCGGGGGCGACCAAGTTGTTGTTAAAGAAGTCCATGAGGGATCAAAACCAACTTACTATGGTGGGAAATCAGCAAAAAATGTAAAAAGAACAAGAGTAAGATCCCGTGCAATGAGTACTGCATTACGGAAAATATTTACGGAAACAAGTGATGTGTTTATTATGGGACATCGTTTTCCAGATATGGATGCTTTAGGTTCTGCTTTCGGTGTTAGTTGTTTGGCACGATTCAATCAAAAAAAAGCATATGTTGTGATTAATGAAGACGAAATTATACCAGATGTTTCCAGATGTTTAGAAGAAATTCATAAGCATCCAGAATTAGAAGCTCAAATAATTTCGCCAGAGCAAGCGATGGAGATTAAACAGGATAATGATTTGTTAGTTATGGTAGATTATCATAAACCGTCGTTATCAATCTCACAGAGCTTATACGACCAATTTGACAAAATTGTTATCATTGATCATCATCGACGAGGAGAAGAATTTCCCAATAAACCATTATTAACTTATATTGAATCCTCCGCGTCATCAGCCTCAGAATTGGTCACAGAATTGATTCAATATCAAAGTACGAGAATCAATAAACTTGATCGTTTTGAAGCAACTCTTTTGCTTGCTGGGATGACTGTAGACACGAATAGTTTTAATGTGAGAACTACAGCTCGAACATTTGATGTGGCTAGTTATTTAAGGTCTTGCGGAGCAGATGCATCATTAGTACAATATTTATTAAGTTCTGATTTAGATACTTACTTAGAAATCAGTGATCTAATTGCGCACAGTGAGTATGTGACAGAAGATATTGTTGTAACAGCAGGAACAAATGAGAAAGAGTATAATAGTGTTATTGCCGCTAAAACAGCTGATACACTGCTGTCAATGATTGATATTAATGCTGCATTTGTTATTACTAAGCGAACGGATGGCTTGATTGGGATTAGTGCAAGAAGTAGCGGAACAATCAATGTCCAACTCATCATGGAATCTTTAGGTGGCGGGGGCCATTTTACTAATGCAGCGACACAATTGGAAAATACCACGGTTGAAGAAACAAAAGAGCAGTTATTGGCAGCAATTCATAACAATATAAATCAAATATATGATAAGGAGTAGGCCAAATGAAAGTAATTTTCTTACAAGATGTAAAAGGAAAAGGCAAAAAAGGGGACGTTAAAGAAGTTCCAACTGGATATGCACAAAACTATTTATTAAAAAATAATTTAGCCAAGGAAGCTAATAAAGGAAGCATCAGTCAATTAGCTGGACAGAAAAAAGCGCAGGAAAAGCATGAAGCAGAAATTTTAGCTGAAGCAAAAAAATTAAAAGATTTTCTTGAAAAAGAAGACACAGTTGTTGAAATCAAAGCAAAAGCTGGTGAAGACAGTCGTTTGTTTGGATCAATTCCATCAAAACAAATTGCAGAAGGCTTGAACAAACAATATAAAGTAAAAATTGATAAACGAAAAATAGAATTGGAAACACCGATCAGAGCTTTAGGTTACACCAATGTACCAGTTAAATTGCATCATGATGTAACTGCGATAATTAAGGTACATGTTATACAAGAATAAAAAGTACAAAGCGGCTGTTTTGAGAACACCGTTAATAAAGTTGTGGCTCCAAATGATCAGCTTCGAAAAAAAAAAAACTGTCAAAAATAGCTCCACATGTTTTTGAACAATTATGAATTATCTGAGGCGTTGCTTGGGAAACACTATTTATTTGGAGAAAGGAGGTATGACAATTCCTTGTCACACCTCCTTTCTTACGGTGTACATTTCAGTTATTTTCTTGTAAAATGAAGCAACTGAAGACAAGGAGCGATAAGTATGAGTGAAGTGTGGCAGGATCGAATCCCACCGCAAAATATTGAAGCGGAACAAGCAGTCTTAGGCTCTGTTTTTCTTGATGCAGAAACGATCATTGATGCCATGGAATACATAGAGCCAAAAGATTTTTATCGTCGTGGTCATCAAATTATTTTTGAAACAATGATTGAATTGAATGATCGGAATGAAGCAATAGACGTTGTGACTGTGAAAGATCGATTAGAGCAAGGAAATCTTTTAGAAGATGCCGGAGGATTGAGTTACCTTTCAGAACTTGCTTTGGCAGTACCTACAGCTGCAAATGTGGCTTATTATGCCAAAATTGTTGAAGAAAAATCTTTACTGCGAAATTTAATCCAAACCGCAACTGGAATTGTAACTAAGGGTTTCGAGCAAGGTGAAGAAGTTCAGTCGATTTTAGATGATGCGGAACGAAGTATTTTAGAAGTATCTGAAAAAAGAAATCGTAGTGGTTTTTTATCAATTGCAGAAGTTTTGAACTCTACGATTGAAAATATAGATCAGCTTGCACAAAATAATGAAGAGATTACTGGTTTGCCGACAGGGTATCAAGGTTTAGATAAAATGACTGCAGGGTTCCAAGCGGAAGAATTAATTATTATTGCTGCTCGTCCTGCAGTAGGTAAAACAGCATTTGCTCTGAACATTGCTCAAAATGTGGGAACAAAAACAGATCGTTCTGTAGCAATTTTTAGTTTAGAAATGGGTGCGGAATCGTTAGTAAATCGTATGCTTTGTGCAGAAGGATCTATTGAAGCTAGTCATTTACGAACGGGACAGTTGTCAGAAGAAGAGTGGTCCAACTTAATTGTCGCTATGGGAAGCTTGTCACGAGCAAATATTTATATCGATGATACTCCGGGTATCAAAATTTCTGAAATTCGTGCGAAGTGTAGAAAACTGGCACAAGAAAAAGGAAATTTAGGGTTAATCTTGATTGATTACCTACAATTGATTGAAGGAAGTGGACGAGAAAATCGCCAACAAGAAGTGTCTGATATTTCACGTCAGCTGAAAAAATTGGCAAAAGAGTTAAAAGTACCTGTCATTGCTTTATCCCAACTTTCACGTGGTGTAGAACAGAGACAAGATAAACGTCCAGTTCTTAGTGATATCCGGGAATCTGGATCCATTGAGCAAGATGCCGATATCGTGGCGTTCTTATATCGTGATGACTATTATGATCGTGAAGGCGGCGAAGACGGAGAGGCGACAGAACCGCAAAATGATAATGTAATCGAAGTGATCATTGAAAAAAACCGAAGTGGCGCACGTGGGACTGTTGAGTTACTTTTTATAAAAGAATACAATAAGTTTTCTTCACTTTCACCAAGGGAAGAATTCTAAATGATTTTATTTGAGAAAAGTTTGGTTTTATTGTGTAGACAGTAAAGCCGAGCTTTTTTATTATAGAAATTTTTTAAATAATTAGTAAATTGTTCGTAAATAAACCGTTTTTACGAAATAAAATAAAATATCATTCGATTTTGTTTGAATATATAGGTGTAAATTGGTACAATAGTTCAGGATCAAATAATATAAAATGAGGTGTTCGAATGTCATCTGTAGTAGTAGTAGGTACACAATGGGGCGATGAAGGGAAAGGAAAAATTACTGACTTCCTTAGTGAGAACGCAGAAGTAATCGCACGTTACCAAGGTGGCGATAATGCAGGACATACAATTAAATTTAGTGGTGTTACGTATAAACTGCATTTAATTCCTTCTGGGATTTTTTACAAAGATAAAATCAGTGTGATTGGGAATGGTGTTGTTGTTAATCCTAAATCTTTAGTAAAAGAGCTTGCCTATCTACACGAAAAAGATATTACGACGGACAATTTAAGAATTTCTGACCGTGCGCATGTCATCTTGCCATACCACATTAAATTAGATCAATTGCAAGAAGATGCGAAAGGCGAGAATAAAATTGGAACAACGATCAAAGGAATCGGACCTGCATACATGGATAAAGCAGCACGTGTAGGGATTCGAATCGCAGATTTATTAGATAAAGAAATTTTTGAAGAACGTTTACGTATGAATTTAGAAGACAAAAATCGTCAATTTGTTAAAATGTTTGACTCTGAACCAATTTCATTCGAAGAAATTTTTGAAGAATATTATGAGTATGGTCAACAAATCAAACAATATGTGACAGATACTTCAGTCATTTTAAATGATGTGTTAGATGCTGGGAAGCGCGTGTTATTCGAAGGTGCACAAGGTGTTATGTTGGATATTGATCAAGGAACATATCCATTTGTTACTTCATCTAATCCAGTTGCTGGAGGCGTAACAATTGGTAGTGGCGTTGGCCCATCAAAAATCAATAAAGTGGTTGGTGTATGTAAAGCTTATACTTCACGTGTAGGCGATGGTCCTTTCCCAACTGAATTATTTGATGAAACTGGTGAACAAATTCGTAAAGTTGGTCGGGAATATGGTACAACAACTGGCCGACCACGTCGTGTTGGATGGTTTGATACAGTTGTTATGCGTCATTCAAAACGTGTATCAGGGATTACGAACCTTTCACTTAACTCTATTGATGTTTTAAGTGGCTTAGACACAGTAAAAATCTGTACAGCTTATGAATTAGATGGAGAATTAATTTATCATTACCCAGCTAGCTTGAAAGAATTAAAACGTTGCAAACCTGTATATGAAGAATTACCAGGTTGGTCTGAAGATATTACTAGTTGTAAAACATTAGCAGAATTACCAGAAAATGCTCGTAATTATGTAAGACGTATCTCAGAGCTTGTAGGCGTGCGTATTTCTACTTTCTCAGTTGGACCAGATAGAAACCAAACAAACATCTTAGAAAGCGTGTGGGCGCAAATTTAAGACACTTTTAGCCCATATAGATAACTGAATCAGGACATTTCTTTTAGAAGTGAGTTATCTTGGGAAAACTTTTTAATATAAAACAACTGAAACTTGAAGTAACCTTGAATTTATTCATGTTGCTTCAAGTTTTTTCGTAAATAATAGCCATAAATTCCTTTTGATTACAAGACGTTTGTTATAATGTAGTAGTTAGGCGGGTTAAGAATAAAAAAGGAGTTGAATCATGTGTATCAAATAGTGACTGATTCTTGTTGTGATTTACCTTATCAGGTATTAAAAGAAATAAATGTCGACTTTTTATCAATGAAAATCCAGCTAAATGGCGAAGAATTAATTGACGACTTAGGAAAAACTTTTGATTATGAAAAATATATGAATGAATTAAAAGGCGAAGCAATGCCAACCACTTCACAAATAAATGTGGGTGGCTATTTAGAATTTTTCCGATCATATGTTGAAAAAAAGATTCCTGTCCTTTATGTTGCTTTTTCTAGCGCAATGAGCGGTTCTTATAGTAGTGCAATGCAAGCTGTTGAGCTATTGAAGGAAGAGTACGAGAATCCAGAAATTTATGTTTTTGATACAAAGGCGGCTAGTATTGGTGAAGGACTGTTGGTTTTAGCTGCAGCCAGATTAAAAGAAGAAGGAAAGCCTCTTGAAGAAGTTTTAGAGTGGTTGAAGAATAATTATTTAAAAGTTCGCTCTTGGGTAACTGTTGATGATTTAAAACATCTTGAGCGTGGGGGAAGAATTTCTAAGACAAGTGCGACATTAGGAAGTATTTTAAGTGTAAAACCTATCATTACCGTTGATGAAGCAGGACGTTTAACAAACGTTGATAAGGTTCGTGGAAGAAATAAATCCATTCAAAAAATTGTTGATGAAACGATCCAATCAATTGTAGCACCTCTTGAACAAACCATTTATATTGCTTATGCAGGAGATTTAGAAAGTGCTGAAAAAGCTAAGAAACAATTAGAAGAAAAAATCCAAGTAAAAAATATTGTGCTTTATCCATTAGGACCAACGATTGCTAGCCATACTGGTTATGGTTGCATTGCTATCTTTTCAATGGGGACGAGTCGTTAATCCATAATAAAAAAAGCGTAGGGCAGTTAATTGTCCCTACGCTTTTTTGTGGGTTTTATGAAAATAATACATCCATATTTTTCTTGACATCAGGATTTTCTAAAAACTCATCATAGGTTGTATCTGCTCGATCAATTACACCTTTATCAGAAACAGCAATAATACGGTTTGCTAGTGTTTGGATAAATTGGTGGTCATGAGAAGCAAATAGGATAGAACCAGTGAAAGCCATCAATCCATCATTTAGAGCAGTAATTGACTCTAAATCTAAATGATTTGTTGGATCATCGAGCACTAAGACGTTTGCTTTTGAAAGCATCATCTTTGAAAGCATACAGCGAACTTTTTCTCCCCCAGATAAAACGTTAACTGGTTTTAAGACTTCTTCTCCAGAAAAAAGCATTCGTCCTAAGAAGCTTCTCAAGAAAGTGTTGTCGTCTTCTTCTTTACTTGCATACTGACGTAACCAGTCAAGGATCGTTAAATCAGTATTGAATTCTTTTGTAGTATCTTTCGCTAAATAAGAGTGACTGGTTGTTACACCCCAGCGAACAGTCCCAGTATCGGGTTTGATTTCGCCCATGATTACTTTAAACAATGTAGTAGTTGTAATATCATTATCTGCTATAAAAGCAACTTTGTCTTCCTTGTTCAAAGTAAATGATATATCTTTTAAGATTTGCTTACCATCAATGGTTACACTCACATTATCTACTTGTAAAAGATCATTTCCAATTTCACGTTCAGGTTTAAATCCAACAAATGGATAGCGCCTTGAAGACGGTTGAATGTCATCTAACGTAATTTTTTCTAGCATTTTTTTACGTGAAGTTGCTTGTTTAGATTTCGAAGCATTTGCACTGAAACGCGCAATAAAGTCTTGTAGTTCTTTGATTTGTTCTTCTTTTTTGGCATTTGCATTTGCTTGAAGTTTTGTTGCAAGTTGGCTAGATTCTAACCAAAAATCATAGTTTCCGACATAAAGTTTGATTTTACCGAAGTCCAAATCTGCCATGTGCGTACAAACTTTGTTCAAAAAGTGACGGTCATGTGATACTACGATTACAGTGTTTTCAAATTCAATTAAAAATTCTTCTAACCAATTGATTGATTGAATATCCAGTCCATTGGTAGGTTCGTCCAGCAGTAATACATCAGGTTTACCAAAAAGTGTTTGCGCCAGTAAAACTTTTACTTTTTGACCAGCAGTTAATTCACTCATTAATTGATGGTGTAGTTCTTCAGGGATATTTAAGCCTTGTAATAAAACTGCTGCTTCTGGTTCAGCTTCCCAACCATTTAGCTCAGCAAACTCTCCTTCTAATTCTGCAGCACGAATGCCGTCAGCATCAGAAAAGTCTTCCTTCATATACAAAGCATCCTTTTCTTTCATTACTTCATACAATCGTTTGTGTCCCATGATAACAGTTTCTAAAACAGTATATTCTTCATAATCAAAATGATTTTGTTTCAAAACAGCCATACGTTCATTAGGACCTAAAGTAACATTCCCAGTTGAAGGTTGTAAATCTCCAGATAAAACTTTAAGGAAAGTTGATTTACCTGCTCCATTTGCACCAATCAATCCATAACAATTTCCCGGAGTGAATTTAATATTAACGTCATCAAACAGTTTGCGATCTGAAAAGTGCAAACTTACATCATTTACAGTAATCAATTTTTTTCCTCACTTATATTTATAGTAGTTTTGACGAATTTGAGTCTTATAGAATTATAAAGGGGAAAGGTAAAAGTTTCAAGGTAATACCAATTTTAATTGTGTTTCACGTGGAACTTAAAAATTTTGCTGAAAAATTTTTAGCGAGATAGACAGCATAACTTTTGACGCACGTCGAAAGTGCGTCTAGTATTAGTTATGTAAATAAAAGAAAGAAGGTATGAAAATGAATGAAAATAGAAGAATGGTTGATTGGGGATCACTACTGATAGGTATTTTATTTGTAATTGTATCGCTATTATCATTTCAAGACCCAGTTGGAAATTTAGTGGCAATTGTTATGGTATTTGCAGTATTTGCTTTTTTAAAGGGAATTTTTGAAATTATTGGTCGTAATCGCTTGAAAGAATTAACCGGTTATAAAGCAAAAATGCCTTTAGTAGTTGGAATTATTGATATTCTAATTGGACTCTTTTTGCTGTTTAACGTAAATGCAGGTGTGATGGCCTTGCCTTTTGTATTTGCTATTTGGTTTATTATTGATTCGGTGTTTGCTTTATTTGTTACTGATCTGGCAAAAAATATCAGTACAGGATATTATTGGTTTACAGTTATTATCAATATTTTAGGTATCTTTTTAGGTATCGTGTTACTTTTTAACCCAATTTCTTCAGCATTAACTTTGAGTTTCTTAGTTGGTTTTTACTTTATGATGTTTGGAATCACTCATATTGTTTATGCATTTAGATAAAAAAACAAAAAAATAGCGTATGCTTTTTGAGCATACGCTATTTTTTTATAGACTTTCGTAAATTTCATGAAGGACTGGCATGTCATGTACTTCATATTTTTGTTTGAAACTTTCAATTTCTTCAGTTGAATAAAGACGAGGATCCAGATGTAGATCTTCAACTGGTAATGGACGCTTATCTGAAATTTTGACATCGATGACTACTGGGCGAGTTGATTTTGCCGCAGCATCAAATGCAGGTCGCAATTGTGAGAATTCAGTGATTGTGAAACCATCAGCCCCCAACGCTTCTCCTGCTTTTCCAAAATCAGCACCTTCCAAAAAGACGCCAAATTTATTTTGCTCAGAATCTTCTTGCTCAGCTTCGATAAAACCAAAGGATTCATTTGAAAAAACAACATTGATAATAGGTAATTGATATTTTACTTGAGTAATAATATCTTGCATGACCATTGCAAATCCACCATCACCACTGAGTGTAAAAACTTGTTGTTCAGGATAACTTAATTTTGCAGCAATCCCAGCCGGAACGGCGTAACCCATCGTGGCAAACCAACCAGATGTTGTATGCTTTTGTTGACCATTTAAATCTAATAGACGAATAGATTGGATCGTTGTATTACCGACATCTGTTACAAAAATAGCTGATTCTTCTGCAATACGATTGATTTCATTGTATACAGCTTCGGGACGAATTGGCTTATCAGCTTTGGTTGCAAATGATTGAAGCCAGTTGACCCAATTTTCTTTATTTTTTTGGTTCGCAAGTAACCAGTTATCTGAAGGACGTGATTTTCCAACTTCAACCAGAGTTTGCAATGTTGTGATAGCATCTCCTAAAATAGCTAATGAAGTTTGGTGTCGACGACCAAATTTTGACGCATCAATATCTACTTGTACAAATTTAGCATCAGGATTGAAGAAGTATTTGGCAAAAGGAAAATCACTTCCTACGAAGAAAATTAAATCAGCTTCAGCCAATGCTTCATTTGCAGGTTTGGTAGCGACACGCCCAGCAAAACCAAGAAAATTAGGATAGTTATCTGGAACAATCCCCTTTCCTAATACAGAAGAAACAACAGGCATTGAAAAATGTTCTGAGAAAGCTTTGATTTGTTCAAACCCTCCACGAGTCCCTTGGCCAATATAGAGTACAGGTTTCTTTGCTTCACTGATGTATGGTAAAGCTTTGATTACTTCCTCTTTTTTTGGTAGCAAAACATTGTTCTGGTGGGTAGAGGCTGTACTGAATTCTTGGTCTTCGATATCTGCATAACCAAAATCAACTGGGATAGTTACTATGGCAACACCATTGTATTTATAAGCCGCTTTGATAGCTTCATCGGTTACATGAGGGAGACTTTCTGGTGTCATTACTGTTCTATTATAGACACTAACATCGGCAAACATAGGGTTTTCATTTAATTCTTGGAAAGCATTATAATTCATTGCAGTCGAAGCGACTTGACCAAGAAATGCAACTACTGGTACATGATCCATTTGTGCGTCATACAGCCCATTGATTAAGTGTGTAGCTCCAGGACCAGCCGAGCCAAATACAGCACCAATTTTACCAGTCAATTTTGCATCTGCCGCGGCAGCAAGTGCTCCTACTTCTTCATGACGAACTTGAATATATTTAACAGAGTGTTTTTCTTGGTATAAAGCATCCATGATGGAATTAAAAGAGCCGCCAGGGATACCATAAATATGATCAATGCCCCAACTTTCTAAAACTTTGACCATAGCTACGCCTGAATTTATGGTTGACATATGATGTATCACTCCTTTTATTTTGTTAGACTCAGTATAACTCTTTCTTTATTTTGTCCCAACTAATTCGTTTTTTCACATAATAAGTTGTGATAGGTGTCGAAAAAATACTTTTTTTAGTATGATGAATAAGTAAACGAGAAAGGAGAAATCAATGGTTACTTGGTTATTAGGGTTAGATCCATGGGTACAAGCATTAGTGGGAACAGGATTCACTTATTTTATGACAGCGCTAGGCGCAGCACTTGTATTTTTCTTTAAAGACATCAAGAAAGAGTTATTAAATTTGATGCTAGGATTTGCTTCGGGAATAATGATTGCTGCCAGTTTTTGGTCATTGCTAGATCCAGCAATCTCAAAGGCAGAAGAAAATGGTGATATTGCCTGGTTGGTTGTAAGCATAGGATTTGGTTTAGGGGGTGTCTTTCTTTACATAGCAGATAAGACGTTACCTCACATGCATTTTGGTCCAAAACATGAAGTAGAAGGATTCCAAACACATTTGAAACGAACGATTTTATTGGTTTTTTCGATTACATTACACAATATACCAGAGGGATTGGCAGTAGGTGTAGCGTTTGGAGCAGCTACGAATGCTAGTGATCCTAAGGCAGCAACGTTAGCCGCTATTTCAGTAGCTTTAGGAATAGGCATCCAAAATTTCCCTGAGGGTGCAGCAGTATCGATTCCATTGAGACAAGAAGGGTTAAGTCGAAGAAAAGCGTTTTGGTATGGGCAGGCTTCGGGAGTGGTCGAACCAATTGCAGGAGTGTTAGGTGCATTGCTTGTAACGAGAGTTTCGCTATTATTGCCTTATGCGCTAGCTTTTGCTGCGGGTGCAATGATTTACGTTGTTGTAGAAGAATTGATTCCAGAAGCGCAACAAACGTTGTCAAGCCGACGACACTTTGCGGTATTTGGTGTCATGCTCGGTTTTATGATTATGATGATTTTAGATGTAGCATTAGGATAACAGACTTGATTAAACTTTTATTCAAAGCAAAAACCAGAGAAAAATTTCTCTGGTTTTTTTACTTTTTGAATAAAAATCATAAAAAATTGAAGGCTCTCTAGTTGTAGTTAGAAAATATTTTTTGAGATCTCTTCTTTTTTCGTGCAATAATTAGTAGTATCGTCTATTGTTACCGGACGTGCCTGTAATCAATCGGACTAGCCAAATAGCAATAGCCAATGGGATGAGTAATTTGATTGCAAACCACAAGAATCCGCTTAGTAAACCAACAAACAGACTGATAACAGAGCTAGCGATGATTAGAAAAAGAATTAACAAGAATACTTTTCCGATTATATTTTTTTGTCCCATGAACTATTCCCTCATTTCATATGTTTTTTCTATATAAAAAGTTTAACAAATTTTTACTTTTTTCACGTCCAACTAAAGACTGATTATTTCATCAGACTTCAGATGATTATCTTTTGCTTTTTTTGAATGTTTCCATATAAAATAAGCGAAAGGAGAGAAAATTATGACAAAGAATCGTTTAGAAGCATTTACAGATGCAGTTATTGCAATTATTATGACCATTTTAGTTTTAGAGTTACATCAACCAGGTTCAGATACTTGGTCGGCATTAATTGGACTTGAACATAAAATTTTGATTTATGTAATCAGTTTCTTTACACTGGTTATTTATTGGAATAACCACCATCATTTATTTTTAGTGGTCAAAAGAATAAACGGACAAGTATTATGGCGAAATAGTGTTTTTATTTTTTCTTTATCTTTATTCCCATTTGCAACTGCTTGGATCAGTGAATATATTAATAGTCTAGTGCCTGAACTTGTGTATGGGTTAGTGACCTTGTTTGCTAATGTTACCTATTATTTTCTAGCAAGAGAACTCGCTAAAGTAAATAAAAAAGAAAGTGTTGTGAAAGAATTACTGATTGATTACCGGAAATCTTATCTGTCCATTGGACTGAATATTTTAGGATTATTATTGGGATGGTTAGTCGCACCTATAGCAGTTTTAGTTGTAAATGTATTGATTTTATTGATGTGGTTCATTCCAATAAAAAGAGTAGAACAGTATTTTGGATGAAAAGAAAGGTGTAGGACAAACAGTCTTGCACCTTTCTTTTGTGGATTAAACATATGCATAAAAGTTTTCCACAGTGGATAACTTAAAAAACATCAAAACAAGGAGGACAAACGTGTTATTTATAAATGATGAATTAGCACATTTTTACCGTATTCATTTAAGAGATAAACGCCAAATATTATAAGGAGAAAATCTAGTTTTGTATACCTTTAGGGGGTATTTTTAGTAGTAAGTAGTGGCTAGAATGGTTAGGTAAAAGAAATGTTATGTTGTTGAAGGAAAAGGGAACAGTTTTCTTATACTGAGATAGATAGGTTACAATAAATAAAAAGGAAAAAAATAATGAATAATTTACGTAAATTGCGATTAGAACACCAATTAACTATTCGAGAGTTAGCTGACATTTTAGCTTGTGACTTCTCTTTATATTCAAAATATGAACGCGAAGAGCGGAGTATTCCAATTAAATTACTGATCATACTATCCGACTTTTATGGAACGAATAGTGATTTTCTACTAGGACGGACAGATTATCCCAAAAAACTTCCATCGTCTAAAGAGCCATCTGAATATGATCGTACATAGAATTACTAATAAAAGAATGCTAACTAAAATTTGATATATCAAATTTTAACTAAAGATTAGATAAACAGTAAATAAAAAATAGATAGATCAAAACAATAGTTTACTTTGGCAATCTTATCAGATAGCTGAGCATTTTCATAAAGATAAAAATGCGGAATTTATTAGCTTTGCAATATATGAGGTTTTTACTACATAAGCTATTACTTGGATGTTAAATAACATAGAAATCTTCCATAGTGGAAAGGAATAAAAAATGTTTGTTGAGTAAAGAAAGAGTGAGTCTAGCAAAAGATTCATTGTCAAACTATTCTTCAAGGAGTACATTGATGGTAGAAAATAAAAGAATTGAGACAATCAAAAAATGACACAAAAAGCATCAGCAGAAATCCTAAATGTCACACCTCAATCAGTATTTAAAGAGGAGTGAAATGTGGTAATCTGGATATTCAAACACGTTTAATACTAAGCAGATATTTTTGGATTTTCTTTTTTCAAAAATGAAAAGGGGTGAGCAGATGAAAAGGTCTCAAAATACGAATATAGAACAAGTTTCAACTGATATAAAAGTCTTGATTTTTGACTTGAGTGGGAGTTTCATGAGTGATAAAGGCTTGTTACAAACACAAATTTTGAATAGTAAATTACAGTTACTGATGAACAAAAACGAAAAAAATATCATAGTAGACACATATGAATCTAGTCAGATAAATAAATACGGAGAACAAGCAGATGTTATTCTATTGACGCCTTCATTTAGTTTTGCACGAAAAGAAATTGAAAAACAATTTCCTATAATACCTGTGATTGAAATATCAAAGAGGGACTATGGCTTGCTGAATATTGAAAATATTTATCAAGAGATTCTCAACTTAGTAAAGTAAAAATTAAGAAATAACTAAGTAAAAAAAGGCAGCTTTTGAGTAAACAACTCAGAGGCTGTTCTTACACAAGGTGTTGCTAGTTTTCGTACATTTCCTACTTCTAGTAACATTATAGCCACAGCAAGAGAGTACCTATATATCATCAGTTGTTAAAGTGCTTGAACTAGGTGTCGTTAAAATTAACTCAGAAAAAGCTTATGACCATTATTTTACATAAATCATCAAGTGGCAGCAGCTTTTTCTAATTGTTTTTTGAGTAACTAAATTTAACTACTAAATTTGCTATACTAGTAGATGAAAGCGAAAACAAGTTATTGCTATAACTCAAAAGGACTGATTTTATGAAAAAAGTTTTTTCTCGCGTATTTATTAAAGACACCGCTGGGGATTTCTTGGTGATTAGGGACAGAGTAGATGTTTGGAATTTTCCAGGTGGGAAAAAAGAAATTGGGGAAACTACAATGGAGTGTGCCATACGTGAAGTGTACGAGGAAACTGCGTTACGAATTTCTCAAGTGGAAGAAGTTTATCAAGCGGATTTTCTTTTTGAAGAGGTGGAATGGGAAGGACATTTTTATTTTGCTTATCAGGCTTCAGGGCGTCCAACATTGAATGAGCCTAATAAAATTAAAGGTGTACAATTTATTTCTGAGCTAAGCTCTGTTGAATTTTCTCCTAGTTTAGCTTCGTTGTTTCAATGGCTTTCTAGACAAGATGATTTAAAGACAGCACAGACAACTTGGTGTTAAAAAATACGCAGTTACTTTTATATTTAACTTTTTAAATATGTTATCTTCCTGACTAGATAGTCAGTTTTTTTTATGGTAAATAAGTCACTCTGTTTTTACCTTAGAAAGAAAGATGGTACGCTTGTTTTATTCGATAGAAGGTAAGGGGGAACGTCATGTTTTTAGCAATAAACGAAATCAGGTATTCAAAGTTGAGGTATGCTTTGGTAATTGGGGTTATGTTTTTGATTGCATATCTAGTATTTTTTTTAACAGGCTTAGCTTATGGATTAGCTCAAGACAATCGGACAGCGATAGATAAGTGGCAAGCAGACGATATATTATTAGCAGATGAAGCGAATAATAATTTAAATATGTCAATGATTCCATTAACGAAATTTGATGAGGTAAAGGCGGAAAAGAAGGCCTACCTAACACAAACTGCAGGTGTGATACAGAAAGAAAAAGGAAAAGAAAAAATTGATGTTACTTTTTTTGGAATTAATCAAGATCAATTTTTAGCTCCGAAAATCAGTGATGGAAAAATGTTCCAGTCTGATGATGAAACAGTGGCGGATAGTAGCGTAAAAGAGCAGTATGGCTTGAATTTGGGTGATACAGTTCAGCTTGCGGGGAGTGATAAAAAATTAAAAATCGTAGGATTCACGAAGAATGCAAAATTTAGTGTTGCTCCAGTTTTATATATAACAGTGAGTGCTTATCAAGAAATTCGTTTTGAAACACAAGGTAGTCAGACTAGCGAAAAAACGAGAGTCAATACGATAATTACTAGAGGACATGTAAGTAAAATTCCTGATAATCTAAAAAAAATTAGTATTAAAACATTTATAAATGATTTGCCTGGATATAACGCACAAGTCTTAACATTTGGTTTTATGATTGGCTTTTTGATTGTGATTGCTGCAATTGTGATTGGGATATTTATTTATGTTTTGACTATGCAAAAGGCAGAAATCTTTGGTGTTATGAAAGCGCAAGGGATTTCTAGTAGATACATCGCCAATTCAGTAATTGTTCAGACTTTTTTATTGGCTATTATCGGCGTGGTAGCGGGATTAGCAGGAACGCTGGGGACAAGTTTATTGTTGCCTGAAGCCGTGCCGTTTCAAATAAATCTTCTGTTCTTTTTAAGTATTAGTATCTTGATGATTGTGATAGCTGTTTTAGGTGCCTTGTTCTCTGTAAGGACAATTGTAAAAATTGATCCATTAAAAGCTATCGGATAGGAGAAGACAATGAAAGCAATTGAATTCAAGCAAGTAAAAAAATCATTCAAAGATGGTGATTCCGTTATTGAAGCTTTAAAAGAAACTGATTTTTCAGTTGAAAAAGGAGAATTTGTAGCAATTATTGGTCCTTCTGGTTCTGGCAAAAGTACACTTTTAACGATTGCTGGAGGGTTACAGGCTCCTTCTGCTGGACAAGTATTGATTAACGATCGTCCATTTAGTGAAGAAAAAGAAAAGCAGCGTGCAGCTTTGCGCTTTAAGGAAATTGGCTTTATCTTGCAGGCATCTAATTTGGTTCCTTTTCTAACTGTAAAAAAACAATTGAAATTAGTTGATAAAGTTAGTAAAGAAAATCGATTAGATAATGGGATTAAGCTGTTAGAACAGTTGGGTGTAGGTAAATTACTTGATAAATACCCTGAAGAATTATCAGGAGGAGAACGTCAACGTGTAGCAATCGCTCGAGCATTGTACCATGATCCGACAATTATTTTAGCAGATGAACCAACAGCAAGTCTTGACTCAGAAAAAGCTTATGAGGTAGTAAAAATATTAGCTGAAGAAACCAAAGAAAAACAAAAAGCAACGATTATGGTGACACATGATACACGTTTGATTGAACATTGTGATCGTGTGTTGGTGATGAAAGATGGTCAGTTAACAGAACAGAAAGAGTAATTAATTATTAAAAGTGATTATTAATTTGTTTTAAACATAAAAGCACTTAGGAGTTATTTCTCCTAAGTGCTTTTATTTGAATTAATAAGGAAGATATTTCGAGTAATTTTCAGCAAGAGAACTTATACCTAAAGCAGGGAAGGCTACTTTAGGTATAAGTTATTATCTTACAAAATTAAAGTTCGCAAACAAAAAATAGTCTTGCCTGCTCAATTTTTAACGCCAACCTAGACCAGGAGCGACATCTTTTACAATGGATTCAAGCAAATGAACGTTATATTCAACTCCTAAAGTATTCGGAATAGTTACAAGAACGGTATCTGCTTCTTTGATTGCTTCGTCTTCCGCTAATTCTTTTACGATTTGATCGGGTTCGCCAGCAAATGTTCTACCAAAAATTGTTGGATTTTGATGATAAGCTAAGAAACCAACTTGATCATACTTGGAATCATCATTTCCACCGAATAAACGACGATCTAAATCACTTGTAATTGGTTGAATGGAGCGAGTAACAAGTGTTCTTGGTTCAAAATCATGACCTGCTTCTTTCCAAGCTTCTTTGTAGACACGTAATTGTTTTGCTTGTTGGACGTGGAAAGGTTCGTTTGATTCGTTATTAACAAGTGTAGATGATTGAAGATTCATTCCATGTTTAGCTGCCCAAATAGCTGTTTCTTGTGAGCCTGCTCCCCACCAAATACGTTTTTCTAAACCTTCTGAATAAGGTTCAATACGCAATTTTCCAGGTGCTTGTGGGAACATTGGCATTGGATTTGGTTCAGCAAAACGTTCACCTTTCAATAACTCTAAAAATTCCAGTGTTCGTTCACGTGTAACTTCTTTGATTTCTTCTTCACTGTAATCATAACCAAAGTATTTCCAACCATCGAGAACTTGTTCAGGTGAACCACGACCGACGCCTAATTGCACTCGTCCTTGAGTAATGATATCTGTTAATCCAGCATTTTCTGCCATGTAGTAAGGATTTTCGTAACGCATGTCGATTAATCCTGTTCCAATCTCAATCTTACTTGTTTGTGCACCAATCGCAGAAAGTAGTGGAAATGGTGAGCCGATTTGTGGTGCAAAATGATGGACACGGAACCAAGCACCATCAATGCCGAGTTTTTCTGCTTCAACAGCTAGCTCAATTGATTGTAGATAAGCATCTTGAGCTGTTTTTACTAAAGAGCCTTGATCCATCCAATGACCGAAACTTAAAAAGCCAATGTTTTTCATAATTGAAATCCTCCTTAATCTTGAATAATTTTACTTACTTTTAATAAGTTGAATTCATTCTACTACTTTTTGTTTAAAAACGCGAATAATTGTTCCGGTGGTGAAGTGAGCTAAAAATAGTTGGCTTTTTTGACAAAAACAGGAACTACCTGATCTTCCATAAGACTTTATTTATTATCTATACTCGACTGATCATAAAGGGGTTACATTCGTAATACCTTTTAAAATCATTTATATTTATAGTAACGAAAATTATTTGAATCAGATATTTCTGACATGTTTGTAAGTATCAGTCATGCTTAAAAAGTGTGAACGTTAGCCATTTCAACAAATGTGTGGGGATGGTTAAGAATATCGTGATTACCGAAAAAGACTAGAACAATATAGATCAAAAATAGAAGGAATACTGATTTGATTGTAGGAGGTGGAAATGTGATAGGGATTCTTTACTTTATTGTCATTGTTTTAGCTAATGCCGTTGGGGCAATTTCTGGAATGGGTGGTGGCGTGATCATCAAACCTGTTTTTGATTTTATTGGAGCACATGACGTGACGGCTATTTCTTTTTATTCTGCTACAGCAGTATTTACGATGTCTATTGTTTCTACTGCGCGTCAATTGGCGAGTGGTCGAAAATTTGATTGGCAAATTGTCAGTTGGGTATCAGCTGGGGCAGTATTAGGAGGAATTTTAGGAAACAGTGCATTTGAAGTTTGTTTAAATTGGTTTGGAAATAATGATATCGTGCAGTTGATTCAAATCATATTGACTGTGTTTACCTTGATTTTTGCTTTTGTTTATACAAAATATGATTGGAAAAATTTTCAACTCATACACGTTGGTTGGTATTTTATTTGTGGATCGATCTTAGGATTTTTAGCTAGTTTATTAGGGATTGGCGGTGGTCCAATCAATGTCTCGTTACTCATGTTGCTATTTTCACTACCAATTAAAGACGCAACAGTTTATTCTATTTGTACCATTTTCTTTTCACAATTTGCAAAATTACTTACGATAGCTTTTACCACAGGATTTAATCGCTATGATCTAACTATGTTGTGGTTTGTGATTCCAGCCGCAATTATTGGTGGTTTACTAGGAGCAAAATTCAGTAATGTTTTATCGCCGAAAAGAGTTACGGCTGTCTTTCAAGGAGTGATTATCCTTGTACTATTCATTAATCTTTACAATGCTTATCAGTTATTACAATAGGAAGATGCGGAAGATTACTTTAGACAATTGAGAAGTTATAACATGAGCCTTGTACCACTATCGTCAAGAACACTATAAGTTTTAAAAAAGAAACCATGAGTTCCTATCAAAGGACTCATGGTTTCTTTTTTTTCTTTCCACTCAATAGCTTATTGGGTTTTTGAACAGTAGAGCTAGCGTGATTAGATTTAAACTGTGACCAGAAGTGTGATTATATATCACGTGATTCAAGTGGTTTATATCGGTGTACTGTGATATGAATTTTTAGTGATGAACAATTATTTTTCAAAAATTTTAATTGAAAATTGCAGTAATAACTTTTTTAATTGTTATTTTTGAGCATATACAGAATGAAAAAATTTTTTTAGTTCCATTGCTTTATCGTTGTTATCTAAAAGATAGAAAATATTAATTAATCCCTCTATCTTGTTAATGTCGATGGTCGCTACGTTTTCTTCGCAAATCGGTGATAATGTGCTAAATATTTTATAGTAAATTTGTTCATATACATTTTTAGATTTTACTGCAAGTCTCTTTAAAGGAGCTAGAAAAATAGAAAGTAAATCTAAGTTTTTTCTTTCAAAGCTTAAATAGCAACCATTTATTAAAAATGATGTATAAAGAGATGGATAAAAATTATTTTTGTAAAATAGTTTCATTTTTTCTTCACTATTTTTAAACAGCAATTTTATTGTGTCAGTTGGAAAGATAAACATTAAATTATTAAAAGTCGTCAATTCAAAATAGCCCCAGGTTTCAATTCTAAATAGCCGGTCCCTAATGTATCTAATCTCTTTTTCAAATACTTCCAAATTTAATACATCCTTTTCTTTAGCTAGTAGCATATTAAATTGGATAAGTAAAATAAAATAGTACTCATCATTTGTTTGTTTAAACAGAGAAAGTAGTTGATTTCTAAATTCTTCTATTTTTTTGGGGGTAGAATTCTTATAAAGAATTTCTACAAAATTTTTGGCTGTAGCTTCTTTCAAAGTAATCTTGTTGTTTTGCAGATAAAACATAAATTCTGGTAATTTTATATTCATTCTGTCTAAGTATCTAAGCAATATTTCAGAAGAAAGAAGTGTGTGTCGGGTCTCGAATGAACTTAAAGTTGTTCTAGAAGAAATTTGTTTTGTTAAATTTGCTTGAGATATTTTACGTTCAACTCTTAACTTTTTTAACAGGTCAGCTTGATCCATAGATACCTCCTAAAACAGACGCATTTTTGTTCATTTTAACACATGAATAAGAATTAATAATAAACTAATTTTGAAAAAATGAAAAAAGGAGGAAATAATTATGAATCCATATACATGGGAAATTGAGCCACCACAAAAAATTGAGAAGTAAAAAGTAGAAAGAAATCGGAGGGAAAATATCATGATGAGAAATTTCAACCTAGAAAAAATTATAAAAATAATGTTGCTAAGTATGTTGTTAACATTAGTATCCCCCGCAGTGACTAATATTGTATATGCTGAAACAGATAGTCAACCTAAAGAGACTGAAGTAAACAACCCTGAAAATGTAAATAAATCTTTTGATAAAATGCAATCGATTGCGTCTCAATCACAAGAAATTACTAGTCCAACAGTTATTGAGACGATGAAAAATAACACATTAAATTCTATCAAAGAAAAAAAACTAATTCTTAATGGACAAAATATTAATTTACTTTGGAATGACTCAAAATTTTTATCTATAGATGAAGAAGAGACAAATTATAAGTCCATCTCTGTACCAATAGAAGGGAAAGAATACAGTTACTTTAGTAATTTAACAGTAGTATTTGATAAAAATGAAAATGTAGTAACTTATTCAGAAAGTTTAATCACAAAAAATCAAGTAAATAAGTTTGTTATTGATACTTACATTGAAGGTAAAAAAGTTAGCACTCAAAATACGGATATAGATTATATAAGTAATTCTAAATTAAAAGAAGGCTTGTTCAGTCTTAAACAAAGTGTGAAAGAAAGTAAAAATGTAAATACTAGAGGTATCGGAGCAATCGCAGGATGTATAGCGGCAATCGCAGGAATAAACGGAACAATAGCATATTTGATTGCAGGAACTTGCATTGCAGCATGTCCAGCTGTTGCACCGATTTGTGCAGCTTGTATAGCAGGTGTTTGTACAATAGGCGCTGCAGATATTGGTGGGGTCATTGCTTGTTTTAAATTATAATGAGGGAGAGTGGTTAAATTGTGATAGGAAAGAAGAAAAAGATTATTTTCTTATTGTTTGTTATTATTTTAATGAGTGGTGAAACATATTTTTACGCTAATCAAAAAGAAAAAAATTTCAATCCCTTGAATAGTATAAATAGTAATCAAATTCAAAAGCTAATTGATAATACCGATACTGGATACATTTATATTGGTAGACCTACATGTGAAGAATGTCAGGAATTTCTCCCCAAATTAAGATCTGTTTTAATAAAAAAAAGACAAAAAGTATTTTATTATAACACTGATAATGCCCGTAAGGAAAATCAAGACAAACTTGTAAAAGAATTAAATAATTTAAACGTAAAGATAGTACCAACAATTCTTTATATGAAAAAAGGAAAGATAGACGAGAAATTAGAAGGCTCTACTAATAAAAGTGAGATTGAAAAGTTTTTAGCGTACGAATAAAACTGTTGGTTAGAGAAGGTGTAGACTCTGGAAAAAAAATCTAAATTAATATTTTTTGTTGGGATTTGTAATTTTATATTGGCCATCTATTGGTTAATCTCGAATTTCAATGAAATGCATCCACAAGATATTTTTATAATTGGTTGGCTTATCGTAAATTTTATTTTCCTACTTAGTAGTACTATAAAAAAATAGTTCGAGAACAGGGGTAAAAATAAAAAATAGTTGAATACTGTAACCACAATAAAAGAAAACCGCTAGAAAACCTATAAATTAGGCATTTCTAGCGGTTTCTTTTTTTATTCCCACTCCACAGTTGCAGGTGGCTTAGAAGTAATATCGTACACAATACGGTTTACGTGTGCGACTTCATTTACGATGCGGACAGAGATTTTTTGTAAGACATCCCAAGGAATACGAGCAAAGTCAGCTGTCATTCCGTCAATTGAAGTAACGGCACGGATACCGACTGTGTAATCATACGTACGTCCATCACCCATAACACCAACTGAACGGATGCCAGGTAAGACAGTAAAGTATTGCCAGATATCACGGTCAAGTCCAGCTGCTGCAATTTCTTCACGCAAGATAGCATCTGATTCACGAACGATTTCTAATTTTTCTTCGCTAATTTCACCTAAGACACGGATACCAAGACCAGGTCCAGGGAATGGTTGGCGCCAAACGATAGAGTCAGGCATTCCAAGTTGAGTACCTAATTCACGTACTTCATCTTTGAAGAGTGTATTCAGAGGTTCAATTAATTCAAATTGCATATCTTCAGGTAACCCACCAACATTGTGGTGAGATTTGATTGTTTGAGCTGTTTCAGTTCCACTCTCGATAACATCAGTATAAAGTGTTCCTTGCGCTAAGAAAGAAATACCTTCTTCGCCAGCCAATTTGGTTGCTTCATCATCAAAAACATAAACAAATTCATTCCCAATGATTTTACGTTTTTGCTCAGGATCAGAAACACCTTTTAGTTTGTTTAAGAAACGTTCACGTGCATCTACTTTAATGATATTTAAGCCAAATTTTCCACCTAAGCTTTCCATTACTTGATCTGCTTCGTTTTTACGTAACAAACCGTGGTCAACAAAGATTGATGTTAATTGGTCACCAATTGCTTTTTGTAAAAGAACACCGACAACACTAGAATCGACTCCGCCAGAAAGGCCAAGTAAAACTTTTTTGTCGCCAACTTGTTCACGGATTTTTTCAACTTGCATATCAATAAAGCTATCCATTGACCAATCACCTTGGCAGTGGCAGACATCGAATGCAAAGTGACGTAATAATTCGATTCCGTATTCAGAATGACGCACTTCAGCATGGAATTGGATTCCATAAAAGTTACGCGTAGTATCTTGAATCGATGCGATAGGACAGTCTTTACTTGTACCAACGATTTCAAAACCTTCGGGAACTTTTGTTACGAGGTCACCATGACTCATCCAAACAGTCTGTTCTTTTGGTGTATCACTAAATAACACAGCATCATCTGTTGTAACTTCCAATAAAGCTTTTCCGTATTCACGGTTTTTAGCAGGTTCAACTTTCCCACCAAGATTGTACGTAATTAACTGCATTCCGTAACAAATTCCTAATACAGGTATACCTAAATTGAAAATCTCAGGATCAATGCTAAAAGCACCTTCGTCATAAACACTGTTTGGTCCACCAGAAAGGATAATTCCTTTTGGATTCATAGCTTTAACTTCTTCTGCAGTAATTCGGTGGCTCAATAATTCAGAAAAGACTCCTAGATCACGGATGCGTCGTGTAATCAATTGATTATACTGGCTACCATAATCTAATACGATAATCTTTTCAACGTTCGTCATATCGGCAACGTTTGTCACATTTATTACCCCTATCCATTTAAATTTATCTCAAAATAGTTTTACTATTTTAAAATGCTAATATTTGCGCATGAAAATCGAATCAATGATATGATTTTCAGTTTTATGGAGAATTATATCCGCTCTACCACGTGTAGGCAAGATATATTCCTCTAAATTTTTCAAATTCACATTTTTCCAGACTTCTTTAGCCATTTTAAAGGCATCTTCACGATTACCGATTGCAAAACGATAATAATAATTCTCAGGATTTTGAAAAGCTGTGTCTAACAGCGCTGCAAAACGATCAAGATACCATTTTTCAATCAAATCAGGTTCAGCATCAACAAAAACAGAAAAATCAAAAAAGTCACTAACATAAATTTGTTGGTTAGCTGGGAGTTGTAAGGTATTGATTCCTTCAACTATTAAGATATCTGGTTGCTGGATGACTTCATACTCGTCAGGAATAATGTCATAAACATCATGAGAGTAAATTGGAACTTTCAGCTCATCTTTTCCGGACTTCACTTGATTTAAAAAATCAATTAGCATTTCCATATCATAGCTTTCAGGAAATCCTTTACGATCCATGATTCCTTTTTCACGCAAGACCTTATTAGGATACAAAAAACCATCAGTCGTAATCAATTGAACGTTCCGTCGTTTTAACGTACGCGACAAAATCGTTTGTAACAAGCGTGCAGTTGTACTTTTTCCGACAGCAACACTCCCTGCAATTCCAATAATGAAAGGTGACACAGGTACATATTTATGGAGAAAGAGTCCTTTACTTAATGATAAAGATTCGAATTCTTTCATATAAAGATGAATGAGGTGCGTTAAAGGAACATAAATATCTTGAACATCTTGCATCGAGATTCGATCATTCAAGCTTTTGATACTGTCTAGTTCCGCTTGTGTCAGTGGTGCTTGTCCATTACGATAAAATTCTTGCCATTCTTCCCTTGCAATACGATAGTAGTTCATTGGGTCGTTCATAATAGCCTCCTGCGTTCTCTCCCGTCAATGGATTTATTCTAACATAAAATAGTGTTAAACCCTACCTCTTATAAAGGGAATGAAGAGACTTTTTCACGAATTTAGAAACATAGCTTTAACCTATCAGTTTGATTTGTTAAAATCAAAGAAAGAAACAGCTGAAACAAAGAAACTTGAAACGAAAGAGCGCTTGTTTGTTTTCAATGAAAACGGTAGACTATGTACAGCAAAGACAGAAGAAGGATGGAAAAGATGACAGATCATTATTATACAGAGCGTCCCAATGTTGCCCATGACTTTGAGCAATGGTCGTTTGAATTAAAAGGGAAATTATTTCACTTTGTGACAGATGCTGGCGTATTTTCACGTGAAACGGTGGACTATGGTTCGCGTGTGTTAATCGACGCGTTTGATTGGCAAGAAATCCCAGCTAAAGGAAACGTCTTAGATGTTGGCTGTGGTTATGGACCCATTGGATTAGCCATTGCATATGCCAGCCAACGTATGGTTGAAATGGTAGACATTAATTTACGTGCAGTGGAATTAGCACAAGGAAATGCGAATCGTAATCAACTGGCGAACGTGGACATTCATCAATCAAATATTTACGAAAACGTGCATCAAGAAAAATATGCAGCGATTATTAGCAATCCACCTATTCGTGCTGGAAAAAAAGTTGTTCACGAAATATTGACAGGTGCCTATCCGCTCTTAGAAACTGGTGGAACGCTAACAATTGTCATCCAGAAAAAACAAGGCGCACCAAGCGCACAAAAGAAAATGGAAGAAACTTTTGGTAACGCAACAATTGTTACCAAAGATAAAGGTTATTACATTATTAAAAGTGTAAAAGAATAAGTTTGGTTATCGATTATTATTGCAAGGGACATTCAACTTTCGAATATTCCTTGCAATTTTTTTGTCCAAAAATTATTTTCATTTTAAGAAAGTGCTATCAATTAACTATTTTTTTAGAAAAGGTTTTGTTACACTGATTAAAAGTTCAAGTTGAGGAGGAGAAAAAGTGAAGTTAACAATTAGAGATATTGCGGAGATGGCTGGTGTATCAGTTACAACTGTTTCGCAAATTTTGAATAATAAAGGTAGTCGCTTTAGTGACAAAACTAGAAAAAAAGTTTTGAATATTGTCAATGAACATCATTATAAGCCAGATTATTTTGCTTCAAATGTAATCAACCGACATTCAAAAACAATTGGAATGATTGTTCCAGATGTAACAGACTTTTTTTTCTCGAAACTAATTGAAGGTGTCGAAAGCTATTTAAATCCACTTGGATATATAATTATGTTGTGTAATTCAAGACACAAACAAGAAAATGAAATCAAATATTTACGTGAGTTGGCGCATCGTTCAGTGGATGGGATTTTATTAGCTACGCCAAACGTTTTACCAGAGGCCTATGCGCTAGACAGTGGATTTTATAAAAATATGCCGATTATTTTGATTGATCGTGGCTTAAACCGTCGAGATAGTGGTCGTTTAATTGTCAAAGAATATGAGGGAGCGTATCAAGCTGTTTCACTATTTATCAAACAAGGACACACAAAAATCGGTATGTTAAAAGAAACAACTGGCTATTATCAACTAGAAGAGCGTTTCAATGGTTACCGACATGCACTAAAAGATCATGGACTACCATTTAATGGGAAATTCGTTGAGCATGGCGAATTAACGGTTCAAGGTGGATACGATGCGACTAAAAAATTATTGGAACACAAAGATATTACAGCAATTTTTTGTGGAAATGATGCAATGGCAATTGGTTGTTATCAGGCCATTCATGAAATGGGCAAGACAATTCCTGATGACATTTCAGTTATTGGCTTTGATGGATTAAAATTATCTGAGTACATGATTCCACAATTAACAACTGTACAACAACCTAGTTTTGATATTGGATTTTATGCAGCTCGTTTTCTAATCGATACAATTGAATTCCCTCAACGCAAAGTTCCGAACAAAGTCTTCGAGACAAAATTAATTATTCGTGAGAGCGTAAAAGCATTGACAAATAGCTAAGTGGGCGTTATATTGCTTATGTAAGTGTTTACAAATGCAGGGTAAAGCCTTTTGCGTTTTTAGTAAACCAGTTTACTAAAGTGGTTTACCTTTTATGAAAATAATGTATAATACCGAATGAAGGCTAGGAGGATCAAGCGATGCGAATGGTAGATTTGATTGAAAAAAAGAGGGATGGAAAAACCTTAACAAAGGATGAGATTGATTACATAATTACTAATTATACAGACAATCAAATTCCGGATTATCAGCTCAGCGCATTATTGATGACAATCTTTTATCAAGATATGACTGATGAAGAAATTACAAATATGACTTTAGCAATGGCAAATTCTGGTGACGTGATCGACCTTAGTTCTTTGAATGGTATTAAAGTTGATAAACATTCTACTGGTGGAGTTGGAGATACGACAACTTTGATCTTAGCGCCGTTAGTTGCAAGTGTGGGCGTGACTGTAGCAAAAATGTCAGGACGTGGGCTTGGATATACTGGTGGAACGTTAGATAAATTAGAGGCGATTCCTGGATTCAAAATTGAACTTTCTGACGAAGAATTTATTCGGATTGTCAATGAAAGTCAAGTTGCTGTTATTGGACAATCAGGAAATTTAGCGCCAGCAGATAAAAAACTATATGCTTTACGTGACGTAACGGCGACTGTTGATTCAATTCCTTTAATTGCTAGTTCAATTATGAGTAAGAAAATTGCAGCTGGTGCGGATGCAATTGTTCTAGATGTAACAACTGGTGACGGAGCTTTCATGAAAAACATTGAAGATGCGAGACGCTTAGCAAAAACAATGACAAGTATTGGCAAACTTGCTAATCGTCAGACAATAGCAGTGATTTCTGATATGTCTGAGCCATTAGGGGAAGCCATCGGAAATAGTTTAGAAGTAGTTGAAGCAATTGAAACATTACAAGGACATGGACCAGAAGACTTGATCGAAATGTGTTACGTATTAGGTAGTCAAATGGTTGTTTTAGCTAAGAAAGCTGATTCCGTGGAAGAAGCGCGTGTGATGCTACAAGAAGCCTTAACTTCTGGTAAAGCCTTAGAAAAATTCAAAGAAATGATTCAAAATCAAGGTGGAGACATTCGAGTAGTTGAAAAACCAGAATTACTTCTGACAGCGCGACATCAAGTAGAACTTCCTGCAAGATCTGCTGGATTAGTTTCTAAAATCGTTGCTAACGAGTTAGGTATCGCAGCAATGATGTTGGGGGCCGGTCGTAAAACGAAAGAAGATGCAATTGATCATGCTGTGGGTTTGAAATTACACAAAAAAATTGGTGATTCAGTACAAGAAGGTGAATCATTATTAACTATTTATAGTAATACAGAAGAGCTTTCACAAGTTATCGAATTATTATATCAAAACATTGAAATTAGTGATTCAGCTACAAAACCAATTTTAGTACACGATATTATTACTGAGTAGGAAGGAAGAAAAAGATGGAATTAAATCGAATGATTGACCACACAATTTTAAAAGCAGATGCGACAGAGGAAGATGTGTTACGCATTATTGAAGAAGCAAAAAAATATCATTTTTATTCTGTATGTATCAATCCAACCTGGGTTTCATTGGCAAAAGAACAGTTAAAGGGTGAACCTGTTGCAGTTTGTACAGTAATCGGTTTTCCTTTAGGAGCAAATACTTCCGCTGTTAAAGCATATGAAACAACAGATGCAATCAATAATGGTGCAGACGAAGTAGATATGGTTATCAATATTGGCGCATTGAAATCAAAACAATTCAATAAGGTTCAAAAAGATATTGAGGCAGTAGTTGAAGCAGCAAAAGATCGCGCACTTGTTAAAGTGATTATTGAAACAGCATTGTTGACAAATGACGAAATTGTCAAAGCTTGTGAACTTGCAAAAATCGCAGGAGCAGATTTTGTTAAAACTTCAACTGGATTTTCAACAGGTGGTGCTAAAGTAGAAGATATACGTTTAATGCGTGCAACTGTTGGTCCAGAAATGGGTGTGAAAGCTTCTGGTGGTATCCATAACGAAGAAGAGGCCGTGGCAATGGTTGAAGCAGGTGCAACACGAATTGGTACAAGTGCTGGAGTTGCTATTATGTCTGGTGCTGTTGGTGAAGGATACTAAAATGAGTGAAGTGACAAAACAAGAATGGATTGACATTGCGGTAGCAGCACTCGACAAAGCATATGTTCCGTATTCACATTTTCCAGTGGGTGCATGTCTAGTAACTGATACAGGGAAGATGTATCAAGGTGTAAATATTGAAAATGCTTCTTTTGGATTAACAAATTGTGCTGAACGAACGGCATTTTTCAAAGCTGTATCAGAAGGCGAGAAACAATTTTCTCATTTGGTTGTTGCTGGTCACACACCAGAACCAATTTCACCATGTGGGGCTTGTCGTCAAGTGATGGCAGAATTTTGCTCACCAGAAATGCCAGTCACGTTGGTCGGTGATGAAGGTGTGACAAAAACGATGACGGTTAGAGAACTACTACCGTATGCATTCACAGAAAAAGATCTATAACCTACGTTCATTCAGTCAGCTGACTGTTGAAAAAACAATTATTTTAGGGGGCTTTACAGAAATGAAAAAAGCAAAATTATTTGGTTTGGGTGCCGTAGCATTAACAGCTGGATTACTTCTATCTGCATGTGGCAATGGCAATAGTGGAACAGATTCAACTGATGGTGGAAGTTCATCAGCAGGAACAACTGCAGCATTAATCACAGATACAGGCGGTGTCGACGACCGTTCATTCAACCAGTCAGCTTGGGAAGGTCTAGAAGCTTGGGGTAAAGAACACAAGCTTTCACGTGGAAACGATGGTTACCAATATTTCCAATCTTCAAATGAATCAGATTATATTCCAAATATCGACCAAGCTTTAACAGCGGGATTCCAAACAATCTTTGGAATTGGGTATAAATTACAACCTGCTATTAAAGAACAAGCAACAAATAATCCTGAAACAAACTTTGTTATTATCGATGATGTTATTGATGGTGTAGATAACGTAGTTTCTGCAACATTTAAAGATAACGAAGCTTCTTATCTAGCTGGGATTGCTGCAGCTTACACAACTGAAACAAACGTTGTTGGTTTCATTGGTGGAGTAAAAGGTGAAGTTATCGACCGTTTTGATGCTGGATTTACAGCTGGTGTTGAAGCAGGGGCGAAAGAATTAGGTAAAGAAATTGAAGTGAAAAACCAATATGCTGGTGATTTCTCTGCGCCAGATAAAGGACGTTCAATTGCACAAGGTATGTACGCACAAAATGCAGACATTATCTTCCATGCTTCAGGTGGAACTGGTAACGGCGTATTCCAAGAAGCAAAATCATTAAATGAATCTGGCGACAAAAAAGTTTGGGTAATCGGTGTTGACCGTGATCAATCAGACGAAGGTGGCTATACTCTAAACGGCGAAGATAAAAACTTTACATTAACATCTACACTTAAAGGGGTAGGAACTGTTGTTGAAGATTTAGCTCAAAAATCTGCAGATGGTGATTTTCCTGGTGGAGAACATACTGTTTATGGCTTGAAAGAAGATGGTGTTGGCTTAACAAAAGGTCAACTTTCTGATGAAGCACTAAAAGCAGTTGATGCTGCTAAAGAAAAAATCATTGCAGGCGATGTAAAAGTTCCAGAAGTTCCAGAAAGCAAATAATAATTTTTCTATAGCCTTGTTAGACAACTGTTTGACAGGGCTATGGTTTCAATTTTAGTAGTTGTTTGTTTATTCAAGTGGTCAAATTTTGACTATTTGAATAAGGGAACACCCCCTGAAGTGAGTTTACTTCAATTTGCGAGGATAGATTTCCGATAGCCAGAAATCTTTACTCATCGTTGCCCTAGATAGAAATCGTTAGGATGTGAAAAATGTGGTTCAAGAAAATATTGTCATCGAAATGCGGAATATTACCAAGCAGTTTGGAACATTCAAAGCAAATGACAACATCAATTTGCAAGTAAAAGCTGGGGAAATCCATGCGTTACTTGGAGAAAACGGTGCTGGCAAGTCAACATTAATGAACGTTTTATCCGGTCTTTTAGAACCAACATCAGGAGAAATTTTGATGCATGGGAAACAGGTTCAAATCACAAGCCCAACTAAAGCCAATCAATTAGGGATTGGGATGGTTCACCAACATTTTATGTTAGTTGATGCGTTTACTGTTACTGAAAACATAATTTTAGGTAGCGAGCCAAGTCGGATGGGAATCGTTGATCGCAAAAAGGCACGTGAGGAAATTCAAAAAGTATCAGAACAATATGGTCTATCAGTTAACCCGGATGCTTATGTCCGTGATATTTCTGTTGGAATGGAACAGCGTGTCGAGATCTTAAAAACACTTTATCGTGGTGCAGATGTCTTGATCTTTGATGAACCAACAGCTGTTTTAACACCACAAGAAATTGATGAACTAATTTTGATTATGAAAGAGTTAGTTAAAGAAGGTAAATCAATCATTTTGATTACCCATAAATTAGATGAAATTAAAGCAGTAGCGGATCGTTGTACAGTTATTAGACGGGGTCAAGGGATTGGAACTGTTAATGTGAAAGATGTTAGTTCACAACAACTTGCTGACATGATGGTTGGACGTACTGTTTCGTTTAAAACGGATAAAAAAGAGGCTCGTCCTCAAGAAGTTGTCCTGGCAATTGAAGATTTAGTTGTAAATGAAAATCGGGGATTAGAGGCAGTGAAAAGTCTGAGTCTTGAAGTTCGTGCTGGAGAAGTTTTAGGAATCGCGGGAATTGATGGTAATGGGCAATCTGAGTTGATTCAAGCATTAACAGGCTTACGAAAAGTTGAAAGTGGCAGTATTCGCTTAAAGGGTGAGGAAATCAGTAACAAACGTCCGCGGAAAATTACGGAGTCTGGTGTCGGGCATGTTCCAGAGGATCGTCATAAATATGGTTTAATTTTAGACATGACATTGTCAGAAAATATTGCTCTCCAAACGTATTACCAAGCTCCTTATAGTAAAGGTGGGCTATTAAATTATTCAGTTATCAATGAACATGCAAGAGACTTGATTGATGAATATGATGTGCGAACAACGAATGAATTAGTTCCTGCTAAGGCTTTATCAGGTGGAAATCAGCAAAAAGCAATTATTGCACGTGAAATTGATCGCGACCCTGATTTGCTGATTGTTGCGAATCCAACACGTGGATTAGACGTAGGTGCTATTGAATTTATCCATAAGCGTTTGATCGAGCAAAGAGATAAGTTTAAAGCAGTGTTGTTAGTCAGCTTTGAATTAGAAGAAATTTTAAATGTATCTGATCGAATTGCCGTGCTTCACCAAGGTAAAATCGTTGGAATTGTTAATCCAAAAGAAACATCTGAAAATGAATTGGGACTATTAATGGCGGGCTATTCTTTAGAGGAAGCAAGAAAAGAGTTAGAAAAGGCGGGTGGCGCACATGAATGATCGTAGCGAAAAACTCCGTAATTTACTTGTACCTATTTTTTCAGTAATTTTAGGATTAATTTTAGGTGCATTATTGATGGCAGCTTTTGGATATAATCCAATTCAAGGCTATTCTTCTATGTTGGAAGCTGCGCTAGGTTCACAACGAAGTATTGGTGAAACTTTACGACAAGCAACACCGCTTATCTTTACAGCATTAGGATTTTCAGTGGCGAATTCAGCGGGATTCTTTAATATCGGGCTTTCTGGACAAGCGCTATGTGGTTGGATCGTTAGTGTGTGGTTCGCGTTGGCTTTTCCAGATTTACCAAAAGTGATTTTGCTTCCAGCTTGTGTCATCTTAGGCGCTTTGGCTGGTGCAATGGCCGCGGCGATTCCCGGCTTGTTGCGTGCGTTCTTTGGAACCAGTGAAGTAATTGTCACGATTATGATGAATTATATTTTATTATATTTAAGCACTTATGCTTTACATGACGTAATGCCAGAAAGTTATCGTTCAAGTTTGGATTCATCAAATCTAATTAGTCAAAATGCTTCATTAAGAGTTCCTTGGCTAACTCAAATGTTTGGTGGCTCACGAGTAAACGCTGGTTTATTCTTAGCTTTGATTGCTTTGTTCCTTGTATGGTTACTTATGAAAAAGACTACTTTAGGTTATGAAATTCGTTCCGTTGGACTAAATCCTTTTGCATCAGAATATGCGGGGATGAGTAGCAAACGAACAATTGTTTTATCCATGGTTATTTCTGGAACACTTGCAGGATTAGGGGGCGTAGTTGAAGGTTTGGGAACGTACCAAAACTTCTTTGTTCAAACAACTTCTTTAGCAATTGGATTTGACGGAATGGCAGTATCTTTATTGGGATCTGGTTCAGCAATTGGTGTGTTGTTATCAGCAATTTTATTCAGTATTTTGAAAATTGGTGGTTTGGGCATGCAAACAGGCGCCGGTGTGCCATTTGAAATCGTGAATGTATCGATTGCATTGATTATCTTCTTCATTGGTATTAATTTCTTAATTCGCTTGATTATGGCAAAATTTTTCCAAGGTAAAAAACAAGTAGCTGTAGTTGAAACAATTGAATCTAAATCAACGCATCAAGATCAAGAAGGAGGGAATTTATAATGACAGCTGTAGAATTGATTGCTCTAATCCTTACGTCAACATTAGTTTATTCCACACCTTTGATTTTGACATCGTTAGGTGGAACGTTTTCTGAACGAAGCGGAATCGTTAACGTTGGTTTAGAAGGAATTATGGTAATGGGCGCTTTCAGCTCAATCGTATTCAACTTAACAATGAGTCCATCTTTAGGTGCGATGACGCCTTGGATTGCCATTCTAGTTGGTGGGATAGTTGGTGTTTTATTTTCATTACTTCATGCAGTGGCAACTGTTAGTCTTCGTGCAGACCACATCATTAGTGGTACGGTCATCAACTTGATGGCACCTGCGTTAGGGGTATTCTTAGTTAAAGCATGGTACGGAAAAGGACAAACAGATAACATCACAAGAAATTTGGGCTACTTCTCATTTCCTGGGTTATCAAAAATTCCTGTAATCGGTCCAATTTTCTTTAAAAATACTTTCTTGCCAGCTTATTGTGCCATTTTAATTGCTGTAATTGCTTGGTTTATCATTTTTAAAACAAGATTTGGCTTACGTCTTCGTTCTGTCGGAGAAAATCCACAAGCTGCAGACACTTTAGGTATTAACGTTTATGCGATGCGTTATTCAGGCGTTTTACTTTCAGGTTTATTAGGTGGCATGGGTGGAGCAGTATTTGCTCAATCAATCTCAGGTAATTTCTCTGCTGGAACGATTGTTGGTCAAGGTTTCATCTCGATGGCAGCAATGATTTTTGGTAAGTGGAATCCTTTGGGCGTAATGGGTGCATCACTATTCTTTGGTTTTGCACAAAGTTTGAGTATTATAGGAGCACAGCTTCCAGTAATTTCTTCCATCCCGCCAGTGTTATTACAAATTGCGCCTTACTTGTTAACAATTATCGTCTTAGTTGTTTTCTTAGGACAAGCATCTGGTCCAAAAGCAAATGGAAAGAATTATATCAAATCCAAATAATTTTTAGTTAATAAAAAGGGTGGGACTATGGGAAATGTTTCTTCGTCTCGCCTTTTTTGTTTAGTTTAAAGTAGAAAAGATGAAAAGAAAGAAGGAATCGAAATGTTTAAACGCGTACACTTAATTGTAATGGATTCAGTCGGAATTGGGGAAGCACCTGATGCAGACAAATTTAACGATGTTGGGTCAGATACTCTAGGGCATATTGCAAAAGAAGCAGGTTTAACAATTCCTCACCTAGAAAATTTAGGTTTAGGTACGATTCGACCATTAGACGGTGTAAAGGCTGTAGCTGATCACCAAGGCTATGCAACAAAATTAGAAGAAGTTTCTGTTGGTAAAGATACTATGACAGGGCATTGGGAAATTATGGGATTGAATATCAAGACACCATTTCGGGTATTTCCTAATGGATTTCCTGATGAGCTATTACAACAAATTGAAGAGTTTTCTGGACGAAAAATCGTTTGTAACAAGCCTTATAGCGGAACAGCTGTAATTGATGATTATGGTGAACATCAAATGAAAACAGGCGACTTGATTGTTTATACGTCTGCAGATCCTGTTTTGCAAATTGCTGCACATGAAGAAATTATTCCTTTGGAAGAGTTGTATCGTATTTGTCAATTTGTTCGCGATATTACGAAAGATGATCCATATATGATTGGCAGAATTATCGCACGTCCTTATATTGGAGAACCAGGAAACTTTACTCGAACAAGTAATCGCCATGACTATGCTCTTGATCCATTTGGTCACACAGTTTTGGACTCATTAAAAGAAGCTGGTAAAGATGTGATCGCTGTTGGTAAAATTAATGATATCTTCAATGGTCAAGGAATCACTCAATCTGTCCGCACTAAAAGTAATATGGATGGTGTAGATCAACTGTTAAATGTGATGAAGCAAGACTTCAATGGATTAAGCTTTACTAATTTAGTAGACTTCGATGCTTTATTTGGTCATCGTCGTGATGTTGTTGGTTACGCACATGCAATAGAAGAATTTGATTTACGTATTCCGGAGTTGCTTGATGCAATGAATGATGATGATTTATTGTTGATTACAGCAGATCACGGAAATGACCCCACATTCCCAGGAACAGATCATACACGTGAATACGTACCATTATTGGCTTATAGTAAAAAAATGAATGAACAAGGAAGTTTACCACAAGGTTACTATGCGGATATCTCAGCAACAATTGCTGAAAACTTTGAAGTACCAGCAACGGAAAATGGTGAAAGCTTCTTAAAATTACTGAAATAATTGTTACTAAAAACCATAACTTAGGAGAAAAAGAATGAAAAAATTAAGCGAAATGTTACAAGAAACAACTCAATTCATCCTTGATAAAGGGGTAAAAGAAATTGAATTTGGTATGATTCTTGGCTCAGGTCTTGGTGAGTTGGCAGATGAAATTGAAGATGCAATTAAGATTCCATATGACACAATTCCTTTCTTCCCAGTTTCAACGGTTGTTGGACATGCGGGACAACTAGTTTACGGTACATTATCAGGTAAAAAAGTTTTAGCGATGCAAGGACGTTTTCATTTTTATGAGGGGCATTCGATGCAAACAGTTACTTATCCAGTCCGAGTGATGGGTGCACTTGGTGCACATTCAGTGATCGTAACAAATGCTTGCGGTGGCGTAAATGAATCTTTTGTACCAGGTGATTTGATGTTGATTAGTGATCACATTAATTTTACAGGCACGAATCCATTGATTGGTCCAAATGAAGATGAAATCGGCCCACGTTTCCCAGATATGAGTCAAGCTTACACACCTGCATACCGAGAATCTGCAAAAGAAGTTGCTAATAAGCTAGGGTTAGACTTAAAAGAAGGTGTTTACATGGGGTATTCAGGTCCGACTTATGAAACGCCAGCAGAAATCAAAATGTCACGTGTCATGGGTGCTGATGCAGTCGGAATGTCGACCGTTCCTGAAGTAATTGTTGCGGCACATGGAGGCTTAAATGTATTAGGTATTTCTTGTATCACGAATTTAGCGGCAGGAATGCAAGCAAATTTAAATCATGAAGAAGTAGTGGAAACAACGGAACGTGTTAAACAATCATTTAAAGCTTTAGTGAAAGAAACACTAGCAGTATTATAAAAAGTGTATTAGTTGAAATTGAAGGAGAGATAAACTGAATGAGTGTTCATATCGAAGCAAAACAAGGTGAAATTGCTGACAAGATTTTACTTCCAGGAGACCCGTTACGTGCAAAATATATTGCAGAAACTTTTTTAGAAAATCCTGTTTGTTATAATCAAGTTCGTGGAATGCTAGGTTACACAGGAGAGTATAAAGGTGAGCGTGTTTCTGTACAAGGTACAGGGATGGGTATGCCTTCAGCAACGATTTATGCACACGAACTAATTAATTCTTATGGCGTGAAAAAATTAATCCGCGTGGGGACTTGTGGTGCATTATCAACCGATGTCCATGTGAGAGATTTAGTGATTGCTCAAGGAGCAGCAACAAGTTCATCTATGATTGAAAAGAATTTTCAGCAATTCCATTTCCCGCCAATTGGTGATTTCGATTTATTATTGAAAGCTTATAAATTTGCTAAAGGAAAAGGGTACACAACTCACGTAGGAAATGTTTTGTCAGAAGATACATTTTATAAAGATGATTTAACTGAAACACTAAAATTAGCTGAACTTGGTGTTCTGGGTGTTGAAATGGAAGCTGCAGCACTTTATTATCTAGGTGCGAAATACAAAGTACAAACGTTAGGAATTATGACAGTTAGTGATCATTTGATTACTGGAGAAGAAACAACGGCACAAGAACGTCAAACAACGTTTAATGAAATGATTGAAGTTGGTTTAGAGACAGCAATCGCAAAATAATTGTAGAAAAAGCTTGGAACGACTATTATTAATATTGGTTCCAAGCTTTTTTAATAAGTAAGGAGGAAAAGAAATGGAAAATTTTCGCTTTGATGTAGCAACAGATATTCGTTTTGGAAAAGATCGTTGGGATGAATTACCAGAGGTCTTAAGTCACTTTGGAAAAAATGTTTTACTTGTTTATGGTGGAGGAAGTATTAAGAAAAATGGTGTTTATCAAAACATTATGAGTCGTCTACAGGATCATGACTTTAATGTAACAGAACTAAGTGGGGTAGAACCCAATCCTCGTATTGAAACAGTTAGAAAAGGGATTGCTCTTTGCCAAGAAAATCAAATTGATGTGATTCTTCCAGTTGGTGGAGGGTCAACGATCGATTGTGCTAAAGTAATTGGTGCAGGTTTTTTCTATGAAGGAGATCCATGGGATTTAGTTATCAAAAAAGCAAGTGTTGGGAAAGTGTTACCCTTAGTAACAGTGTTAACACTTGCAGCAACAGGGAGTGAAATGAATCGAGGAGCAGTCATTTCAAATCCAGAGACCAATCAAAAACTTGGCCTAGGTGGTTGGGAAATGTTACCTAAAGTTTCATTTCTTGATCCAACCACAACATTCACTGTACCAAAGAATCAAACTGCGGCAGGTTCAGCAGATATTTTCAGCCATCTAACTGAAAATTATTTTAAACGGACAACTGGAACAGATATTCAGGATTTCGTTGCAGAAGGGATTTTTAGAACAGTCATTAAAAATTGTCCAATTGCATTGAAATATCCAGACGATTATGATGCACGGGCAAACTTAATGTGGGCTAGTACCTTAGCTTTAAATGGATTAACTGGTAGTGGAAAAACGGGTTCGTGGTCCTGCCATCCAATTGAACATGAGTTGAGTGCATTTTATGATATTACGCACGGCGTTGGCTTAGCCATTTTGACCCCACGCTGGATGAACTATGCATTGAATGAAGAAACTGAAGAAAAATTTGCCCAATTTGCTCGTAACGTGTGGGGAATTCAAGAGTCAGTAAATCATCTTGCTGCAAAAGAAGGAATTCAGAAAACTTATGATTACTTTAAAGCATGTGGTATTCCTATGACTTTACCTGAAGTAGGGATCGATGAAACCAAATTTTCTTTGATGGCAGAACAGGCTGTTAAACACAGCCAAATTGCAACAGATGCGTATGTTCCATTGAACGAACAAGCAGTCGAAGAAATTTTGCGTGAGTGTTTGACAGAATCTAATTATTTATAATTAAAAAAGGAGTGGCGATAAAATCGCCACTCCTTTTTTGGCTTATAATCAATAAAAATTATAAGTAGTATTTTTTAGCAACAGTTAGATCATCATTCAATTCATAAACAAGTGGTTGACCTGTTGGAATTTCAAGATCCATGATGTCTTCGTCAGAGATACCTTCAATATGTTTTGCTAAAGCGCGTAATGAGTTACCATGTGCAGCTACTAAAACAGTTTTGTCATCTAGTAATGCTGGAGCAATATGATCTTGCCAGAATGGTAAAGCACGTTCCAAAGTAACTTTTAAGTTTTCGCCACCAGGGATATCGCGTTTGTCTAACATAGCGTAACGACGTTCGTTTGCAGCTGAACCTTCGTCAGTTTCATCCAATAATGGAGGAAGAGTGTCGTAAGAACGGCGCCAAATATGAACTTGTTCGTCACCATATTTTTCAGCAGTTTCTTTTTTGTTCAAACCTTGTAATTTACCATAGTGACGTTCGTTTAAGCGCCATGATTTTACTTGAGGTACCCAAAGTTGATCTGAGTATTCTAAGATAAGGTTACAAGTTTTGATGGCACGAGTTAAAACAGAAGTATAGGCAATGTCAAATTCGATTCCAGCTTCTTTGATTTTGCGTCCGCCTTCTTTTGCTTCTTCGATACCTTCTGGTGCTAAGTTTACATCAGCCCAACCAGTAAATTGGTTTAAAGCATTCCATTCACTAAGACCGTGACGAGAAAAAACTAATTTTGGCATGTTTTGTGCTCCTTTTTAAAATATATTTATTTCTGAAAATTTCAGTTCTTGTTTATTGTACAATTTTTTTGAAAAGATTTCCATTGAAAATGATAGAAGATTAGGTTCAGATACGCAAAAAATATAAAAAAATAAGCAATCTTCGAAAAGATTACTTATTTTTAATTAATTATATAATTGCTCAATATCTTTTTCTGGAAGATTTATATATTTATAGCAAGTTCCAACAGAAACCCCACATTTTGATGAAATAAATTGGATTGTTTCTTTTTTTTCATAATAAAGACGACGAATTTTTTTGATAGTTTTGGCATCAATTTTAGGACGACCACCAATTTTTCCTTTTTTACGTGCTTCATTCAAGCCAATTAAAGTACGTTCTTTAATCAATGAGCATTCCATCGTAGCTAGACCTTCCATCAATTGAAAGTAAATTTTGCCCATTGGTTTACGAGTATCGATTTCTTCGGCAATACTTACTAAGTGAAGCCCACGATCGTTAAAAAGTTTTGTGAATTCCGTTAATTGTCTCGTTGATTTGCCAAGACGATGCAGTTGGCAAATGACAAGTGTGTCTCCTTGTTGCATTTGTTCAATGACGGATTCTAATTTGATCATTGTCTCAGCATCTTTTGATTCGTACGTTTCATGGAAAATTTCCTGACAACCAAAGGTAGATAGTTGTTCAACCTGAGTTGTTAAATCAACATCGTTTATGGTTGTGCGTGCATAACCAATAATTTTCATGATGATTCCTTTCTAGCGGTGATTTTTAAACAGAATACAATAGTAAAAATTTAGCATAAAGTCCATAAAAAAGATAGTATTTTAGCGGATTTTATCTAGAAGGTTTATCTGGAAATACTATACTTTAGGAGCGTGTGGTGTATCCAAAATTTGCACTCCATTGTCAGATCCGACAACTACTTTTGAAACAAGATTCAAGAATAAGCCATGTTCAACAACACCAACAAGATTATCTAAGTAGTCGGCAAGTGTTTCTGGCTGTTCAATAGTTTGAAGATGTAAATCAATAATGAAATGTCCACTATCAGTTTTAAGGGTTTCACCATTCGTTGTTTTTCGTAAAACTGGATGAAAACCTTTTGCTTCAAATAGACGTAGCAACTGTTGTGAACCATATGGGATAACTTCAACAGGGAGAGGAAAATTCCCGAGTTTTTCGACTAGTTTTGATTCATCGACGATCCAAATCGTTTCTTTTGAATAGGTAGCGACGATTTTTTCGAATAGTAAGGCCGCACCTCCGCCTTTAATTCCTTGAAAATCAGTACTGATTTCGTCTGCACCATCAATCGTTAGGTCAACTTCAACAACATCATCAATACTCTTTAATGGAATACCGAGTTTTTCGGCTTGTTCTTTCGTTGCATTTGATGTTGTTACACCTACGATTTTTAGTCCCTCTTCTCTCATCCGGCGACCAAGTTCTTCTACCATATAATAAGCAGTAGATCCAGTTCCGAGACCAACGATCATACCATCTTTGACAAATTTTGCGGCTTCGATACCAGCCTGTTGTTTTAGATTCATGTTTGCTTTCCCCTTTTTTTGAGTTTGAGCTTTCCAGCTTATTTTAGCGTTTATTTCAGTAAAAAGATACCTTTCTTTAGAGTCAATTTGAATGATTTTCAAAAAAAATATGGAACAAGTTGACATGGGTTTTCATTCATGCTATTCTAACGAAGGTGCTTTATCTACAGGTCTCTGTAAAGAGACGTGCTGACTGTTTATCAAAGCATATTTGATAAAGATGCAGACATTGCATTTATTTTTTATCGCAAAAAAAGAACCACCTGGATGTGTGGAACTAGATGCGAATGAGGGAAGGAGGAAACAAGGAATGCCTACAATTAACCAATTAGTACGTAAACCTCGTAAATCAAAGGTGGAAAAATCAAATTCACCTGCTTTGAACAAAGGATATAACAGCTTTAAGAAAACTCAAACTAACGTGAACTCTCCTCAAAAACGTGGGGTAGCAACTCGTGTGGGAACTATGACACCTAAAAAACCGAACTCAGCTTTACGTAAATATGCTCGTGTTCGTTTGTCAAACTTGATTGAAGTTACTGCTTATATCCCAGGGATTGGTCATAACTTACAAGAACATAGCGTTGTATTATTACGCGGTGGACGTGTAAAAGACTTACCAGGGGTACGTTACCACATCGTTCGTGGTGCACTAGATACTGCTGGTGTTAACGATCGTAAACAAAGCCGTTCTAAATACGGTACTAAGAAACCTAAAGCTTAATTTTAATTAATTAGCCAAACAAACAATTAAACTTTACTTCTATATAAGAGGTAAATACTAAGAACTATATTTCGGAAGGAGGAGTTACGGATGCCACGTAAAGGTCCTGTTGCAAAACGTGATGTTTTACCAGATCCTATTTATAACTCAAAATTAGTAACTCGCTTAATCAACCGTGTAATGGTTGATGGAAAACGCGGGATTGCAGCTAACATTATCTATAATGCCTTTGATTTAATCAAAGAATCTACAGGTAACGATCCATTAGAAGTGTTTGAACAAGCAATGAAAAATGTAATGCCTGTTCTTGAAGTTAAAGCACGTCGTGTTGGGGGTTCAAACTATCAAGTACCAGTTGAAGTTCGCCCTGAACGTCGTACAACTCTAGGTCTTCGTTGGGTAGTAAACTACGCTCGCTTGCGCGGTGAACACACAATGGAAGAACGTCTAGCTAAAGAAATCATGGATGCTGCAAACAATACAGGTGCTTCTGTTAAAAAACGTGAAGACACTCATAAAATGGCAGATGCTAACCGTGCGTTTGCTCACTACCGCTGGTAAGATTCTCTCTGTTTGGTCGGCTTTATGCCGACCTCAGAAGATGTCCTTATTTTTAGCAACTAGATAGTAAAGAGAGGAGAAACAAGGAGAATGACCAGAGAATTTTCTTTAGATAATACTCGTAATATCGGTATCATGGCCCATATTGATGCTGGTAAAACAACTGCTACTGAACGTATCTTGTACTATACTGGTAAAATCCATAAAATTGGTGAAACTCATGAAGGAGCTTCACAAATGGACTGGATGGAACAAGAACAAGAACGTGGAATTACGATCACTTCTGCTGCAACAACTGCACAATGGAAGGGTCACCGAATCAACATCATTGACACACCAGGACACGTAGACTTCACTGTTGAAGTTGAACGTTCATTACGTGTACTTGATGGTGCTGTTACAGTTCTTGATGCACAATCAGGTGTAGAACCTCAAACTGAAACAGTTTGGCGTCAAGCTACAACTTATGGTGTACCTCGTATTGTATTTGCAAACAAAATGGATAAGATCGGTGCTGACTTCTTATATTCAGTATCAACTTTACATGACCGTTTGCAAGCAAATGCTCACCCAATTCAATTACCAATTGGTGCTGAAGATGACTTCACAGGAATTATTGACCTTGTAACAATGAAGGCTGAAATCTATACAAATGATTTAGGTACTGAAATTGAAGAACGAGAAATTCCAGAAGAATATCTTGAACTAGCTGAAGAATGGCGCGAAAAATTAGTTGAAGCAGTTGCTGAAACTGATGAAGAACTTACTTTGAAATACTTAGAAGGTGAAGAAATCACTGAAGCTGAGTTAAAAGAAGGTATTCGTCGTGCAACACTTAATGTAGACTTCTATCCAGTATTGTGTGGTTCAGCATTCAAGAATAAAGGGGTTCAATTGTTATTGGACGCTGTTCTTGATTACTTACCATCACCATTAGATATTCCTGCTATTAAAGGGATTGATCCTAAAACTGATGAAGAAGTTCTACGTCCTGCAGACGATGAAGCTCCATTCTCAGCATTAGCATTTAAAGTTATGACTGACCCATTCGTAGGTCGTTTAACTTTCTTCCGTGTGTACTCTGGTGTTTTAAAATCAGGTTCATACGTACAAAACGCAACAAAAGGCAAACGCGAACGTGTTGGTCGTATCTTACAGATGCACGCTAACTCACGTTCAGAAATCTCTGAAGTTTACGCTGGAGATATCGCTGCTGCTGTTGGTTTGAAAGATACAACAACTGGGGACACACTTTGTGACGAAAAGAATTTAGTAATTCTTGAATCAATGGAATTCCCAGAACCAGTTATCCAAGTCGCTATTGAACCTAAATCAAAAGCTGACCAAGATAAAATGGGTGTTGCTCTTCAAAAACTATCTGAAGAAGATCCTACTTTCCGTGCTGAAACAAACGTGGAAACAGGCGAAACTGTTATCGCTGGTATGGGTGAACTTCACTTAGACATTATCGTAGACCGTATGCGTCGCGAATTTAAAGTTGAAGCTAACGTAGGTGCTCCTCAAGTATCTTACCGTGAAACTTTCCGTGCTGGTACTCAAGCCGAAGGTAAGTTTGTACGTCAGTCTGGTGGTAAAGGTCAATACGGTCATGTATGGATTGAATTTACTCCAAACGAAGAAGGCGGCGGCTTTGAATTTGAAAATGCAATCGTCGGTGGGGTTGTTCCACGTGAATACATCCCAGCTGTTGAAACAGGTTTGAAAGATGCTATGGAAAATGGTGTCTTAGCTGGATATCCATTAGTTGATATCAAAGCAAAACTTTACGATGGTTCATACCATGATGTCGATTCAAATGAAACTGCCTTCCGCGTTGCTGCTTCTATGGCATTACGTGCGGCAGCTAAGAAAGCTAATCCAGTTATCCTTGAACCAATTATGGCTGTTGAAGTAGTTATTCCAGAAGATTACTTAGGTGATGTTATGGGACACGTTACTGCACGTCGTGGTCGCGTTGAAGGTATGGAAGCTCGCGCTGGCGGACAACAAGTTGTTCGTGCTATGGTTCCTCTTGCTGAAATGTTTGGTTATGCTACAACGCTTCGTTCAGCTACTCAAGGTCGTGGTACGTTTACTATGACATTTGACCACTACGAAGATGTACCAAAATCAGTTCAAGAAGAAATCATTAAGAAAAACGGCGGAAAAGCTGAATAATTTCTTAAAAACTTGATAATCACGTAAAGAGATTATCTAAAGAGACTATATTTTTAATATAGTTTCGTGTAAAATAACTATCGATGATATGGGCATGTGATGTACGTTGAGTACATCATGTTCCTATCAGATAAATAAAAAATTATATTGTATTTTGGGAGGACATTTTAAAATGGCAAAAGAAAAATTTGACCGTTCTAAACCACACGTTAACATTGGTACTATTGGCCACGTTGACCATGGTAAAACTACATTAACAGCTGCAATCACAACTGTACTATCTAAGAAAAACGGCGGCCAAGCTATGGCTTACGATCAAATCGATGGTGCTCCAGAAGAACGTGAACGCGGAATCACTATCTCAACAGCTCACGTTGAATATGAAACTGACACACGTCACTATGCTCACGTTGACTGCCCAGGACACGCGGACTACGTTAAAAACATGATCACTGGTGCTGCACAAATGGATGGAGCTATCTTAGTAGTTTCTGCTGCTGATGGTCCTATGCCTCAAACTCGTGAACATATTCTATTGTCACGTCAAGTTGGTGTTCCTTACATCGTTGTATTCTTGAACAAAGTTGACATGGTTGACGATGAAGAATTATTAGAATTAGTTGAAATGGAAGTTCGTGACTTATTAACAGAATACGAATTCCCTGGTGACGATGTTCCTGTTGTTGCTGGTTCAGCTTTGAAAGCTTTAGAAGGCGACGCTTCATACGAAGAAAAAATCCTTGAATTAATGGCTGCAGTTGACGAATATATCCCAACTCCAGAACGTGACAACGACAAACCATTCATGATGCCAGTTGAAGATGTATTCTCAATCACTGGTCGTGGTACTGTTGCAACTGGCCGTGTTGAACGTGGACAAGTTCGCGTTGGTGACGAAGTTGAAGTTGTTGGTATTGCTGAAGAAACTTCAAAAACAACTGTAACTGGTGTTGAAATGTTCCGTAAATTATTGGATTACGCTGAAGCAGGCGATAACATTGGTGCTTTATTACGTGGTGTTTCACGTGATGATATCCAACGTGGTCAAGTTTTAGCTAAACCAGGTACAATCACACCTCATACAAAATTCTCTGCAGAAGTATACGTGTTGACTAAAGAAGAAGGTGGACGTCATACTCCATTCTTCACTAACTACCGTCCACAATTCTACTTCCGTACAACAGACGTAACTGGTGTTGTTGAATTACCAGAAGGAACTGAAATGGTTATGCCTGGCGACAACGTAACTATGGAAGTTGAATTAATTCACCCAATCGCTATCGAAAACGGTACTAAATTCTCAATCCGTGAAGGCGGACGTACAGTTGGTGCTGGTGTCGTTACTGAAATCAAAGCTTAATTTTTAAGCTTACTCAAAGCAACATTATATTCGGACTTAAAAGCTCGAAACAATCATTGTTAGTGATTGTTTCGAGCTTTTTCTTTTCTTTATGAAAAAATATGAAAATAAATTGAATTTCCAAAGAAAAAGCCTTGCGTTGTATGTTTTAATATACTATAATTACAAAGGTGCGTTTACCTTGGTGAATTGCACAGACGGAATCAGGTTGATTCTTGTCGGCTAAGAAACGAGAGGTTGCGACACGCCCGGACGCTTTGCCACGAACGAGCGTGACGGAAATTTTCGTGGAGCTATGTCTACTTTTCAAAATAGGCGAAGGAGGGAACAAGATGGCAAAACAAAAAATTCGTATCCGTTTAAAAGCGTATGAACACCGTATTTTAGATCAATCAGCGGATAAAATTGTAGAAACTGCAAAAAGAACTGGAGCTAGTGTATCTGGTCCAATTCCATTACCAACAGAACGTAGTCTTTACACTGTTATTCGTGCGACTCATAAATACAAAGATTCTCGCGAACAATTCGAAATGCGTACTCACAAACGTCTAATTGACATTGTGAACCCAACACCAAAAACTGTTGATGCTTTGATGAAGCTAGACTTACCATCTGGTGTAAACATCGAAATCAAACTATAAAAAATTAAATTAATGGAGGTGTACTCATGACCAAAGGAATCTTAGGGAAAAAAGTGGGAATGACACAAATCTTCACTGAATCTGGTGAATTAATTCCAGTAACTGTTGTAGAAGCTACTCCAAACGTAGTACTACAAGTGAAAACAATGGAAACTGATGGCTACGAAGCTATTCAAGTTGGTTACCAAGATATGCGTGAAGTTTTATCAAACAAACCTGCGAAAGGTCATGTTGCAAAAGCAAACACGGCTCCTAAGCGCTTCATTCGTGAATTCAAAAATGTTGAGCTAGGAGAATATGAAGTAGGAAAAGAAGTTACAGTAGATGTTTTCCAAGCAGGAGACATTATTGATGTAACAGGTACTACGAAAGGTAAAGGATTCCAAGGGGTTATCAAACGTCACGGCCAAAGCCGCGGACCAATGGCTCACGGTTCTCGTTACCATCGTCGTCCTGGGTCAATGGGTCCAGTTGCACCTAACCGTGTATTCAAAAATAAACGTCTTGCTGGCCGTATGGGTGGCAACCGCGTGACAATCCAAAACTTGGAAGTTGTTCGCGTTGACGCAGAAAGAAACGTAATCTTAATTAAAGGTAACGTTCCTGGAGCTAAGAAATCATTAATCACTATCAAATCAGCTGTGAAAGCTAAATAATAGTAGGAAGAAAGGAGGAACTAAGGAATGCCGAATGTAGCATTATTCAAACAAGATGGTAGCCAAAACGGTGAAATCACACTTAACGAAGAAATTTTCGGAATCGAACCTAATGAAAGTGTTGTTTACGATGCAATCGTTATGCAACGTGCTTCATTAAGACAAGGAACACATGCGGTTAAAAATCGTAGCGCTGTTCGCGGCGGTGGACGTAAACCATGGCGTCAAAAAGGAACAGGTCGTGCTCGTCAAGGATCTATCCGCTCACCACAATGGCGTGGAGGTGGCGTAGTTTTCGGACCAACACCACGTTCTTACAGCTACAAACTTCCTAAAAAAGTTCGTCGTTTAGCAATGAAATCTGTTTTATCAGAAAAAGTTGCTTCAAATAACTTGGTTGTTGTTGACGCATTAAGCTTTGACGCACCAAAAACAAAAGAATTTAAAGAAGTTCTTGCTAACTTATCTGTAGACGCTAAAGTATTAGTAGTTTTAGAAACTGGCAATGAGTTTGCTGCTTTATCTGCACGTAACTTATCAAACGTTTCTGTAGTAACTTCTGATAATGTTAGTGTTCTAGACGTTGTTTCTAACGTGAAAGTGTTAGCAACACAAACTGCTCTTACTCAAATTGAGGAGGTGCTTGCATAATGAACTTACTAGACGTAATCAAACGCCCAGTGATCACTGAGAAATCTATGCTTGCTATGGATGATAAAAAGTATACTTTCGAAGTTGACACTCGCGTAAACAAAACTTTAGTAAAACAAGCGGTAGAAGCTGCTTTTGACGTTAAAGTCAAAAACGTGAACATCGTGAATGTTCGTGCGAAATTCAAGCGTATGGGCAAACATGCGGGATACACTAAAAAACGTCGCAAAGCGATTGTTACATTAACAGAAGATTCAAAAGAAATTCAATTATTCGAAGCTGCTGAATAGGCACTATCTTGAAAACTTATTATAAATAGGAGGGAAAAACGTGGCGATTAAAAAGTACAAACCTACCTCAAATGGTCGTCGTAACATGACAGGTTCTGATTTTGCTGAAATCACAACATCAACACCTGAAAAATCATTGTTACAACCATTGAAAAACCATGCTGGTCGTAATAACAACGGTCGCATCACTGTACGTCATCAAGGCGGCGGACACAAACGTCAATACCGCGTAATCGACTTCAAACGTAACAAAGATAACGTTGTTGCTACTGTTCAAACGATCGAATATGATCCAAACCGTTCAGCAAACATCGCGTTAGTACACTACGAAGATGGAGTGAAAGCTTACATCTTAGCACCAAAAGGACTACAAGTTGGAATGAAACTTGTTTCAGGTCCAGATGCAGATATCAAAGTTGGTAATGCTCTTCCTTTGGAAAACATTCCAGTTGGTACTGTTATCCATAACATCGAAATGAAACCTGGTAAAGGTGGACAATTAATTCGTTCTGCTGGTACAAGTGCTCAAGTACTTGGTAAAGAAGGCAAATATGTATTGATCCGCTTAAACTCTGGTGAAGTTCGTATGATTTTAGCTGCATGCCGTGCAACTATCGGTTCTGTAGGTAATGAACAACATGAACTTATTAACATCGGTAAAGCTGGACGCTCTCGTTGGATGCGCAAACGCCCAACAGTACGTGGTAGCGTAATGAACCCTAACGATCACCCACACGGTGGTGGTGAAGGTAAAGCTCCGATCGGACGTAAAGCACCAGTTTCTCCTTGGGGTCAACCAGCTCTTGGTTACAAAACTCGTAACAAGAAAGCCCAATCAGACAAACTTATCGTACGTCGTCGCAAGACTAAATAATTTCTTTGACCATGTGTCGCACATTTTGAGAGGAGGTTCACCATGGGTCGTAGTTTAAAGAAAGGACCTTTCGTCGATGAGCATTTAATGAAAAAAGTTGAAGCTCAAGCGGGGGTTGAAAAGAAAAAAGTTATCAAAACTTGGTCACGTAGATCAACAGTATTCCCAAGTTTTGTTGGATATACCATCGCAGTTTATGATGGACGTAAACATGTACCAGTTTACATCCAAGAAGACATGGTAGGACACAAATTAGGTGAATTTGCACCAACAAGAACTTATCGTGGCCACGCTGCAGACGATAAGAAAACTAAACGCTAATTTGAGGGGAGGATAAATCCAAATGGCAGAACAAATCACATCAGCTAAAGCAACTGCAAAAACAGTTCGCACTTCACCTCGAAAAGCCCGTTTAGTAATTGACCTTATCAGAGGTAAAAGTGTTGCGGATGCAATTTCAATTTTGAAATTCACACCGAACAAATCTGCTGGAATCATCGAGAAAGTCTTGATGTCAGCAGTTGCAAATGCAGAAAATAATTTTGACTTAGACGTTGAAAATTTAGTAGTATCTGAAGCTTTTATTAACGAAGGACCAACAATGAAACGTTTCCGTCCACGCGCAAAAGGTTCAGCTTCTCCAATCAATAAACGTACAAGTCATATTACAGTAGTCGTATCAGAAAAATAAGGAGGGATAATCAGTGGGTCAAAAAGTACATCCAATTGGAATGCGTGTAGGCATCATCCGCGACTGGGATGCTAAATGGTATGCTGAAAAAGAGTATGCTGAATTCTTACACGAAGATCTAAGAATCCGTAAATTTATTTCAACTAAACTTGCTGATGCCGCTGTGTCAACTGTTGAAATCGAACGTGCTGCAAATCGCGTAAACATTTCAATCCACACAGCTAAACCAGGTATGGTTATTGGTAAAGGCGGTTCTGAAGTTGAAAGCCTAAGAAAAGAATTAAATAAATTAACTGGTAAAAGAATTCACATCAACATCGTGGAAATCAAAAAACCAGATTTAGATGCTAAATTAGTGGGCGAAGGAATTGCACGTCAATTAGAAAACCGTGTAGCTTTCCGTCGTGCGCAAAAACAAGCTATCCAACGTTCAATGCGTGCAGGCGCTAAAGGGATCAAAACTCAAGTATCTGGACGCTTAAATGGTGCTGATATTGCACGATCAGAAGGATACTCAGAAGGAACTGTTCCTCTTCATACATTACGTGCGGATATCGATTATGCATGGGAAGAAGCAGATACAACATACGGAAAACTAGGAGTTAAAGTGTGGATCTATCGTGGAGAAATTCTTCCAACTAAAAAAAACACTGAGAAAGGAGGGAAATAATCATGTTAGTACCTAAACGTGTAAAACACCGTCGTGAATTCCGCGGAAAAATGCGTGGTGAAGCTAAAGGTGGTAAAGAAATCGCATTTGGTGAATATGGCTTACAAGCTGTTGATTCACACTGGATTACAAACCGACAAATCGAAGCTTCTCGTATCGCAATGACTCGTTACATGAAACGTGGTGGGAAAGTATGGATTAAAATTTTCCCTCACAAATCTTATACTGCCAAAGCAATTGGGGTACGTATGGGTTCTGGTAAAGGGGCACCTGAAGGATGGGTTGCACCAGTAAAACGTGGTAAAATCATGTTTGAAATTGCAGGCGTTCCTGAAGAGGTAGCTCGTGAAGCGTTACGTCTAGCTTCTCACAAATTACCAATGAAAACTAAGATCGTAAAACGTGAGGAAATGGGTGGTGAATCGAATGAAGGTTAAAGAAATCAGAGAATTAACCACTGCCGAAATGCTTGATCAAGAAAAACAATTAAAAGAAGAATTGTTTAATCTTAGATTCCAATTAGCAACAGGTCAATTAGAAAACACTGCACGTATTAAAGAAGTACGTAAATCGATTGCACGCATCAAAACTGTATTGCGTGAACAAGCTAAGTAATTATGGAAGGAGGCCATTAAGCGTATGACTGAAGAAAGAAATCAACGCAAGGTTTATCAAGGTCGTGTAGTTTCAGACAAAATGGATAAAACAATCACCGTTGCTGTCGAAACTAAGAAAAATCACCCTATCTATGGCAAACGCATGAACTATTCTAAGAAATACAAAGTGCATGATGAAAACAACACTGCCAAAGTGGGAGATATCGTGAGAATTATGGAAACTCGTCCATTATCAGCTACAAAACGTTTCCGTTTACTAGAAGTAGTCGAAGAAGCAGTTATTATCTAATAACACGAGATTTTCCTATATAGATTGAATGCAAAATCTGAAAGGAGGATACACAACGTGATCCAAGCAGAAAGTCGTTTAAAAGTCGCTGACAATTCAGGCGCACGTGAAATTTTGACGATCAAAGTCCTTGGTGGATCTGGTCGTAAAACTGCTAATATCGGTGATGTTATCGTTGCTACGGTTAAACAAGCAACGCCAGGTGGGGTTGTCAAAAAAGGTGACGTCGTTAAAGCCGTTATCGTTCGAACAAAATCAGGAGCTCGTCGTACAGACGGTTCATACATTAAGTTTGATGAAAATGCTGCAGTGATTATTCGTGATGATAAAAGCCCTCGTGGAACACGTATCTTTGGGCCAGTTGCACGTGAACTACGTGAAAACAACTTCATGAAGATCGTTTCACTAGCACCAGAAGTTTTATAATCTTGAGACACTTATCAAAGGAGGTGCGAAACAGTTATGTTTGTTAAAAAAGGCGATAAAGTTAAAGTTATCACTGGAAAAGACAAAAATAAAGAAGGCGTTGTATTAGCAGCGTTTCCTAAAAAAGATAAAGTCATTGTCGAAGGTGTGAATATTGTCAAAAAACACCAAAAACCTTCTCAGGCTGCTCCTCAAGGTGGTATTGTTGAGATGGAAGCTCCAGTTCATGTTTCTAACGTGATGGTGATCGACTCTACTGGTGTAGCTGGCCGAGTTGGCTACAAAGAAGTAGATGGCAAAAAAGTCCGTGTTTCTAAAAAAACCGGTGAAGTTCTAGATAAATAATAATTTTAAGGAAGGAGGGTCTTACTGAATGAACCGCCTAAAAGAAAAATATCTTAAAGAAATTACTCCATCATTGATGGAAAAATTCGACTATAGCTCTGTTATGCAAACACCTAAAGTTGAAAAAATCGTCATCAACATGGGTGTTGGTGATGCGGTATCAAACGCTAAAAACTTAGACAAAGCAGTTGAAGAATTAACTTTAATCACTGGACAAAAACCAATGATTACTAAAGCAAAAAAATCAATCGCTGGATTCCGTTTACGTGAAGGAATGCCAATTGGTGCAAAAGTTACTTTGCGCGGAGAAAGAATGTATGAATTCTTAGACAAATTGGTTTCAGTTTCACTACCACGTGTACGTGATTTCCATGGTGTAAGTAAAAAAGCCTTTGACGGTCGTGGAAACTATACTTTAGGTATTAAAGAACAATTGATCTTCCCAGAAGTAGATTATGATTTAGTAGATAAAGTACGCGGTATGGACATCGTTATTGTAACAACAGCTAACTCAGATGAAGAATCTCGTGAGTTGTTAACACAATTAGGTATGCCATTCCAAAAATAATTAAAGGAGGCGAACTACGTGGCTAAAAAATCAATGATTGCTAAAAACAAACGTCCTGCAAAACATTCAACACAAGCTTATACTCGTTGCGAACGTTGCGGACGTCCACATTCAGTTTATCGTAAGTTCCATCTTTGCCGTATTTGCTTCCGCGAACTTGCCTATAAAGGTCAAATTCCCGGCGTGAAGAAAGCTAGCTGGTAAAAAGTAAATTCGCATAAGAAGGAGGTAATTAGTTCAATGGTCATGACAGATCCAATTGCAGATTTTCTAACTCGTATCCGTAATGCAAACATGGTTAAACATGAGTCTTTAGAAGTACCTGCATCAAAAATCAAACGTGACATCGCTGAAATCTTGAAACGTGAAGGTTTCGTCCGTGATGTTGAATATATCGAAGATGACAAACAAGGCGTAATCCGTGTTTTCCTAAAATTTGGTAAAAACGGTGAACGTGTTATCACAAACTTAAAACGTATTTCTAAACCAGGATTGCGTGCTTATGTCAAAGCTGACGAAGTACCAAAAGTATTAAATGGTTTAGGTATCGCAATTATTTCGACTTCTGACGGTGTTATCACTGACAAAGAAGCTCGTGAAAAAAATGTCGGCGGCGAAGTTATCGCTTACGTATGGTAATTAAGTAGAATCTACAAGGAGGTGTCTTTAAGTGAGCCGTATCGGAAATAAAATCGTAGTCATTCCTGCAGGAGTAACTGTTACTCAAGATGGAAATGATATTACAGTTAAAGGACCTAAAGGTGAATTAACACGTACTTTTTCTTCAGATATTACTATGAATATTGAAGGAAATGAAGTTACTTTCACTCGTCCAAACGACAGTAAAGAAATGAAAACAATCCATGGAACAACTCGTGCTAACTTCAACAACATGGTTGTCGGTGTTAGTGAAGGTTTCCAAAAAGCATTAGAACTTATTGGGGTTGGATACCGTGCACAATTACAAGGTTCAAAACTTGTATTGAACGTTGGTTATTCTCATCCAGTAGAAATTACACCACCAGCTGGTGTTACAGTTGAAGTTCCTGCCAATACACAAGTAATTGTTAAAGGTGCGAACAAAGAAGCAGTTGGCGAATTAGCTGCGAACATTCGTGGTACTCGTCCTCCAGAACCTTATAAAGGTAAAGGTATTCGCTATGTTGGTGAATATGTACGCCGTAAAGAAGGTAAAACTGGTAAATAATCGTAATTTGTTCAAATTACGATTCGCGGCCTAACGGCTAGCATTATTAAAGAGGTGACAATTGTGATTACAAAACCAGATAAGAATAAAACACGTCAAAAGAGACATCGTCGTGTACGTAATAATATCTCTGGTACTGCTGAGCGCCCACGCTTGAACGTTTTCCGTTCTAATAAAAACATCTACGCGCAATTAATTGATGACGTAGCGGGTGTAACGCTAGCAAGTGCCTCTACCTTGGATAAAGAAATTTCAGGTGGAACAAAAACAGAAACAGCTACTGCTGTGGGTAAATTAGTTGCTGAACGCGCAGCTGAAAAAGGCATTAAAGTAGTAGTCTTTGACCGTGGTGGATACCTTTACCATGGCCGTGTGCAAGCTTTAGCTGAAGCTGCTCGCGAAAATGGACTAGAATTTTAGAAGAAGGAGGAATACCATTCATGGTTTACATTGATCCAAAACATTTGGAATTAGAAGACCGCGTTGTTGCAATCAACCGTGTAACAAAAGTTGTTAAAGGTGGACGTCGTCTACGCTTTGCTGCTTTAGTTGTTGTCGGTGATAAAAACGGACACGTAGGTTTCGGTACTGGTAAAGCTCAAGAAGTACCAGAAGCAATCCGTAAAGCAATTGAAGATGCGAAGAAAAACTTAGTTGAAGTACCAATGGTCGGTTCAACAATCCCACACGAAGTTATCGGTACTTTTAGTGGTGGTAGAATCCTAATGAAACCTGCTGTAGAAGGTTCTGGGGTTGCTGCTGGTGGACCAGTTCGTGCCGTATTAGAATTAGCAGGGGTAGCTGATATCACTTCTAAATCATTAGGCTCAAATACACCAATCAACGTTGTTCGTGCAACTGTTGAAGGTTTGAAACAATTGAAACGTGCTGAAGAAGTTGCAGAACTTCGTGGCAAATCAGTTGAAGAAATTATCGGATAAGGAGGACAAAAATAATGGCTGAATTAAAAGTTACTTTAAAACGCAGTATTATCGGACGTCCTCAAAACCAACGTGACACTGTTAAAGCGTTGGGTCTTACAAAGATTAACAGTTCAGTGGTTAAGCCTTCTAATGAAGCTATTAAAGGTATGATCAATACTGTTTCTCACCTAGTGGACGTTGAAGAAGTCTAATAATTAAGAACTAGATTATTTAAGGAGGTGCCAAACCTATGAAACTTCATGAATTAAAACCTGCAGAGGGTTCACGCCAAGTACGCAATCGCGTTGGTCGTGGTACTTCATCTGGTAACGGAAAAACTTCTGGACGCGGACAAAAAGGTCAAAAAGCTCGTTCAGGCGGTGGTGTACGTTTAGGATTCGAAGGTGGACAAACTCCATTATTCCGTCGTTTACCAAAACGCGGATTTACTAACGTAAATCGTAAAGAATATGCTGTCATCAACTTAGATATTTTGAACCGTTTTGAAGATGGTGCAGAAGTAACACCTGTTGCTTTAGTTGAAGCTGGAATCGTTAAAAACGAAAAAGCTGGGATTAAAGTATTAGCTAACGGTGAATTAACTAAAAAATTAACTGTTAAAGCAGCTAAATTCTCGAAAGCAGCTCAAGACGCTATTGAAGCGGCTGGTGGTTCAATCGAGGTGATCTAATGTTTAAACTATTAAAAGATGCTTTTAAAGTAAGAGACATTCGATCTAAAATTTTCTTTACTGTATTTGTACTATTTGTTTTCCGTCTGGGTGCCCATATTACGGTACCAGGCGTGAATGCTAGTACATTACAAAATCTTTCTTCTTTACCATTTTTCAACATGTTGAACTTGGTAAGTGGTAGTGCAATGCAAAACTTTTCTATTTTCTCAATGGGGGTCTCGCCATACATTACTGCTTCAATCGTCATTCAATTATTACAAATGGACATTGTTCCTCGTTTTGTTGAATGGTCGAAGCAAGGAGAAGTTGGACGTAAGAAATTAAATCAAGCTACTCGCTATTTAACATTAGTTTTGGCTTTTGTTCAATCAGTAGGGATTACTGCTGGATTTAATCAATACGCTCAATTAGGCTTTGTAAGCAATCCAAACGTGTCTACATATGTAACGATAGGTTTAATTTTAACTGCCGGTACAATGTTTGTTACATGGTTAGGAGAGCAAATTACAGAAAAGGGAATCGGAAACGGCGTTTCAATGATTATTTTCGCAGGTATCATTTCTCGATTACCTGATAGTATCAAAGAAATTTACGAAGATTACTTTGTAAATATTGATTCTTCTGATATTTGGAAATCTGCAATTTTTATTGCCGTTTTACTTATCGCGGTTTTATTGATCGTGACATTTGTAACATTTTTCCAACAAGCTGAACGCAAGATTCCAATTCAATATACGAAGCGTGTAGCAGGTGCACCAACAAGTAGTTATTTACCATTAAAAGTAAATGCTGCTGGTGTTATTCCGGTTATTTTCGCTAGTTCGTTTATTGCTACTCCTAATGCTGTTTTACAAGCATTAAGTGGTAGATTTGGGTCTGAAAATTGGTATAAAATCATGATGCAAATTTTCAATTATAATACGGTGCCTGGTGCAACGATTTATACTGTTTTGATTATTGCATTTACATTTTTCTACGCTTTTGTCCAAGTTAACCCTGAGAAATTAGCGGAGAACTTACAAAAACAAGGAAGTTATATACCTAGCGTGCGCCCTGGTAAGGGGACTGAGGAGTATGTCTCAAGCTTATTAATGAGATTGAGTACAGTTGGTGCAATCTTCCTTGGACTTGTGGCTTTATTACCAATTATCGCTCAGATGATTTGGGATTTACCACAATCGATTGGGTTAGGTGGTACAAGCTTACTGATTGTTATTGGTGTAGCTTTAGAAACTGCAAAACAGTTAGAAGGCTTAATGCTGAAACGCAAGTATGTTGGCTTTATCGAATAAGTAAGAAAGCGTGTTGAGGTTCTTTCCTCAACACACGTTCTCACATTTATTAGGAGGGAAAGCAATGAACCTCATTTTAATGGGGCTGCCAGGTGCGGGAAAAGGAACACAAGCTGAAAAAATCATTGATGCTTATGGTATTCCTCATATCTCAACTGGAGACATGTTTCGTGCGGCTATCCAAAATGAAACAGCTCTAGGCTTGGAAGCAAAGTCTTATATGGATAAAGGTGCATTAGTTCCTGATGAAGTAACAAATGGAATCGTGAAAGAGCGCCTAGCAGAACCTGATACAGAGAAAGGCTTTTTATTAGATGGCTTTCCTCGTACAATCGAGCAGGCTGAAGCTCTAGACGTAATGCTAAAAGATTTAAATAAAAAAATTGATGCTGTCATTGATATCCATGTTGGTGAAGAAGTTTTGGTTGAGCGATTAGCTGGCCGTTTCATCTGCAGCAATTGTGGAGCAACTTATCACAAAATTTTCAATCCTACAAAAATTGAAGATACATGTGATCGTTGTGGGGGGCATGAATTCTATCAAAGAGAAGATGATAAACCTGAGACGGTTAAAAATCGTCTGGCTATCAACATCAAAAATAGTGAACCAATCCTTGCTTTTTATAAAGATCACGGTTTGCTTCATACTATTGATGGTGATCGTGAAATCGATGCTGTGTTTACTGATGTACAAAAAATCATTGAAAAATAGCATGATTGCCCGTAGCCAACTTGCTTTATGCAGTTACTCTTGTAAAGTTCAATAAATTATGATAGAATATGTCAGTCCGACTTCTAGAGATTCCTCTAGATGATCCATTTTGAGAATTTTGAGGTGGGAACTGCAGTTTCCGCCATTTTATCGTGTGAAAATGCGAAACAAGTACAAGGAGGTACTGTGCGTGGCAAAAGAAGATATGATTGAAGTCGAAGGTACAGTCGTCGAAACTTTGCCGAATGCAATGTTTAAAGTTGAACTAGAAAACGGACACCAAGTTCTTGCTACTGTTTCAGGTAAAATTCGTATGCATTATATCCGTATCTTACCTGGTGACAAAGTAACGGTTGAATTGTCTCCATACGATTTAAGCCGTGGCCGTATCACTTATCGCTTTAAATAATTGTACTCCGTAAAACTACAGGAGGTATTATCATGAAAGTAAGACCATCAGTAAAACCAATGTGTGAACATTGTAAAGTAATTCGTCGTAAAGGACGCGTTATGGTGATTTGCCCAGCAAATCCAAAACATAAACAACGTCAAGGATAATTGGAGGTGTAACAAGTATGGCTCGTATTGCAGGAGTAGATATTCCTCGTGATAAACGTGTAGTAGTTTCACTTACTTATATCTATGGTATTGGTAACACTACTGCTCAAAAAATCTTGGCTGATGCTGGTGTATCTGAAGATGTTCGTGTTCGTGATTTAACGAATGAACAAACAGATGCTATCCGTGCTGAAGTTGACAAATTAAAAGTTGAAGGTGACCTTCGTCGTGAAGTAAACTTAAACATCAAACGTTTGATGGAAATCGGTTCATACCGTGGTATCCGTCACCGTCGTGGTTTGCCAGTTCGTGGACAAAACACAAAAAACAATGCACGTACTCGTAAAGGTCCAGCTCGTTCTATCGCTGGCAAGAAAAAATAATTCTTAAGTGAAGGAGGTTAGAACTTCATGGCAGCAAAAAAAGTGAATCGTAAACGCCGTGTGAAAAAGAATGTAGAAGCAGGGATTGCACATATCCACTCTACTTTCAACAACACAATCATCATGATCACTGATACTCACGGAAATGCATTAGCGTGGTCATCAGCTGGTTCATTAGGTTTCAAAGGAAGCAAAAAATCAACTCCTTTTGCCGCTCAAATGGCAGCAGAAACTGCTACTAAAGCAGCAATGGAACACGGATTAAAAACTGTTGAAGTAACAGTTAAAGGACCTGGTTCTGGACGTGAAGCAGCAATTCGTTCATTACAAGCAACAGGTTTAGAAGTGACTGCAATTCGTGACGTGACTCCAGTTCCTCATAATGGTGCCCGCCCTCCAAAACGCCGTCGTGTTTAATGAGTGCCGCTCATTTTGAGTTTCTATAGTAACGTCATTGAACAAGACACTTTTCGTTTTGAAAGGGGTAAAGATAAGAATGATTGAGTTCGAAAAACCAAGAATCGCAAAAATTGATGAAGAAAAAGATTATGGCAAGTTCATCGTTGAACCTCTTGAAAGAGGGTATGGGACTACTTTAGGGAATTCCCTACGTCGTATTTTATTATCTTCTTTGCCAGGTGCTGCCATCACTAATATTCAAATCGATGGTGTACTGCATGAATTCTCTACTATTAAAGGTGTTAGAGAAGACGTCACTCAAATCATCTTGAACATTAAAGGCTTAGCGCTTAAAATGTATGGCCAAGAAGAAAAAACCCTTGAAATCGATATTACCGGACCTGCTACAGTAACTGCTGGCGATATTATCGTTGATAGTGATGTAGAGATTCTGAACAAAGATATGTATATCTGTAGTGTCTCTGAAGGAGCTACGTTCCATGCTCGCTTAACTGTGAAACCTGGACGTGGTTATGTTCAAGCAGATGAAAATAAAAAAGAAGATATGCCAATCGGTGTTCTTCCAGTCGATTCAATCTACACACCAGTTCGTCGTGTAAACTACCAAGTAGAAAACACACGTGTTGGACACCGTGAAGATTTTGATAAATTGACGATGGAGATTTGGACAGATGGTTCGATTGAACCATTGGAAGCAATGAGTTTATCTGCGAAAATCATGACGGAACATTTAGATATTTTTGTGAACTTAACTGATGAAGCAAAAAATGCTGAAATCATGGTCGAAAAAGAAGAAACACAAAAAGAAAAAATGTTAGAAATGACAATTGAAGAATTAGACTTATCTGTTCGCTCTTATAATTGTTTGAAACGTGCAGGAATTAATACTGTACAAGAACTTACGAATAAATCTGAGCCAGAAATGATTAAAGTCCGTAACTTGGGTCGTAAATCATTGGAAGAAGTTAAGGCAAAATTGCATGACTTAGGTTTAGGTTTACGTAAAGAAGATTAAAACCTTTTACGAAGGAGGGAAACCAACGTGAGTTATCGTAAACTAGGACGCACATCTAGCCAACGTAAAGCGATGTTGCGTGATTTAACAACTGATTTATTAATCAACGAACGTATTGTGACAACTGAAGCTCGTGCGAAAGAAGTTCGCTCAACTGCAGAAAAAATGATCACTTTAGGTAAGCGTGGAGATTTGCATGCTCGTCGTCAAGCGGCTACTTTTGTACGTAATGAAGTTGCTAGCGTGCGCGAAGAAAACGAAGACATCGTTATTGAATCAGCTTTACAAAAATTATTCAATGACATTGCACCTCGTTATGCAGAACGTCAAGGTGGCTACACTCGTATCTTGAAAACAGAACCAAGACGCGGTGATGGTGCACCAATGGTTATCTTAGAACTTGTCTAAAATCACACTAATAACATCACTTTATAGATGATTCTTTTAGAGTGTTATGATGTTGGAGCTTTGCTCCGAGTCTAGCTCAGCGCTACTCCCCAAGTTTTTAGCTTGGGGAGTATGCACTCATCATAAAGTGTTTTTTTGTACCTTCAATTAACTGTCTTGACACGTTTGATTGAAGGTACAAAAAAACATTTTATTCAAACAATAAATAATTGAAAATTTAGTTTTTTTTTGATAGTGTTAGAAAGAACTTTAGGATGAAGAAGGAGTAAGCATGGAGCCAATTATTGATTTGAAACATATAAATTACACATATCAGCCTGATGACCTTCGACCAGCATTAAAAGATGTCTCATTTACAATTAACAAAGGAGAATGGGTTGCAATTATTGGGCACAATGGTTCTGGAAAATCGACTCTTGCTAAAACGATTAATGGTTTGATTTTACCAGAATCTGGTACAGTAGCAGTAGAACAGCAAACACTTAACGAAGAAAATATTTGGACGATTCGGCAAATGGTTGGAATGGTGTTTCAAAATCCAGATAATCAATTTGTTGGTTCAACTGTGGAAGATGATGTTGCTTTTGGCTTGGAAAATCAAGGTATTCCTCGCGAAGAAATGCTCGTACGTGTAAAAGATGCGTTAGAAAAAGTTCGTATGAGCGAATTTGCAACTCGAGAACCCGCTCGCTTATCTGGTGGACAAAAACAACGTGTAGCAATTGCTGGTGTAGTTGCTTTACGACCAGATATTATTATTTTAGATGAAGCAACTAGCATGCTTGATCCTGAAGGTCGAGAAGAAGTTATTTCAACTATCAAAAAAATTAAAGAAGAAAGTCAATTAACTGTCATTTCTATTACACATGATATTGACGAAGCTGCAAATGCAAATCGTATTTTAGTCATGCGTGAAGGAGAACTAGTTGGCGAAGGGACACCGGAAGAAATATTTTCTGCTGGTCCAGATTTGATTCGTCTGGGATTAGACTTACCATTTCCAGAAAAGTTAAAAAGCGCGTTAAAAGAGCGTGGGATAGATGTTCCTGATGAATATATGACAGAAGAAAGGATGGTGAATTGGTTATGGACATCCATTTTGAGAAAGTAAACTTTACTTATCAACCAAATACACCATTTGAACAAAGAGCATTATTTGACATTGATCTGTTAATCAAAGAAGGAAGTTATACTGCTTTGGTCGGGCACACAGGAAGTGGAAAGTCGACATTATTACAACACTTGAATGCTTTGGTTAAACCAACCAGTGGTTTTGTACAAATTGGTGATCGAAAAATAACTCCGGAAACTGATAACAAGAATCTAAAACCAATTCGTAAAAAAGTGGGCATTGTGTTCCAGTTTCCAGAAGCGCAATTATTTGAAGAAACAGTTGCTAGAGATATCGCATTTGGACCAAAAAACTTTGGTGTAGGGGAAGAAGAAGCTTTAGAAATTGCTAAGGCAGCATTGATTCAAGTTGGCTTAGATGAAACATATTTGAATCGATCACCTTTTGAACTATCTGGTGGACAAATGCGTCGGGTTGCTATTGCAGGAGTTCTTGCAATGAAACCTGAAGTGTTAGTTTTAGATGAACCAACTGCAGGGTTGGATCCTCAAGGAAGAAAAGAAATGATGGAGATGTTTTGGCGGCTTCATAAAGAACAAAATATTACTATTGTATTGGTTACTCACTTAATGGATGATGTGGCTAACTATGCTGACTTTGTTTATGTTTTAGAAAAAGGGAAAATCGTTAAGAATGGTGAACCGAGAGAAGTCTTTCAAGATTTAAATTGGTTAAAAGAAAAACAATTAGGTGTGCCTACTGCAACGGAATTTGCTGAATTATTGAGTGAAAAAGGAATTAGAATGTCTGAAATACCTTTAACAGCTGAGGAATTAGCAGACGAAATTGTACGTTTGTCTGGGGGAATTGCTCATGATGAATAAATTGATTTTCGGACGGTACATGCCAGGGGATTCATTCATTCACAGATTAGACCCTCGAGCAAAGTTATTAGCTAGTTTTTATTTTATTGGGATTATTTTTTTAGCAAATAATTGGCAAACATATCTTCTTCTAGCGGTGTTTACTTTATTCGCTGTTTCATTATCAAAAGTGGACATGAAATTTTTCATTCGTGGCATTCGCCCATTGATTTGGTTAATTTTATTTACTGTAGCACTACAAGTTTTATTTACAAGTGGTGGCGAAGTTTATTGGCATTGGGGAATTTTTAATATCACCCAATATGGTGTATTGAATGGCATTTTCATTTTTTGCCGATTTGTTTTGATTATTTTTATGTCAACATTACTTACTTTGACAACCCCACCTTTAGAATTATCTGATGCAATTGAATATTTATTGCGTCCGCTAAAAGTTGTTCGTTTTCCCGTCCATGAAATCTCACTGATGTTGTCTATTGCATTACGTTTTGTGCCAACATTGATGGATGAGACAGAAAAAATTATGAATGCGCAACGTGCACGTGGTGTTGATTTCGGTGAAGGTAACTTAGTTCAAAAAATGAAGGCCATTATTCCTTTATTGATTCCTTTATTTGTAAGTAGCTTTAATCGAGCGGAAGATTTAGCAACTGCTATGGAGGCACGAGGTTATCGAGGCGGTGAAGGGCGTACGAAGTATCGGATGCTTCATTGGCACAACCAAGATACGATGGTTATGGGCGCTTTTGCTCTATTAACAGTCATTTTAGTGGTATTACGTGGTTGATAAAAATTAGTAAATTGATTATTATATGAAAAAAGAGAGGCGCCGTGACGATGTCACAGCCTCTTTTTTATGGAAAGATAAGGAGAGAAAAAATGGTACGTTACAAAGCAATCATTGCGTACGATGGTACAAATTTTCATGGTTTTCAAAAGCAACCAAATGGTCGAACTGTTCAAGATGAGTTGGAAAAAACATTAAAAAAAATGGCGAATGGACAAACTATTACTGTTTTTGGTTCTGGTCGAACAGATTCTGGTGTTCATGCAGTTGGACAAGTTATTCACTTTGATTATCCGCAAGAACGGCCTTTAGAACGTATGCGATTTGCTTTGGATACTCAATCGCCAGAAGATATTGCAGTTAAAGAAGTGGAACTTGTTGCGGAAGATTTTCATGCGCGCTATATGGTTCATGAAAAAACGTATCAATTTCGAGTAGATATCGGCAAGCCGAGAAGTCCGTTCCGTCGACATTACGCGAGTTATTACCCTTATCCATTAGATTTGAAGAAGATTGAACGAGCTTTGCCAGACTTGCTTGGTACGCATGACTTTACTTCGTTTTGTGCTGCAGGTAGTTCAATTGAAGATAAAACACGGACAATTTATGAAGCAACAATGCAAGTAAATGATACAGGAGATGAATTGTTGTTTACATTTAGAGGAAACGGGTTTCTGTACAAAATGATTCGTATTTTGGTGGGTACTTTATTGAAAATTGGGAATGGTCGTATACCGGAAGATGCAATTCCAGAAATTATCGAAAAAAAAGATCGTAATTTAGCAGGTCCAACGGCATATCCAGAGGGTTTATACTTGTATGAGGTGAAATATAAATAAATAGTATGATACTTCGTTAAATAGCCATTAGAGTGCAAAAAAGCACACCAACTACTTTAGTTGGAGTGCTTTTTTCGTCTAAAACATTTAATTGAGGGAATCTGTGCCGTCTAAAATTCTTTTTCGACTTAAAAGATAAGAATACAGAGCAAAAAGTAAGATGCAAATGACGAATAGCATACTGCCAAGCTTAAATCCTTTTGGTAAGTAACTAAAAGTAATTGTGTGTTTGCCTTTTGGAACTTTGATCATTACAAAAGCATCTTGGAAGCTTTCAATAGTTACAGCTTTTCCGTCAACTTTTGCTTGCCAACCTTCATCATAAGGAATGGTTGTCACAAGCATGCTGTCTTGGTTTGAATTGACTGTGCCAGTTGCTTTGTGACCTGAAGTGGTCAGATCAACACCTTTATTTTTAATCTGATTCATAGCAGCTTGATAGGCAATAATATTTAGTCCAAGAACTTCTGGTTCCATGAAGCTCACTTCTTTTGTTCCATAAAAACTAGTTGTAAAAGTTACTGTAGTATCAGTAGGATAGTAGCCTAAATCATAATATTGACCAGAGATATTAATTTGAGTTTGTCTTGAAGTTCCATTTACTGTAATAGTTGCACTAGAGCTTTCCAACTGGGCATAATTTGTTGGGAATAAGCTTAAATAAGCCTGTGTATTTGCAGGAACTTGGACTTCCCAAGTCAATTCTTTTGCTTGATTGTCGGTTATTTCAGAATAAGTGACACCAGTTGTTGTATTAGTGATTTTCGTATTTGTTTGTTTTTTCAATGTAGGTTTGTAGAACGAGTAATACTCTTCTTGTAAACCGGAAAGTTCATTGATTAAGTTTGTCTGACTCGTTAAATTATCAGTTGCTGGTTGTTCGATATCATCGACTGTCAATGGAGCAGTGAAAGCAAGAGGTAGAGCATTGATATTTTCATATAGTGTGTAATCACCACTTTGTCCAACTTGATTGAAGCCGTATTTGCTGAAAGTATTTCCATTTTTGCTGATGTTATATTTAATACCAGTAAATCCATCCATTAGCAATGTATTATTTGCATAACGGATATTTAAATTGGTACCGCGAGAACGAAAGCCAAGTCGGTCAAGATAAGAAGAAGAGTTACGATTACGGATTGAAGAAAACATACTGATGCCACTATAACCATAGTTTAATGAATCATTGGCAGAAACAGGATCTAAATTTTCTAACCGATAAAATGTGTCAGATTCTTTCTTAGTTTTTTGGACTAACTCTTGAATATTTGGATAAGGATCTGTAAATAAACTGCGTGAAGCATAGTTCCAATCATCTAAAATGCCGTGAATCATGCTATTCGTATTGACTACTGCCTCAGAAGACATTAGAAGCAATAATAAAATACTTAAATGTTTCATAGGAATCTTTTTGAGTTGGAAAAATCCAACAGCAATCGCATAAAGAATCAAAAAGACGATTGTTAAAATAAAGGATGTTGACGTTACATATGTGTAGCTTTCAGCTGGTTTAAGCGCCCAAGAAATGGAGAAGATGGCAGCTAATATGAGTGTGATACCAACAAAAAGTCCGTGATCGTTCTGTTCTAACTTTTCCCAACCATAACCGGCAAGCAAAATGACCAGAAAAGAAAACAAGTAGGCATAGCGGAATAAGAACATATTAGGTGCGTGCATCCCGTGCCAGAATAAATTTAAGGGGACAAGATAGAAACTTGCAATTAAAATTATGAACAAACTTCCAAACAAAAGTTTATTTTTTAATTTGATTTTTCGACTAACAAAGTAAAAAATACAAAGAACTAGTGGAAACAATCCCGCGTAGACAAATGGAATCGATCCGTATTTCGTTGTGTCATAGACACCGATCATGTTTTTCATCGCTAAATCCAAGAAGGAAGTTGCTTCCGTTTTTAAGGTAGTTATTTGGCTCAGTTCCTCACCATTAGATCGTAAATCAATTATAGCGGGTAAGATGATAATCATTGATGCACCACCAGCTAATAACGAAGTAATCCCGTAAGGTAGAATAGTTTTTTTGTATTTGGACCAATTGGTAAAAAGTCTCGCTAAGAAATAAAGAAAAGAGAAAACGCCAATCATGAAGCCCATATAAAAGCTAGATAAAAATAATAATAAGTAGCTAACAAATAAAACAAGAGGCTTTTTCAAATCCATCACGCGATGAATACCTAAAATGATTAGCGGTAGATAGACGAAAGCATCTAACCACATAATGATTTCTGAGTGTGCTGTGATAAAAGAAATCAACGCATAACTGATACTAAGTGCCACTTGGCCCCAGTGTGGGATTTTAAATGTTCTTCCTAAAAACCAAAAAGCTAAACCCGCACTAGCTACTTTGATCAAAGTTAAAAAGTAAAGTGCATCAGGCATGTACTGATTTGGAAAAAGGAAGACTAAGGGTGTAAAAATTCCTCCAAGATAGTAGGAGATTAGGGATAAATAGTTTAATCCCAATGAAGCATTCCATGTATAGAAAATACTTTGTTTTCCTAAAAGCATATTTCGGAAGCTGGCATGGAAATTCGAAAATTGTGAGAATGCATCACTTGCTAAAATACTTCTGCTACTACCAGGATAAATTCCGATGCTTAAATAAATAAGTGCCAGAATAATTAGTGGAATGAAAAAGCTAGCAACCATATATGGCCAATTTTCTTTGAAGAATAGTTTGTAATTTTTTTTCATTTTATTTTTCACCAAATTTCTATTAAGTTGTTTTAAGTTTATCATACTCAGGTTTTTCTCCACCAAAAAAGAGCACAATTTTCATGAAAAAATAAAAAAATGAAATAAATAACACTGGTAAGTTTAAAAAACCTAGGAATTTATGATCTGATAAAAAATAAATTAATCGAATTTTTGTTAATTTTACAAGGTTTAACCTATTGACAGCATTTGAATATAAGCGTATATTTTAGATGTAAAAAAAACATATATTACTCATTTGCGTTTAGAAGCAAGTGGCACATAAAAAAGAACTTAGAACAGCTATCTCAATGGATAATTGCTCTAAGTTCTTTTTCTTTCCTAGATGTTTTTAGTTGATATCATAGTATGTAAGAACGGTTTAAGAAGTTGTGCTCCAAGCACAACTTCTTTTTTTGAAGAATCAATAACGATCCTGAAAATAAATCCAAGAAAAAAACCGTTCATACGATGAACGGTTCGCAGTCCTGATTCAATTAAACGCGTTCAACTTTTCCTGATTTCAAAGCACGAGTTGACACCCAAACTTTTTTAGGTTTTCCGTCGATCATAACGCGAACTTTTTGTAAGTTAGGTTTAACAGTACGTTTTGTTGAGTTCATAGCGTGTGAACGGTTGTTTCCACTTGAAGTCTTGCGACCTGTAAAGTAACAAACTTTAGCCATGTAAATTTCCTCCTTTGCCTTGATATTGGAGCAATAGAATAATTAAGCTCATACCAAACTAACTTATCATATAAGGAGGTAATTTGCAAGCACATTTATCGAGTTATAATTGACATTTCTGCATAATAATTGTAAATTATACAGGGTTGCTAATAAACATTTTGAGGGTTTTAAGGTACTTTGAAAGTAACTGCCTTTTATTTCACGTTATGCTATGATAAAATATTATAGAAGAAAAATGGGCTATTTTTGCCCGTTAAGGAGGCTTATTCATGGCTGTAAAAATTCAAACTTCAGCTGGAACCATTGAAATTACCAATGATGTGATTGCAACAGTTGTTGGTGGCGCTGCAACGGACGTTTTTGGTGTTGTTGGCATGGCCAGCAAGAACCAAATTAAAGATAATATTACTGAGATTTTGCGCAAAGAAAACTATTCTCGTGGAGTAGTTGTTCGTCAAGAAGAAAATGGTATTGCAGTTGATGTATATACAATTATTAGTTATGGAACAAAAATTTCTGAAGTTTCACGTAATGTTCAGGAAAAAGTAAAATACAACTTAGAGGCATTATTAGGTGTAACAGCCAATTCAGTTAATGTCTTTGTACAAGGTGTTCGTGTACTGCCAGACTAGGCAGGAGACTTGCTAGTAACTCAGCAGTCGATCTGAAGGAGGATTATCCAGGTGAGTGTAACAGAAATCAGTGCAAGCCAGTTCCAAGAAATGGTTCAGGCCGGTGCGAATCGTCTGCAGGCAAATGCAGAGTATGTCAATTCATTAAATGTCTTTCCAGTACCAGATGGGGATACTGGAACAAATATGAACTTATCAATGACTAGTGGCGCAAAAGCCGTAGTCGACTCAACTTCTGAAAAAGTTGGCGAATTAGCCGCTGTGCTTTCTAAAGGACTTCTTATGGGAGCTCGAGGAAACTCAGGAGTTATTTTGTCTCAACTATTTCGCGGATTTTCAAAACAAATTCCAGAAGTAGAAACATTGAATGCAACAAACTTAGCAGCAGCTTTCACACATGGGGTTGAAACTGCGTATAAAGCAGTGATGAAACCAGTTGAAGGAACGATTTTAACTGTTGCTAGAGAAGCAGCCAAAGCAGGTGAAAAGAAAGCGAAGTCTACGGATGACGTAGTCGAAGTAATGACTGCTGTTGTTAAAGGTGGAAAACGCGCATTAGCGAAAACACCTGATTTATTACCTGTACTAAAAGAAGTTGGGGTAGTAGATAGTGGCGGTCAAGGGTTATTGTTTGTATACGAAGGTTTCTTGAGTGCATTAAATGGTGAATTCCAAGTTGATGACGTCTATGAACCATCTCCTGCAGAAATGGATGAGATGGTAAATGCAGAGCATCACCGTAGTGTACAAGGACAATTAGCAACGGAAGATATCCATTTTGGCTATTGTACAGAAATCATGGTTAAAATTGGCGAAGGTCCGACTGTTGACAGTCAATTTGATTACGAAGGCTTCCGTAATTACTTAGATGGACTTGGTGATTCATTATTAGTCGTAAATGATGATGAGATTATCAAAGTACATGTTCATACAGAACATCCCGGTGAAGTAATGAATTATGGTCAAAAATTTGGTTCATTGATTAAAGTAAAAGTTGACAACATGCGCTTACAACATGAAACGATTTTAGAACATGATGAAGATGTCCAAGAATTTACAGAAGAAAAAGCACGTGTTCCTTATGGCGTGGTAGCTATCGCGGCAGGACAAGGAATCCAAGAACTTTTTGAAAGTCTAGGTGCTAACTATGTGATTAGCGGTGGACAAACAATGAATCCAAGTACAGAAGATATTTTGAAAGCAATTAAGGATGTTAATGCTGACCAAGTAATTGTTTTACCAAATAACAAAAATATTTTCATGGCTGCAGATCAAGCAGCTGAAGTTGCTGAAGTTCCTGTTGCAGTTGTTCCGTCTCGAACGATTTCTCAAGGCTTGACAGCGATGTTATCATTCAACGATCAAGCTTCATTAGAGGAAAACAAAGCAACGATGACTGATGTATTAAGCAGTGTCATAAGTGGTCAAGTAACCCACGCAATCAGAAATACTTCAATTGATGGGGTAGAGATTGTTGAAGGCGACTTTTTGGGAATGATCGATGGGAAAATCGTTATTTCAAATCCTGATATTTTGGCTACTTCTTTAGCTACTTTAAAACAAATGATTAATGAAGATACTGAAATTGTGACAATCCTTGCTGGTGAAGGCGGTACAGTCGCACAAGCAGAGGAGTTGGCAGCAACGCTAACGGAAAAATATCCTGATTTAGAAATCGAGATTCACCAAGGAGATCAACCAGTCTATCCTTATCTGTTTTCTGCTGAATAGGAGAACTTGTCACTAAACTATCATTTTATGGTGCAGAAAGTATGAAGGACCTCGGTTTTCGATTCACTTTGATCGAAAACCAAAGTCCTTTTTTTGTTAAGAAAGGAGTGAAGTTGATGCGAACGTTAATGGATCCAGTTACTGTGCTAGCTGGTGTAGGAGAAAAAAGAGCAGAAAGTCTGGCTAGTTTGGGCATACATACAATTGAAGATTTGCTAACGTATTATCCTTTTCGTTATGAAGATATACAAGAAAGAAATTTAATCGAGATCCAAGATCAAGAAAAAGTAACGTTAAAAGGATTGGTTGTTTCACCGCCGGTATTGAGTCGTTTTGGATACAAAAAAAGTCGGCTACAGTTTCGGATGATGCAAGACCACGCTGTTTTTAACGTTTCGTTCTTTAATCAGCCTTATCTTAAAGATAAAATTATTTTGTCTGAAGAAATTGCGGTTTACGGTAAATGGGATTCCAAAAGAAAGGCACTGAGCGGGATGAAAGTCCTTGGCTCAAAGACGTTAGATGATTTTTCACCAATCTACCATGTCAATAAGTCAATCAGACAAACAACGTTGGTTGATTTGATCAAAAAAGGTTTTGACGAGTACGGTGATTTAGTTGAGGAAAATCTTCCTTATACATTAGTGGACAAATATCGTTTGCTTGATCGTCAAACGGCAGTTAGAAGTATGCACTTTCCCAAGAATCATGAAGAAAATCATCAAGCCAAACGACGTGTTGTTTTTGAAGAGTTTTTCTTGTTCCAAATGCAGTTACAAGGACTTAAACATGCTGAAAAATCCGAAAAAAATGGAATTGAAGTTTTGTATGACGTTCAAAAGCTCAAAGAATTCACTCAAAGTTTGCCATTTGAATTAACGGAGGCTCAAAAACGAGTAACAAATGAAATTTGCCGTGATTTACGTAGTCCTCAACATATGCAACGTCTCCTGCAAGGGGATGTTGGTAGTGGGAAAACGGTGGTAGCAGCAATTGCTTTGTATGCAACCGTTACAGCAGGATTCCAAGGTGCATTGATGGTGCCCACTGAAATTTTAGCTCAGCAACATATGGAAAGCTTTGTACAATTATTTTCAGATAAACTTTCTGTTGCATTGCTAACGGGTTCGACAAAAGCGAAAGAAAGACGTGAGCTATTAGAACGTTTGGAAAATGGCGAAATAGATGTAGTGATTGGGACTCATGCATTGATTCAAGAAGGCGTGGAATTTAAAAATCTTGGGCTAGTCATAACAGATGAACAGCATCGTTTTGGTGTCAACCAACGCAAGGTTTTACGAGAAAAAGGATGGCAGCCAGATGTTTTATTTATGACAGCGACGCCGATTCCAAGAACACTTGCTATTACTGCCTATGGTGAAATGGATGTATCCATTATTGATGAACTTCCAGCAGGACGGATTCCGATTGAAACTAGATGGATTCGCACACCGCAATTAGATAGTGTCTTAGAGTGGACAAGAAAAGAGTTACGTAAAGGACATCAGATGTATGTGATTTGTCCATTGATTGAAGAATCAGAAGCACTCGATGTTAAAAATGCTGTAGAAATTTATGAAAAACTCAGTAATTTATTCGCATCAGAGTACGAAGTGGGTTTACTGCATGGAAAAATGAAGAACCAAGAAAAAGAAAATATCATGGAAGACTTTAAAGAAAATCAAACACAAATTTTGGTTTCTACCACAGTAATCGAAGTTGGAGTGAATGTTCCAAACGCAACGGTTATGCTGATTATGGATGCAGATCGGTTTGGTTTAGCGCAGTTGCATCAGTTGCGTGGTCGGGTTGGTCGTGGAAGTGACGCTTCATTTTGTATTTTGGTTGCTAATCCAAAAAACGAAATGGGTGTAGAACGGATGAAAATCATGACGGAAACGAATAATGGTTTTGTTTTAAGTGAAAAAGATTTAGAATTACGAGGGCCAGGAGAAGTTTTTGGTTTCCGACAATCTGGGTTACCGCAATTTGCGATTGCAGACTTAGTAGCAGACGGAAATATTTTAGAAGTAGCTCGTGAGGAAGCGACAACCATTTGGCAGAAAGTTAATTGGCAAGTCTTGCCGGAATACCGAGTGTTAGTCCAAAGCTTACAATTAGAAAGTCAAGACAATCGTTATTTTGATTAGCAGATGTGCTATACTTTGAAATGATGAACGAAAGAGGAGTGAAGACAATGAGAATTGCGGTAGATGCAATGGGCGGCGATCATGCACCACAAGCAATTGTGGAAGGTGTTGCTTTAGCTCAACAAGATTTTCCAGAGATTGAATTTTTATTGTATGGGAAAGAGTCAGAAATCAAAAAGTATTTAACAAATGAAAAAAATATTACGATTATTCATACAGATGAAAAAATTAGTAGTGATGACGAACCAGTGAAAGCAATCCGTCGTAAAAAAACAGCCTCAATGGTTCTTGCTGCACAAGCTGTTAAAAATGGGGAAGCAGATGCAATTTTTTCAGCAGGAAATACAGGTGCGTTACTTGCTGCCGGTTTATTTATCGTTGGACGAATCAAAAATGTTGAACGTCCTGGTTTGATGTCAACCTTACCAGTCATTGGAAAAGAAAATGCTGGTTTTGATATGTTAGATTTAGGTGCGAATGCTGAAAATAAACCAGAACACTTACTACAATATGGAATTTTAGGTTCTTTCTATGCACGAAAAGTTCGTGGAATTGGGCGTCCTCGTGTAGCTTTGTTGAATAATGGAACAGAAGCGACAAAAGGTAGCGAGTTAACGAAACGTGCATACGAGTTATTGCAAAATGAAACAAGCTTGAACTTTATTGGAAATGTAGAGGCACGCGAATTGTTGAATGGTGTGGCTGATGTGGTTGTGACAGACGGCTTTACTGGAAATGCTGTTTTGAAATCAATTGAAGGAACAGCGCTAAATATGATGGATTTATTGAAATCTGCAATTTTGAATGAAGGAATCAAAGGGAAGATGGGCGCTTTATTATTAAAAGATGGATTACGTTCATTAAAATCTGAGATGGATTATTCTAAACATGGCGGTGCGGTTTTATTTGGATTAAAAGCTCCTGTGATCAAAACACATGGCGCAACTGGTCCTGATGCCGTTCGTTATACGATTCGTCAAATCCATACAATGTTAGAAACAAATGTTGTGGGACAGTTAGTTGAGCAATTTGAAAGCTCTGCAGATTAATTATCATTTAATGTAAACGATGTGAAATATGAGATAATGAAAAAAAGGTAGACATTTTCAAGAAATGTCAGTAAAATTAGCCTTGGTTAAGGCAGTTGTCTCGATTGTTGGAGGTGAAAACATTGACTCGTGAAGAAATATTTAATAAAGTAGCAAAAATTATTTCAAACCATTTTGAAATGGATACAGATAAAGTTACAGATGACTTGAATATCAAGGATGATTTGAAAGCTGACTCAATTAGTATCATGGAATTTGTTTTGGAGCTTGAAGACGAATTTGGAACAGAAATTTCGGATGAAGACGCAGAACAAATTGAAACTGTGGGCGGCGCAGTAAATTATATCTCAGAACATCTAAAATAATTTAAACCCACGTATAACCAAAAGACCTAAAAATCTTCGTTGATTTTTAGGTCTTTTTCTTTTTCTTTAAAAGCACCTTTTTTAATCTAATGCAAATGGTAGCGGTTGTAGTAGATTCAGTTTTCAGACAATTCAGGCAACAATTTCAATTGTGCTTGCAAAGTAAAACGGTTTTCTATATAATTATTAAGAAAATATTATACTTCGTTAAGAATAGGATTGGTTTAAATGATTTTATTCTGTGTGAGTATTATTTTATTAACGAAAAACTTCCATCTAGGGAGCAGAGAGGGGTATTCGATTGTCGGATAATCAATTATTAGATGTTCAGAACCTACACACAGGCTTCCGTATCAAAGATGAATTTTACGATGCAGTAGACGACGTTTCTTTTACTTTAGATAAAAACGAAATCTTAGCAATCGTTGGAGAATCTGGTTGCGGAAAAAGTACATTAGCTACCACTATTATGGGGCTACTGGATCCTAACAATACCAAGATTACAGGAGAAATTTTATATAATGATTTAAATCTAATTGATTTAAATGAAACACTTTATAACAAGATTCGTGGAAATGATATTGGAATGATTTTTCAAGATCCATTGTCAGCATTGAATCCTTTAATGAGAATTGAAGACCAAATTAAAGAGGGTCTTTCTTATCACACAAAAATGAATGCAGAAGAACGCCAAGCAAGAGCACTAGAATTATTAGATCAAGTAGGGATTCCTAATCCGACTCGAGTGGGACGTCAATATCCGCACGAATTATCTGGTGGGATGCGCCAACGTGTCATTATTGCGATTGCAATTGCATGTAAACCGCCGATTGTCATCGCTGATGAACCAACAACAGCGTTAGATGTGACAATTCAAGCACAGATTCTTGATTTATTAAAAGACTTACAGGAAGAGACAAAAACAGGAATTATTTTGATTACTCATGACTTAGGTGTCGTGGCTGAGATGGCAGATCGCGTAGCCGTTATGTATGGTGGACAATTCGTTGAGGTTGCTGAAGTTGAAGAATTGTTTGAAAATCCAAAACATCCATATACACGTTCATTATTGAACTCCATTCCTCAAGAAGGTCAACATGAAGAAGAGTTACATGTAATTGAAGGTGTTGTTCCTTCACTGAAAAATATGCCACGCAGGGGTTGTCGTTTCGCTCCACGAATTCCATGGATTCCAGAAAGTGATCATGAGAAAGACCCAATTCTTCATGAAGTAGCACCGAACCATCTTGTTCGTTGTTCATGCTATAAACATTTTCATTTTAGAGACGAAAAAGGAGAGGTGTAGATGACAGAATTAATCACAATTAATGATTTAAAAGTTCACTATCCGATTCGCAGCGGTTTTTTCAATCGAGTAAATGATTATGTTTATGCTGTAGATGGCGTCGACTTCGTTATTGAAAAAGGAAAGACATATGGTTTAGTTGGAGAATCTGGTTCAGGAAAATCAACGACGGGTAAGGCGATTGTTGGGCTAGAAAAAGTGACGGATGGTCAAATCATTTATCAAGGAACAGATGTAACAAAGCGTAGTAATCGTAAGAAAATCGAGTACAACAAAGATGTTCAAATGATTTTCCAAGATTCAATGTCTAGTTTAAATCCTAAAAAGCGAGTATTAGATATCATTGCGGAACCAATTCGCAATTTCGAGCGGTTAAGTGACCAAGAAGAGAAGAAAAAAGTAAAAAGTTTACTTGATATTGTTGGGATGCCAGAGGATGCACTGTACAAATATCCACATGAGTTTTCTGGTGGTCAGCGTCAACGTTTAGGTGTTGCTCGTGCTGTAGCAACAAATCCAAAATTGATTGTAGCAGATGAACCAGTTTCAGCGCTTGATTTATCTGTACAGGCGCAAGTTTTGAACTTTATGAAACGAATCCAACAGGAATTTGGACTTAGTTATCTATTTATTTCCCATGACTTAGGTGTTGTTAAACACATGTGTGACAATATCGCTATCATGTATAAAGGTCGTTTCGTTGAAATCGGAACAAGGGAAGATATTTACAATGACCCACGTCACATCTATACAAAACGTTTACTGTCTGCAATTCCTCGAATCGATGTTGAGAATCGCGAATTGCATAAAGAGAATCGCCGAAGAGTTGAACAAGAATACATCAATAGTCAAAAGGATTATTACGATTCAACTGGTCGGGTGTACGATTTACGTACATTATCAACTACTCATAAAGTAGCGTTAAAAGATGGAGGTGCTAGCTAATGTGGAAAACAATCCTACGTCGTGTGTTATTGATGATTCCTCAAGTTATTATTCTTAGTGTTTTAATTTTCATGTTGGCAAAAGCCATGCCTGGTGACCCATTTACTGGATTGATCAATCCAAACCAAGATCCAGCTGTAATTGAGCAAATGCGACAAGCTGCTGGGCTAAATGATCCGTGGTATGAACAATATTTCCGTTGGATTGGAAATGCGTTACATGGAGATTTTGGACAAAGTTTCTTATACAAACGTTCAGTTGCTGACTTGATTGGTGAACGGATCGTCAATACGTTGTACTTATCTATTTTGACAGTTATTCTAACGTATTTGATTGCTGTACCGTTAGGAATGTTAGCAGGGCGTTACCAAAATTCGATTCTGGACAAAGCTGTAGTTATCTATAACTTCTTCAGTTTTGCTGTACCATTGTTCATTTTCGGTTTAATCATGTTATTCATTTTTGGTTACCGTTTAGGTTGGTTCCCAACAAGTGGTTCACAGACTTTAGGTTTAAGTGGTGGATTTTTTGCTCAATTTGCCGATCGAATGAAATATATTTTATTACCGTCAATCACGCAAGCATTCTTGGCTACGGCGGTTACGATTCAATATCTTCGAAGTGAAGTAATTGATTCAAAATCATTAGACTTTGTAAGAACAGCACGTTCAAAAGGTGTACCAACTAAGAAAGTTTTTAGTCGTCATATCTTTAGAAATGCTGCTTTACCAATGGCTTCACAGATGGGGTACGAAATTACTTCATTGATTGCCGGTTCAGTGGTTATCGAGAAGATTTTTGGTTATCCGGGTGTTGGTAAATTATTTATCGATGCGATTGGTCAACGTGATTATGCTGTTATTACTTCTTTAGTATTGATTTTAGGGATTGCAACATTAGTGGGAACCTTGCTTTCAGATATTATCATGAGTATTGTTGATCCACGTATTAGAATCCAATAAAAATCAATCAAAAAAGGAGGATGAGTCAAATGAGTGAAAAGAAAGATGTCGTAGCGCAAGAAAGTGTCCCACCAATGGGCTTGCGTATGATTGCACGTGAATTTAAAAAAGACAAAATAGCCATGTTTTCATTGGGCTTATTAGTTCTTTTATTGTTGTTTGTCTTTATTGGTGCTATTTTAACAGACCAAGATAAAGTAATGTATGTAAGTATTTTTGATAAATACGCTGAACCTGGAGCAATTTCTACACAAGGTCATAAATTTTTGCTTGGTGCAGATGAAGGCGGACGAGATGTTTTTGGTCAATTAGTGATTGGTGCTAGAAACTCTGTGTTGATTGGTTTTGCGATTACGATCATTACTTCGATCATCGGGGTTGGACTAGGAATCATTTCTGGTTATTACGGTGGAATGATTGATAATATTTTGATGCGAATTGTTGATTTCGTCATGATTTTGCCAATTATGCTGATTATTATCGTATTTGTTTCAATTATTCCTAAATACAATGTTTGGTCATTCATTTTTATCATGAGTGCATTCTACTGGGTAGCGAAAGCACGACTCTTTAGAAGTAAAACATTGTCAGAAGCAAGACGTGATTACGTTAGTGCATCGAAAACAATGGGGACAAGTGATTTTAAAATCATGTTCCGTGAAATTATGCCCAATTTAAGTTCATTGATTATTACCAACTTAACAATGAACTTTGCAGCAAATATTGGAATTGAAACTACTTTGACTTTCTTAGGTTTTGGATTACCTACGAATGTACCAAGTTTGGGAACGTTAATTGGTTACGCAAGTAGTGGTGAAGTGTTAGTTAATCGTCAATGGATCTGGTTACCCGCGTCAATGCTAATTTTAGTTTTGATGTTGTGTATAAACTATGTTGGTCAAGCATTCAAGCGTTCTGCTGATGCGCGTCAACGTTTAGGATAGAACGAATAAGGGGGATATAGGAATGAAGAAAACGATTTTTGGAGTAGTAACATTGTTATCTGTCGTAACGCTCGCAGCTTGTGGCGGTGGCAGCGGTACGGATTCTTCTGGAAATGCTTCAGGAGATAAAGGGGATAGCCAAGCTTTATCATTCCCACTTGCAACAAAAAATGATAAAGAGGCAATTAAAGATGGTGAATTAGAAGCCGCAGTTGCAACAGATAGTCAATTCGCTGGGTTGTTCCAATGGGAATTCTATCAAGATGCGTTTGATGCAGCATTCATGGCACCATCACATGAAGCATTGTTTTCAAATGATACAGATTTCAAAATCACTGATGATGGAGCAGCTACTTTAGACTTAGACCAAGATAAAAAAATTGCAACAATCAAACTGAAAGACAATGTGAAATGGTCTGACGGAGTGGATGTTACGGCAGACGACGTGATCTTCTCTTACGAAATCATCGGTCACAAAGACTATACAGGTATTCGTTATGATGATACTTTCCGTAATGTAATTGGTATGGAAGAATATCATGATGGCAAAGCAGATACAATTTCTGGAATTAAAAAAGTAGATGACAAAACAGTTGAGATTGAATATAAAAAAGTTGAGCCAAGTATGTTACAAGCTGGCGGTGGCGTTTACTCATATGCTGCTCCAAAACATACACTTGAAGGCGTAGCAATCAAAGACATGGAATCAAGCGATCAAGTTCGTAAACACCCCGTAACTTTTGGTCCTTATTACATGAGTAATATTGTCGCTGGTGAATCAGTAGAATATTTACCAAACGAGTACTACTGGAACGGCACACCAAAACTGAAAAAAATTACTATGAAATCAGTACAAACAGCAAGTGCGACAGAAGCATTGAACTCTAAGTTGTATGACATGATTTTCCAAATGCCAACAGATACTTATGAAACATATAAAGATATCGAAGGCTATACAAACTTAGGTCGTGAACAAACTTCATACACTTACCTTGGATTTAAATTGGGTAAATGGAATAATGAAGAAAGCACAGTGGAATATGATCCTAATTCAAAAATGGCTGACAAATCATTACGTCAAGCAATGGGTTATGCTTTAGACAATGACTCTGTAGGTAGCAAATTCTACGCTGGCTTAAGAAGCAATGCAACTTCATTGATTCCTCCAGTATTCGAGTCTTACCATGATTCTAAACTAAAAGGTTATACACAAGATATCGATAAAGCAAACAAATTATTAGATGACGCAGGATTTAAAGATGTTGATGGTGATGGCATTCGTGAAGACAAAGACGGCAAAGAGTTAACAATTAAATTTGCGTCAATGTCAGGTGGCGAAACAGCACAACCATTAGCTGATTACTATGTACAACAATGGAAACAAATTGGTTTAAATGTTGAATACACAACTGGACGTTTAATTGAGTTTAACTCATTCTATGACAAACTAAAAAATGATGATCCTGAAATTGACGTTTACCAAGCAGCTTGGAATACAGGAACTGATCCAAATCCAAGTGGACTATGGGGACCAAATGCAGCATTTAACTACACACGTTACGAATCTGAAGAAAACACAAAATTAATTGATGCAATCAATTCAAGTGATGCGTTTGATGCAGATTTCCAAAAAGAAGCATATCAAAAATGGCAAGAATATGCGTTTAAAGAAGCCTTTGCAATTCCAACATTATTCCGTAATGAAGTTTTACCTGTAAATAATCGCGTAAAAGACTGGAACTGGGCATACGACGAACGTAATCCTTGGGCAGAAGTTTCTGTGACAGATGCTTCACGTTAATCAAAATTTTTAACAGGAACTATTTTCGCTAATGATTTTACGATGAATAAGGTCAACCACTTGTTGGTTGGCCTTATTTTTTAGTTAGATATAAAAAATGAGGAAGAGTAAGATAGGTGACCACAAGTTTTCGAAAATTTGAGAACTTTTTTCTAGAAACAAATCTAATTGTTCAAAGCAAACTATGTTGAACCACAACGTTTTTCTTAAAGCTTTCTTACTTTTTAGCCAAACATTTCAAAATTATCAAAAAACCAGTATAATAAGGAAGTATGAAAAATATCCTATAAAAGGAATGTGGAAAATGGACAATCAGCTGACAAAAGAACTCAAAGAAAAATATACAATCGTTTTTCACGATCTAAATTTACTTGAACAAGCTTTTACTCATTCATCCTATGTGAATGAGCATCGCAATTTACACCTATCAGACAATGAACGTTTGGAATTTTTGGGAGACGCAGTATTAGAATTGATGGTTTCTCAGTATTTGTATCGCTTGTATCCAGATTTACCAGAAGGAAAATTGACAAAAATGCGTGCAGCAATCGTTCGTGAAGACAGTTTATCAAAATTTGCAAAAGAATGTCATTTTGATCAACATGTCTTGTTAGGTAAAGGTGAAGAAAACTCTGGTGGACGAACACGTCCTGCGTTACTATGCGACCTATTTGAAGCTTTTCTAGGTGCTTTGTATCTGGACCAAGGCTTCAAAACAGCACACGCATTTATCGAGCAAGTTATCTTCCCAAAAGTCAAAGCAGGTGCTTTTTCACATGAGATGGATCACAAAACCAAATTGCAAGAAGTCTTGCAAAAATCAGGAGATGTTTTTATTGAATATCGCTTGATTAAAGAGGAAGGCCCCGCCCATGAACGTATCTTTTGGATTGAAGTCTATGTTGATGATCAATTAATAGGTACGGGTCAAGGAAAATCAAAAAAATTAGCAGAACAAGCTGCCGCTGAAAATGCATTAGCAGCCTTGGAAGAGTAAGTGAGGGAAAGCTTTCGTGTATTTGAAACGAATTGAAATCGCTGGGTTCAAGTCATTCGCTGATAAAACAGTGATTGACTTCGAAAATAGTGTTACAGCAGTTGTCGGCCCAAATGGTAGCGGAAAAAGTAATATCACGGAAGCCATTCGTTGGGTCTTAGGTGAACAATCGGCGAAAAGTCTGCGTGGTGGAAAGATGCCAGATATTATTTTTGCAGGTTCAGATTCCCGTAAACAACTAAATGTAGCAGAAGTAACAGTTATTTTAGATAATGAAGACCATTATCTACCATTGGAATACAATGAAGTCAGTGTGACACGTCGTTATCGTCGAACAGGGGAAAGCGATTTTTTTATCAATAAACAATCTTGTCGTTTGAAAGACATCCAAGAATTGTTTTTAGATTCTGGGTTGGGAAAAGAATCTTTTTCAATCATCTCACAAGGGAAAGTTGAAGCGATTTTTAGTAGTAAACCGGAAGACCGTCGTGGAATCTTTGAAGAAGCGGCGGGTGTTTTAAAGTATAAACAACGTAAGAAAAAAGCTGAACAAAAGCTTTTTGAAACAGAAGATAACCTTAGCCGAGTTCAAGATATCATCTATGAATTAGAAGAACAGCTAACTCCTTTAGCTACTCAAAGTAAGGCAGCAAAGGAGTTTTTACGCTTAAAAGAAGAGTTGACTGAAACAGATATTGCTCTAATGATTGCTGAAATCGAAACGGCGAGAACTGAGTGGACACAACGAGAAGCTGAATTAAAACAATTTAACCAAGAATTAGCGAACGTAACTGAACAAATCCAAGAGCATGAATCAATACTTGCAACTTGGCGTAAACAAAATGCTCAAGCAGATCGTGTGATTGAAAAGAATCAGCAAAAATTACTTGCTTTGTCAGAAAGTCTAAAGCAAACAGAAGGACAAAAAGATGTCTTACTGGAACGCTCAAAACATACGAAACAAAGTACACAAGAATACCAAGCATCTTTAGCGGAAGCGCAGAAAAAAGTTCAACACTTTGAAAAACAACAAGCTAGTTTAACAAAAGATGTCGACAAGAAAGAAGCGGAAATCCAGCAAGCAGAAGCACAATTGATGGTGACCCAACAAGAACTTGAAAAATATCAAAAATCGACAAAAGAATTATTAGCTGAATTACGTGATCAATATGTCGATTTAATGCAAGAACAAGCTGCTGTCGGAAATGAATTGAAATATTTAGAACGTCAGTATCAGCAAGAGACAGCAAAGAGCCAACAAACACTGGCAAAACAAACAGAAGTTCAAGCAACTGTCGCAGAATTGTCGGCAAAAAAAGCAGAATTAGTGGAGCAACAAACGAAACTGGCTCAATCATCAGAAGAAACAAAAGCAAAAGTGGCAGCTATTCAGACTGAAGGAAAGAAATTCCAAGAACAGTTGAATACTGAGCACCCCAAAATGTATCAACTGATGAATCAGGTGCAACAGTTACGTGCACGACAAAAGAGTTTGCAAGAAATCCAAGAAAATTACTTTGGTTTTTATCAAGGTGTACGTTTAGTATTACAACACAAACAACAATTATCTGGCGTTGTAGGTGCAGTTGCTGAATTAATCGATGTTCCAGCGGATTTCACCTTAGCGATCGAAACCGCACTAGGCGGGGCTGCACAACATATTATTGTTGAAAATGAAGTGGATGCAAGACAAGCAATTACTTATTTGAAACAACAAAAAGGTGGGCGTGCAACTTTCTTGCCATTGACAACGATTAAACCACGTCAACTACCTGCTCATGTTGCAGCACAAGCAGCGACTATCGAGGGTTTTTTAGGCGTAGCAAGTGAACGAGTGACTTACCCAGATGCAATCCAATCAGTAGTGAATAATTTATTGGGAACGATTCTTTTAGCAAAAGATCTAGCCAGTGCGAATGCAATTGCACAAACGATTCATTATCAATATCGCGTGGTTTCCTTAGAGGGAGACGTGATGAACGCAGGTGGTTCGATGACTGGTGGAGCCAATAAACGTGGAAATCAAGGAAGTTTATTCGCTCAAAATCAAGAATTGAAACAATTGACTAGTGAGTTTGACCAAGCAAATCAAGAACTACAAGTTCAAGAAAAGAAAGTGCAAGTTTTACAAGAAAAAGTGACGACACTTAGTGAAGAATACGAAGCAGCACGAAGTGTGATGGAACAGTTACGTTTTGAAGAGCAAGAAGTTGCAAATAAACTTCAAAATATCTCAAATGATTTAACACGATTTGAAAAAGAACAACAGATTTCTAATTTTGAGACCCGTGAGTTAAATCAATTTATCGAAACTTATGAAAAACAACGTACAGAATTAGCAACGAAGCAACAAGAATTGGAAGAACAACGCACGAAAATTGACGAAGAAATCAAATCTTTAAGTCAAGAAAGCGATCAAATGGAAGCCCGTCGTGCGCAAATCCAAGGACAAAAAGCGCAACAGCAAGCGGATCTTGCTGTATTAAAAGAGCAATTTAACCACTTGCAGATCCAGTTACGTGGTGCGCGTGTCCAAAAAACAGAGGCAATGGAGCGCCAGACAAGTTTAGAGAAACAGTTAGCAGCGTTAACTGCAAACTTTTCTGATCATGAGTTGACAGAAGAAAGTTTAGACGAAAAAATTCACGAATTATCTACCCAACGTGAACAGCTCCAGATTGAGCTTCAAGAAGTGAAAACGTCTCGCGACGCAACCCAAGTTGAAATCGATCAATTAGCTGAAGTATTGGCACAACAAAATCAAGAACACAAAGTTCGTTTAACTGAGCAATCAAAACTTGAAGTGAATAAAGACCGCGCAGAAATGCTGTTAGACCAGCATGTTACGTACTTAGAAACAGAATACCAAATGACCTTTGAAAAAGCTGTGGTCGATTATCAACCAACAACAGATGTTTCAGGTAGCAAAGAAAAAGTAGCGGCATTGAAACGAAGTATTGAAGCACTGGGACCAGTTAACTTGAATGCAATCGAACAATACGAACAGGTGAATGAGCGTTATACGTTTTTATCTACTCAACGAGATGATTTGCTTTCTGCGAAAAATCAGTTGTTTGAAACAATGGATGAAATGGATGACGAAGTTCGCACACGTTTTAAAGAAGTTTTTGAAGCAATCCGCAAAGAATTCAAAGTCGTCTTTCCGAATATGTTTGGTGGTGGTCGAGCAGAACTTGTCTTGACTGATCCAACTGATTTATTGAAAACAGGAATTGAAATCGAAGTTCAACCTCCAGGTAAAAAATTACAAAGTCTAAGCTTACTTTCGGGTGGGGAGCGCGCATTAACGGCAATTGCTTTGCTGTTCTCAATCATTCGTGTTCGTCCAGTACCATTTTGTATTCTTGATGAAGTAGAAGCAGCTTTGGATGAGGCAAATGTGACACGTTTTGGTAACTATTTACGTAATTTCCAAAATGATACCCAATTTATTGTTGTCACACACCGTAAAGGAACAATGGAAGCTGCAAATGTTTTGTATGGCGTAACGATGCAAGAATCTGGTGTTTCAAAAATCGTTTCTGTCCGTATGGAAGATCTTAAAGAAGACGAGAATCTTGTTGTGAAAGAGTAGGAAGTAAATATGATTAAATTAGTAGCCATTGATTTAGATGGAACATTACTAAATGAAGAAAAACAAATTTCTGCTAGAAATAAAGAAATTTTAGCGCGAGCAAAAAATCAAGGAGTCAAAATCGTTTTGTGCACAGGTCGTCCACTGGCGGCTATGGCACATTATTTAACGGAATTGGATCTGCTTGATGCAGGTGATTACAGCATTACGTTTAATGGTGGGCTTGTTCAAAAAAATGACACAGGCGAGATCATGGCGAAAAAAGTAATGACTATTGCAGATATTGAGCAATTGGCCCAGTTAGCAAAAGAGTTGTCTTTGCCGCTAGATGTGTTATCTGATGGTATTGTTTATCAATTGCCAACAGCTCCTGAAAAACAATCACTTTATAATGTGTTGAATAAAGTTTTGGATTTCCGTCCAGGAACTTTGATGGACGTTAAAAAGGCAAATGTTTTGAATAAAGCAGTTATTGCTTATGCACAAGAAGAACTAGATCCAAAGATTAAAGAAATTCCAAGTGTGTTCCATGAGCAATTTGAAATCATCAAGACTCGTAGTATGTTGCTAGAATTTATGCCAAAAGGTGTTACTAAAGCGTATGGAATTTCTTTACTAGCAGAAGAGTTAGGGATCACCCAAGCAGAAGTCATGGCAATTGGTGATGAAGAAAATGATTTACCAATGATCGAATACGCTGGAATGGGTGTTGCAATGGCAAATGCTGTTCCTTTAGTTAAAGAAAGTGCAGACTATTTGACTGCAAGCAATATTGAAGATGGTGTTGCACAAGCAATTGAGAAATTTGTTTTAGCATAGGGGGGAATCAAATGGGATTTTTTGACAAAATCAAACGAGCATTTACTGGTGAAGAACAACCAGAAGAAGTCGTTGAAGTCCAAGAAAAGTATGACAAAGGATTAGAAAAAACGAGAAAAACTTTTGGCGAGCGAATGAATGAATTGTTTGCCAATTTTCGAACAGTTGATGAAGATTTCTTTGAAGAGTTAGAAGAAACATTGATTGGTGCAGATGTTGGTTTTGAAACAGCAATTCAAATTACAGAATCTTTGCGTCAAGAAGTGAAACTGCGCAACGCGAAGAAACCAGCAGAAGTTCAAAATGCCATCATTGAAAAACTAGTTGATTTATATGAACAAGAAGGGCTTAATGAAGTGAATGAGTTGAATATTCAACCAGAAGGTCTGACGGTCATGCTTTTTGTTGGTGTGAATGGCGTGGGTAAAACGACAAGTATTGGGAAACTTGCGCATCAATACAAAAATGAAGGCAAAAAAGTTTTGATGGCGGCAGCTGATACGTTCCGTGCGGGAGCGATTGACCAATTAGTAGTCTGGGGCGAACGCGCAGGTGTGGAAGTCGTTCACGGAAATGCTGGTGGCGATCCAGCCGCAGTTGTTTATGATGCGTTGGAACGTGCAAAAGCAGAGGAAGCAGATGTTTTGCTTGTCGATACAGCGGGGCGCTTGCAAAATAAAGTTAATTTGATGAAAGAATTAGAAAAAATCAAACGTGTGATTCAACGTGAGTTACCAGATGCACCACATGAAACATTATTGGTATTAGATGCAACAACGGGGCAAAATGCAATGGTCCAAGCAAAGCAATTTAAAGAAACAACAGATGTAACTGGCTTAGTTTTGACTAAACTAGACGGAACTGCTAAAGGTGGAATTGTTTTAGCTATCAGAAATGAATTGCATTTACCAGTAAAATTAGTTGGATTGGGTGAAGGAATCGATGACCTAGAACCATTTGATCCCAATGATTTTGTTATTGGGTTGTTCAAAGGACTACTTAAAGAAGAATAATCAATTAAACTGTGAACATGGTGTTTTGAAATGTATGAAGTATGCTGGGAAAAGACTGGCATACTTCTTTTTTTGTGCAGTTTTTCATAATCTCCTCATTTTAAAGCAAGATCGTTCTTTTTCTGGTTGTTTTTTACTATAATGTCAATGTATGAAGTGGAGGACATGTAATGATGAACTTTAAAAAATTATTAGAACATTCAAGTGTCATACCGTTTATCGATCAAGCTCGATTTGGAATTGAACGCGAAGGACAACGGGTAACACACGATGGAAAGTTAGCAAAAACAGATCATCCAGCTATTTTTGGAGATCGCACGTATCATCCATATATTCAAACTGATTTTAGTGAAACTCAGGTGGAAATGATTACACCAGTAACAGATTCCATTGAAGAACTTTTTCAATATTTAGATGCTATTTATGATGTGACTTCTCGATCAATGTCAGATGAGGAAATGATTTGGCCATTAAGTATGCCACCTGCTTTGCCACAAAAAGATGAGGAAATCATGATTGCCAAACTAGCAACGTTTGAAGATGTTTTGTATCGTCGCTATTTAGCAAAAGAATATGGTAAACGAAAACAAATGGTTAGTGGTATTCATTTTAATTTTGAATTTGGTGAGGAATTAATTCGTACCTTGTTTGTTCAACAAACAGAGATTCAAGAATTTGCAACTTTTAAAACAGAAGTGTATTTAAAAGTTGCAAGAAACTTTTTGCGCTATCGTTGGTTGATTACGTATTTATACGGGGCTTCCCCATTAAGCGAGGCAAATTATTTCGTTGATGAGTTACATCCTCATGAACCTGTTCGTAGTATTCGAAACAGTGAATATGGCTACACTAACCATTCAAACGTAAAAGTTTCTTATGCTTCAATGAATCAGTACTTAGCAGATATTGAACAAATGATTGAAGAAGGAAAGTTATCTGAAGAAAAAGAATTCTATGCACCTGTTCGTTTCCGTGGAGGTAAAAGAGTTGCGGACGTTGCGAAGATGGGTGTACGTTATATCGAGCTGCGAAATATTGATTTGAACCCTTACCACCATTTAGGAATTAGTAAAGAACAAGTGCAATTTTTACAATTATTTTTAGTGTTTATGTTATGGACACCTGAAGGATCATCTGTCGACGAATGGGTAGAAGAAGGAACGCTTTACAACAATCGAGTTGCTTTAGAAGGACCTTTGGATCAAACGGCCATGTATGAAGAAGGTCTGACGCTCTTTGCACAAATGAAAGAGATGGTTCAAGCTTTACAACATGAAGAATTATTGCCTATAATCGACAAGTTAACTGAACGCTTAAATAACCCCTCTCAGACGATTGCTGCCCAATTATATACAGAAGCACAAAGTGATAGCCAAAAGGCTGTTGCCGTTGCCTTAGGCAGAAAATACGATGCTGAAAGCCATGAGCGCCCTTATCAATTGGCTGGTTTTCGTGAGATGGAGCTATCCACACAGATTTTCCTTTTTGATGCAATTCAAAAAGGAATTCAAGTGAAAGTGATTGATGAAGCAGATCAGTTTTTACGCTTGCAATTTGAAAAGCATGTCGAATACGTTAAAAATGCAAATATGACAAGTAAAGATAGTTACATTGTGCCTTTGATCATGGAAAATAAAACAGTGACCAAAAAAATTCTGGCAGAAGCAGGCTTTCGCGTTCCTGCTGGTGCAGAGTTTACTTCAATGGCTGACGCCAAACGTGCCTATTCCCGTTTTGCCAATGAAGCGTTTGTCATTAAACCAAAATCAACGAATTACGGATTGGGTATCACCATTTTTAAAGAAGGGGCGAGTGAAGAAGACTATCAAAAAGGGTTAGAAATTGCTTTTCGGGAAGACACATCTGTTTTAGTTGAGGAATTTTTACCTGGAACGGAGTATCGCTTTTTTGTGATTGATGGACAAGTTCAAGCAATCTTACTTCGGATACCTGCAAATGTTATTGGCAATGGGGAACAAACTGTGGCGGAATTAGTTGCTCAAAAAAATCAAGATCCTTTACGTGGGACGAACCATCGCGCACCATTAGAATTAATTCAGTTAGGGGATCTTGAACAATTGATGCTGAAAGAACAAGGATTAACAATTGATTCTATTCCTGCGAAAGATCAAATCGTTTATTTACGGGAAAATTCTAATATCAGTACTGGTGGAGATTCAATTGATGTAACAGCTGAGTTTTCTAATGCGTACAAAGAAATTGCCGTTGCAGCTGTTACGGCGTTGGGAGCAAAAGTCAGTGGAATCGATTTGATTATTCCAGATAAAGAAATGGATCCGGCAACAGATGAGAAAGCTTATGGAATCATTGAAGCTAATTTTAATCCTGCCATGCACATGCACGTCTATCCATTTTCTGGGACGGGACAACGACTAACATTAGCGGTGTTGAAACTTTTATATCCGGAAGTCTGGGCATTGAACCATTGGAACGAAGAAGAAAAATAAGTTGAATTAAATAAAAAAGCTCGTGTAAAATTCTTCAATGAATTTACACGAGCTTTTTGCTATCTTAGTGGAATAATTTGTCCCAAAGACTTTTTTTCGGTTTTTCTGATTGTTCAGATTCTTGTTCTTTTGGGTATTTTTTTTCAATATCAATGACGGGCTCATTGACCGCTTCTTTAGCAGTTAAAATCAGACCAAGACTATCGTCATCATTTTTGACAAAGTCATTGATTACTGTGAAACGAACTTTTTGTTTTGTTGCCAATTGGATATAGCGTGCTTGAAGGTCTTCAGGCATGCTGCCATTTAATAAGATTTGTTCATCTGGATGTTTTTCAAGTTCTTTGATGAAGTTTGCTTGATTCTCAGCTTTTTCCATTTCGCCAATGGTCATACTGACATAGCAACGCTCACGAAAAGTTCCTAGATATTTATGTTGTTCATCTGGGTTGACCAAAGGTGTTCCGTAACGACCTTTGTCCAAGTGACTTTGCAATTCATCTTGTGGCAAAAGAAGCCCTCCTTTATAGCGTTTGATACAGCGATTATAACACAAATTATTTGAAATAAGACAAATGACAAAAAAGCGGTTGCTTTTGCTCAGTTTCTCACTTAGAATAAGAATGAAAATCATTCTCAATTAGAAAAGAGGGATTTTATGCGTTATCGCTGGTTGATTACCAGCTTAGTGGGATTCAGTTTACTTTCATTATTGATTGGAGTGTCATCGGTACAAGTAACAGAATTTTTTCAAGCGGATACCCAAAGTGCACAATTGTTCCTTATTAGTCGATTACCTCGCACTATTTGTATTGTTCTAGTAGGAGCCACAAGTAGTATTTGTGGGCTGATTATGCAGCACTTGACACAGAACAAATTTGTTTCACCAACGACTGCTGGAACGATGGACAGTGCACGTTTAGGAATTTTGGTTGTGATGCTTTTTCTGCCAAATGCGTCAATTGTCACGCGTTCAGTAACGGCTTTTGCATTTGCTTTTTTAGGGACAGGACTGTTTCTTCTTTTTGCACGAATGATTCCACAAAAAAATCAATTGATGTTGCCACTGATCGGTGTGATGTGGGGAAATATTATTGGTTCCGTCGCAACTTTTTTTGCTTACCAAAATCAGCTAGTCCAAAATATGTCGTCGTGGTTACAAGGCAACTTTTCCACTATTCTGCGTGGCAACTATGAATTGCTTTATCTAACGATCCCCTTACTAGGAATTATTTATTATTTTGCATATCAATTTACGATTGTGGGATTGGGTGAATCATTTGCGGTGAACCTTGGTATGAATTATCACCAAATGCAGTTATTAGGAGTAGGATTAGTTTCTTTAGCTAGTGCAGTCGTATTGATTATGGTTGGAACGATGCCATTTTTAGGTGTTATTGTTCCCAATTTAGTGGCGAGAATGTATGGAGATCAGGTCCATCAAACTTTAGGAATAACTGCATTGTTTGGAAGTATTTTTTTATTAATTTGCGATATTTTGGCTCGCATTCTAATTTATCCTTATGAAATTCCAGTGAGTGTCATTGTTGGAATAATTGGTGGAATTATTTTCCTCTTTTTATTAGTGAAGGGGGAGAAACGATGAAAAAAAATATATGCTGGCGCTTATTGTTATTAGTTAGTGTAGTGTGCTTGGTTACGATAAGTTATTTAATCATCAATACTTATGGGAATTGGTCGTTTGCTTGGGCATTGAGAAGTAAAAAAATTGGTGCTTTTTTCTTAGTTTCATTAGCAGTGAGTGGGGCAACAATCAGTTTTCAAACTATCAGTCAGAATCAATTTCTAACTCCGTCCGTTTTAGGACTAGATTCGTTGTATGTGCTTGTTCAAACAATTTTATTTTTCTTATTGGGCGGTGTGACGATGCTACAGCAAACAGGCCTTGTCTTTTTTTTGCTGACAATTAGTCTAATGGTTGGCTTGAGTTTGATTTTATTCTATTTTTTATTAAAAAAAATGCAAGCTAGCTTGTTTTTATTATTGATGACTGGGATGGTCCTAGGAACGTTGTTTGGGAGTATGAGTACGTTTTTACAAGTCATAATGGACCCTAATGAATATGATTTGTTACAAGGTCGGTTGTTCGCGAGTTTTGGGAATATCCAGAGTCAATATCTCTTGCCGGCTGCTTGTTTGATTGTTACTGGCTGGTGTCTACTGTTTTATTTACATCGTTTTCTAGATGTTATTCACTTGGGAAGAGAACAAGCAACGAACTTAGGTGTAGATGTTGCGCGATTACAATTCCTTGTGCTGTTTGTGGTTAGTTTACTGACGGGAACAGCGACAGCCTTAGTAGGTCCTATGACCTTCTTAGGGTTTATCGTAGCAAATGTTAGTTACCGGTTATTTGCAACGTATCGACATAAAGTTTTATTTGTGGGTAGTTTTTTAGTGGCGATGTTGTTATTGACTGGAGGCCAGCTACTTGTTGAACAACTTTTTGGTTGGAATACAACAATTAGTGTGGTGATTGAATTTCTGGGTGGTAGTTACTTTTTACTAAAATTAATTCGTGAAAGGAAGCAAGCGGGATGATTGATTTAGCTGATGTGAATAAAGCTTATCAAGGAAAAGCAGTGGTAGATAATATCAACTTGACGATCCAAGAAAAACAATTAACAGCTTTTATTGGACCAAATGGCGCGGGAAAATCAACTTTGCTTTCCTTGGTTAGTCGTTTAGTCCCAAAAGATACAGGGGAAATTTATTTAGATCATAATGAAGTACGAACATGGAAGTCAAATGACTTAGCGAAAAAATTAGCTATTTTACGTCAATCTAATGAATTGAATTTACAAATTACAGTTAGAGAATTGGTTGAATTTGGTCGGTTTCCTTATACAAAAGGACGTTTGACACAAGAAGATCATCAGCTTGTGGAAGAAGCGCTCAAACATTTGGGACTAACTAAGTTGGCAGATCAATTCGTCCATACCTTGTCTGGCGGACAACTCCAACGTGCATATATTGCGATGGTTTTAGCACAAGATACCGATTATATCTTGCTAGATGAACCTTTGAATAACTTAGATATGAATTTTGCAGTTCAAATCATGCAGATTTTAAAAAAATTGGTGACTGAACTTGGAAAAACAGTAGTAATTGTTCTTCACGATATTAATTTTGCCGCTAGTTATGCTGATGAAATTGTGGCAATGAAAGAAGGAAAATTGTTTACGCAAGGGAAAACCAATGAGATTATCCAAAAAGTTGTACTCGACGAATTATATGAAATGGACATACGAATTTGCGAAATTGAAGGTCGCAGATTCTGTCTTTATTTCTAAAAATAAATGTTAGGAGAATAAAGAATGAAAAAATGGATGTTTAGTTTCGTGGTTGTTGCATCATTGTTAACAGCTTGTGGAACAGGGAATAAATCAAAAGATACAACAGCAACAAAAACTGCCAGCAGTGAAGAAACGACGCTGACAGTCAAAGACAGCAATGGTGAAGTAAAAGTAACGAAGAATCCTCAGAAAGTTGTCGTTTTTGACAATGGATCATTAGATACACTTGATGCATTGGGCGTAGGAGATCAAGTTATTGGTGCCGCAACGCAAAATTTACCTGGTTATTTATCAAGTTACAAAGAAGTGGAATCTGCTGGGGGAATCAAAGAACCAGATTTAGAAAAAATCAATCAAATGAAACCAGACTTAATCATTATTTCTGGTCGTCAAAGTGATTTTCAAGAAGAACTAAGTAAAATCGCACCGACTTTATTTTTAACAGTTGATACGAAAAAACCATGGGAATCAATCCAACAAAATGTCTTAACTTTAGGTGAAATCTTTGATAAAGAATCTGAAGCAAAGAAACAAATCAAAGAATTAGCTACTGAAATCGAAAAAACAGCCGATAAAGCAAGTGAACTTGATCAAAAGGCTTTAGTTGTTTTAGTGAATGAAGGTCAACTATCTGCTTATGGTTCTGGCTCACGTTTCGGATTTGTACACGACGTTTTTGGCTTCCCACAAGCAGATGATACAATTGAACCTTCAACACATGGTCAAAGTGTTTCATTTGAATATGTTTTAGAAAAAAATCCAGACTTACTATTTGTGATTGATCGTACCAAAGCAATTGGCGGAGATGACAGCCAAAATAATCTGGCAGAAAACGAATTGATTGCGCAAACGAATGCAGGAAAAAATGGGAAGATCATTTCACTACAACCAGATGTATGGTATTTGAGTGGTGGCGGATTAGAGTCAATGAAATTAATGTTAGATGATGTGAATCAAGCATTTAAATAAGAGCTAGAGAAAAAGCCAAGACAAAACGACTAATGGTTTTGTCTTGGCTTTTTGCTATTTTGCACTCAGTTCGGAAAATCAGTTGGCAACAGGCATTCGCTGTCAATCTCATAAGGACTGATTCGCGGCGTTTCATCGGTTAAAAAAGTTGCGATCCAGTGTAAGAACATCGTTCATCGCCTCCTTTAGGATAAATCGATTGTAAGTGATTCACCTTAAAGAAAGCTTAACTTTACCTCATGCATAGTATTCTGCAAGTGGTTGGTATTGAACGATATTCATTTTACGATAAAAATCGGCAGGTAAATGGCTCCAGCGTTTTAATAGTTGATAGAAATAACTTGCTTCGGCCTTGATTTTATATTCACTGAGCGTCAAACCAAAGGACTTTTGCTGTTTCTTTGTCTGTGTTTCGTAAAATTGAAGAGCCGTTTCTTTGTCTTCATTGACAAAAAGAGTTTTGACTTCAATATATGAACCTTCTATGTTTTGTGTTTCTTCAATAAAATAAATATTTTTGATTTGCTCGCTCATAATGATTCCTCCAAATACTTGATTTGTTTTGATAAGAAAACTATAGCTAAGAGATATTAACAAACTGTGAACAAAACATTATTCTTTTTCAACTAGTTATTAAAACTTTCTTGTTTTGTTTTTTATTCTTTTTCTTTTAAGGAAAGGCTAAGGAAAGTCAGGTAAATACTTGCTTCTTCTGTTAAATTTCGCTACAGTAATTAGAAAACTAGCGATTGGTGCGTGATGCAGATGGAATTAAAAGTAAACCGAAACTTGATTTTTGCTGAGCATCAACAAATAGAGACAGCTCGACTATGGTTGCGCCCTATTTCGATCATGGATGCGGAAGATATGTTTGAATACGCGAACGATGAAGAAACGACTCGTTTTGTTTTTATTCGCCATCAAACATTAGAAGAAACAAAAATTTCAATCGCCAATTATTTTATGAATGCTCCTTTGGGAAAGTATGCCATTGAAGTCAAAGAAACGGGTAAGATGATTGGTACGATTGATTTGAGAATTGAAGATGTTGCAGCAGTTGCTGAGCTAGGGTATGTGCTGAACAAAAACTATTGGGGAAATGGATACATCGCAGAAGCAGCGGAAGCTTTACTTACTTTGGGATTTACTAAGTTGGATCTCGTACGCATTTTTGCTTACCATGATGTTGAAAATCCAAACTCTGGTCGCGTGATGGAAAAACTCGGAATGAAACAAGAAGGAATGATTCCTGATGCACGACGTTGGAAAGAAAAAATGATTTCGGTTATATTAAGAGGCATTACAAAAAGTGAATGGGTGAAGGCTCATCAATAAATGTTAGGAGAGAATCGACTATGGAATTAATAGTGACAAAGGAAGCACAAAGCTGGTTAGAAAGCCATCGAAAAGAAGATGAACAAATTTTGCTGGATCTAGAAAATGGTGACGGGCCGTTTGCTGATAGTCGGATCACTTGTCAATTAGATACGGCTTTTCGCTTGATTTTGATCAAAAAACAGTCAACGGTTGATCTTAGTTTGTACTCCATTTTGGTAGATACGCCATTAGGACCAATCCGTATCAAAAAAAGTGCTGAAATGTATTTAGATAATCCGACAACTTTAGCTTTAGAACCAACGTATCAAAGTTTGCAATTGAAAGGTCCAAGCGGGTTATTAAAGGGCAATCTACCTGTTGTTAGAAAAGATTAAAAAATTTCAATTAAGAAGGTAACAATAAATGGGGAAACTGGCAGTAATTAGTGATTTACACGTAGATATCAATAAATTTGGCGAATCACAATTGAATGATTTATGGCAAGTGTTACAAAAAAGGGATATTACGCGCCTACATTTGGCAGGTGACATCGCCAATAAGGTCAGTCAGGCTTTGGCAGTTGTTGATTTTTTTGCGATGAGAGGATTGCCCACGACGTTTAATTTTGGCAATCATGAACTAGCAGATGTGACAGGTGAGCCAATGATGAATCATTTTCCAGATAACCATTTTTTGAATGAACGTTATCTTGCATTAAATGACCATACTGTTCTACTTGGAATGAATGGTTGGTATGATTACCAGTTTTCTGAACTAACTGATGAGGAACAAATTTTACGGATGAAGCGTTTATATTGGTATGACCGAATGATTGAACGAGAGGGGACAGATTTGGAAGTCAATGAGCAAGTGCTAGTGGCAACTAACCAACTTCTTGAAACACTTGCGCAAAAAAATTTAGCTGTCATAATGGCTACGCATTTTGTCCCAAAAAAAGAATTTATTGTCTATCAATCTGCGCCTTATGAACGTTGGAATAAATTGAATGCCTTTTTGGGTTCTGCTTCAATGGGGGAGCTTTTAGATCAGTATGACAATGTAAAACAAGTCGTTTTTGGGCATACCCATCGTCGATTTGAAGATCAGGTCATTCATGGAACGAAATATAGCTGTCGCCCATTTGGCTATTATTATGAATGGCAACTGACAAGAAAATTTGTACTGCAAGAAAAGTTGGTAGAAAAATATAATCCAATGAAATTACGTGGTGTTTTACGTGACCATTATCCAGCATTTTTGACCTATCAAAAAAAGCATTTGCAAGAAGAGTTCGAGCAAGCACTTACGATAATTGACTATTGAATAACGAATTGAAAAGGGGGCGACAAGTGGTGTCTTTGTCCTATCTTTTTTATCAAGTTTTCTCGTTTCTGTGTCAATGATTCTGTTATTGAGAAAAGTGAAGCAAACTTAGCAGGATAAGTAAGAAGTTGCCTAAATTGAAAGGACCATACATTAACAAAAAAAAGCGCACAATGAAATTTTTCATTGTGCGCTTTTTATCGATAAGATTAAGCCATGAATAATGCTTTGTATAAGAAGACTGCAACGATCCCAGCGCAGATAGGTGCAACAACTGGTACCCAAGCGTAGCTCCATTGTGATGAACCTTTGTGCTTCAATGGTAAGATTGCATGTAACAAACGAGGACCAAGGTCACGAGCTGGATTTAATCCAGGACCAGTAGGACCACCTAGTGAAGCTACCAGTGTCCAAACAAGGAAACCAAGTGCTAAGTGAGCAGTTCCAAGATTGTCTTGGAAGAAAGGTGCTTTGGTAATTCCTAAAGCGCCAAAGAATAAAACGAATGAACCAAAGAATTCGTTAACGAAGCCGTTGAACTTAGAACCAACACTATTGATCGTTGAGAAAGTTCCTAACACGTGGTTTACGTCTTCTGTTTGATCGTAGTAAGGTTTGTAACAAGCAACAACGACTAATTGTCCAATGATTGCTCCAAGGAATTGTGCGCCAATGTAAGGTGCAACTTCTGCCCAAGGGAATAATCCGTTCATTGCTAGAGAAATAGTAAATGCAGGGTTGATGTGGTTTCCACTAATCCCACCAAAGATCATTGCTGGAATCATAACCCCACAACCGTAACCAACAGCAATCAGCATCCAGTCGCTACCATAACCTTTTGTACCTTTTAAATCTACATTGGCTACAGCACCGTTACCTAAAATAATCAATAAAGCTGTACCCAACACTTCCGCCGCAAGACGAGTCATTAATGAGTAATCCATATATACCTCCAAAAATTTATAAAAGTGCAAAAAAAAAGAAACATCAACACAAAAGCAGGTGCGGTGTCTCGTGCTAGCCATTCTTCGAGGTCGTAATAAGTGCAATCAATCAAAAGAAAAAATGATTTAGACCAACTGGAACAAGCTAACCCTTTTTTTAGAAAAAAAGTCCCCTACAACTCACCAACTTCACCTTTAAATATACCAAATAAAACTTATTTATTTTTTCAAAAGATGCTTCTTAGAAATAGCACGTTTTGAAACTTTCAGAAAAAGATTGTTAGTAAAATGAAAATCAGACGTAAGGAGTGTATTACATGAAATTTTTTCAAGAGTTTTTCATTATTCTTTTTTTCTCTGTCTTAGGCGAGGGAATACGAGTGTTTGCCCATTTACCAATTCCAGGAAGTATTTTAGGTATTATCTTTTTATTTCTAGCATTTGAAATGAAATTAGTAGATCCTGAAAAAATTGGAGCAACTGGTGATTTTTTATTGAACAATCTGACCATTTTATTTGTGCCTGCTGGCGTGGGGTTATTGGAATATTATGACGACATCGCAACTATCTGGCCTGTCTTATTGGGGGCAGTAGTCGTTTGTGCAATTGTTACGATGGTGGCTGCTGGGAAAACAGCAGAAGGTGTCGAAGCAGCAATCAATTATTTGCAAGAGCGAAAAAACCAAAAAAATGAAGTGGAGGATAACCAAGTTGAGTGAGTTTCTTAAAAACCCATTGTTTGGTCTTAGCCTGACTTTAGGTGTGTATGTATTATCAGATAAATTTTTGCGGAAATATAAATTACCAATCATCAATCCTTTAGTGTTGTCAATTGTTGTTATTATTTTCTTTTTGCATTTTACGGGGATTAGTTATGCTGACTATAATGTTGGTGGAAATTTTTTAACGATGCTAATTACCCCTGCAACGGTTGCTTTAGCGATTCCTTTATATAAGAATCTACATTTACTGAAAGAAAATTTTCTTCCGGTCATTTCGGCTATTCTTGCTGGAATTGTGGTGAATTGTTTGGTTAGTGTCGGAATTGGTTATCTTTTTTTGTTGAAGAAGGAGATGGTGATTTCTTTGCTACCAAAATCTGTGACGACAGCAATTTCCGTTGATCTTTCTCATACAATGGGCGGCGTTAATGCAGTCACTTTAGCAATTGTTGTATCAACGGGTATTTTTGGGTCATTGATTGCCACACACATCTTTCGTTTATTTAAAATCAAAAGTCCAGTTGCACGAGGCGTTGCTTTAGGTAGTACGTCACATGCTATAGGAACTGCAAAAGCGATTGAGATTGGCGAAGTGGAAGGAATCATTTCTGGACTTGCTATTTGTGTGAATGGAATGCTCACAGTTTTCTTACTACCGTTGATTTTCCAACCTTTTGCTAGCTGGTTTTAATGCGAGAAATGGCGTTTTGTGCTACAATAACCAAAAAGTTCTAGCACAAAGGAGCCGAGCAAATGTATTTGTCATCAGATTACCTCAAGACGTTTGATAAAGACTTATATTATCAGATTCTCCTGCTGGAAAGCTTCGAGGATCATGAGTGGCACACTGCGGCTCAGCTTGCACAAAGTGTACAGCTTGACGCGCGGAGTGTCACAAAATATTTGAGTGAATTAACGAAAAGTTATCAGCACTTCAGCGGGAAGGCACAAGCGCTTTTTAGCAAAAATCGCCGATCAGGCTATAACTTTTCAACGACGTTAGATCCGATAGAACATGAACGATTTTTAATCTATCTCGTGCAAAGTACGCTGAAGTTTCAGTTGTTGCACGACATTTTTTTTGAAGAGTTTCGGACGATGTACCAGTTTGCTCAGAAAAATTATATCAGTGAGTCAACGGCGCATCGAAAAATCAATGAATGGAAACAAGAGTTGCATTCATATGGAATTACATTACAACGAAGAAGTTATGTCGCAAAAGGGGAAGAAGAAATCATTCGCTTATATTTACATATGACTTTTTGGCAATTGTTCCGTGGAAAAATTTGGCCATTCGAAACAATTTCGCAAACAGATGTCAAAAAAATCGCCGATCAAATTATTGATTTTTTCCACGTTCAACTGAATGAAATCAAGAAAAGACGACTAGAGTACATGCTAGGTGCGTTCTTTTTGCGAAAATCACAAAAACATTTTGTTATTTTAAATCGCAGAAAACGAGAGTTGATTTCTAATAACTTGTTATTTAAACGTTTTTGCCAAGCAATGGCACCAGTGTTTCCCAATTATTTTCAAGTTGAGGATGAATTAGGAGCATTGTTTTTAGTATTGATGACTAGAGAAGAATATTATTCTAATTCTCAAATCAGAGAAATGATCTACTCATTCCATCATTCAGCAGAGACGCCGCCATTTAAAGCTCTGCGCGAAGCAGAACGTGCCTTGCTTCTTTATCAAAAAGAACAGCATCTACCTGAGGAACCTTTGTCGATGGAAGCAGAAAATTATTTATTTAGTAGCCACATCTTTACTTTTTTATTTCCAGATGCAAAGGCAACGATTGATGGAAACAGTAGCGACTTTCATAATCACCTGATTGTGAGAAATCCTAAGTTGAACCAATGGTTGCTATCTTTTTTTGAAGAGGCAAAAGAAACCGAAGCTAGCTTAGCGTTTCAAAATCAAAGTTTTTTGATGGCTCGTTATTTGACGGTTATGAAAACCTTGGGCGCATTTATGACGCAATTACCAGAAATTACTGTTTTGCTAATGACTGATTTTCCGGTCTTTGAAGAAGAATTATTGATGGCAAGTCTCCGTAATTTTTTCCGCAATGATTATCGACTAGTTTTTTTGCCGGCGAATTATCGCGGACGAGCAGTTGATTTATTGATCTCCACAAGTAAGGTACACAAAAAACCTTGGGCCGACTTAGATTATTTTATTGTTGCTCAGGAATTACAGCTGACAGATTATATTCAGTTGACTCAAAAATTACAGGCAATTCAAAAAGAAAAAAATGAGAAGGGGTACAATAATGACATTTGAAGAAATTTTACCAAAAGTGAAACAAGGAGCAAAAATGATTCGTAAGGGCTGGAGTGGCTTTGAGTTATATGTCGTTTTAGTCACAGATGATGAGTTTGATGGTTGTCCAGTAACACCTTATTTTTTAATCAAGACGAGTGATGAAGGATTTTCAAGTTTTGCGCCAACTGTGTGTGATATTTTAGCAGATGACTGGGAAGTAGTTGAATGAATAACCAGTATCCAGACTTAGACAAACAAGTCGTTTTTGTAACTGGTGCAGCTTCGGGCATTGGTGAAGCACAAGTACACGCTTTTTTAGCGCAGGGTGCTTTTGTATTTGGGTTTGATCGACAAGTCGGAAAAATGGGAACAGTTGCGCAACATTTTTCTGAGCAATTTTCTTTTTTTGTAGGTGATATAAGAGATCAATCCTCATTGGAACAAGCAATTAGACAATGTCATGAGTATTTTGGTACTGTGACTATTTTGTTAAATACTGCTGGCATTTTGGACGACTATAAACCGCTACTTGAAACAAGTGAAGAATTGTGGGAAAGCATCTATGAAACAAATGTAAAAAGTATGTTTCGCGTAACAAGATTACTTTTACCTGAAATGATTGCCCAACAAGCAGGTGTGATCATCAACATGGCTTCTATTGCCGGCTTAGTAGCTGGTGGTGGCGGAATTGCCTACACGAGTGCCAAACATGCAATTGTTGGTTTTACGAAACAACTTGCTTTGGATTATGCTGCAAAAGGGATTCGGGTAAAAGCGATTGCGCCAGGTGCAATCGAGACACCGATGAACGCAGCTGATTTCGCAGGAACAGGAGAAATGGCTCAGTGGGTAGCAGATGAAACACCAGTTAAGCGTTGGGCAAAACCAGAAGAAGTGGCAGAACTGACTTTGTTCTTGGCAACGCCTCAAGCGAGTTACATCCAAGGAGCAATCGTGCCAATCGATGGTGGATGGTTGCTAAAATAATCTTGAGTTTTTTCTTGATTCCTGTATGATAAATGTAGCGGAATTTCCGCACTACGGCACTTCAGTTGGAAGAAGATTCCCATCCTTTGGTCGTAGTTATTACCAAGATGTTGATCTTGCAAAGGAGAACAATTATGGAACAGAAAAATAGCCAGGCTGCTAGTCGCTGGACGACGACGGAAATGGCAAGAATGGCGTTAGTTACTGGACTTTACGTAGCAGTGACCGTCTTTTTAGCTGTCATTAGCTTTGGCGCAATCCAAATTCGTCTATCAGAAATGTTTAATTATTTATCATTGTACAATAAGAAATATATTATCTCAGTAACTCTTGGTGTCGCTTTGGCCAATCTGTTTTCTCCGTTAGGCCTCGTTGATGTTGTCATTGGGAGTGTCAGTACCTTGTTCGTTTTATTGATCAATTATCAAGTAACCAAACGAGTCAAGAAGATGAAAACGAAAATGATTATTACTGCATTGATTTTTGCTTTTTCAATGTTTACGGTGGCAGGTCAGTTGACCTTTTTCTATCAAGCACCCTTTTTCTTTAACTGGGCGATCATTGCCTTAGGAGAATTGGTGTCGATGGGTGTTGGCGGTGTGATTATCTATTGGATGAGTAAAAAAATTGATTTAACAAAATAAATGATTCGTCTGTTGCAGGTTTGATGGGAACTTGCAAGTGGACGATTACGTGAAGAGCTTAGGGATTGCCTGAAGCTCTTTTTTTATATTAAAGTTAAAGTTATACTAAATATAATGATAGGATAAAAATGAAAGAAGTTTTGTGCATGGAAAAAAATCAAGCGAAAGATAATTTTAATGAATACATAGAGAAAAGGATCAAGCAACCAATTACTCATTTACGCAAAAAAAGAAAACGATTAAAGAATATCATCTTTGTTAGCAATGCATCAAAATTGATTTTGTCTTCCTGTATACCCGTTCTGGCATCAATGGTACCTGAGCACATGTATTTATTAAGGGTGATCTCAATTATCAGTGCAATCGTGGCTGTGCTTCAGGGATTGCAAACGTGGAAAAATTTTGAGGAACAAACGTTAGCTATTTCCAAGTTTATCAATGAATTGGAAAAAGAATATTTTCTCTTTTATGTAAAGTGGGAAGAGGGAACAAGTACGAAAGCTGAAGTTGAAAAATTTGTCGAAAGCGTTGAAAACTTATACGATGAACAAATCAATGAAATGCTTGATTCTAGTTCAAATTAAAGATAATAAGAAAGAGTGGAACAAACAAAAAGTTGTTTTGTTCCACTCTTTTTTATGCTGAAAGTTGGCCGTGTTTCAATTTTTTAAATCAGCAAAAAAAATCAAAATGGCTAAGACTTTCCATTTTATGATTGTTGCTGTTCAAAGGCAAAATATTTTGGTAAACGATGACGAATGAGCGTTCCTAGATAACCAGCAGCGATCGCTTTGATGATTCCCGGGAAAATGAATGGAACGAAGCCACTAACCATGGCTGTATGCCACGACAGGTCACCACTGACTTTTAGCCAAATGACACCGAAAATGAGTGTAACAAATGAACCAATCACGTTAGCAATGATAACCCAAGTATAGCTAGAAACATTTTTTTCCACGAGGTAACCAGTCAGCCAGGCTTGGAAAATAAAACCAAGCAAATAGCCACCAGTAGGACCAAAAACAATACTCAACCCACCTGATAATCCTGCAAAAACAGGAAGCCCAATAATTCCTAATAATAAATAAATTAAGACAGACAGTGTTCCGTTACGTCGACCCAATAAAGTAGCTGTTAATCCAATCGCGAAAGTTTGTCCAGTTAATGGCACAATCCCTAATGGAATCGTAAATTGAGACAAAATAGCGATGATGGCTGCAAATTCTGCAGCAATAATAAGTGGCTTCAATGTCGTTTTCATAATTTCCTCTTTTCGTTAACTTTAATTTTTGTTTTGGTTAACGATAGTTTAGAAGAAAAAAGTTAGTTTGTAAAGTATTTTTGCAAAAAAAAAACCAAAGCCAACCATCCGAAAATGGTTGCTTTGGTTTTGAAGCCATGAATTATAGGCTTTGGTTGTAGTATTCAACGACAAGAGCTTCGTCGATTTCTGGATAAAGTTCGTCACGTTCTGGTAAACGAGTTAATGAACCTTCCAATTTTTCAGCGTCAAAGCTTACAAATGCTGGACGTCCAACAGTAGCTTCTACAGCTTCTTTAACAGTTACGATGTTTTGTGATTTTTCACGAACACCGATTACTTGACCGATTTCTACGTGGTATGATGGAATATCAACACGTTTGCCATCAACAGTGATGTGGCCATGGTTAACTAATTGACGTGCTTGACGACGTGTAGTTGCAAGACCTAGACGGTAAACAACATTGTCTAAACGTTGTTCTAGTAAGATCATGAAGTTAACACCGTGTTTACCTTCTTTGATTTTGCTAGCTTTAACGAACAAGTTACGGAATTGACGTTCGTTCATTCCGTACATGTGACGAAGTTTTTGTTTTTCAGTTAATTGCATGCCGTATTCAGATTGTTTGCCACGGCTGTTAGGTCCGTGTTGACCTGGTGCGTAAGGGCGACGTGCTAATTCTTTACCTGTGCCTGATAATGAAATACCTAGGCGACGAGAAATTTTCCATGATGGTCCAGTATAACGAGACATTGAGATTTCCTCCAATAAATTAAGTTTAGTTTTTGGAGTAAAATAATCCGTTAAAAAATTCATATTCGTATAGTTTGTTCTTCAATCTTCACCTTTGCAGCCGCGGTTACACAATTGAACCCGAAACGGGGCAACAAACTAGGGACGAGCTATTATTTTCCTGCTGCATTATTTTACACAAATTACAGTATAGTTGATGTAAAGGGCAAGTGTCAAGTAGAGAAACGCGTAAAAACGCTTTACAAACGATCGTATGCTCTATAAAATGAGAAGGTATCTGTCCAATCGATTTAACTGACAATAAAGGGGCACTTTTAAAATAAAAATAAATCGTGAAATGGTAAGGAAACTGTAAAAGTGAATTGCTTATTATTTTGAGCGGAGGAGCTAACTTGGACGAACTTATTTTTCCTAAAAATGAAGAACAGGCTGTAACCATGGAAAAGTACATGAAAAATCATTTCATTTTTGCAGGTGTGCCAAAACCAGAACGCGCGCGTTTACAAAAAATGTTTCTGGCGCAAAGCAAACAACTAGAAGTAACAGAAATTTTGTCACTTGCAAAAAAATATTATCAAAAATCAGAAAGAGAGTATCAATATGTAGCAATCGAGCTGATTCAACTTCATGTGAAACGTCTGGCATTTTCTGACTTGGTAATGTTGTTATCACTTGTACAAGAAAAAGAGTGGTGGGACAGTATTGATTCTTGGCGTAAAGTATACACGACGTGGTGTATGGCACATCCAGATCAGCTAGAGCAAGTGTTTAACCTATTCATTCAGCAAGAAGATTTTTGGTTACGAAGGATCGCAATTACTTTACAGTTAGGATTAAAAGAAAAGGTAAACCAGTCACTATTGAAAAAAGCGATCCTACAAGATATAAAAACAAACGAATTTTTTATTCAAAAAGGGATTGGCTGGGCCTTGCGCGATTACAGCAAAACGAATCCCGGCTGGGTAAAAGATTTATTAGAACACGAAACATTCAGTAAGTTGGCAGTAAGAGAAGCAAGCAAATATCTATAAGAAAGCGAGACGATCAGACATGGAACGAAGCTTATTTGCCTTTGATATTGACGGAACGTTATTGGACACAAACAAACAAGCATTAGATAGCACAAGAGAAGCATTGCAACAATTGCGACGAGCAGGACATTTAGTGACAATCGCAACAGGGCGTAGTCGTTTTCATGCGCAAGAAATTATTCGTGAATTAGAATTTGAAAATTATATTTTGTGTAATGGCGCAGCTGGATTCTTGGATCATGAACAAGTTTACAAAAATTTGTTGGATCGTGACCAGCTAGACACGTTTGTTGAAGAAGCTCAGACAAAAGAAATTGATACAGCGTTTGTTAGTTTGGATAATATGAAGCGATCTTCTTCTAATGATGTTCAAATCATGGAAGAAGCGATGCATTCCTTTGGCGCGGTGTTGCCTGAATTGGATCAATTTTTTGTTGAAGATCAAGACATTTATCAAGCTTTAGCATTCTTCAATAAAAGTTATGACACACAGTTTCAAAAATACGACAAACTTCGTTTTGTTCGTTGGCATGAAAACAGTGTAGATGTTGTGCCTCATGATGGTTCAAAAGCTGCAACGATCCTTCATTTGGCAGACCAAGTCGGAATTCCACGCGAATCCATCATCAGTTTTGGCGATGGATTGAATGATCGAGAAATGTTACGTGAATCGGGTATTGGTGTGGCAATGGGAAATGCGTCAGCAGAAGTTCAAGCTACAGCCGATTTGGTGACTGATACGACTGATCAAGATGGTATTTGGAAAGCACTCAAAAAATTAGCTGTAATTTAAATACAATTAGTCAATGAGTAATCAAACATTGATGACTAGCCCTTGATAAGAAGTCCGAGACGAAAGAAAGTCTCGGGCTTTTTTGTTCCACAGTTTGTCTTATGACTCATGGTTACAACCTTCTCAGAGAGCTTTTCTTTCTTAAAAAAAACTACTATAATAATAGAATGATGTTAAAAGAGAAGAGGAATCAATGTGCGGGTATTGTTTATTGGTGATGTAGTGGGATCTATGGGAAGAGAAATGATTACGGAATATGTCCCTCGTTTGAAGAAAAAATATCGTCCACAAGTAACTATCGTGAATGGTGAAAATGCTGCTTCTGGAAGAGGTATCACGGAAAAAATTTATAAAAAACTTTTACAAGATGGTGTTGACGTTGTGACTATGGGAAATCATACATGGGACAATCGCGGTATTTTTGAATTTATTGATGACGCGAAAAAAATGGTTCGTCCAGCGAACTTTCCAGAAGGAACACCAGGTCAAGGAATGGTATTTGTCAAAGTCAATCAAGTGGAACTTGCCGTTATCAATATGCAAGCTCGTTCATTTATGACTGATTTGGATGACCCATTTCGTAAAATGCAAGCACTAGTTGCTGAAGCACGAAAAAGAACGCCAATCATTTTTGTTGATTTTCATGGAGAAACGACTAGTGAAAAACAAGCAATGGGCTGGTTTTTAGATGGTGAAGTGTCAGCCGTTGTGGGAACACATACACATGTTCAGACAAATGATGCACGTATTCTACCAAATGGAACAGCTTACTTAACGGATGTCGGTATGACAGGTCCATACGATGGTATTTTAGGAATGCGTCGTGACGTGGTTATCGAAAAATTTTTAACAGCAATGCCAAAGCGCTTTGAAGTTGTGGAAGAAGGTCGTGCTATTTTATGTGGTTGCTTGCTGGAGATTGACGATACAACTGGAAAAGCAAAAGACATTCAATTGATCCAAATCAATGACGACCGACCATTTATGGAGTGAGGTAGATCAATGGCTTTTTTAGAAAATGAACCAGAAATACAAGAAACAGTTGACCAACTGACGAAACTTCTAGGTAAAAACGAAATTATTGTTCGCTATAAGGAATTAGAAGAAAAAGTAAATCAAAATAACTATTTAAAAGAATTGACCGAGGAGATCAAAGTGGCGCAAAAAGAGGCAGTCCAATTTGGTCATTATGGTAAAGTGATTGCTGAGCAAGCAGCAATTGCTCGTGCGAATCAATTGACAAAAACATTTGAACAACATCCTTTAGTGATTGCATATCGTCGCCAATTACTAGAGGCAAATGATCTTTTACACTATTTGACTGGGTTGATTCAAGATGAAATCAATGAATTATTAGAGGAGGAAAACAATGCCTCAAAAAACAAAGAACACACCAATGATGGAACAATATCTAAGCATTAAGGCACAATACCAAGATGCTTTTTTGTTTTATCGTCTTGGTGATTTTTATGAACTATTTTATGAAGATGCAATCCAAGTTTCACAGCTACTAGAGCTAACGTTAACGAGCCGAAATCGCAATGCGGATGATCCAATCCCAATGTGCGGCGTGCCACATCACGCTGCACAAGGGTATATCGATAGTTTGGTTGAAAAAGGCTATAAAGTGGCCATTTGTGAACAAGTTGAAGATCCAAAAACAACGAAAGGCATGGTTAAACGTGAAGTTGTTCAGTTAGTGACACCAGGAACAGTTATGGACAGTAAAGGTCTTTCTGCAAAAGATAATAATTACTTGACTGCTGTTGTACAAGAAGGTGATGAGTTTGGTTTTGCCTATGTTGATTTGAGCACTGGCGAGTTAAAAACAGCACATCTTTTTGATGAAGAAGGCGTTTTAAATGAAACTTCTGCATTGCAGACAAAAGAATTAGTATTGGGCACAGAGATTTCTGTTAGCTTACGTGAACAATTAAGTATTCGTTTGGGTTTAGTTTTTTCTTCTCAAGAGACATTGGAAGAAAATGCCGAATTTAATTTTTTGACGCGTGAAATAACAGATGGACTTGAAAAAGAAGTGACAGGAAAGCTATTGACTTACTTAGCGGTGACGCAAAAGAGAAGTTTAGCCCATATTCAAAACGCAGTGGAATATCAACCAGATCACTATTTAAAAATGGACTATTATTCCAAATTCAATTTGGAATTAAGTCAGTCGATCCGAACAGGTAAAAAACATGGGACTTTATTGTGGTTATTAGATGAAACCAAAACGGCAATGGGTGGTCGCATGCTCAAACAATGGCTTGATCGACCATTGATTCAATCACATGCAATCAATACCCGCCAAGAGATGGTTGCTTCTTTAGTTGATAGTTATTTTGAACGAATTGATCTGCAAAGTGCGTTGACTAAAGTTTATGACTTAGAGCGCTTAGCCGGCCGAGTGGCATTTGGAAATGTGAATGGTCGCGATTTGATTCAATTGAAGACGTCACTTGAACAAGTGCCAATGATTCGTCAACTGATTGAAGGAATCGACCAAGGACAATGGCAAGCACTATTAGAAAAAATGCAACCAATGGAAGGCCTTGTTCAGCTAATCAACCAAGCAATCAATGAAGATCCTCCATTACAAATCACAGAAGGTAACGTGATTCGCGATGGATTCAATGAACAATTAGACGCCTATCGTTCAGCCATGAAAAACGGGAAACAATGGCTAGCTGAACTAGAAGCTCGGGAACGAAAAGAAACTGGAATCAAAAACTTAAAAGTTGGGTTTAATCGTGTGTTTGGGTATTATATCGAAATTACAAAATCAAACTTAGCGAGCTTAGAAGAAGGCAAGTATGAGCGGAAACAAACATTAGCAAATGCAGAACGCTTTATTACGCCAGAGTTAAAAGAACTAGAAACTCAAATCCTTGAAGCCGAAGAAAAGTCTGTCGATTTAGAATACCAACTATTTTTAGCTGTTCGTGAAGAAGTGAAAAAAGCTATTCAACCTTTACAAACATTGGCAAAATCAATCAGTACAGTTGATGTTTTACAAAGCTTTGCGACAATCAGTGAACGTTACCAATATGTTCGTCCAGTCTTAACGAATAATAGTCAACAATTATGTATTCAAGAAGGTAGGCATCCAGTAGTTGAAAAAGTACTAGGCCACCAAGAATACATTCCAAATAGTGTCGAGATGGACGAACAAGAGATGATTCTGTTAATCACAGGGCCGAATATGTCAGGGAAAAGCACATATATGCGCCAACTTGCATTAACTGTCATCATGGCACAAATGGGGTGTTTTGTTCCGGCACAGAAAGCTGTTTTACCGATTTTTGATCAAATCTTTACTCGAATTGGAGCGAGCGATGACTTGATTGCTGGTCAAAGTACTTTCATGGTTGAAATGATGGAAGCCAATCAAGCACTGCGCAATGCTACACCAAATAGCTTGATTTTATTTGATGAGCTGGGTCGTGGAACGGCGACATACGATGGGATGGCACTAGCACAAGCAATCATTGAATATATTCATCAAAATGTTCAGGCAAAAACACTTTTCTCGACGCATTATCATGAACTAACAGTCTTAGACGAAGAACTCTCTCAATTGAAGAATGTTCATGTCGGAGCAGTTGAAAAAGACGGGGAAGTTGTCTTTCTTCATAAAATGATGGAAGGTCCAGCTGATAAAAGTTATGGAATCCATGTGGCGAAAATTGCAGGATTACCAACAGACTTGTTGAAACGAGCATCAACGATTTTAGCAACACTTGAATCTGGGGAAGAAAAGCATCATCAAATCCCTGTTGAACCAGTTAAATCTGTTGTGGAGATGCAGGAACGGCCTGCACAAATCTCGGAAGCACAAGTAAATGAGGAAACACAACAACTTTCTCTATTTGCTGAATTGTCAGATGGAGAACAAGAAGTTGTGACATCATTGAAGAAACTTAATTTATTAGAAATGACGCCAATGGATGCACTGAATAAATTATATGAATTACAAAAACAACTTTAGAAAGAAGGCGTAGACCCATGGCGAAAATCCAAGAATTATCAGAACGTTTAGCCAATCAAATCGCAGCCGGTGAGGTTGTCGAACGCCCAGCCTCTGTTGTGAAAGAATTGGTCGAAAATGCGATTGATGCAGGAAGCAGCCAAATCGATATCTTAGTGGAAGAAGCTGGTCTGCGAACAATTCAAGTGATAGACAATGGTGAGGGAATTTTGACTGATGATGTTGAAAGTGCATTTAAGCGTCATGCAACAAGTAAAATCCATAATCGAGATGACTTATTTCGGATTCGTACACTTGGTTTTCGTGGCGAAGCACTTCCAAGTATTGCTTCTGTTTCAGAATTAACGATTGAAACAGCTAATCAAGAAGAAAATCAAGGAACGTTCGTAGCACTAAAAGGCGGGGAGGTTACGGAACATCGCCCAGCACCATTACGTCAAGGAACGAAGATTACTGTAAGCAATCTTTTTTTCAACACACCTGCTCGCCTTAAATATGTCAAAACGTTGCATACAGAACTCGCAAATATTGGGGACATTGTGAATCGCTTGGCGTTAAGCCATCCAAATATTGCTTTTCGTCTCATTCATGATGGCAATAAGATGTTAGCTACTGCGGGAAATGGTGATCTCAAGCAGACTATTGCTGGTATTTATGGCTTAACTACTGCCAAAAAAATGTTGAAAATCGAAGCAAAAGATTTAGACTTCGAACTGGTGGGCTATGTCTCGCTTCCAGAGGTAACTCGTGCGAGCCGGAATTATTTATCAACGATCATTAACGGACGCTATATCAGAAACTTTGCTTTGAATAAAGCGATTGTAGCTGGTTATGGCTCAAAATTGATGGTTGGTCGATATCCAATTGCTGTTTTAGAAATCAAAATGGACCCACTATTAGTAGATGTAAATGTTCATCCAACAAAACAAGAAGTCCGCTTATCCAAAGAAAAAGAATTGACTGACTTGATAGCAAATGCAATCCAAGAAGCGCTTAGTCAAGAAAATCTGATTCCTAGTGCTGCAGACAATTTACGATTTAAAAAGAAAGTCACAGACCAGCCAAAAGTCGAACAAACAGAAATTGATTTATCTTATGCATTTGAAGATGAAAAACCAAAGAAACCACAAAGTCTAAATTTTGATCGAGAAACAACTAGTTTTTATGTGGAAGAAACAAAACAACCTAATTTTGGAAAAACTGTTGATAACTCTGTGGAAAATGTTGAAAACTTTGTTCCGTTTTCTGAAGAAACGACGAATTATCCAGAAAACGGTGGGAAAATGGTGGATAAACAAGAAAATACTGTGGAAAACTTTGTAGAAAAGTCTGTGGATAAAATCACAGAAGAAACATTATCCACTGTGGATAATGTCGAATTTCAAGAAGAACAACCCCAAACAGTAGAAAGAAATGCCTCAGAACAAGTTTACGAAGACGAACTTGCCTTGCATCCGGAATTTGGTCAAGGAAATAGCCGGGCATTGGATCAAGCCATTCAAAAGTTGGAAACAGAAAAAGTAACTGAACGCTTTCCACAACTGGAATATTTTGGACAAATGCATGGCACTTATCTATTTGCACAAAGTAGTACGGGCTTATATATTATCGATCAACATGCGGCACAGGAACGTATCAAGTACGAATATTTCCGTGAAAAAATCGGCGAAGTGTCGAATGACTTACAGGAATTGTTGGTACCTTTTGTTTTGGACTATCCTAACAATGACGCATTGAAACTAAAAGAAAAGAAACATTTGCTTGAAGAATCCGGGATTTATTTGGAAGAATTTGGGCAGAATAGTTTCATTGTTCGCGCACATCCAACTTGGTATCCAAGTGGCGAAGAAGAGTCGATCATCAGAGAAATGATTGATATGCTGCTGACAACAGGTAGTGTTAGTGTGAAAAAATTTCGTGAAGCAACGGCAATCATGATGAGCTGTAAACGTTCAATCAAAGCAAATCATTATTTGAATGAAGCACAAGCCCGCGTATTACTAAAGGACTTAGCACAATGTGAAAATCCATTCAATTGCCCACATGGTCGACCGGTATTGATCCATTTTACTAACTCGGATATGGAGCGAATGTTTAAACGTATCCAAGATCCACATTAAAAAATAGGAAAGAGGCAGAAAATGAAAATAATCTTAGCTTCTCAATCTCCTCGAAGAAAGGAATTGTTGAGTCGTTTAGTTTCTGAGTTTGCAATTCAACCAGCTGACATTGATGAGACACCGATCGACGGTGAAGACCCTATCGCGTACGTTCAACGAATGGCGTATGAAAAAGCACAAGCAGTCGTGGAGCAGCAAACGGAACAAACATTAGTGATTGCTAGTGACACTACGGTTATTCATCATCAAAAAATTTTAGGGAAACCAGTGGATTTAGCCGATGCAAAAGCAACGCTTCGCTCACTAAGTGGGGAAACACATCAAGTGTATACTGCTGTTGTCTTAAAATCGAAAGAACGAGAAGAAAGAATTTTAGCGCAAGCTGAAGTAACTTTTTATCCACTAACTGAAAAAGAAATCGATACGTATTTGGCAACAGGTGATTATCAGGATAAAGCTGGTTCTTATGGCATACAAAGTTTTGCTGGTGCATTTGTTAAAGAAATAAGTGGCGATTATTACAGCATTGTTGGTTTTCCAATTGGTGCAGTGAACCAAGCACTTAAAGAATTTTTACTTTAAAAAAAAAACAAAAATAAGAGTCACGACAA
>NZ_JAFLWA010000001.1 GCF_017316125.1 Enterococcus sp. DIV0660C | reverse complement strand
ATACCATATGCTTTTTTATTTATTGTAGTGGAATTCATTGTTCTTATAAGGTACTTCTATAGTACATAAATAGGTCTTTTTTCATTGATTTCATAAGATATAATCTGCTTATTATATAGTTAATGACTATAAATATTAAGGAGGAAAAAAATGAAAAAGAGATTGCCGAAGTATTCATATTTGCTTTCTATAATTGTTATTGTAATGAGCCAATTTGGATTTATGGGAATGGCATTTGCAGAAAATTCCACTCCCAAAGTTGCGGGAGATGATCCTGGAGTGACAATTACTGCTACTAATCCGATTTATCCGAGTGGTAACGTTCAGGTTGATGTGTCAATGGCATCGACAGCGGGTACAATTACGGAAGATGGAGTTATTAAGGTTGCAATTCCTAAAGTTATTGTTTCAAACAAAGAGTACATGATGAATAACATCGTTATTGATGATCCTTTTTATTTAGATGATCCAGCCTTGGAAGAGGATAATGAGGGAAACTATATTATCAATATTGCATATGATCACACAAAATATGATCCACATGATGCCCAAGGTAACACTGTTAAAATTTTGTTTAAAGCACCTTACTTGAATTCGACAGATCCTAATAATAATTATCCAGATGAAGTGGAATTTAGTTCAGATCTATATATGGGAAATAATATTATTAGTAGTGACAAAACGGTATCACAGGTGAGTACTACAACACCTGGTAACCCACTTTTGAGTAAGTTTGCTATAACTGATGGAGGATATGAAGAATTATATGGACATGATTCAGCCATCTTAGATCCTAACAACCCATCAAGGAATAAATTTGCAATTATAGTGAACTACAATCAGCAGAGTTTGGATAATGTTCAAATAGTAGATACTATACCAGAAGGTACTTATTTGACAGATCCAGATAAATATATTCCTGCAACTGGGGATAGTACAGTCATTAACCACTTTAGAATTGCAAAAGTTAATGGTAGAGATGAAAATGGGATTCCAAATAGTTGGGAATATGTTACTACAGAGTTTTCTGATAAAATATTTTTAACAGATAGCGGATTTACAGTTGACTTTGGAAATTTAACTCCCAACGATAGCTATGTTCTCATGTATGCACAGAATATTGATGGAGATTTTACACCAGATGAATTTGGATCTCGTTTAAATAATGCAGTATTAACTAGTAATGGAGAAGAAATCAGACAATCTGGTACTTATATGGCATTAAAAGAAGTACAATTTGATTCAGTAACTTTAAATAAAGAAGTCTCTCAATCAACATTAGCTGCCAATTCAGGGGATCTGATTTATACTTTAACATTTAAGAATAACGTGGGTAAAACAACTGCTGGCACAAAATTGACAGATCCACTACCAGAGTTTATATCTTTTGTTTCTACAACTGATAACTCCAGTGGGTATTTATCTGATGTAGAATATGATTCAGAAACAAATAGTATATCTTATGAATTGTTGAAGGATTTACCAGCAGGTGAGAGCGTTAAAGTTTCTTTTAAAGTTCATTTTGAAAACCCTGATGCTGTGCCTGGAGAAACAATTGTAAACAAAGCATATTTTAATTACAGTGGAACAAATATATCTAGTAAGGATACTACAACAACACTAGATGGTAGTGCACATCTTTATAAAATAGATGCAGATAATAAAAATCCTTTAGCTGGTGCAGAATTTAAAATAGTTGATGCTGAAGGAAATACAGTTGTCGAAAATCTTGTTACTGACGAAAAGGGATTTATTAATTCGGGAATACTGTCACCAGGAAACTATGCCTTTGTTGAAACAAAAGCTCCGAATGGCTACGTTTTAGATGAATCACCAATTCCATTTATTGTGACAGAAGGGCAAGAAACATCTATTAATTTAACCGCCACTAATAAACTTAATGTACCTATAACTGGGTCAGTTACTTTGAAAAAAGTATCAAGTGAAAGTAATAAAACATTGACTGGTGCGGAGTTCAAACTTGTTAAAGAAGATGGAACAGTACTTGATGAAAATTTAATTACAGATGAAAATGGCCTAATCCATGTATCGGACTTAGAACCGGGTAATTATAAATTTATTGAGACGAAAGCTCCAGATGGATATGAATTGGATGAGACACCAATTACGTTTACGATTTATAAAGATGATGACACAGACGTAGAAGTGACGAAAAAGAATACACTTATTCCAACGGAACCAAGTACAACA